>NZ_JASGDU010000001.1:0-28400 GCF_047607065.1 Aeromicrobium sp.
ACAGGCTCAAGCAGTGGCGCGGTATCGCGATGCGCTCAGACAAACTCGCCCGCAACTACCGCGCTGGCATCTGCCTCGCCGCGACCCCGATCTCGATCAAGACCAACTTGATCAACACGACCTAGCGAACCGCTCAGACGCCGCCGGTGAGCAGCAGGCCGCCGTCAACGGTGATCGTCTGTCCGGTGACCCACGAGGCGTCGGACGACAGCAGGAAGGACACGACCGAGCCGATGTCCTCCGGCTCCCCCAGCCGCTTGAGCGGGTACGGCCGGGCGACCTCTTCCTCGCGGCCCTCGTACAGCGCCCCGGCGAAGCGGGTCTTGACGACCGCCGGCGCGACGGCGTTGACCCGGATCGTCGGCCCCAGCTCGACGGCCAGTTCCTTGGTCACGTGGATCAGCGCCGCCTTCGACGCACCGTAAGTGCCGATATTCGGTGCCGGCAGCAGGCCCGCCACCGACGCGATGTTGACGATGGCACCCCCGTTCGCCTCGAATGAGGCCCGGTAGGCCTTCTGCGCCCAGCCGATCGCCGCCACGACATTCGTGTCGAAGATCTTCGACGCCGCCTCCAGGTCGATGTCGACCATGCGGCCGTACGCCGGGTTGATGCCGGTGTTGTTGACCATGTAGTCGAGCGATCCGAACGCCTCCAGCGCGGTCGCGACGACCTCGTCCTGGTGCGCCGGATCGCTGGCGTTGCCTGCGACCCACCGCACCTGCTCGGGAGTGCCGAGTTGTCCGGCAGCCGCAGCCAGCGCCTCGGCCTTGCGCGCGGTGACGACGACCTTGCCGCCCTCGGCCACGATCCGCTCGGCGATGGCGTAGCCGATGCCCCGGCTCGCGCCGGTGACGATGGCGGCCCTGCCCTCGTGGCGCAGGGTTCCTGCGCTCACGACAACCGCTCCAGCACCATCGCCATGCCCATGCCGCCGCCGACGCACATCGACTCGACGCCGAACTGCTTGTCATGCCACCGCAGCGAGTTGATGAGCGTGCTCGTGATGCGCGCGCCGGTCATGCCGAACGGGTGGCCGACGGCGATGGCACCGCCGTTGACATTGAGCTTGTCGAGCGGGATGCCGAGGGTCTTGGCCGAACCCCACGCCTGCACCGCGAAGGCCTCGTTGATCTCGTACAGGTCGATGTCGTCGATGCCCATGCCGGCGTTCTTCAACGCGGCCGGGATCGCCTCGACCGGGCCGAGGCCCATGATCTCCGGCGACAGGCCCGTGACGGCGGTCGAGACGATGCGCGCCAGCGGCGTCAGGCCCAGCTCCTTGGCCTTGACGTCGCTCATCACGACTACCGCTGCCGCGCCGTCGTTGAGCGGGCAGGCGTTGCCCGCCGTGACGGTGCCGTCGGGGCGGAAGACCGGCTTGAGCTGGCTGACCGCCTCCAGCGTGACGCCCGCGCGCGGGCCGTCGTCGGTCGAGACGACCGTGCCGTCGGGCAGCGTGACCGGGGTGATGTCGGTGGCCCAGAAGCCGGAGGCGATGGCCGCCTCGGCGAGGTTCTGGCTGCGCACGCCGAACTCGTCCTGTTCGGCGCGGCTCATGCCCAGGTACTGCGCGACGTTCTCGGCCGTCTGGCCCATCGCGATGTACTGATCGGGCAGCGAGCCGGATTCACGCGGGTCGGCCCAGGTCTCGGCACCGCCCTCGGCCCGCTTGGCGGTGCGGGCGATGGCGTCGGCGAACAGCGGGTTCTCCGAACCGGGCACATCGGCGAAGCCGCCGGCGAAGCGGCTGACGGTCTCGACGCCGGCCGAGATGAACACGTCGCCCTCGCCGGCCTTGATCGCGTGGAAGGCCATGCGGGTGGTCTGCAGCGAACTGGAGCAGTACCGGTTGACGGTGACGCCGGGCAGGTGGTCCAGGCCGGCGAGCACCGAGACGACGCGAGCGATGTTGTGTCCGCCCTCGCCGGCCGGCTGGCCGATGCCGAGGTGCAGGTCGGTGATGTCCTTCGGGGCCAGCGACGGGACCTTGTCGAGCGCGGCCTTGACCATGCGCACGGTCAGGTCGTCGGGTCGCATGTCCTTGAGGGATCCCTTGACCGCGCGGCCGATGGGCGAACGCGCGGTGGAGACGATGACGGCTTCGGGCATGTCAGAATCCCAACTCGCGGCCGATGAGTTCCTTCATAATCTCGTTCGACCCGGCCCAGATGCGGGTCACGCGGGCATCGCGCCAGGCGCGGGCGACGCGGTACTCGTTCATAAAGCCGTAGCCGCCGTGGATCTGCACGCAGTGGTCGAGGACCTTGTTCTGTACGTCGGAGCTGTAGAACTTCGCCTTGGCCGCGTCGACCGCAGTGAGCTTGCCCTCGGCGTGCGCGGCGACCGCGTTGTCGACGTAGGCCTCGGCGACCTCGATCTGCGTGACCAGTTCGGCCAGGAGGAACTTGTTCCACTGGAAGGCACCGATGGACTGACCGAAGGCCTTGCGGTCCTTGGCGTACTGGATCGTCTCGACGAGGATCTGCTTGGCCTGGGCGATGTTGGAAACCGCGCAGCCGAGGCGCTCCTGCGGGAGCTTTTGCATCATGTGGATGAAGCCCATGTCGAGCTGGCCGATGATGCGGTCGTCGCCGACGCGGACGTTCTCGAAGAACAGCTCGGCGGTGTCGGACTCGGTCTGGCCGACCTTGTCGAGCTTGCGGCCGCGGCTGAAGCCCTCGTCGGTGGCCTCGATGCCGAACAGCGTGATGCCCTTGGCACCCTTCTCCGGCGAGGTGCGCACGGCGGTCACCACGAGGTCGGCACTGTAGCCGTTGGTGATGAAGGTCTTGGAGCCGTTGATGACCCAGCCGTCGCCGTCGCGGACCGCAGTGGTCTTGAGCGCGGCGAGGTCCGAACCGCCGCCCGGCTCGGTCATGCCGATGGCCAGCAGGCACTCCCCGGAAGCGACCTTGGGCAGCCAGCGCTCCTTCTGCTCCTGGGTGCCGAGCGCGACGATGTACGGCGCGGTGATGTCGGCGTGGATGCCCCAACAGGAACCGAGCGCCGAACTGACCTTGCTCAGTTCCTCGCCGAGGACCGCGTTGAAGCGGTAGTCGCCGGCCTCCGAGCCGCCGAACTCCTCGGGGATCTCCAGGCCGAGCAGGCCCAACTCACCGGCTTGCAGCCAGAAGTCGCGCGGCAGCGCCTTGTCCTCGATGTACTGCTCGATGTGCGGGGCGACCTTCTTGGACAGGAATCCCGCGCACGTCTCGCGGAAAGCCTCGTGGTCTTCGGTGTAGATCGTGCGGTCCATGCGGTGTCTCCAGATGGTCGTGCGTAGCAGGATGGCGCGCCAACTAAGCGCTTGCTTAGGATGCCACCGCTGGTCCATGCTGTCCACCACAGCCCCGAAGGAGTCCGCCATGAGCACGCCCGCCCGCGATCGGCTGCTCGACGCCGCCATCGAGGCGTTCGCCGAGCGCGGGTACGGCAGCACGACGACGCGCGACATCGCGGCGCGCGCGCGCATGAGTCCGGCGGCGGTCTACGTGCATCACGCGACCAAGGAGGACCTGCTCTTCGCAGTTTCGCTGCGCGGCCATCAACGGGCGCTCGACGTCCTCTCCTCGGCGGCACGGAGCGAGGGGTCGCCGGTCGAGAGAATCGCGGCTATGGTGCGGGCCTTCAGCCAATGGCACGCGCGCAACAGCCGGGTCGGCCGGGTCGTGCAGTACGAGTTCGGCGCGCTGACCCCGGAGCACCGGGCCGTCATCGCCGACCTGCGTCGGCGCATGGAGCACCTCATGCAGGACGCCCTCGCTGCGGGGGTCGGCGAGGGCGTCTGCGAGGTGACCGATCTGCGGGGCACAGCGCGCGCCGTACTGAGCCTCAGCGTCGATCTCGTGCGGTGGTTCGAGCCGGGGCGCGCCCACACCCCCGACGAGCTGGGGCAGCTGCACGCCGACCTCGCGGTCCGCATGCTGCGCCCCAGCGCCTAGGTCACACCCTTCGAGGGCAACCCGACATCGGGTCCTGAGGTGCGCCCTTCGAGGCTCGGCCGCGAGCGGCCTCGCACCTCAGGGACCGCTCGTCGCACTTCCTAGATCACGCCTGCAGCACGGCCTCGGCGTTGATCGTGATGGCGATCTTGTCGCCGATCATCAGCTTGTCGCCTTCGAGCGGGATGTTGAAGTCGATGCCGAACTCCTTGCGGCTGATCGATGCGGTCGCTTCGACGCCGACGCGGGTGCCGCCCCAGGGGTCCTTGCCCTCGCCGAGGAACTCGACGGCCAGGTCGAGCGGCTTGGTGACGCCCTTGATCGTCAGGTCGCCCGACACGACGAACTCGTTGTCGCTCTTCTGCGCAACACCGGTGGTGGCAAAAGACATGGTGGGGTTCGACTCGACGTCGAAGAAGTCGCCGCTGCGCAGGTGATTGTCGCGGTCGGCGGTGCCGGTGTTGATCGAACTGAGGTCGACCTCGACCGAGACCGTCGAGGCGGTGATGTCCTCGGCGGTGACGAGTGTGCCGCTGAAGGTCTCGAAGGTGCCGCGAACCTTGCTCATCAGGTGACGGACCGAGAAGCCGATCTCGGTGTGCGTGGGGTCCAGCTGCCAGGTGCCGGGGGTGACGATGCTCATGGGCGCTTCCAATCCTTGGGGAGTCTGTATCCCGACAGTATCATGTAGATGAATATTCAATCAAATGCCTGCGTCAGTAGAACGCCGCAGCCGGCAACTACAGTGAGGGCCGTGGCTCCCGACGATGCTCTGCCGACCGACACCCCGTGGTTGTCGGTCGAACAGCAGGGTGCCTGGCGGGCCTTTCTCGGCGGCGTAACCGCCTTGATGGACCAACTCGACCGCGACCTGCGCCAGCATCACGGCCTCTCACTGCCCGAGTACGAGATCCTCGTGCGGCTCTCGGAGGTGCCGTCGCGCGCGATCCGCATGGCCGAACTCGCCGACGCGGTCGGGCACTCGCGCAGCCGGGTCACGCACACCGTCTCACGGCTCGAACGCAGCGGCCTCGTGGCGCGCGGGCAGTGCGCCGAGGACGGCCGCGGCGTCTCGGCCGTCCTCACCGACGCCGGATTCGCGGTGCTCGAACGGGCGGCCCACACCCACGTCCGCGGCGTCCACGACTACTTCGTCACGCAGGCCTGCCCCGGCGACTTCGCCACCGTCGGCAAGGTCATGGCCGCCGTCTCCGCCCACCTCGACGCCCGCCCCTTCTGAGGCAGCGCTGATTGATAGGTCGATGCCGCTCATTGAGGTGCGTAGCGAGGAACGAGCGGAGCCTCGAAATGAGTTGCAGTTCGAGTCCCTTCGAGGTGCGCTGCACTCGCACCTCAGGGACCGGACGGCGGCACGCAACCCGAATAAATCAGCGATTCCCTCAGATTCCGCCAGTAGATCCCGCTGGCTTCGACGCTGCGTCCGCAAGCGGCCTACGCACCTCAGCCAGCGGCACGCAGTCAGTCGCGGGTGAGGCGGCGGTGGGTGACCCGGTGCGGGCGAGCGGCCTCGGGGCCGAGACGCTCGACCTTGTTGGCCTCGTAGGAGGCGAAGTTACCCTCGAACCAGAACCACTGCGCCGGGTTCTCCGCAGTGCCCTCCCAGGCGAGGATGTGCGTGGCGATGCGGTCGAGGAACCACCGGTCGTGCGAGGTCACCACGGCACAGCCGGGGAACTCCAGCAGCGCATCCTCCAGAGACGACAGCGTCTCGACGTCGAGGTCGTTGGTCGGCTCGTCGAGCAGCAGCAGATTTCCGCCCTGCTTGAGCGTCAGCGCCAGGTTGAGCCGGTTGCGCTCACCGCCGGACAACACGCCGGCCTTCTTCTGCTGGTCCGACCCCTTGAAGCCGAACGACGCGACATAGGCGCGCGAGTTCATCTCGAAGTTGGCGACCTTGATGAAGTCCAGCCCGCCGGAGACGACCTCCCACACGTTCTTGTTCGGATCGATGTTCTCGCGGCTCTGGTCGGCGTAACTGATCGAGACCGTCTGGCCGACGTTCAACTCGCCGGAATCAGGCTGCTCGCCGCCGGTAATCATGCGGAACAGCGTCGTCTTGCCCACGCCGTTGGGACCGACCACGCCGACGATGCCCGCGCGCGGCAGTGAGAAGCTGATGTCATCCCACAGCACCCGGCCGTCGAAGGACTTCGTGAGACTCTTCGCGTCGAGCACGACGTCGCCCAGGCGCGGACCGGCCGGGATGTTGATGTCGGAGGTATCGATCTTGCGCGCCTTCTCGGCCTCGGCTGCCAACTCCTCGTAGCGGGCCAGACGCGCCTTGGACTTCGCCTGACGCCCCTTCGCGTTGGAGCGCACCCACTCGAGTTCTTTCTCGAGCATCTTGGCGCGCTTGGCGTCCTTCTGCCCCTCGATCTTGAGGCGCTCCTTCTTGGTCTCCAAGTACGTCGAGTAGTTGCCCTCGTAGCCGTGGATCGAGCCGCGGTCGACCTCGGCGATCCACTCGGCGACATTGTCGAGGAAGTACCGGTCGTGGGTCACCGCGAGCACTGCACCCGGATAACTCTTGAGATGCCCCTCCAGCCACTGCACGCTCTCGGCGTCGAGGTGGTTGGTCGGCTCGTCGAGCAGCAACAGGTCGGGCTGCTGCAGCAGGAGCTTGCACAGGGCGACGCGACGGCGCTCGCCGCCGGAGAGGTGATCGACCAGCGAGTCCGGCGGCGGGCAGCGCAGCGCGTCCATCGCCTGATCGAGTTTGGAATCGATGTCCCAGGCACCGACAGCGTCGAGGTAGTTCTGCAGTTCGGCGGTCTCGGTGCCCAGCGCGTCGTAGTCGGCGTCCGGCTCGGCCATCTCGGCGTAGGCGGCCTCCAAGCGGGCCATCTTGCCTTTGATCTCGGCGACCGCCTCCTCGACGTTCTCCAGGACCGTCTTGCCCTCGGTCAGCGGCGGCTCCTGCTGGAGCATGCCGACCGTCGCGGCGGGATCGCGCAGGACATCGCCATTGTTGGGCTGGTCGAGACCTGCCATGAGTTTGAGGAGCGAAGACTTGCCCATACCGTTCGGGCCGACGACACCGATCTTGGCACCGTGCAGGAACGACAAGGTGACATTGTCGAGGACGACCTTGTCGCCGTGGGCCTTGCGGACATTGCGCAGTGTGAGGACGTAGTCAGCCATGATGCCCCCAGCCTATCGGCGAGTCAGCACCACCGATGTCCCCACCCGAGCAGCGCGTCAGCCGAGGGCGTCGAGAATACCGGCGCGGTAACGCTCGTAAGCGGCGATCTCCGCCTCGACCGGGGTGACCACCATCTTCTGCGCCACCGCACCGACCGCATCGCGCACCTCACGCTCCACGCGGGCCGAGCGCGACCGCGCGACGAACCGCGCGGCGAGACGTGACAGCAGGGCCAGCACGATTCCGCCGACCAGGCCTCCGATGCCCAGGACCAGCGACAACGGCCTGCCATCGGCCGGCCCGAAGCCATTCACCGTCGGCGACTCCGGAACTCCGAGGCCGACCAGGTGCTCTGCGGCCCACCAGCCGAGGCCGCCCACGGCCGCGATCAACAGCAGCCACTGCAGCGCGTTCACCACCTGGGTCCACACACCGCCGCGCGCCGACAGCGGGGTCATCGCCACCGCGCCCTCGACTGCGTCAGCCACCGCAGCCTGCCCACCGGGGGCGGCGGACTCGGCGGCCCGCCGGACGGCATCGCGCCACGGTCGCTCCAGACCCACCGACGCTTTCTCCACGAACACACGCACCGCCGTATCGACCGCAGACCGCTGAGGACGGATCGCCTCGGGGAGCCGCGACTGCTCCTGGCCGAGATCGCGGTAGCCGACGCCGAGTTCGGCGAGCGGATCCTTGCGCAGCCGGCCGACCCACCGGGTCAACGGCCAACCGGTCGAGCGCAGGACGGAGCGACGGGTGGACGCGCCAACGGCCGAGGAGAGCTGGTAGCCGCCGACGGAGTCGTAGAGGGCGCGGTCGAGTTCTTCGCGGTCCGCGTCGATCACGCCGGGCACATTGCTACGCCCGCCGACCGCAGCGATCTTCTCGGCCGCAGCGGCCACATCGGCCGTCAGCCGTTCACGAGACGACGCGCGCGTGCGGATGCGCCGGGCCAGCTCCCGCTTGAGGTCGTCGATGCCGTCGCCTCGGGAGGCCGACACACCGAGCACCGGGACATCGGTCATGCCGCCGGCGGCAACGATCCGGCGGACGTCATCGACGGCCCGTGCGCGCTGCTCGTACGGGATGCGGTCGATCTGGTTGAGCACGACGACCGAGACGTCGTCGTAGGAGGCCATCGGCCGCAGGTAGCGGTCGTGGATCGCCGCATCGGCGTACTTCTGCGGATCGAGCACCCACACGATGAGGTCCGCGTACTGCACCAGGCGGTCCATCTCGATGTGGTGGGCGACCTCGGTCGAATCGTGGTCGGGCAGGTCGAGCAGCACGAGGCCGTCGAGCTTGGTGTCCTCGGCGGACCGGTCGAGCATGCTCATGCGAGAGACCTGATGGCGCGGCGGAATGCCCATCCACTCCAACAGCCCTTGGGCACCGTCCGGACCCCAGGCGCACGCCAGCGCCCAGGAGGTCGTCGGCCGCCGCAGGCCGACCCCGGCCAGATCGAGGTCGGTCAGGGCGTTGAACAGCGAGGACTTACCCGATCCGGTCGCGCCCGCGAGGGCAACGATGGTGTGCTCACCGGAGAGCCGCAGCCGTTCGACGGCGCGCCCCGACAACTGGTCGGCCACTGCCAGCAACGAGTCGGGAAGCCGTCCGTGCGCGGCGGTGGCCGCAGTCACGAGGCCGTCGACCCGGCGGCCGATGTCGCCGATGTCACCCCGGTAGACCGGCGTGGGCGAGTCCGAGAACTGACTCAACGTTTCTCCCCCCCTCTGCCTGTGGCATGCGAACCGCGCTGGATGCGTGACTCTAGTCCATCGAGATGTCGCGCATATTCGGCGCGACGCGCGGCCTCGCGCAAGGACGCCTGGGCGGCGCGCACCGCACTCGGGTCGGGCGCGAGGACGGTGAACCGCGCCTGCTCCTCGCCCACGATACGGGCGACGCCGTCGCGCAGGTCGGCCGAGGCCGCCGCGACGATCTGGTCGACGTTCTCCCGGCCCAGCACTGCGTCGATGATCTCGCGTCCCAGGCGTCCGGCGTCGGTGTCGCCCGCGCCGAGGGCCGAGACCATCGCGCTGACCGATAGACCCGGAACACCAACGGCGAGTGCGTCAGTAGACAGCCGACGACCCGCCACTGCCGCGCGGACCTGCTCGGTAAGCCGACCCTGCCAGTCGCGGGCCAGCCGTTCAGCCCGTGCTCGCAAGTCTCGCGGAGCGCGGTCGAGGCCGTGGCGGGCCGCGACAATCGCCGCCCCGGCCGGGGCGGTGGCCCACATCGCCACGATGGCGGTGGACGCGGACTCCAGCACCTCGACGATCAGCACCGCGAGGTCGTGTTCGATAGCCGAGGCGACGTCGTCGGCCTTGGAGCGCTTGCCGGTGACCCCGTCAACCAGACGTTCGCGCAGTCGGCCGACTTTGCCCTCAACCGTGCGCACCATCTCACCGCCGCCGACGAAGTTCTGCCAGCGCACCGCGACGTCACCACTGACGAGGCTGCCGTCACTAACCGACCGCTGCAGCGCCTGCACGGCGTGGCTGAAACTGCCATCGACTGCGGCGCGCAACTCGTCGGCCGCAGCCACCTGAGCGTCGAAAGCATCGGCGAGGTCGTGGCTGCGCAGCACGTCATGACGAACGGCCCCGTCGAGGGTCGAGCGGACGATCATGGTCCGGGTCGTGACATCGCGCGCGAGGTCGTGCAGCCAGCTGACGATGGGTTCGACACTCGAGCGCGGCAGCAGGCCCTCGGTGTCGACGGCCGTCTCTGGGACGGTGAACAGCGGCGAGTCCGACAGGCCACGGGCGGTCATCATGCGCGCGAGGTGCCCGCGCACCTCCACGACCCCGGTCGGCGAGGTGCGGTCGAGCACGACCGCGACCGAGGCGCTGCGCTCGGCGGCCTGGCGCAGGTAGTCCCACGGGACCTGATCGGCATAACGAGCGGCGGAGGTGACGAACAGCCACAGGTCGGCGGCGGCGAGCAACTGAGTGGCGAGTTCGCGGTTGCCCTCGTCGATGGAGTCGACATCGGGGGCGTCGAGGATCGCCAGGCCCCGCGGCACGTGCTGGCTGGCCCGCAGCCGCAGGCCGTAGGTGGAGTTGTCAGAGCGGTCCGTGCGCACCAGGTCGGGCAGGATCCGGTTGGGCGCGAACCACTTCGCATCCTCGGGATGGTGCGCCAGGACCGGTGATCGCGTGGTGGGGCGCAGCACGCCCGACTCGGTGACCACCTCACCCACGAGCGAGTTGACGAGCGTGGACTTGCCGGCTCCGGTCGAACCGCCGACCACGACGAGCAGCGGCGCGTCGAACTGCACGAGCCTGGGCAATACATAGTCCGACAGCTGGTCGGAGATCGCGGCCCGCAACCGGCGAGCGTCATCGACACCGTCGGCCTGGAGCTGCAGGTCGGCCTGCTTGATACGGTCCAGCAGCGCTGTCAGCGCCCTGAGGAGTTCGCCCGAGGCGTCTACGCCGGTCACGACCACTCCTCTCCCGTCTCGTACATCGCCCGTTTCTACCGAGAGCCTAGTAGACGCGCGTCGCAGGGCGCGGCTGCGTCACGTGGTGTCATGCCCGAATCGCCACTCCGGCGGGAGCGGACCATACCGGCCAGGCGGGCAGCGGGTCGATGGACTGCGGCAGGATCAGTCCTGGTCGCAGCGCCTCGATCTCGCTCCGCAGGAACCGCGTCCGCTCGATGCCGCGCACCACCGGACGGCGCAACATGACTGCGTCGTGCACGAAGGCCAACTCCGTCGCGAGCCGCTGGTACCGGCGAACCGCGTCGCGCGCGGCCGGACCGGCGGCACGAAAAGCATGCTGCTGTGCCTGCGCGCGGTAGCCGAACCAGGTGAGCCAGGCGATGTCGTGCGGCTCGATCCACCCGCGCTGAGCCATGTAGGACAACGAGCGGCAGGCGACGACGAACTGCCGGCGGCGCAACAGGATCGACAACGTCACGTATCCGGCGAAGACGACCATCAGCACCAGGTAGAACAGGGCGAAGGCCACCGGGCCGACGTAACTGATCGAGCCGTTCCACAGCCCGTGCATGAGCACACTGGCCAGCCAGCCTCCGGCCACGATGGGCACCCTCGCCCAGACCGGCCGGACGGCGACGGCCAATCCAAGGGCGATGCCGAAGCAGGAGGTGAACAACGGGTGGGCGAACGGACTGGCCACGCCGCGCACGACGAAGGTACCGACCGCACCCTGCGCACCGCTGACGCCGAGGTCGGGGCCGCCCAGATAACTCATCGTGTAGTAGCCGATGTTCTCGACGAAGGCGAAGCCGAGCGCCACCACCCCCGCGTAGAAGATGCCGTCGAGCACTCCGCCGATGACCCGGCGTGCGCGCAGGAAGGTGGCCAGCAGGAAGACCCCCTTGGCCGACTCCTCGACCAGCGGCGCGGCGAAGGTGGCCGACTGCTGATCGCTGAGGTCGAAGGCCCAGGCCGACCACGCCTCCAGGCCGATGGAGATCGCCACCGCGCCGACCGCCCCCCAGGCGAAGGCCGCCAGGGCGTAGCGCAGCGGCTCGGGTTCATAGCGGTCGAGCCACCAATAGAACAGCGCGACCAGCGGCAACGGGATCAGCCCGAGGACGATGGCCAGGCCCGATCCGTGCCACGAGTGGGTGCGGAAAAGGAAGAAGCCGACCGCGCCCAGTCCGACGACCGCCAGCACCGCCACCCCGACCACCAGGGCGAGGCGGCCGCGCTGGAGCCAGGGGTCCTGGGGCACCGGCGGCGAAGCCGTAGCGGGTTCAGCGGTCACGTGACGCATCGTAGGCGACGGGTCCGACAGCCGCCCGCAGACGACGCCTCCGGCGCGGCCCATCGGTTACGATCCGTGCTTGGCGACCGCTCGGCCGGTCCCTTGCCCCCGTAGCTCAGATGGATAGAGCGAGTCACTTCTAATGACTGGGTCGCAGGTTCGAGTCCTGCCGGGGGCGCCGGGTGCTGCGGGGCGTGCTCAGCCCGCAGGCACCACCGCAGCCGGGTCGGTCGTCGCCGGCACCTCGGTGCCCTTGCGCTCGGCCACGAGGGCGTTGATCTGATCGAGCAGCGTCGCCTTGTCCTCGACCTGCTTGCCGTCGACGTAAATCGTCGGTGTGGCCGAGACACCGCGTTCGACGCCGGCCTCCTTGGCCCGCTCGACACGCTTGAAATAGGTGTGCTCGGTGACGCAATCCGCGATGCCGGTGAACCCGAGACTCTCGGCAGCCGAGACCAGTTCGGCGTCCTCCGGCCCGGCCGTGCCCTCGGCCGGCTGATTGGCGTAGAGGTAGTCGTGGAACTGCACGTAGGCAGCGGCACCGTACTCCTCGTAGATGCAGATAGCCGCGTTGGTCGACCGCCGCGAATATTCGTTCGTGCTGCCGCCGCGGTCGTCGAGGAACGAGTACGGGTGGTACTTGAGAGTGATGTCGCCGGAGGCCACGAGCGCCTCGAGTTGCTCACCGTAGAGCGTCTCGAGCGACTGGCAAGCCGGGCACTGGAAGTCCTCGTACAGCTCCACCACGACCGGCTCGTAGCCCTCGGCCACTGTGCCGCCGGCGTCCTCGGGGGTGTAGGTCACGCTCCAGGCTTTCGGCTTGTTCTCCTTGGTGCTGGAGCTGACGCCCCAGGCGGCCAGGCCGATGAGAGCGGCGACGATGACGACGATGACCGCCGTGATGAGATTACGCTGACGCCGGGCGGCCTTCTCACGCTCCTTGCGCATCTGCTCGGCTCGGGCGGCGCGCTGCTGACGGTCCTTGTTGCTCACTCAGGTCTCCTGGCGGTGGGGCCGACAGTCGGATCGGCCTGCATCGGTCGCGGTCAGCGTAGCGGGCAGCACCACAGGCCAGCGGCGCGGTGGCGTACCGTGAACGACCGTGAACGACACACTGGTGTGGATCGATTGTGAGATGACCGGACTGTCGCTCGACAGCGACGCGCTCATCGAGGTGGCCGTCCTCGTCACGGACTTCGATCTGAACGTCAAGGGCGAAGGGATCGATCTCGTCGTCAAACCGCCGCAGGCCGCACTGGAGCAGATGAACGAACTGGTCACGCGCATGCATACCGCATCGGGCCTGATCGAGCAGTTAGATGCGGGGCTGTCGCTGGCCGATGCGCAGGCGCAGGTGCTCGACCATGTCCGCCAGTTCGCGCCCGAACCCGGCAAGGCCCCGCTCGCGGGCAACTCCGTCGGCACCGACCGGGCGTTCCTCGCCCGTGACATGCCCGAGCTGGAGGCGTGGCTGCACTACCGGATCATCGACGTGTCCAGCATCAAGGAGCTGGCCCGGCGCTGGTTCCCCCGCGCCTATTTCGCGGCCCCGGCCAAGGCCGGCAACCACCGCGCACTGGCCGACATCGCCGAGAGCATCGAGGAACTGCGGTACTACCGCCGGGCGGTGTTCACCCCCGATCCGGGAATCGACTCCGACACCGCGCGCACCATCGCGGCCGAGATCGGCGGCTCGGTGACCGGATCGCTGTGAACCTGCGCTATGCTCGACGGGCCGTGCCGGGCATCGCTCGGCGCGCCTGGTGGCTGTAGCTCAGTTGGTAGAGTCCCGGCTTGTGGTGCCGGTTGTCGCGGGTTCGAGCCCCGTCAGCCACCCCAGGATCGGCCCCAGCGCGGAAGTGCTGGGGCCGACGTTCTTCTCAGGCGGGAACGGCGCTGTCTCAGTTCAGTTCCCAGACTATCTGCGGACATCCTTAGAACCAGGCGGCGGTGATCTGATCGCCGAGCCAGGCCTCGACGAGCCACGACGAGATCGAGACGCCGCTCGGCGGGAGCAGCAGCGTGCCGGCCTCGCCGTGGGCGCGCAGTTCGTCGCGCGTCACCCAGAGGGCCTCGGCGATCTCGGTGGTGTCGACGGTGATCTCGGTCATGGTGGCCCGGCCGAAGAAGCCGACCATGAGGCTTGCGGGGAAGGGCCACGGCTGACTGCCGGCGTAGCCGACCTCGCCGACCGTGACGCCGACCTCCTCGGCGACCTCGCGCCGCACGGCGTCCTCCAGCGATTCGCCCGGCTCGACGAATCCCGCCAGCGTCGAGAACCGGCCCTCCGGCCAGGCGGGGCTGCGACCGAGCAGCGCCCGGTCCTCGGCATCGGTGATGAGCATGATGACGGCCGGATCGGTGCGCGGGAAGTGATCGGCAGCGCATCCGGGGCAATGGCGCGCGTGCCCCGCCTGACGGACCTCCGTGCGCGTGCCGCACCGCGGGCAGAACGGTGTCGCGGCGAGCCAGCGGGCGAGGGCGACCGCGTGAACGGCGAGCGACAGGTCTTCAGGATCCAGCAGCGGGGCCAGCACACGGACGCTCACCGGATTCAGCTCGGCCGGCACCCGCCCGTCGACCACCACCGCGGCATGATCCCGGCCGCCCTGCTCACCGAGCCAGACCCATTCGCCGTCGGGTGCCTCGTCGCGGCTCATCCAGGCGATTGCCGGGATTTCCGCCGCCGTCGCGACGTGCTCACCGCCCAGGACCATGACACGGGCACCCTCGGGGCGCGGGTCGCGGCGGCGATGGGCGGCCCGGTCATGGCGCGCGACCTCGAAGGCGAAACGACTCACCCGGCCACCGTAGACCCACCCGGCGAAACCCGTTATCCACAGAAATGAAGCCTGGGAGGAATCCCATCCACAAGCAAGAACTTTCGTAGCAAAATCCGGTCCCGGTGCGCCATGTTCTGGTCATCCATCGCCCGCTCTTGCACACTGAAGGAGTGATCCACGTGGACTTGGAGAATCTCGCGCTCATCGCGGGCGTCCTTGTGCCCATGTTCGTGTTCCTCTCAACCATCAAACGCGACCTGCGCCGTGACCTGGCCGGCTTCGAGCAGCGCTCCGTCGAGCGGACCGGAGCACTCGGCGCGCAACTCCACGCACGCATCGACCGGTTGGAGAAGGCCACTAACGAGCGGTTCGACCGGTTGGAGAAGGCCACCGACGAACGGTTCGACCGGTTGGAGAAGGCCACCAACGAACGGTTCGACCGGTTGGAGAAGGCCACCAACGAACGGTTCGCCCAGATGGAAGCGTCCACCAACGAACGGTTCGACTCCCTGACGGCTCGCATCGACCGGCTGGAAGAACGACTCGATGAGCGCATCACCGATGTCGCCGCGCAGATGAGGGCGGGTTTCGCGGCCGCCGAAGCGCGGGACCGGGAGCTGGAGTCGCGCACCTACGACCTGCTCGCTCGCTTCCTGGACGCCCGGCCTCAAGCCGGCTGACCCCGCTCCCCGGCGAGCAGCCGCTCCAGCTCCTCCCGGTCCGGCAGGTCGTCGTACGTGACGACCTCGCCGAGCCGGACATAGAAGAACGAGGCACGCACCCGTGCCGGATCGACGTCGTGCTGCTCGGCCCATGCCAGGCGATAGATCGCCAACTGCAGCGGATCGGCGCTGGCGCTGCGGTTGGTCTTCCAGTCCACGATCTCGTAGCCGCCGCCGGTCTCGTCGGCGAACACCGCGTCGATGCGGCCGATGAGCCGCTGCGTCCCGAGTTGGATCGAGAAGCCCTCCTCGACCGAATACGGCTCCCGCACGGCGAACGGACCGCGCTCGAAGGCCTCCTGCAGGGCGAGGAGTTCGGCGTCGTCGACGATCTCCTCCTCGGCGTGCCCTGGCAAATCGTTCGGATCGAGCAGCGCCGGCTGATCGGCGATCTCGTAGCGCTGCTCGACCCAGGCGTGGAAGGCCGTGCCGAACCGGGCGGCCCCGGACGGGCGGCGTGGCAGCGGACGCGCCAGGTCGCGCACGAACGCCGCCTCGTCGGCGGCCAGCGACATCGTCTGCGTCGCCGACAACGTCGGCGGCAGCGTGACCTCGACGACCGCCGACTCGCTGCGCTCGGCGTGGGTTAACACCAGTTCGAGGTCCTGGGCCAACGCCATATGGCTCGGGTGAACCGGCACCGGCTCGTCGCCCTGATCGACAGCCCGGCGCACCTCTGCGGCGAAGACCCGGCGCTGCTCCATGCCGACCACCGGATGCGGCCAGGGGTAGGCCGCCTGATCGACCAGCGGGTTGGCCTCGTCGGGGTCCGGCTGGGGTGCCCATACGAGCGGCTCGCCGCCGCTGCCCGCCAGCCAGTCGCGGGCATCGACGAGGAACCGCGACGGCTGGCGCGCCTTCTTCTGGGTGCGTCCCCAGCGATGGCCGCTCAGATGCAGGCGAGACCGCGCCCGCGTCAGGGCCACATAAGCCAACCGCATCTCCTCCAGGTAGGCCTCGCCGGCCGACGCCGCCTTGTAGGCACACTCGCCCTCGGTCGTGAAATCGGTGATGTCGGCCAGCGCACCGCAGTCGCCGCGCAGTCGCACCGGCAGCGCCCGGGCATTGCTGATCCACCGGCTCCGGGCCTGCCCCGTCGGGAAGACCCCCTCGGACATGAACGGCACGAACACCTCGTCGTACTCCAGGCCCTTGGACTTGTGCACCGTGAGCACCTTGACGGAGTTCGCCTGTGACGGGGCGCTGACCTCCAACCCGTCGGCGTGATCGCGCTCGGCCGCCAGGTAGGCCATCAGCCCACCGAGCGAGGCGTGCGGATCGCCGGCGCTGTAGCGGGCCACCGCCTCGTGCAACAGCGCGAGATTGTCGGTGCCGAGTCCGGCCAGATCGAGTTCGACATCGAGGTTCAGCTCGCGGACCGCACGATGCACCAGGTCGGTCAACGGCTCGTGGACGTGACGGCGCAGCCGCGCCAGCAGTGCGGCGATCTCGGCGAAGCGTTCGCGGGCCTGCGGATCGTAGTCGGCCCCGCCGGGGTCGGCGACGGCCTCGGCCAACGACACGACCTCGGTGGGGTCGACCGCCGAGGTCGCACGATCTAGCTCGGCGGCGAGGACTGCGTCGAGATCGGCGGCGTCGGGGTGCTCGCCCGTGCGATGGGACTCGGTCAGCCGCCGCGCACGGCGGCCGAGCAGGGCGAGATCGCGGTCGCCGATGCGCCAGCGCGGGCCGGCGAGCAGCCGCAGCATCGACGGATTGGCGGTCATGTCGTCGAGTACGTCGAGCACGGCCAGCACGTCGAGCACCTCGGGCTGGCTCAGCAGCCCGGTCAGGCCCACGATCTCGACGGGCACCCCGCGTGAGCGCAGCGCATGGACGATCTCGGCGTTCTCGCCCTTGGTGCGTACCAGGACGGCGATCTCGCTCCACACCGGCGGATCGAGGCGTCGGCCCGCAGCGACCACGGCATCGGCCACGGCCTCCACCTCGTCGGCGACCGTGGCGTGCAGCGCCACGGTGACCTCGCCCTCGGGATTCTCCGGCGCGGCCTTGAGCGGGCGTAGCACCGGCGAGCCGTCGTAGAAGGTCTTGGCGACGCGGCCGGCGACGTCGATGATCTGCCGTCCGCAGCGCCGGCTCACCGCGAGGCTGAACGGCTCCGCCTGCGCCCGGCCCGGCGGGGTGAACGTCCCGATGAACCCCTCGAGGTTGCCGGCGGCCGCCCCTCGCCAGCCGTAAATGCCCTGGGCGGGATCGCCGACCGCCGTGATGCGGCCGCAAAACAGCGAGGCCAGCAGGTCGCGCTGGGCCACGGAGGTGTCCTGGTATTCGTCGAGCAGGACGGCATCGAAGCGGGACGACAGATCGGCGGCCACCTCCGGCAGAGCCGCCAGCGCGGTGCCCCAGGCCATCTGGTCGGAAAAATCCATGACTCCGGCCTCGGCCTTCGCGGTCCGGTACCGCTCGACCAAGCGGCTCAACTCGATGCGCTTGCGGGAGGTCTCGGCCGTATCGCGGTGGAGTTTGAGTTGCTTGGCCTGGCTCTCCATCTGCTCGATGACGCCGGTGTCGAACTCGCGCAGCGCTTCTGGACTCACCAGGTGCTCCGACAACTGCCCGTCGAGCGCCAGCACATCGGCCACGAGCGTCGGCAGATGCGTCGAGACGTGGTGCAGCGGCTCGTCGACATCGCGCAGCAGGGTGCGGGCCACCAGCTGGAAGCGGCGGGCATCGGTGAGCACCTGCAGATCCGGTTCGAGTCCGAGTCGCAGCCCGTGCTCGGCGATGAGACGCCCGGCGAAGGCGTGATAGGTCGAAACCGTCGGCTCCCCGGACTCGCTGACGTCGAGCGCGCGGGCCAGCGACTCGCGCACCCGGCCCGCGAGTTCGCCTGCGGCCTTGGCGGTGAAGGTCAGGCCGAGTACCCGCTCGGGATCGACCCCCTCGTGCCCGACGAGCCACACCACGCGCGCGGCCATGACCGCAGTCTTGCCCGATCCGGCCCCCGCGATGATCGCGTACGTGCCGTCGAGGGGAGCCACGATGGCCGCCTTCTGCTCGTCGCTGAAAGGAATGTCCAGCACCTCGCACAGATGCTCCACGTCACGGATCGCGGCCCCTGATCCGGGTGCCGGCGCGCCTCGGAGCGGGGTCATCGCGCCGCCCCGACCGTGAAGGAGGTCTTGGCCGGGCAGACCGCGTCGAACTCGCAGAAGGTGCAGGTGGCCGGGGTCGCGGCAAACCGCTCGGCCCGCATGGTGCGCACCGCCGCGCCGATGACCTCGTGGACGAAGGAATCCGTCTCGTCCAGCGCCCCCTGGCGCTGGACCTTCGGCGCGTCGGGGGCCTTGGTTCCCTCGGGGATACGCAACTGCACCAGCTCGCTACCGCCGACCTCGTGGTTGCCGTCGATGCCGGCGGTCCGCACCGCGAGCTGGTAAGCCCCGAGCTGGACGTGCCGGCGCACCTCCTCGGCGCGCGGGGCGTTCTTGCTGTTCTTGAAGTCGACCACGTGGACCAGGCCGTCGGCGTCGACCTCGACCCGGTCCATCGACCCGCGCAGCACGACCGTCTCGCCGTCGATACGCAACTCGGCGGTGAACTCGTGCTCGGCAGCCAGCGGCGTGCGGGCATTGGCGACGTGCCAGGTGGCGAACCGGACGAGCGCCTGATGCGCCTCGGCCCGCTCACGCTCGCCGATCCACTCCGTCTCGTGACCGAGCCGGTGCCAGACCGCATCGAGGTGGGCGTGCAACTCCGCGACGTCGGGGTGGGTCAGCCCGCGACGCACCACGTCGGCGGCCACCGCGTGAACCACCAGGCCGAAGCCCTGAGCGGTGGTTGACCCGCGTGACCCGTGGGCCTCGTGGGCCAGAAACCAGCGCAGAGAGCAGTCGGTGAGGGCGGTCAGACTCGATCCGGACAGGCCGAGCGGCTGCTCGGGATCGCGCAGCGGCACCGTGGAGGCGGTCAGGTCGCGCAGTCCCCACCAGGTGTCCGGGTGGGCAGCGCGCGCCCGGCCCGCGCTGCTGCGGGCGATGCGGGCTAGCAGCCCCGCCGCCGAGGCGCGCACCTCGGGGTCGGGGTCGTCCTCGGCGCGACGCAACTCCGTGACGACACCGCGCAGCGACAGGGACCGCGCCGGGCGGCCCACCCGCTCGCCGTGGCCGAATCCGGCCCGGCGCAGTTCGTCGACGAATCGTGACGGGCCGTCGGCTTGTTCGCCGCCGGAGTCGACTGCGGTGACGAGCAACAGCTCGCGCGCACGGGTCAGCGCGACGTACAGCACCCGGCGCTCCTCGGCGAGCCGCTCGCGCGTGGACAGCGGCTCGCCGGCCAACAGATCGGGACGCAGCAGCGACGGTCGCGGCACCAGGTTCGGCCACACCTGCTCCTGCACACCGGCGACCACGACGACCGGCCATTCCAGGCCCTTGGACCGGTGCGCGGTCATCAGCCGGACGGCCGCCGGACGGGCCGAGGAGTCGGCGAGCCGGTCGGCCGGCAACTGCTGGGCGCGCAGGTCGGCCACGAAGCCGGCGACGCCGCGCCGCTGGTGCCGTTCCTCGGCGCGGGCCGCATGATGGAACAGGGCCACGACGGCGTCGAGATCGCGGTCGGCGGCGACCCGTTCGGTGCCACCGGCGTCCCACGCCTGTCCGAGGCGGGCGGGCCAGTCGGTGTCGTCCCACAGCAGCCACAGCACCTGTTCGGGCGCCTGACCATCCGCGATAGCCGCCGCGGCGCGTGCCAGCAGCCGGGCGAGCCGCCGCACCGCGGGGTCGCCGCTACCGCCCTCGGCGTGGGCCGCGAACCCTGACACCGCGCGGGCGAGCAGGACCGGCGAAGCCGTGTCGCGGTCGCCGGCCCGCAGCCGCCGCGACAGCGCGCGCAGGTGCGGCGCGTCGACGCCCGCGAGCGGGCCGGTGAGCAGCGTGTGGGCCACCTGGGGTTCCAGTTCCTCGCCTCGCGCGAGGGTGTCGGATGCGGCGAGCGCGCCGAGCAGCACGCGAACGGCCGGTTCGGCGACCAGCGGAACCTCGTCTCCGGAGACCTCGCACGGGATGTCGGCCTCCGCGAGGGCGCGCTGCAGCCGCTCCAACTGCAGCGACGTGCGCACCAGCACCGCCATATCGGACCAGGGCCGACCCCCCTCGAGATGCTGTCGCCGCAGCGTCTCGGCGATGTGCTCGACCTCGGCGATCTCGCTGGTGAAGGTCATCACGGCAACCGCGCCGTCCGGCCCGGCACACTCCAGCTCGCGGTGCTGCCGGACGACCTCCGACGGCAGCGCACCGGGCTGGGCCGCCGGCACGACCGCCGTGGCCGCGTCACGCATCGCCCGGCCGAAGCGGCGCGTGACCCGCAGCGCGCGCACCTGGCCTCCGGGGAAGTGCCGCGGGAACAGCGCGACGGCCTCCGGGGCCGCACCACGAAATCCGTAAATCGACTGATCGTGGTCGCCGACCGCGACGAAGTGCTGCTCGGGGCCGACGAGCTTGCGCAGCACCTCGATCTGCGCTGGATCGGTGTCCTGGTACTCGTCGACGACGACCAGCCGGAACCGCGCGCGGATCTCGTCGAGGCGGGCCGGATCGTCGAGCAGCGCCGAGACCCGCAGGACGAGTTCAGCGTAGTCGGTGAGGTTCTGCGCATCGGTAACCTCGGCGTATTCGTCGAGCACGTCGGCCACCCGCGCCCACACCGCGCGGCCGGTGGCCGCCGCCCGCGCACGAACGTCGTCGGTGGTGAGCCGGTGCGCCGCCATCTCGCCGAGAAAGGCCCCGACCTCGGTGGCGAAGCCTCGGGTGCGCAACGCGGGCCGGATCTCGGCAGGCCACGATGCCGCCTCGTGCCCGGCCAGCAGGTCGGCGAGCACCGCATCGGACTCCGCAGCGGTCATCAGCGTGGGTCGCCCGACGAAATCGGTGCGGTCGCGGTAAGCCTCGGTCAGCCCGTAACACCAGGAGTGGAAGGTCGCCGCAGTCACCGGAGCACCCCCACCGAGCCGGGCCGAGACGCGGGCGCGCAACTCCTCGGCCGCCTTACGGCTGAAGGTGAGCATGAGCACCTGGTCGGCGCGGACCTCACCGGCATCGATCCGGCGCGCGACCAACTCGACGAGGGTCGTGGTCTTGCCCGTGCCGGGACCGGCCAGCACGAGCAGCGGCGCACCGCGATGGTCGACGACCGCCTGCTGCGAGGCATCGAGCACCGGCGGCTCGGGCGGCTCGTGTCGCGGGCGGATCAGGCGGTACTCGGTCACCAGGCCATGCAATCAGACCGCACTGACATTTTCCGGACCAGCGGCCGGCGACCAGACGGCTTGAGTGATGTCCACCCGGCCGCGCTTGACCGGGGTCCGCTCGCGCGACCACTCCTGCTGGGCCTGCCCCATGAGGTAGGCCGGCAGTAAGCCGTCAGCGCGCACGACCCGCCACCAGGGAACGGCGTGACCGTCGCGGGCCATGACGCCGCCGACCTGGCGCGGGCCGCCGCAGCCGAGCCGTTCGGCGATGAGGCCGTAGGTGAGCACCCGGCCCGGCGGGATCTCCTCGACCAGGCTCAGAACCGCTTCGGTGAAGTCGAGGCCGTCAAGGGGTTCAGGATTCATCGAGGTGACGTCCCTTCGAGGCTCCTCGTTCCTCCTCGCACTTCAGGGGCTGAACTCAGTACGACGGCTGGCTGGGGTCGATCTGGTTGACCCACGCGACCACACCACCGCCGACGTGGACGGCATCGGAGTAGCCCGCGCCCTTGAGCACTGCGAGCGCCTCGGCCGAGCGCACACCCGACTTACAGTGCAGCACGACCGGCGTGTCCTGCGACAACTGCTCGAAGGCCTTGCCGTTGAGGAACTCGCCCTTCGGGATGAGGATCGAACCGGGGATGTGGTTGATGTCGCGCTCGACCGGCTCGCGCACGTCGACCAGCACGAAGTCGCGGGCACCCTCGGCGCGCTCTTTGAGCCAGCCCTCGAGCGTGGCCACGTTGATCGTCGAATCCGCCGCCGCCTCGGCCGCCTCGTCGCTGATCGCGCCGCAGAACGCCTCGTAGTCGCCCAGCAGTTCGGTCGGCAGGACACCGTTCGGATCGCGGCGGATCTTGAGCGTCGCGTAGCGCATCTCCAGCGCGTCGTAGGTCATCAGGCGGCCGATGAGCGGGTCGCCGATGCCGGTGATGAGTTTGATCGCCTCGGTGACCATGATCGAGCCGATGGACGCGCACAGCACGCCCAGGACGCCGCCCTCGGCGCACGACGGAACCATGCCCGGCGGCGGCGGCTCGGGATACAGGTCGCGGTACTGCGGCCCCTCCTGTGCCCAGAAGACCGAGACCTGACCCTCGAAGCGGTAAATCGACCCCCACACGTACGGCTTGTTGAGGATCACGGCGGCGTCGTTGACGAGGTACCGCGTGGCGAAGTTGTCGGTGCCGTCGAGGATGAGGTCGTACTGGGCGAAGATGTCCAGCACGTTGTCGTTGTCGAGGCGTTCATGGTGGGTGATGACGGTGACATACGGGTTGACCTCAGCCACCGATGCCGCCGCGCTCTCGACCTTCGGCCGGTCGATGTCGGACTGGCCGTGGATAACCTGACGCTGCAGGTTCGACTCGTCCACAACGTCGTCGTCGATGATGCCGAGCGTGCCGACTCCGGCGGCGGCCAGGTACAGCAGCGCCGGGCTGCCGAGGCCACCCGCGCCGATGACGAGGACCTTCGCGTTCTTCAGGCGCTTCTGCCCGTCCATGCCGACGTCGGGAATGATCAGGTGACGGCTGTAACGACGCACTTCGTCGATGGTCAGCTCGTCGGCGGGTTCCACCAGGGGGGCGACCACGGCAACTCCTCGTTCTGTTCGGTGTCAGCAAGTGTCAACGTCGGCGGCGGGCCGGGTGTTCCCGGCGTCGCGGAAGGATACTGTCGTCCATTGTCGCGGCCGGGCTGTCCCACGTCCGCGCGAGGTCCGTCTCCTGAGATGGGCCGCCCGGTAGCATCGCGGACGTGACCAACGCCCCCACCTTGCCGCCTGCCGCCGGACGACCGCGTTCGGTCCGGCTGCCCCGTTCGGCCCGCAAGGCGCAGTTGTTGAAGGTCGCGCTGCAGGTGTTCGTCGAGCAGGGCTATCACGCCGCCTCGATGGATGAGATCGCCGACCGGGCGGGCGTGTCCAAGCCGGTCCTCTACCAGCACTTCCCTGGGAAACTCGACCTGTATCTGGCACTGATCTCGACGGCCTGCGACACCGTGATCGACGGGGTCCGCCAGGCGCTCGCCTCGACCCAGGACAACCGCCAGCGTGTGCGCGCAACCATCGAGCTGTGGTTCGACTACGTGGCTCGCCACGATGCGCCGATCCGGCTGGTCTTCGAGTCTGACCTGACCAACGATCCGGAGGTGCGCGACCAGCTGGACCGGGTGACCACCGAGTCGGCGTCGGCCATCGCCGACGTGATCGGCGAGGACACCGGTCTGCCCACCGAGGCCGCGCACCTGCTGGCCGTCGCGCTGGTGGCGATGGGCCAGGTCAGCGCCCGGCGCTGGCTCGATTCGGCCTCGACGCTCTCGCGCGAGGACGCCACCCGCATGCTGGCCACGCTCGCCTGGCGCGGCATCGGCGGCTTCCCCAAGCCCGACGCACCCCTGTAATCCCCCACCCCCATCCCAAGGAGGCCCCCTATGGAGGTCAAGATCGGCGTGCAGAACGCCTCCCGTGAACTCTCGGTCGAGACCGAGGACCAGCCCGAGGCGGTGCTGGCGCAGTTGGAGCAGTCACTCAAGGACGAGTCGGTGTTCAGCCTGACCGATGCGAAGGGCCGCACCGTCGCGGTTCCGGCCGAGAAGGTCGCCTACCTGTACTTCACCGCCGACTCGGGCCGCCCGGTCGGCTTCGGTGCCGCCGCCGTCACCGCCTGAAGCGCGCCAATAGGTCCCGCTGGCTGAGGCGGGTCCCTTCGAGGCTCCTCGTTCCTCGTCGCACCTCAGGGACCGGGTTCACGGTCCCGCTGGCTGAGGCGCGTAGGCCGCTCGCGGCCGGAGCCTCGAAGCCTGCCAGGGGTGGCTCATTTCGAGACTCGCAAGCGGGTCCTGAGGTGCCGCGAGGAACGAGCGGCCTCGAAGGGTGCACCTCAGGGACCGGGTTCACGGTCCCGCTGGCTGAGGTGCGAGTACGGCGGGGAGGGTGGCCTGCCAGACGGCCTTGAGATCGGCGACCGGCACGCTGAACTGGCCCTCGACGACCAACGCCTCGCCGCCGGTACGGCCGAGGGACGCCAGTTCGACGCCGTGCTTCTCGGCCAGCGCCACGAAAGCGTCGTGATCGGCCTGCGCCACAGTCACCAGCGCGCGGGCCGACGACTCGCTGAACAGGTCGACGAAGGGGTCCTCCAGGTCGACCGTGACGCCGAGGCCGTGACGGAACGCCGACTCCGCGAGCGCAACCGCCAGGCCGCCGTCGGACAGGTCGTGCGACGACGTCACCAGAGAGGCGGCGATCGCCTCGCGCATCAGCGCGCCGAGCGCCTGCTCGGTGGCCAGGTCGACGCGCGGCGGCAGCCCGCCGAGATGCCCGTGAATCACGTCGGCCCAGGTCGATCCGGACAGTTCCTCTGCGGTCGAGCCGAGCAGCAACACGTGCTCGCCCTCAGCGGTGAAGCCGTGGCGCACCCGGCGGCGCACGTCTTCGACCACGCCGAGCACCCCGACGACGGGGGTCGGCAGAATCGCGGTCTCACCGGTCTGGTTGTAGAACGACACGTTGCCGCCGGTGACCGGGATGCCCAGCTCGGCGCAGGCATCCTTGAGGCCGTGCGTGGCCTGCTCGAACTGCCACATGACGTCGGGGTCCTCGGGCGAGCCGAAGTTGAGGCAGTCGGTCACGGCCAGCGGCAGCGCCCCGCCGACGGCGATGTTGCGGAACGATTCGGCCAGCGCGAGCTGCGCCCCGGCGTAGGGGTCGAGCTTGGCGAAGCGGCCGTTGCAGTCGGTCGAGACCGCGACGCCGAGGTTTGTCTCCTCGTCGATGCGGATGACGCCGGCATCGTCGGGCTGCGCGGTGACCGTGTTGCCCTGTACGTACCGGTCGTACTGGTCGGTGACCCAGGACTTGTCGGCGATGTTCGGACTGGCGAGGACGCGGCGCACATGGTCGGCCAGTTCCTCACCCGTTACCGGTCGCGGCAGCGCCTCGGCGGGATCGGCCTGCAGCGCGTCCTGCCAGGCGGGGCGCGCGTACGGGCGCTGGTAGGTCGGCCCGTCGTGCGCGACCGAGCGCGGTGGCACGTCCACCACCGTCTCGCCATGCCAGTCGATGACCAGCCGGTCGCCGTCGGTGACCTCACCGACGACGACGGCCTCGACATCCCACTTGCCGCAGATCGCCATGAACGCATCGAGGTGCTGCGGCTCGACGACCGCCATCATGCGCTCCTGGCTCTCGCTCATCAGGATCTCTTCGGGGCTGAGCGTCGAATCGCGCAGCGGCACGGTGTCGAGCTCGACGTGCATGCCGCCGTCACCGGCCGAAGCCAGCTCGCTCGTGGCGCAGGAGAGTCCCGCGCCGCCGAGGTCCTGGATTCCGGCGACCACGCCCGCCTTGAACAACTCCAGCGTGCATTCGATGAGCAGTTTCTCCATGAACGGGTCGCCCACCTGCACGCTCGGGCGCTTGGCCGGACCTTCGGCGTCGAAGGTCTCCGAGGCGAGCACCGAGACGCCGCCGATGCCGTCGCCGCCGGTGCGCGCGCCGTAGAGGACGACCTTGTTGCCGGCCCCCGAGGCGTGCGCGAGGTGCAGGTCCTCGTGACGCAGCACGCCGACGCACAACGCATTGACCAGCGGATTGCCGAGGTAGGTCTCGTCGAAGACGACCTCGCCGCCGATGTTGGGCAGGCCGAGGCAGTTGCCGTAGCCGCCGACGCCCGCGACGATGCCGGGCAGCACGCGCGCGGTGTCGGCCGCCTCGAGCGGGCCGAAGCGCAGCGGGTCCATGACCGCGACCGGCCGAGCACCCATCGCGAGGATGTCGCGGACGATGCCGCCGACGCCCGTGGCCGCGCCCTGGTACGGCTCGACGTAGGAGGGGTGGTTGTGCGACTCGACCTTGAAAGTGACCGCGTAGCCCTGGCCGATGTCGATGACGCCGGCGTTCTCGCCGATGCCCGCGAGCGTCTTGCCGAGCGGCGTCTCCTGCGGCAACTCGCCGAACTTCTTCAAGTGCACCTTGCTCGACTTGTAGGAGCAGTGCTCGCTCCACATCACCGAGTACATCGCCAGCTCGGCACCGGTAGGCCGGCGGCCGAGGATCTCACGGATCTTCGCGTACTCGTCGGGCTTGAGGCCCAACTCGGCCCACGGGAGTTCCCGGTCCGGAGTCTGCGAGGCGTGGGAGACAGTGTCCAACAGGGGCTTGCTGGGGAGCTTGGTCACCTGCGGAGTCTATCGACCCGCAGAGACACATTCCCGCCCGCGCACCCGCTCCCCGCCCCGACCACCCGCAGGTGGCTTCGAGGCTCGGCCGCAGGCGGCCTACGCACCTCAGCCACCGAGGGTCCCCGGTCCCTGAGGTGCGAGCGCAGCACACCTCGAAGGGACCCGCCGCAGCTCATTTCGAGGCTTCGCTCGTTCCTCGCTCCGCACCTCAATGAGCGGAAACCCGCCCCGGTCCCTGAGGTGCGAGGAGCTTGCGACGAGCCTCGAAGGGAGCCGCCGGGGGTGGCGGGTAGCGGCTTCGAGGCTCGGCCGCAGGCGGCCTACGCACCTCAGCCACCGAGGCGTCTGCTCAGGTGGTCTTGCGGCGGCGTGCGACGATCACCAATCCACCGATCAGGACCAACAGCAGACCCAGGCTCAGCAGACCAGGCGAGATCGAACTACCGGTGCTGGGCAGGTTCGGACCCGGCGTCTTGGTCGAGACCTCGGCTTCCTCGGAGGTCACCGTGCCACCCATCGGATCAGTACCCGACGCCGTAGCGACGTTGTCGACACTGCCGCGCAGCGCGTCGTCGGTGGTGATCGTGTACGGGTCGGCCGTGACCACCTGCGTCGCACCGGGTGCGAGATCGAAATCGCTCGGGGTCAGGCCCGTGACCTTCGTGTCCTCGACGTTGATGCCGGTCATCGTCACGTTGCCGGTGTTGGTGACCACGAAGGAGTAGACGATCTTCTCTCCCGCATCACCGAGACCGTTGCCGTTGGTGTCGTTCAACTGGGCCGACTTCACCACCGACAGGCCTCCGACGCGCTCGGGCGTCTCGCGGACGTCAGTGGCCTCGTCGGACTCGAAGGACTCACCAGCCGGTGTCGTCCCGGAGGCAGTGGCCGAGTTATAGACCTCGCCGCTGTCCACGTCGGCCTGCTGGACCACGTAGGGGAACGGGCCGATGACGGTGGACTCGCCGGGATCCAGCCACGACACCGGGGAATCGGCGGCAGCCGGAACCTTGTCGTCGTTGACCACCACATCGGTCAACGTGACGTTACCGGTGTTGGTGACCGTGAACGAGTAGTTCAGCGTCTCACCCACATCGGCCACCTCGTTGCCGTTCGTGTCGTTGAGCACCGAAGACTTCTCGATCGACAGGCCCGGATCAGCCACGACCGCCTGGTAATCCTCGACCTCACCACCGATCACCGGGCCAGTCGGCAACGGATCGCTGACCTCCCCGGTAAACAACCGGAACCGCGCATAAGCGTCGGCGTCGAGCGTCATCGCCGGGAACGTCAGCGTCTGCTCCGTGGTGCCGCTGTTCGCGGGGACCACAATCGTCTGCAACTCACTCGTCTCGAAGGTTCCGCTCTTATCCAGATCGAGCCACCCGGCCAACGTCGCAGGCTCATCGGTGTTGTTGGTCACCAGGATTCGGACCGGCGTGGCAACCCCGTCAGTGATCGCCAAGGGATACTGCAGGCCGTCTTCATCATCAGCACCATCCGCATCATCACTATCGGCCGGATCACCAGAAGCCGCAGCCGTGCCATCAGCCTCATCATCGACAAGCGAACCGAGCATCAAATCAGAGGTGTTGCTGTCCTCGTCGAGGTCGACAATCCGGTGGCTGGCACCGTTCTCACCATCCCA
>NZ_JASGDU010000002.1:0-22233 GCF_047607065.1 Aeromicrobium sp.
AGACGGTGGCGTGGGTGTAGTAGATGGTGGGGATGTTGATGAGGGTGGTGCCGGTGTCGGGTTGGAGGTAGAGGGTGGTTGCGGGTAGGCCGATGGTTTCGATGGCGTGGAGGATTTCGTCGGGGAGTGTGGTCTCTGGGGTGTTGGGGGGTTGACCGCAGCTGTCGGTCAGGAAACCGAGGACGCCGCAGCCTTCGGCCATCACGTCCGGATCGACTTGCTGCGGTGAAGTCCCTGTCGATGAGGTCTTCGTCGGTTCCGATGAGGTCTTCTCTTGAACTTCAACTGTGACCCCCGGGCTGTGCGGGTTTGGTGCCACATCGGTGCCGTTCGGCAACGCTAGAGCGAGCGCGAGGATGACTGCCTTCATAGTTGCCTTCCTGCAAGAAGTTGGGCCATCTGCCAGCCGCCGTTGGTAAAGCGAGCGACGAAGGTTACTTCCTCGTCAGATGCCTCAAACCGCTTACGCTCAGCACCTTTTGACTCGATGTAAAAACCGGCCGCGAGGTGCAATGTCACGACCCAGGCAGCATCCGTCGCATGAGGAACCTGTTCGATTTCGCTGATACTCCAGTCCCCATCTGTTGTGCTCCCGCCTCGGGCGTCCCACTCGTTGAAGTGGTTCACGTAGTCCTGGCAGCCGGTGCAGTCGGGGGTGCTGGCCTGTTGCAGCGGCCCGGTGTCTCCGGTGTGCGAGGCGTAGTTGATGACCTCGATGTAGTAGTGCAGAAACGCCTCAGCACCCTCCGGCGTGTTCTCCCCGGCAGCCACCGGCACCACCGGAACCGCAAGCGTGGCCGAGGCCGAGGCCGACGCCTCCGGCTCAATCGGCCTCGGCTCGGCGGCACACCCCGCCACGACCACCACGACCGCCACCACGGTCACCACAATTCGACGCATGAATCCCCCGATCTACGCGACACCGAACCTAATGCCCCGCCGCCAACCTGTCACCCCCTGGCGTGTTCACCCTGGGGAAAGCTATTCCAGACCAAGCGCGGACAAGGGGGTGTGCGTCAGCCTGGCGAGGGGCCACATCGTCTCGGGTCGCCCCTGCACCGGTTCCCCGTCACGCAGACCCCGGAAGGGACGCACGAAGCAGGCCGCGCCGGACTCATACGTCGTTATCAGCTCGCCGCCGACCTCCACGACCCCCTCGGCCATATTCGGCAGGCGATAATGGCGAGTCTTCGATCCGGCCTGGCCTTCGCGGGAGGAACGCGGCTGCACGACCAGATAGGCAGCGTGATGCTGTCCGCGCGACGCGCTGAATACGAACTCCTGGTCACGGACCACCACCCCCTGCCCTTCCGGCGGCGTCACAATAGGGTCGCCGACGCGCCGCCACCGCTGGCCGTCGCGCTCATAGGTGAACAACAGCGCCCCCGCGAAATCACCGAGATACAGGCGGTCCGCGTGCATCGCGGCATACGAGCCTCCCTCGACCCGCTGGGGCGCATGCACCTGCCGGATCGGCCACCAGCGGCCCCGGCGGACGTCGGCGCGCCGGTAGGTGTGCAGCCAGCCCTTGTCGGTGACGTACACCCGCTCCCCGTCGACGGCGACCCCGCCGGCATGGTGCGGCGTACGACCCGGACCGCCCAGGCGCACGACGTTGACGATCCGCCCCTGCGACGGATCGAGCACCGCCAGCCACGAGCGATACCCCAACCGGGTCCGCGCGTAGTACGACTGCAGCAGGTGGCCCGTCTGCGGATCGAGGGCGAGGCCCTGCGGAACCCAGGCACGCCGGGAGCCGGAGGCCCGCACGAAGGGGATCTCCATGCCGAGGCGGCTGCCGCTGTCGGCAACCCAGCCCTCGGTACGCTGCTGTCCGGTCGCCAGCCAGGCGGCCACATGTCGACGTCTCATCGCACCTGCTCAGTTATCGCTGACGACGCCGCGGTACAGGCAGTCGAGTGCCCGCCGAGCGGTCGTGCGTAGATCGGTATCGTCGCCGGCCGCCTGGCCGATCTGCGCTAACAGGTCGATGAGCTGCTTGACGGCGCGAACGAAGTCGCCTGCGGCCAGGCCAGTGGCGGCCAGCACTTCGTGCAACGGCGCTCCGTCGGCCCATCGCCCGACGCCCTCGGCGAAGCCGAAGTCGAGTTCACGCAGGAACCGCAGCCGGTGCCGGCGCTCCAAGGCCGCGAGTTCTCGTTGGATCAGACCCATCTCCCCGGCCACGTCGCGCAGCCTCGCCGACGGGAAACTCGATGCCGGGGCGTCGTCGGCGGCTCGAGAGGTGTAGGACAGGCCGCTGACGACCGCCGCCAGCTCTGCCGGTGTCAGACCGTCCCACACGCCGCGCTGGAGGCATTCCCCGATGACCAGATCCAACTCGCCGTAGAGCCGCTGGAGCCGCCGGCCCGCCGGTGTGACGGTGTCGCCATCGAGGTAGTCGAGTTCGGTCAGCACCTCGCACACGTGGTCGAACTGCCGTGCCACGGTGTTCGTGCGCTGCTCGATGGTGCGGCGCTTCTGCTCGGTCTCCCGGTCGAGTTTGGCGTGCCGCTCCGCCCACCTCGCGTGCGACTCTCGGTCGGGGCACTGATGGCAGGGATGTTCGCGCATCAGCCGGCGCAGCTCCTCGACTCGAGGGTCTGCCTCGAACGGCGCGTGCCCGCCGCCTCGTGACGGCCTGCCGGGCCGTGGCTGCGCGCGCTGGCGCAGGGTGGAGGCGAGGTCCCGGCGCGACTGCGGACTGCGTGGGTTGAAACTCTTCGGGATCCGCATCGTGTCCAACGGGACCACCGGCTCGGTGAAGTCCACGGTGGCCAGGCGCCGGGCGTGGCGGTCCTCGGTGAGCACGAAGGGCCTCGGTCCCTCGCGGTCGGCCACATGTCCCGGATCGAGGACGACCGCAGTGCCGGCCCATTTGCCGCGCGGTACGTCGATGATGTCGCCGCGCCGCAGGGCCAGCAGTGATTCGGCGATTCTCTGGCGATGCTGGGCCTTGCGCTGCCGGGCGCCCTCGGCTTCGATGTCGCCGATCTGCCGCCGGTAGCCGGCGTACTCCATGAAATCGCCGAGGTGGCAGGTGGCCGACTCGGCGTACCCGGCCAGTGCCTCGTCGGCCTTGCGGATCTGCCGCGCCAGGCCGACGACCGCGCGGTCGGCCTGGAACTGCGCGAACGACTGCTCCAGCAGGTCGCGCGCGGTACGGCGTCCCACCTGGCCGACCATGTTGACCGCCATGTTGTACGACGGCCGGAACGACGAGTGCAGCGGATAGGTGCGCCGCGAGGCCAAGCCCGCGACCTGTTTCGGGTTCAGCCCCGCCTGCCACAGCACGACGGCATGCCCTTCGACGTCGATGCCACGCCGACCGGCCCGTCCGGTGAGTTGGGTGTACTCCCCCGGCGTGACGTCGACGTGGCTCTCGCCGTTCCACTTGCTGAGTTTCTCGATGACCACGGACCGGGCCGGCATGTTGATGCCGAGCGCGAGGGTCTCGGTGGCGAACACCACCCGGACGAGGCCGAGGCTGAACAGGTGCTCGACGCACTCCTTGAACGTCGGCAGCATTCCGGCGTGGTGGCAGGCGATGCCGCGGCCCAGCGCCTCACGGAACTCGTGGTAGCCGAGCACGTGCAGGTCCTCGTCGGGCAGGTGGGCGCAGGCCTCGTCGACGTAGTTCTCGATCTCCACGCGCTCCTCGGCCGTGGTGAGCATGAGCCGCGCGTCGAGCAGCTGGCCGACCGCAGCGGCGCACCCGGCCCGGCTGAACACGAAGCAGATCGCCGGAAGCAGTCCCTCGACGTCGAGTTTCTCGACCAGTTCGAGTCGAGTCGGCGCGCGGTGCCGAGTCTTCGGCCGGGCTCCGCCCTTGCGGGGACGGCCCTTCGCCATCCGGCTCAGCTGCCAGTCCTCGCGGGCGAAGCGCTCCAGCTGGCGGTTGACGACCGGCGAGCCGTCGTCGGCGATGGTGCCGTCCTCGAACAGGTCGAAGATCTTGCGTCCGACCAGCACGTGCTGGTGCAGCGGCACCGGACGGCGCTCCTCGACAATGGTGACGGTGCTGCCGCGGACCTCAGTCAGCCAGTCGCCGAACTCCTCGGCGTTCGAGACCGTCGCCGACAGCGAGACGATGCTGACCGACTCCGGCAGCCCGATGATGACCTCTTCCCACACCGCGCCACGGAAGCGGTCGGCGAGGTAGTGGACCTCGTCCATGACGACGAAGCCGAGGCCGTCGAGCGTCCGCGACCCGGCGTAGATCATGTTGCGCAGGACCTCGGTCGTCATCACGACGACGGGGGCCTCGCCGTTGACGCTGTTGTCGCCGGTCAGCAGGCCGACGTTCTCGTTCCCGTAGCGCTCGCCGAAGTCGTGGAACTTCTGATTCGACAACGCCTTGATCGGGGTCGTGTAAAAGCACTTGCGGCCGGTCGCCAGCGCCAGGTGGACCGCGAACTCTCCGACGATGGTCTTACCCGAACCGGTGGGCGCGGCCACGAGCACGCCGTGACCGGACTCGACCTCCCGGCAGGCGCGCACCTGGAAGTCGTCCAGGTCGAAACCGTAGTGGCCCCGGAAGTCGGCCAGATGCGGAAACTCACGTTCGGCCCGCGCCCGCGCATAGGCCTCCGACGGACTGGGCATGACCCCCAGCCTACGGCCGCCCCGGCCCGCCCCGTGCCCTGAGGTATGCCGGCAGATTTACCCGCCGGAGGCGGCGTCCTCGGCTGCGGGGTCGAGATCACCCTCGACGACGCGCGAATCGAGCCAGCCGTCGGGGACCACGACCCGCTTGGGCGATCCCTGGCGCCCGCGCGGACGGCCCAGCTCGGCGACCGGGAACGGCTCGTCGGGATCGAGGTCGGCCAGGAGAGCATCCAGCGCGGCATAGGACGAGACCCGGCCCAGGCGATCACGTACCACCGACCCCGCACGGAATCCTTTGAGATACCAAGCCACATGCTTGCGGAACTCGATGCAGCCGCGCTCCTCGCCGAGCCAGTCGCCCAGCAGCTCGGCGTGCCGGCGCATGATCGCGGCGACCTCGCCGAGCCGCGGCGTCGTCAGCACCTCACGGCCGGTCAGCGCCGCCGCCAGGTCGCGGAACAGCCACGGCCGGCCCAGACAGCCGCGCCCGACGACGACGCCGTCGCATCCGGTCCGCTCGATCATCGCGGCGGCGTCGGCCGCCTCCCAGATGTCGCCGTTGCCCAGCACCGGGATCGCCGTGGCGGCCTTGAGTTCGCCGATGGCCTCCCAGTCGGCCTGGCCGGAGTAGTGCTGGACCGCAGTCCGCCCGTGCAGGGCGATGGCCGCACACCCGGCGTCGGTGGCGATGCGGCCGGCCTCCAGGTAGGTGAGATGATCGTCGTCGATGCCCTTGCGGGTCTTCATCGTGACCGGCACTCCGTACGGCTCGGCGGCAGCCACCGCCTGCGTCAGGATGCGGCCGAGCAGATTCGATTTCCACGGCAGGGCCGCTCCCCCGCCCTTGCGGGTCACCTTGGGCACCGGGCAGCCGAAGTTGAGGTCGACGTGGTCGACGCCGTGCTCGTCGCACAGGATCGTCACCGCGCGGGCGATCACGTCCGGGTCGATGCCGTACAACTGCACCGACCGCACCGGTTCGGCTCCGGAGAAGGTCAGCATCGACAGGCTCGTGCGATCCCCCTCGACGATGCCGCGCGAGGTAATCATCTCGCAGACGTACAGCCCCGAGATGCCCGCCGTGTCCAGCGCGCCCTGCTCGGCGCACAACTGGCGAAACGCCGCATTGGTGACCCCGGCCATCGGTGCCAACACCACCGGGACGTCGAGCCGGATCCCGCCCAGAGACAGGGGCGGGGCCATCAGGGTCGACGCGGTCATAGCCCCATTGTCGCCGACCGGCCCCCACCGGCAGTTGCGGCGGGCGCGATCAGGGGGTCCAGGTAATCGTCGAGTCCGAGCCGTCGGGTTCCAGGTCCACCGAGACCAGGGCATGCCCGGCCGGGACGAGGTAGACCATGCACAGCGTGGCGCTCTGCCCGGGCAGGAAACTCTCCGGCAGTTCTCCGGTCGGGCAGGGCGCGAAACTACCGACGATGGGCGTCGGCGGCAGCAGCGTGTTCGAGTCGTCGTGGGCGAACACCGGCAGCGCCACCCCGCCCAGGCCGGCCGGCCCCTCGTTGACGACGGCTAGATCGACGTAGAACGGCGAGGACGCCTGCTGCTCGGGCGACAGCGAGAAGAACCGGAAGTCCTCGATCATGCCCTTGCGGACGTTCGTGATGGTCACGGTGATCGCGCTCGTGGCCTTCTCGTCGACCTGATAGACGACCGAGGCGGACTCCCCGGCGACCCGCTTGGTACCCGGTTTGGTGATCGTCACGCCGTCGGGCACGTCGAAGCCCGCCGGCACCGACGACTTCGGCTTCGGGTCGTCCCCGCCTCCGCACCCGCTCAGGCCGGACGCCGCCACGACGACGACGCAGGCGAGGAGAATCAACCGAAGCGAGCGAGATGACCTGAGCACGCCGCGATTGTCGCGCCTGAGCGGGTCAGCAGCCCGGTAGGCGCGCCGCAAGCCACTCACGAACCTGGCCGAGAGCGACGCGCTCCTGCTGCATCGAGTCCCGCTCGCGGATCGTCACCGCCTGGTCCTCCAGGGTCTCGAAGTCGACGGTGACGCAGAACGGGGTGCCGATCTCGTCCTGACGGCGGTAGCGCTTGCCGATGGCCTGCGCGTCGTCGAAGTCGACGTTCCAGAAGCCCCGCAACTCGGCGGCGAGGTCGCGCGCGGCCGGCGAGAGCGCCTCGTTGCGCGACAGCGGGAGCACCGCAGCCTTGACCGGCGCCAGGCGCGGGTCGAGCCGCAGCACGGTGCGCACGTCGACGCCGCCCTTGGTGTTGGGTGCCTCGTCCTCGGCGTAGGCGTCGACCAGGAAGGCCATCATCGACCGATTGACGCCGGCCGCCGGCTCGATGACGTACGGCGTCCAGCGCTCGCCGGTGGCCTGGTCGAGATAGGCCAGCTCCTTGCCGGAGTGCTCGCTGTGGGTCGACAGGTCGAAGTCGGTCCGGTTGGCGACGCCCTCCAACTCGCCCCACTCCGAACCGGCGAAACCGAAGCGGTACTCGATGTCGACGGTGCGCTTGGAGTAGTGCGAGAGTTTCTCGGCCGGATGCTCGTAGAAGCGCAGGTTGTCGGCGGTGATGCCCAGGCCGGTGTACCAGCCCATGCGCTCGGCCATCCAGTATTCCTGCCACTGCTCGTCCTCGCCGGGCTTGACGAAGAACTCCATCTCCATCTGCTCGAACTCGCGAGTGCGGAAGATGAAGTTGCCCGGCGTGATCTCGTTGCGGAAGCTCTTGCCGATCTGGCCGATGCCGAACGGCGGCTTCTTGCGCGAAGTGGTCATCACCTGGCCGAAGTTGACGAAAATGCCCTGCGCAGTCTCCGGGCGCAGGTAGTGCAGGCCCTCGGCGGACTCGACGGGGCCGAGGAAGGTCTTGAGCAGGCCGTTGAACATGCGCGGCTCGGTCCACTGGCCCTTGGTGCCGCAGTTGCCGCACGCCAGCAGGTCCATAGCGACCGTATCGGGGTCGATGTCGCTCTGGCCGGCCTTGGCCTTCTTCTCGGCGTAGGCCTCCTGCAGGTGGTCCTGGCGGAACCGGTGGTGACAGGACAGGCACTCCACGAGCGGGTCGACGAAGGCAGCCAGGTGGCCGGAGGCCTCCCAGACCTGGGTCGGCAGGATCACCGACGAATCGAGTCCCACGACGTCGTCGCGGCCCTGCACCATCGAGCGCCACCACTGGCGCTTGATGTTCTCCTTGAGTTCCACGCCGAGCGGCCCGTAATCCCACGCGGACTTGGTGCCGCCGTAGATCTCGCCGCACTGGTAGACGAATCCTCGGCGCTTGCAGAGGCTGATGACGGTGTCGATCGTCGAGGCAGGCATGCGTGTTGTTCTCTTTTCCGGCTGGATGTCGGCGGGTGTCGCGGTCGTCGTGACGCACCGCGCCCGAGGGCGGCACCAGCCTAACGAGGCCGGTGTGGCCGGTCTCACCAGGCAAGCAATTTGACAATGGTTCCCATACGCGACAATCTGGGATCATGCGACGCCTTCCCGTGATTGTCCCCGCCCTGCTTCTACTGGCCCCCGCCGCGCTCGCCGCGTGCTCCGGCAGCGACGACAGCGCCAGCGACGACCCGACCATCGTGGTCGCGGCCTATCCCATGGAGTTCCTGGTCGAGCGGATCGTCGGCGACCACTACTCCGTCGAGAACCTGACCCAGCAGGGTCAGGAACCGCACGATGTCGAACTGACCCCCCATCAGGTCGCCGACGTCAAGGACGCCGATCTCGTCGTCTTCACCGAGCACTTCCAGAGCGCCGTCGATGAGGCCGTCGAGCAGGCCGGCCGCGACGCCGACGAAACCGTCGACCTTGCCACCGTCGTCAACCTGCTCGAAGCCGACGAGGAGGGTCACGACCACGCCGAAGGCGAAGAGGAGGAAGGTCACGACCACGGCGACGTGGACCCGCACTTCTGGCTCGATCCGAACCGCATGGAACTGGCCGCCGACGCCATCGCCGACACGCTTTCGGAGGTCGACCCGGACCACGCCGACGAGTACCGCGCCAACGCCGACGAGTTGATCGGTGACCTGCAGGCGCTCGACGCCGAGTATGACGCGGGCCTGCAGACCTGCGAGCGCCGCAGCATCGTCACCTCGCACGCAGCCTTCGGCTACCTCGCCGATACCTACGGCCTGACGCAGATTCCGATCGCCGGCCTGGAGCCGGGCCAGGAGCCGTCCTCGGCCCAGCTCGCCGAGATCACCGACCTCGTGAAGAGCCAGGGCATCACGACGGTCTTCAACGAGGAACTCGTCGATCCGGCCATCGCGCAGACCGTCGCGGACGCCACGGGTGCGACAATGACCACCCTGAGTCCCATCGAGGGACTGACCGAGGAGACCGCCGATCAGGACTACCTGTCGCTGATGCGCGCGAACCTCGACGCGATCCGAGAGGCCAACGGGTGCCAGTAGTCCACGACCACCTCGACGACTCCGCGGGCGTGCTCCACGCTCGCGGAGTCGTCGTCGATCTGGGAGGCCGTCCGATCCTGACCGATGTCGACCTCAGTGTCCGCACAGGCGAGACCGTCGCCGTTCTCGGTGCCAACGGCTCGGGCAAGTCGACGCTCGTGCGCGCACTGATCGGCCTGGTCCCCCGTCGCGCCGGCAGCATCGACCTGTTCGGCACCCCGCTGGAGCACTTCGCCGACCGCGCCCGGCTCGGCTACGTGCCCCAGCGACCCGCCACGACCGCAGGAGTCCCGGCCACCGTGCGCGAGGTCGTCCTCAGCGGACGGCTCGCCCGGCGGCGGCTGATCGGCCCCTCAACCAAGGCCGACCGCGAAGCCGCCGACCGCGCCATCGATCTGGTCGATCTGGCCGACCTGCGCCGCCGCCCCGTCACCGAACTGTCCGGCGGCCAGCAGCAGCGCGTGCTCATCGCGCGCGCCCTGGCCTGCGAGCCGGACCTGCTGGTCATGGACGAGCCGCTCGCGGGCGTCGACGCCGCCAGTGCGCAGCGGCTCGCCGACACCGTCGAACGCCTCACCCGCAGCGGCACCGCCGTCCTGCTCGTCGAACACGACCTCGGCCCGCTGACCTCGGTCGTGGACCGCGCGGTCGTCATCGACCGGGGCCGGGTCGCCTACGACGGACCGCCGGGCGGCGCGCCGGCCGAGCACGTCCACCACCACCCCTACGCCGGCGAACCGGCGCGCATCGAACCGCTGCCGCGAGAGGGCGTGGTCTGAGTGCTCGATCTGCTCGACTACTCCTTCATGCGCATGGCGCTCGGCGCGGCCTTCGTGACCGGGCTGACCGCGCCGGCCATCGGCACCTTCCTCGTGCAACGGCGTCTCGCCCTGCTCGGCGACGGCATCGGCCACGTCGCCCTGACCGGCGTCGCCCTCGGCCTGCTCACGGGCACCGCTCCCCTGGTGACTGCGGTGGCGGCGGCCACACTCGGCGCGGTGGCCATCGAGTTGATGCGCACCTACGCCCGCACCTCCGGCGATGTCGCCCTCGCGATGCTGTTCTACGGCGGGATCGCTGCGGGCGTCATGCTCATCAATCTGGCCGGCGACAGCGCGGCAACGCTCAACAGCTACCTATTCGGCTCCATCGTGACCGTCACCCCGGCGGATCTGACGCTCATCACCGTGCTCGGCGGCCTCGTGCTGGCCGTCACCATGCTCGCGGCCCCGCAATTGTTCGCGGTCTGCCAGGACGAGGAGCACGCCCGCGTCAGCGGCGTCCCGGTCCGGCTCTACGGCATCCTCATCGCCGTGCTCGCCGCCGTGACGATCACCGTGGCCATGCGTACCGTCGGACTGCTGCTGGTCTCGGCGCTCATGGTCGTCCCGGTGGCAGCAGCACAGCAGGTGGCCCGCAGTTTCCGGGGCACCCATCTGCTCGCGATGGCCATCGGCCTGCTCGCCGCACTCGGCGGCGTGGTGGCGAGTTTCGAGATCGACACCCAGCCCGGACCGACCATCGTCCTCGCAGCACTGGCTTGCTTCGCGCTGCTGGCGGCGGGCCGGGGCCTCGGCGTACTGCTGGCCCGGCAGCGCAGGAGGCGGCTAGAGTCGACCTGAGGAGGATTCCCCAGCATGGTCGCCACACCCCGCAACACCCGGCAGCGCCGCGCCGTCGCCGCGATCCTCGAGGATCTCGACGGTTTCGCGAGCGCTCAGGAAATCCACGACCTGCTGCGTCACCGTGGCGAGTCGGTCGGGTTGTCGACGGTCTACCGCAACCTCCAGGCGCTCGCCGATGCCGCCGAGATCGACGCGCTGCGCAACGACGACGGCGAGGTCCTCTACCGCCAGTGCAGCACCGGGCACCACCACCATCTCGTGTGCCGCTCCTGCGGGCGCACCGTCGAGGTCGCCGGCCCCACGGTCGAGCGCTGGGCCGATGCCATCGCGGCCGAACACGGCTTCGACGACGTATCGCACACCCTCGAAATCTTCGGCACCTGCGGCGACTGCGCCCCATGACCGGCCGCCCGTCGGTGCCGGTCATCCTGGCCCGTTCGGACTGGCTGCCGCTGGCGCAGGCACACCGCGAACGCGCCGAGCGGTGGACGCTCCCGCATCTGCAGCGGCGTCATCGCGGTGAGGAGCATCCGGTCGAGGACTTCCTGTTCGAGTACTACAACTTCTCCCCCAGTGCCCTGGCGCGCTGGCATCCCGGCCTCGGCGTCGCCCTGGAGGACGCGCCCGAGTACGCCCCGCTCGGTGCCTATCTCACCGAATCGGGGGTGAGCCGGGTCGATCCGGCCCGGCTGGAGCGACGTCTTCCCGGTCTGCGCTGGACACACCGCCTCCTGGAGCGCACCGCCTCCGCCGAGCCGCGCTGGAACTGTTTCGGCCTGCACGAGTGGGCCATGGTGTACCGAGGTGCCGACCGGCGGCGACACGCGCGACTGCCCCTGCGGCTGGGAGCCGACCTGACCGATCAGGTGGTGCGCGATCATCCGCTGCGCTGCACCCACGTCGATGCATTCCGCTTCTTCACCCCGGACGCCGCGCCGCTCAACGCCCAGCCGCTCGCGCGCGCCGACCAGATCGACTACGAGCAGCCCGGCTGCGTCCACGTCTCGATGGACCTGTACCGCCTCGCCTTCCGGCTGATGCCCTTCGCCGAGGCCACCGTGGTCCTCGACGCCTTCGAGTTAGCCCTCGATGCGCGGCAGGTGGACATGCGCGCCTCGCCCTACGACGTGACCGGACTCGGCCTGCGCCCGATCCGCGTCGAGACGCCCGAGGGCAAGGCCGAATACGTCCGCGAACAACGCCGGCTCGCCACCGCAGCCGCACCCCTACGCGAGCGGCTGGCGGCCCACGTGTCGAGACTTCTGGCGACGGCCGAGCGGTCCACTAGCCTGACGTCGTGACCTCCAATGCCTCGGCTCCCCCGCCCCGTGCCGTCGCCGGGGACCGGCTGAGCGCCGCCGAGGTCTACGCGATCTGGCAGATCCGTGACCTCGTCTTCGCCGTCGAGCAGCGGTGCGACGAACCCGATGTCGACGGGATCGACCTGCTGGCCTCGACCACCCACCTGTGGCTCGCCGACGCGCAGGGCCTGACGAGCTACCTGCGGTCCTACGCCGGCAACTCGGGCACCCGGCGGATCGGCCGGGTGTGTACCCGCATCGATCAACGAGGCCGTGGCCTGTCCGGCCGACTGCTGACGCACGCCCTCGATCTGTGGGGGCACGAACGTATCGACATCGGCGCTCAGGCTTATCTCGAAGACTGGTACACCGGCTACGGCTTCACCCGCTCGGGGCCGGGCTACGAGGAGGCCGGTATCGCGCACCTGCCGATGACCCGCCTCGCAGCCCGAGGTTGACGCACCGGACCTCGCCCGGTCAGCTCTCCTGCTCCTCTTCGGTGGCCTCGTCGTCGTCCTTCGAGGAATCGTCGTCCTTGGAGTCCTTGGAATCGGCACTGCTGAGATCCTTGCCGTCGCCGAAAGCGTCGATGTACTCCGCCAGACGATCCTGGCTCTCGCTCACCGCATCGTCGACGGCATTGATCGCCGCGTCGTACTGCTCGGTGTACTCGAAGGAGTACGACTGCCCCCCGTCGAGGGAGGTCGCCATCGTCCCGAGTTGGTCGATGACGTACTGCAGGGCATCGGAGGTCAGCTGTGCGGCCTCCTCGAAGCCCTCGGGCACCTCGACGGCCTCGAACTCGTCCTTGACCGCCTGCATGCCAGGGATCGTCGAATCCCGGATGGGCTGGCCGTTGGAGAACGGACCGGCACCGAGCAACTCGCTCGGCTTGTCCCGGTCCAGGGCGGCCATCGCCGCCACGAGGAACGGACCGCTGCCCGAGGACTCCTCGACCAGATCCTGCAGGGTGTCGAGGTCGTCGCCCACCTGCTTCTCGGCGGCCTGGGCCTTGGCGTAGTCCTCGGAGTGCTCGCGTCCGTACGCCGGAGCGTCGCCGAGGCTCGGGATGTCGTCGCGCGCCTCGTCGATCAGGTCAAGGGCCTTCTCGGTGTCGTCCTCGACCTCCTCCAACAGGTCCTCGGCGGTGTCCTTGCGGAAGTCCGCCAGGTCGTCGAGGTAGGCCGCAGCCGTGGTGTCGGCCTTCTCGATGTCCTTCTTGTGGTTCTGCTCGATGACGAAGTAGGTCGCGCCACCGGCGATCAGGGCGACGACCACCAGGCCGATCAGCGTGAACAGGACGATCTTTGCGCGCTTGCTCATGCCGCCAACCGTGCTGCCCCCAGTGCCTGCTGTCAAATCGACATGCGAGATCACTCCGGCAGGACGGCATCGATGGCCGTCGCCACATCGGCATCGACGGTCAATCCGTACAGCCGCACCGCCTCCTGCGCCTCCGCGATCTGCTCGCCGTAGGAGAAGGAGTAGTTCTGCCCGAGGGCCGCGAAGTTCACCAGCAACTGCGACTGGTCGATGACGTTCTGGACGGCCGCGGAGACCGCCTGCGCCAGTTCCTCCTGGCCGCCGGGCACCGGCACCTCCTCGAAGGTCGCCAGCGCCTGCTCGAAGGCGGGGATCACCTGGCCGGTGACCACCGCCGGGTCGCGGATCGTCGTGGTACCGAGGATGTCTTCGATCCGCAGCGCCAGCGCGGTCTGTGCCGCCGCGATGAAATCGCGCGCGAGCGCCGCCCGGCCGAGCACGTCGACCAACTCGACGTACGGATCCAACATCGTCGCCTCGCGGTACTGCGCATCCCGGTAGGCCGAGGAGGACTCGACCCCTTCCCCGGAGAACTCCGCCAGGTGCGGCGGCTCGGCGATGCGGGCCTGGACCTGGGCCTGCAGCTCGGCCGGGGGCAGCGAGCGCCCGGCTTCGACGATCTCGGTGAGTTCGGCCAGGAAGGCGTCGGCCTCGGCGTCGAAGGCTTCGGCAACCGTGTCGGCCTCCTGGGTCGCCTTCACCTGCCGCTGTTGCTCGACGATGACGAAACCGCCGACACCGACCACGACGATCAGCGTCGCCAGAACCGGCAGCGCCCCGGCCAGGCGCTGCCAGCGGCCGCTGCGCTTCGTGCGGTGCGTGTGCCGATTCACTGCGGACTCAGAGCGCCGCCCGCGACACCCCGTGCGCCCGCAGGCCGTAGGTCAGGGCGTCGGTCAGCGCGATCCACGAAGCCTCGATGATGTTGGCCCCCACCCCCACCGTGACCCACGAATCCTTGCCGTCGGAGGTCTCGATGAGTACACGGGTGATGGCGTCGGTGCCGTGCCCCTGGTCGAGGATGCGCACGCGGAAGTCGGTCAGGTGGAAGCGGGCGACGTCGGGGTACAACTGCTCGATGGCCTGCCGCAGGGCATGGTCGAGGGCGTTGACCGGCCCGTTGCCCTCGCCCACGACGACGAGCCGCTGCCCGCCGGCGACGATCTTGACGATGGCCTCGGCCGAGTCCGGGGTAGCGATGGTGCGCCAGGACTCGACATCGAAGTAGTCCGGGCGCTCCCCCATCTCCTCGGCGACCAGCAACTCGAACGAGGCATCGGCGGCCTCGAAGGTGTAGCCGGCCTGTTCCAACTCCTTGACCCGGTCGGTCAGCCGGGCCAGGCGCGCGGGATCACCGGTGAGGTCGTAGCCGAGTTCGCGGCCCTTCAACTCGATGGTCGCCCGGCCGGCCATCTCCGAGACGAGCAGGCGCATGTCGTTGCCCACGAGTGCGGGATCGATGTGCTGGTACAAGTCGGGATCGACCCGGATCGCGCTGGCGTGCAGGCCGGCCTTGTGGGCGAAGGAGGAGACGCCCGTGTACGGCTGGCGGGCCGACGGCGGGTAGTTGGTGATCTCGGCGACCGCGTGGGCGATGCGCGTGGCCTCGGCCAGCCGGCCTTCCGGCAGCACCGGGCGATCCAGCTTGAGTTCGAGGTTGGCGATGCAGGTGACGAGGTCGGCGTTGCCGGTGCGCTCGCCGTAGCCATTGAGGCAGCCCTGCAGATGGGTCGCGCCGGCCAGCACTGCCGCCATCGAGTTCGCCACCGCGCAGCCGGTGTCGTTGTGGGCGTGCATGCCCAGGCGAGCACCGGTCGAGGCGAGCACATCGCCGACGATGTCGGTGACCTGGTGCGGGAGCATGCCGCCGTTGGTGTCGCACAGCACGGCTACCTCGGCACCGGCCTCCGCCGCCGCGCGGACGACTTCGAGGGCATAGTCGCGGTTGTCGAGATAGCCGTTGAAGAAGTGCTCCAGGTCGACGAAGACCCGCTGCCCTTCAGCCCGCAGATGCTCCACCGTGTCGCGCACCATAGCGAGGTTCTCGGCCAGCGTCGTGCGCAGCGCCAGCTCGACATGCTTGTCGTGACTCTTGGCCACCAAGGTCACCACCGACGCGCCGGACTCGCGCAGGGCCGCCACCAGCGGATCGTCGGCGGCTACGGCACCGGCGCGCCGGGTGGCTCCGAAGGCCGCCAGAGTCGCGGTCTGCAGGTCGAGTTCCTTCGCGGCCAGGGCGAAGAATTCGGTGTCCTTCGGGTTGGAGCCGGGCCAGCCGCCCTCGATGTAGCCGACGCCCAGGTCGTCGAGGTGCCGCGCGATGTGCATCTTGTCGGTCACCGACAGGTTGAGGCCCTCCTGCTGGGCACCGTCACGCATGGTGGTGTCGTAAACGTGGAACTGGGGATCGGCGGTGGCGTTCATGTTGTCCTTCGGGCACGGTGCTGGTCCACGAAAAAAGCCCCCCGGACATCGGGAGGCAGCGCGCTGGTTCTGAGTGGGTCAGAATCCGGCGCGCCCGGCAATGATGATCGAGAGGCTCGACATGGCCTCAGTCTAGACTTCACGACCATGCTTGCCAAGACGGGGTGTGCGCGATGACCGTGCCGGTGCCGCACGTGCGCCATTCGCTCCACGCCGTGCTCACCCCCGAGCCGATCAACGGCCGCAGCAGCGCCGATTTCGCGTTGCCCGACGAGTCACTGCTGCTCCGCTTCGGGGCGACTTCGTGGCTGATCGGCGATCTCGCCAAGCGCCCCTACACGACGATCCTGCATCGCTCGGGGCCGGTCTCCGCCGTGCGCCGTGATGTGGTCGCGGCCCGCCTGGAGGCGCTGACGCTCGGGGCCTGCCACGACGGATATGTGCTCGACCTGGTGGTGCCGCAGATCGTCCCGGGTGACATCGACACGATGGACGCCGGCGCCTCGGCCCAGTGGGTCGCCCTCGACCTGGACGGCCCCGACGTCGTCTCGCGGGGCCTGGAGACCTTCGGCCTGCCGGAGTTGCGTTGCCGGAGCGTCGACCGCGACGCACTGGCGGCCACGCTCGCGGTCCTGAACGGGCTGACCCACCGGATCATCACCGAGTGGCCCGAGAACGATCCCGTGGGCGGCGCGACGGTGACCATCGCCGACATCGCCGCAGGACTCGGCGAGTCCGAATCGCAGGACCGTCGCGGCCTCCGCGTGACGATCTCCTTCACCGGCGACGAACTCCTCATCACCCTCGACGACGACCCCCGGACCCTGTTCGCCTGACGTATCGCGTATGAGAACGCGCGCGGATAGACGGAACCCGGTCGTTGAGGTTCGAGTTTGCGATCCTCGAAATAACCCACCACCGCAGGCTTCGGGGTGGGGGCACCTCCCACTTGCGGGGTACACCCGTTCCTCGCTCGCACCTCAACCAGCGGGACCTACTGGCGCGGCCTCGCGCCCGGCGTCAGACCAGGCGGGTCATCCAGCCGTGCCGGTCCTCGGCGCGGCCGCACTGGATGTCGACGAGGACCGCGCGGATCGCCGCGGTCACCGGGCCGATCTCACCGTGCGAGGCATCCACCTCACCGCCGTCCCAGGCCAGCCGCCCGACCGGCGTCACGACGGCGGCCGTGCCGCAGGCGAAGACCTCGGTGATCGAGCCGTCCGCGACCCCGCCGCGCCATTCGTCGATCGACACCTTGCGCTCGACGACCTCGTGGCCGAGGTCGCGCGCCAGCGTCAGGATCGAGTCGCGGGTGATGCCTTCGAGGATCGAGCCGGACAGTTCGGGAGTCACGATGGACCCGTCGGACTGCACGAAGTACAGGTTCATCCCGCCGAGTTCCTCGACCCAGGTGTGCTCGACCGAATCCAGGAAGGCCACCTGCTCACAGCCGTGCTCGTAGGCCTCCTGCTGCGGCAGCAGGCTCGCGGCGTAGTTGCCGCCGCACTTGGCCGCCCCGGTGCCGCCGCTGCCCGCGCGCGAGTAGGTCTCCGACAGCCAGATGTCGACCGGCTTCACCCCGCCCTTGAAGTAGGCACCCGCCGGCGAAGCGATCACCGAATAGGTGACGTGCTGCGACGGCCGCACGCCGAGGAAGACCTCCGAGGCGAACATGAACGGACGCAGGTACAGGCTCCGTTCCTCTCCGCTGGGCACCCAGGCGCGATCGGCCTCGACGAGCGAGCGAATGGAGCCGAGGAACCACTCCAACGGCAGCTCCGGCAGCGCCAGCCGGTGCGCCGAACGGGCCAGCCGCCGCCCGTTGGCCTCCGGGCGGAATCCCCAGATCGACCCGTCGGCATGCGCATAGGCCTTGAGTCCTTCGAAGATCTCCTGCGCGTAGTGCAGGACGGCCGTGGCCGGGTCGAGCTGCAGCGGACCGTAGGGCACGACGCGCGCGTCCTGCCACCCGTCGTCCGGGGTCCACTCCGCCAAGAACATGTGGTCGGTGAAGTGGTTGCCGAATCCCGGGTCGGCGAGGATCGCGGCGCGCTCGGTCTCGGACCGGGCCGCCGGGTTCTGCGTGAGCGTGGCGGTGAACGTGGGGGCGGTCATGGGGGTCACGGTAATGCCTTCGGTGAGAGGTCGACAGGGACGGGAGTCAGCCCGCCGCTACGCCCGAGGCCACGAGCGAACCGATGGCCTCCCCCACCTCCTGCGTCGACCGGGGGGCCGCATGCGCGCCGGCTCGCGCGGCGATGTCGGTCTCGACCGCAGTCTCGATCTGGGCGGCCGCCTCGGCGTGGCCGAGATGGCTCAACAGCAGGCCGGCCGACAAGATGGCGGCCGTCGGGTCGGCCTTGGACTGGCCCGCGATGTCGGGTGCCGAGCCGTGAACCGGCTCGAACATGCTCGGCGTGGTGCGGTCGGGGTTGACGTTGCCGCTCGCGGCCAGGCCGATGCCGCCGGTGATCGCGGCGGCCAGGTCGGTGAGGATGTCGCCGAACAGGTTGTCGGTGACGATGACGTCGAAGCGCGCCGGGTCGGTCGCAAGGAAGATCGTCGCGGCATCGACGTGCAAGTAATCGACGCTGACCTCGGGGAACTCCGCAGCCACGGCCTCCACGGTGCGGCTCCACAGGTGACCGGCGTGCACGAGGACGTTGTTCTTGTGCACGAGCGTGAGCTTCTTGCGCGGGCGCGCCTGGGCGCGGGCGAAGGCGTCGCGCACCACGCGCTCGACGCCGAAGGCCGTATTCAGGCTGACCTCGGTGGCCACCTCCTGCGGCGTGCCGATACGGATCGCGCCGCCGTTGCCCACGTACGGCCCCTCGGTGCCTTCACGCACCACGACGAAGTCGATGTCGCCGGGCTGGGCCAGCGGCGTCGGCACACCGGGGAACAGCTTCGACGGGCGCAGGTTGACGTAGTGGTCCAGCTCGAAGCGCAGCCGCAGCAGCAGGCCGCGCTCCAGCACGCCCGAGGGCACCGACGGGTCGCCGACAGCACCCAGCAGGATCGCGTCGGCACTGCGGATCTCCTCCAGCACCGCATCCGGCAGCGTCTCGCCGGTGGCGTGGTAGCGGCGGGCACCGAGGTCGTACTCGGTGCGCGCGAAGGCGAGGTCGTGCTGGGCAGCGACGAGGTCGAGCACCCGCAGGGCTTCGTTCGTTACTTCCGGTCCGATGCCGTCGCCGGGGACGACGGCGAGCTGGTAGGTCTGCGTCATGGAGGTCATCCTAGGTGGGTCGATCTCAGATGGTGAACCGATATCTCACGAAACGGATGGTCAGTTGTCGTCGGGACGGTCCGCCGTCAACGGCCAGGCGGCCTCCGACGACTCGTTCGCGCTGTCCTCGCGCAGATGGGCAGGTCCCCAGAAGACGATGGGAGTCGGCATGATTCTTTCCTTCTCGGTAGGTGATGTCGGGGCGGCCGAGGGGCCGGTCCGCCGAACCACATCGGGGTGACCGAGATGAGAAGGAGAGAGGGATCGTGTGCGATCCGGTTCCTGCAGCGGTTCAGCGGGCCAACGCCAGAACACCGCAGCAGGTGGTCGGCCCTGTTAGGAGGCCCTGCTGCGGCAAGCGATGGCTACGTACTGCTTCCGCATAGCGAACACGATACCTCACCGGCGAATTGCAGTGAAACACTGGCCGCGTGTCTTCCCCCCACGGTGTGCCCGGCCTCGTCGCCCGCGCCCTTGATTTGTCTCGCCAGCGCGGCTTCATTGCCTCGACTCGTCACGAGACCGGTCGCCTGCTGGCCACGCTCGCCGCCTCGCGCACCGGCACCCTCGCCGAACTCGGCACCGGCACAGGCGTCGGATCGGCGTGGCTGGCCAGCGGTGCACCAGAGGATGCCCGCATCGTCAGCGCCGAACTCGACCCGTCGCTGGCCGAGGACGTGCAGAAGATCTTCGCCGGCGTTGACAATGTGGAGATCGTCGCCGGCGACTGGACCTCACTGGAGCAGTCCGCACCCTTCTCGCTGATTTTCGTCGATGTCCGCGAGGTCATGGCCGAGATCGACCACCTCGCCGACCTGCTCGAACCCGGCGGTGTCGCCGTGCTCGACGACTTCACGACCTCCCCGCACTGGCCGCCCATCGTCGACGGGCAGGTCGACACGATCCGCGAGCGCTGGCTCACCGATGAGCGTTTCGTCGCCGCAGAGATGCTCATCGACGCCGACGCGAGTCTCGTCATCGCCACGCGCCGCTGAGCCGCCGTCCAGCAGGCCGAGGAAGAACTGCACCAGGGGGCCGATGGCCACGGCGTAGGCGAGCGTGCCGATACCGACCGTGCCGCCCAGGGCGAAGCCGATCCCCAGGATCACCACCTCCAGTGCGGTGCGGACGATCCGGATGCTCCCGCCGGTGCGCCACACCAGCCCCTCCCAAAGGCCGTCACGAGGGCCGGTGCCGAGGGACGCGCCGATGTAGAGGGCACCGGCCAGTCCGTTGCCCACGACTCCCAGTGCCAGGAAAGCTGCCCGGACCCCAAGGTCGTCGGGTGTCGGCAACCAGGCCAGCGTGACGTCGACGGCCACGCCGGTAACGATCACGTTGAGGATCGTGCCGAGGCCCGGACGCTGTCGCAGCGGGATCCACAGCAGCATCACGACCGCGCCGGTGACGATGACGACCTGGCCGAAGGTCAGCGGCACACGGGTCGCCACGCCCTCGTGGAACACGTCCCACGGTGACAGGCCCAGGCCACCCTCGACCAGCAGCGCCATCGTCGCGCCGTACAGCCACAGCCCGACGAGCAGGCGCAGCAGCCGGCCGATCACGGCTCTCATGCGCGCCACCGCTGCGTGAACTCATGCTGGTGGCTGCGCGGGCCGGGCCGGTCGCCGTAGCCGTCGGCGCGCACGGCCAGCCCCGTCCCGACGACGAGCAGCGACAGGAAGATCATCACGATGAACCAGAACATGTATCCAGGATGGAGATAATTGGCCTTGCTTTGAATAGCCAATTACGGAACAGTGGCCACCATGAGTTCGCCGGTCATGTCCGCCCGCCGACTCGCGGGCATCCTCGGTAACCTCGACGGCACCGGCCCGGCCTATGCCGAGATCACCGACCGCATCAGGGTCGCGGCGATGGACGGGCGGCTCGCCGACGGCACCCGACTGCCCAGCGAGCGCGAACTGGCTGCGGCCCTGGGCGTCAGCCGTACCACCACTTCGCGCGCCTACGCCGATCTTCGTGAAGCCGGACTCATCGCCTCACGGCGAGGCTCCGGAAGTACCGTCACCGTGCCGCTGGAAGCCTCACCGGCCAGCACGCTGCTCGGCACCCACAGCGATCCCGACACCCTCGCATTTACCTACTCCGCGCCCATCGGGCCGCCCGGCATGGCGCGGGCCTTCGAGCGGGCCATCGCGAAGCTTCCCGGACTGCTGGCGACCAGCGGCTACCTGCCCGACGGGCTGCCCGCGCTGCGCGAACTGCTCGCCGACTACTACCGCCAACGCGGCCTACCGACTGACCCCGACCAGATCATCGTCACCAACGGGGCGATGGGTGCCATTTCCCTACTGTCGCGCACCCTGCTCTCCCCCGGCGACCGGGTGCTGGTCGAGGGCAGCAGTTACCCGCACGCCCACGACTCGATCATCGCCGCCGGCGGACGCCTCACGGCGCTGCCGGTCGGGAACGGCTCACCGTGGGACGTCGAAGCGATGGCCGCAGCGCTCAAAGCGAGCCGTCACACGCTGGCCTATCTCATCTGCGACTTCCATAACCCCACGGCCGCAGTGATGACCGGGCCGGAGCGGGAGGCCTGGGCCGGCCATTTGCGCAGGCGCGGCGTCACCGCAGTCGTCGACGAGTCGATGCACGAGGTCAACCTCGACGGCATCGACCTGCCGCCCAGCCTGGCGCACTTCGACCCGTCGACGGTCCTGATCGGCTCGTCGTCCAAGCCCTTCTGGGGCGGCCTGCGCGTGGGCTGGGTGCGCGCGCCGAAGCCGCTGGTGGTGACGCTGGTGCAGGCCCGCATGATCGCCGACCTCGGCACGTCGGCCTTCGATCAGGTGGTCTTCGCCGAACTCCTGAGCGACGGCGGGCAGACAGCCGCGGCGGGCCGGGCCGCACTGCGCCAGGGACGCGACCACCTGCTCGGCGAGCTGGCCGAGCACCTTCCGGAGATCGAGGCACCGTGCCCGGCCGGCGGCCTGAGCCTGTGGGTCACGCTGCCGGGCCACTTCTCGACGCGACTGTGCGCAGCAGCCGAGCGACGCAAACTGCTGCTGACTCCCGGGCCTCGCTTCTTCTCCTTGGGCGGGCGCGCGGGAGAGCGCCACCTGCGCATCCCCTACGCGCACAGCAGCGAACACCTGAGCGAGGCGGTACAGCGTCTCCGGCTGGCCTACGACGACGTCCAGGCCGGCCGCACCGGCACCCGCCGCACCGACTCCCCGACCATCGACCTCATTGCGTAAGAACGCGGATAGACGCTGGCTGAGGTGCGTAGGCCGCTTGCGGCCGGAGCCTCGAAGCCTGCGGTGGTAGGTCATTTCGAGGCTCGCAAGCTCGCACCTCAATGACCGG
>NZ_JASGDU010000003.1:0-30321 GCF_047607065.1 Aeromicrobium sp.
ACTCCACGGAAGGACCAGCCGTCAACACCGCATCATCAAGCACACCCGACATGTCATCAACACGATCCACCACGTACGCGCCGGTACCCACATTCTCGAAACTCAACGAATACGTCACCGCGTCACCACCACGAACCACCGTGCCCGACACCGGATCAGCACTCTTCACCACCACCAGCTCACCCACCGCATGCGACGTACACGCCACACCCTCAACACATTCCGTCGGCGGTGTCGAACCAGCCTCATACACGAAATTCGTCATCTCGTTATCGCCATGAACACCATCAGGCAACACCGTCACCGCATACGTCACCGTCTCGGTCGCACCCGCAGACACCCCACCAGTCACCTCCAGCAACGACCCATCCACCACCGGATACAACACCTCACCCGGAGTCGACGGACCCGACGTCAACGACGCATCATCCAACACCCCCGACAAATCATCCACATGATCCACCCGAGCCACACCCGTACCCACATTCTCAAAACTCAACGTGTACGTGAGCGTGTCACCAGACTGCACCGACGTACCCGAGACCGGATCCGAGACCTTCGACACCACCAACTGCGGCATGAAATGAATCGTGCAATCCTCCGACCCCGGCACACACGACTCCAACCCCACACCCGACGGCGGCTCCTCACCCGTCGGCAGCAAGAAATTCGCCAACACATGGTCACCCTGCTCATCGAACGGCAACACCGTCGCCGTATACGACACCGTCACCACCGCACCCGCAGCCACCGTCCCCACGATCTGGAACCCATCACCCGTAGCCGTCACCGACAACGACTCATCAGACGCCTCCGCCGACGAGATAGTCGCATCATCAGCCAGACCCGACGTCGTATCCGTGTAATCCACCACCGCATCCGCCTGACCGTTATTCGCAAACGTCAACGTATACGTCAACACATCCCCCGCAGACACACCCGTACCCGACGGCACATCCGCCGACTTCTGCACCGACAAATCCGACCCCGGCAACGTATTCACATCACACGGCACACCCGACGCCTCATCAAAACCCTCATCAGTACGCGGATCACACGACGGAGTCTCATCATCAGCATCCGACGGAGCAAACGCCACATTCACCAACGACGCATCCCCCGCACCCTCGTCATACGTCACCGTGTACGAAATCACCACCGACTCACCCGCAGCCAACGGACCCGACCACACAATCCGATCCCCAACCACCACAGGATCATCACCCGTCGACGCCGACAGCGAATCCTCATCCAACACCGCGTCATCCAACACACCCGACAGGTCATCCACCACAATCGCCGGCGACGACACCGTATACGCACCCGGACCCACATTCGTCCCCGTCACCGTATACGTCACCAACTCACCATCGGCCGGCAACGTCAACCGATCCGCCTGCTTCTCCACCCGCAAACTCGGCACCGTGAACGAACTCACACCACAGAACAGTCCCACCTCCGTGTCGAACTCGCCGTCGTCACACGACGGGGTCTCATAGTCGTCGGGATCATCGCCCTCGGGGACCGCGAACACGATATTCGTGCCCGCACCATCACCACCATTAGCCGTCACCGTGACCGAATACGTCAACACCACCGACTCACCCGCCCCCAACGGACCCGACCACGTCAAACGCGGCTCCGCATAGCTGATCGACCCGACAGCCGGATCAGCCTCGGCGTCGTCGTTATACGCAGCCACATCCAACACACCCGACAGATCGTCCACCACCTGAGCCGGATTGTCCTCGGTGAAATCGACGTCGCCGGTGTTCTCGATGGTCACCTCGTACTCCACCACATCACCCACCAGCGCAGCACCGTCGTTATCGTCGGCCGAGGACGTCTTCTCGACGCTGAGCGAGCAGTCGGGGGTGAAGCTCGCTTGTTCGGCGATCTCGACGTCGGAGTACGACCAGCGGTCGAGCGCGCGCCCGTTGCCCCAGGGGTTGCTGCCGTTGGCCCACCGGGAGGTGCCGCTGCTGCTGTCGGTGCCGTCGAGCGAGGACGTTGCCGGAGTAACCGTGGTCGTGCGCGTGCCCGTCAGTTCGGAGTCGTCCCAGTAGAGCTTGTTCTCCCCCGGCTCGCTGCCGGCCAACTGGTTCACGATCATGCCGGCGGCCAGGCCCTCGACGTCGGCGAGCACCACGTGGAACTCGTCGGTGTGCTGAATCCGGACCTCGGCGCTGATGTCCTGGCAGAAATCGACGGCGTTGCCCTCACCGTCGAGGCCGTTCCAGTTGTAGGTCGCCGTACCCGACGAGCCGGAGATCGGCGCGGTCACGTCGACGTCATCGTCGAAGCTGCCGTTGCCGTCGGTGTCGAGGCGCAGCTCGTAGGTGCCGGTGAAGCGTTCGAGGTTCCAACTGAAGGTACCGGCCCGACTGGCTCCGGTCGTGGAGTCATAGGCGATATCACTCACCGCAGGCGGCGCATAGTCGGGCAGGACATTCATGGTCGTGGTCGTGCCGTTGCTGCCGGGCACACCCGCCGTCGCCGAAGACGGAAGATCGCTATCGGGTTCCTCGAAGAACAGCCAGTACGGGTCGCCGCACTGCTCGGGGTCGGCCTGTTGGTAGCGGGCCGTGTTGCTGCCGATGGTGTCGGTGCTGCTGTAGCTGGGCGCGCAGGTGCCGGACTCGACGATGCCGAAGGCGCTCGCGTCGATATTCCATCCGCCGCCGGTGAAACTGCGCAGGCCCAGCTGCCACACGGCACCGAACTCGGTAACGGCCCAGAAGTCGAGATTGCGGTTACCGCCACCGATCACCGTGGAGTCGTAGGCGATGTAAGCGTCGGTCCACACGCGACCGGAGATCTCCGCGTCGCTGGCGTCGTGCACCTCGATGGTCCAGCGGAAGTAAGAGTTGGTGGCCGGCCTGAGGAAAGTGCTCGGGACATAGCCTGACGACGTCTCATCTGGGATCTCCTCCAGCGTCCACACGCCCTCACCCGTGAGGTCGGTTCCCGAACATGTGGCTGTGGCGGCCACCGAGCAGGTCTGCGCCGTCGTGCCGTCGGGAGCGGTGACCCGGATGTCCACGGCTGCAGAGTTATTCGTACGCCACCAGGCGAAGTCAAGCGTTTCCCCCGGACCCACATAGGCGTAGTAGGTGCTGCCGCCGAGCGAGCTGGACCCGTTCGGATTGGTGACGGCGGTCGCCGACGAGACCGGCCAGAGGAGCATGCCCACCAACGACAGCAGGGTCACAGCGGCGGTACGGCGTCGCATCATCAGCACTCAATCCTTCACAGAAAAGGCTTAAAATCCTCTCAATGCTCCCCGAGTACCCCCCCCCCCGTCAAATCACGTAGGTCGAATCACGACTACGCTCCACAGTGCCGACTCTTCGTCGCTACGCTCCGAAGCGGCGCTCGCGGGCGGCGTAGGAGCGCATCGCGCGCAACAGGTCTACGCGGCGCAGCGCCGGCCATAGGACGTCGGTGAAGTAGAACTCCGAGTGGACGCTCTGCCACAGCAGGAAGCCCGAGAGCCGCTGCTCGCCGGAGGTGCGGATCACCAGGTCCGGATCGGGCTGGCCCTTGGTGTAGAGGTGCTCGGCAATGTCGTCGACCTCCAGCGTGCGGGCGACATCCTCCAGGGACCGGCCCTTGGCGGCCTCCTCCAGCAGCAGCGAGCGCATCGCATCGGTGAGTTCTTGGCGCCCGCCATAGCCGACACAGATGTTGACCTGCAGCTCCGAGCCGCCGCTGGCCTCGACGGCACGGTTGAGGCGGACGGCCGAATCTGCCGGGAGCAGGTCGAGGCTGCCCATGAGCCGCAACTCCCACCGGCCGTCGGCGGCGAGCCGGTCCACGAGGTCTTCGACCGCCGCCAGGATGCTGCGCACCTCGGCCTCGTCACGCTGCAGATTGTCGGTCGAGAGCACCCAGAACGTGACGATGCGCACGCCGAGTTCATGGCACCATCCCAGGAACTCGGCGATCTTCGCCGCGCCTGCCTGATAGCCGCTTTCGAGATCACGCCCGGAATCCTTGGCCCACCGCCGATTGCCATCGACGATGGCACCGATGTGATGGGGCAACCGCTGCGGATCGAGCCGCCGCGCGATGCGTCGTTCGTAGGCGCTGTACGCCAAGGAGTTCAGGCCCATGAGCGCTAATGTAACCGCATGACGCCGACTCCGACGCCGACAGACAACGACGAGTCCAGCCGCTTCACGCCATCGCTCGAGGTCATCAAGCCTCGGCTGCGCGGCTGGCTGCACGCCGCCATCGCTCCGCTGTCGTTCCTGTCCTTCCTCGTGATGATGGTGATCGCCGACGACGTGGTCGTACGCGCGGGCGCTGCGGTGTTCATGGTCTCGGCGCTGGCGCTGTTCGGGTGCAGCGCGCTGTATCACACGCGCACCTGGCCCGAGGAGATCCGCCTGGTCTGGAAACGGATCGACCACGCGAACATCTTCTTGCTGATCGCCGGGTCGTACACGCCGTTCTGCCTGCTGCTGCTGAGCACCAAGCACGCCATCATCATGCTCAGCGTCGTGTGGGGCGGGGCCGTACTCGGCATGCTGTTCCGGGTGTTCTGGATCGGCGCGCCGCGCTGGATCTACGTGCCGCTGTACGTGGCGCTGGGCTGGGCGGCGGTGCTGTACTGGCGCGAATTCGCCGACAACGCGCCGACCGCCGTCATCGTGCTGATGATCGTCGGCGGCGGGCTGTACACCCTGGGGGCGGTCGTCTACGGCTTCAAGCGCCCCGACCCGTGGCCGCGCTGGTACGGCTTCCACGAGGTGTTCCACACGCTGACCATCGCGGCGTTCGTCGTCCACTACATCGGCATCAGCCTGCTGGCCTACCGCGAGTACTGAGCGAAGTCGGCCGGATCAGTGACCGGGGCTTGGCACACGAAGCCACGGCAGACGTAGGCGGTCGGACGCCCGTCGCGGGAGGCTCGCGAGGCGAACAGCGGAACGTCCAGCCCTTCGTCACCGGCGACGACCACCGCACCCGGAGAGGTCGCCATGAGGACCGTGCGCAGCAGGTCACCGCGCGCGCCGGGCGGGCCGACGACGGCGACCTCGATAGGCCCGGCGATCAAGGCCTCGGCGAGGGCGAGGGACTGCCCGGCGAACCGTGGCGCGCCGCGGGCGGTGTCGGCTGCGGAGGCGACCGCCGCTTCGGCGGCGGCGCGCCAGCGGGCGTCCCCCGAGATGACCGCCGCCATGAGCAGGGCCGTCGCCGCAGCGCTGGTGCCGGACGGATAGGCGTTGTCCGCGACATCGCGCGGCGCAACCACCAGACCGTCACCGGGGGCGTCGACGAAGCCGCCGGCCGGATCGGCGAAGTCGGTGACGATGCGCTTGACGAGTCTCACCGCGCGCTCCCACCAGGCACGGTCCCCGGTCACCCCGAAGACCGTCAGGAAGGCCTCCGCGACCGCGCCGTGGTCTTCGAGGACGCCCGCGTTCGTACTGGCGAGGCCGTCGCGCGAGGTGCGGATCAGGGTGCCGCCGACGAGGTGGACGCGCGCAAGCAGGCCGGCAGCGGTGAGGGCGGCGTCGGTGAACGCGGGTTCGTCCAGCAGCACACCGGCCTCGATCAGCGCGGTGATCGCCCAGCCGTTCCAGGAGGCGACGATCTTGTCGTCGCGGGCCGGCCGGGTGCGCTGCTCCCGCACCGCCAGCAGAGCTGCGCGGACGCGCTCCCATCGTGCGGGGTCTTCCGGATCGCGCTGGAGTTGCAGCGTCGAGGTGCCGTGCTCGAAGGTTCCCTGTGCGGTGACGGACAGGAGCGCGGCGGCCCAGGGTCCGTCGTCAGGGCCGAGGACGCGGTTCAGGTCGTCGGGCGTCCAGACGTAGAAGGTGCCCTCGCGTCCGTCGCTGTCGGCATCGAGCGCGGAGGCGAAGCCGCCTTCGGGGGTACGCAGTTCGGACAGGAGGAACCTGCCGGTTTCGCGGGCGATCCGCTCGGCCAGCGGCGAGCCGGTGGCGCGCCACCAGTGCAGGTACGCGCGCAGCAGGAGCGCGTTGTCGTAGAGCATCTTCTCGAAGTGCGGGACCCGCCAGAAGCGGTCGACGCTGTAGCGCGCGAAACCGCCGCCGAGCTGGTCGTACAGGCCGCCGCGGGCCATCGCCTCGCACGTCCGCTCGACCATCGCGAGTGCGTCGGCCGAGCCGGTACGGTCGTGGTGGCGCAGAAGGAACTCCAGCACCATCGACGGCGGGAACTTGGGTGCGGCACCGAAGCCGCCGGCCTGGTGGTCGAAACTGCGGGCGAGTTCTTTGACTGCGGCGGCGAGGTCGCCCTCGGTGAGCGGGTCGCCCTCGGGGTCGCGGGCTGCCTTGAGGTGAGCGACGACGTCGCGGCCGACAGTCAGGACCTCATCGCGCCGGTTGGCCCAGGCGTCGGCGAGGGCCTGCAGGACCTGGGTGAACGCGGGGCTTGCGGCGGTCGGCTCGGGCGGGAAGTAGGTGCCGGCGAAGAACGGCTCACCGTCGGGAGTGAGCACGCAGGTCATGGGCCAGCCGCCCTGTCCGGTCATCGCCTGGGTGGCCTTCATGTACACCGCGTCGATGTCGGGGCGCTCCTCGCGGTCGACCTTGACGTTGACGAAGTGCGCATTCATGTAGGCCGCCGTGGCCGGGTCCTCGAACGACTCGTGCGCCATGACGTGACACCAGTGGCACGCGGCGTACCCGACGCTCAGCAGAATCGGCCGATCGAGCCGCTTGGCCTCCTCGAACGCCTCGCTCCCCCACTCCCACCATTCCACCGGGTTGTCAGCATGCTGCTGCAGATACGGCGACTGCGCGTCGGCAAGGCGGTTCATGCGTTGGACTTCCTGTCACGTGGTGAGCAATCTGAGCGCACCATCGTCCACAGTGGTTGAGGAAAGTCTTGGAGGCCGCGCCTTTGCGACACCATCACACCAGCCCGAAGTAGCGGTCGAAGAAGGCGAGCAGCTTGTCGATGACGGTCTGCTTCTTGGCTGCATGGGCGGCTCCGGGTGAGAAGCGGGACACGGGCGGCAGGATGCGGGTGATCGCTGTGCCGGTGGTGGGAACGGCTCCGTCACGGAAGGCGTTGCCGATGAACGCCTTCGTTTCCTCGGACTTGAGTCCCTCGTCAGCGATGATCGCGTCGAGTTCCTCGTCGCGCTTGGCCTCGACGAGCCTGCGCCAGTCCTCGCGGGTGTCGCCGGTGACGTTGACAGTGTCGACAAAGGCCATGATGAGGTCACTCTTGTTGCGCAAGCTCGGACTTGAGTCGACGGCCTGGGCGATGTTGCGGGCCGCTTCCACCTCGACATCGGAACCGTTGCCGCGTGCCTCACGCCATTGCTCGATGAGCAGCAGGATGTAGTCGACGTTGACCTCGACCTGCTTGATGAGTTCGATCTCGAAGACGACGTCGTCGTTGATCGACTCCTTCTCCGCGTCCTCGGTACGGCGGAACTCGTCATAGATGTTGAGGTAGACCGAGCGGTAGTCCTGGAACTCGCGTTCGGTGAGCAGCTCGTTGCCGATGAACTCGTCGAACGCTGTCAGTATGTTGCGTAGCCGCAGCAACTGGCCGAACAGCGCGATGAACTCCTTCTTGGCCGTCTCGCCGATGATCTGGATGCCGAGCGGGAACACGCTCTTGAGGTCGGTGACGATGCGCTCGTACTCGGCGTAGTAGTCGGCGTACGGCTTGAGCAGCACCACACCTCGGGCGTCCTTGTTGCCGAACAGCGCGAGGGCGTCGTTGGTGGCGCCTTCCAGGTCGCGGAAGGACACGATGTTGCCGTAGGTCTTGACCGAGTTCAGGATGCGATTGGTGCGCGAGTACGCCTGAATCAGCCCGTGAGAGCGCAGGTTCTTGTCCACCCACAAGGTGTTCAGCGTGGTCGCGTCGAAGCCGGTAAGGAACATGTTGACCACGATCACCAGGTCAAGTTCCCGATTCTTCAACCGGGCCGCGAGGTCCTTGTAGTAGGACTGGAATCCGTCGGCGCTCGTGTCCCATGAGGTGCCGAACATGTCGTTGAAGTCCTGGATCGCGTCTTCGAGGTAGTCACGCGAACTCTGGTCGAGTTCCCCGGTATCGAAGCTTTCCTCATCGAGCAGGCCATCGGCCTCTTCTTCGTTGGCGGCGTAGGAGTATATGAGGCCGACCTTGAGTCGCTGGTACGCCGGGTTGGCCTCTTCGCGTGTGCGCTGCTCCAGTTCGATCAACGTGTAGTAGCGCTTGGCCGCGTCGATCGAGGCGGTGGCGAAGATCGAGTTGAACCCCGAGACCCGCTTGTCCTTGAGGACGTAGGTGGAGTTGCCCCCGGACATTGAGCGCCGGGTCTTCTGGTCGAAGTGGTCAAGGATGTAGTTCACAACCCCGCCCATCCGCTCGGGTGAGAGCAGGGCCTTCTCGGTGTCGATGGCCGCGACCTGCGCAGTGGGTAGGTGGCCGGGAAGTTTGATGGTGTTGACGTAGTCGATGCGGAACGGCAGCACATTCTTGTCGTTGATCGCGTCCACGACCGTGTAGGTGTGCAGTCGGTCGCCGAACGCCTGCTCGGTGGTCCGCAGGCGCGGGTTACCGCCGGTGCCGGCGTTCTCGGTGAAGATCGGCGTGCCAGTGAAGCCGAACAGGTGGTAGCACTTGAACGCCTTCTCGATCGCAGCGTGCATGTCACCGAACTGACTGCGGTGACACTCATCGAAGATCAACACGAGGTGGCCCGAGTAGATCTCGTGGCCCTTGTTCTGCTTCACGAAGTTCGAGAGTTTCTGGATCGTGGTCACGATGATCCGTGAACCGGGGTCTTCGAGCCGCTTCTTCAGGTGTGCGGTGTTGTTGGTGCCGTCGACCGCGCCCTTCTCGAACCGGTCGTACTCGCGCTGGGTCTGGTAGTCGAGGTCCTTGCGGTCAACGACGAACAGCACCTTGTCGACGCTCTCCATCTTCGACGCAAGCTGCGCTGCCTTGAACGACGTGAGGGTCTTGCCCGAGCCGGTGGTGTGCCAGACGTACCCGCCAGCCGCTGTGGTGCCGAGTTGCTTGGCGTTGGTCGAAGTCAAGATGCGCAACAGAATCCGCTCGGCCGCCACGATCTGGTACGGCCGCATCACCAGCAACTTGCGGTCCACGTCGAAGACGCAGTACTTCGTCAGAATGTTGAGCAGCGTGTGCTTGGCGAAGAACGTCTTGGTGAACCCGACCAGATCGGTGATCGACCGGTTGTTGGCGTCAGCCCACCAGCTCGTGAACTCGAAACTGTTCGATGTCCTGCGCCGACCCCGCTTGCCACCGGCCTGCTCGGCGAGGTGGGAATCGCGGGTGGTGTTGGAGTAGTACTTCGTCAGCGTGCCGTTGGAGATGACGAACAACTGGACGTACTCGAAAAGCCCGGATCCCGCCCAGAAGGAGTCGCGCTGGTAGCGGTTGATCTGGTTGAACGCCTCGCGGATGTTCACGCCTCGACGCTTGAGTTCGATGTGGACCATCGGCAGGCCGTTGACAAGCACCGTCACGTCGTAGCGGTTCGACCGAGCCGCACCGCCCTCGCCACCCCCGGTGGTTGAGCCTGTCGAAACCTCGTACTGGTTGATGACCTGGAGCCTGTTGTTGTGGATGTTGGCCTTGTCGATCAGGTAGATGTTCTTGGCCGTGCCATCATCGCGCTTGACGACCTGGACGTGGTCCTCCTGGATGCGCGCAGTCTTCTCAACGATCCCCTCGTTCGCACCGGCGATCTTGTCAAAGAGTTGTTTCCACTCTGCCTCGGAGAACTCGATCTTGTTGAGTACCTCCAGCTGGACACGCAGGTTCGCGATCAGCTCAGCCTCGGTCGTGATCGGTAGGTACTCGTACGCTTGGCCCCGGAGCTGCTTGATGAACTCGCGCTCCAGGTCAGACTCCGACTGGTAGCCCGTGGCCCTGGCGTCCTCCGGCACGAACTCTGCGACGACCGTGCTTTCGTCGCTGACGGAGATCGCCTCGTAGCGATACGCCGAATCTGGTGCGCTCATCAGTCGATCACCACCCAGCGGCCTGCCTTCGCGGAGCCTTCCCGACGCACACGACCAGCGGCCTTGAGGTCGGCGAGGTGCCGCTCGATGGTGCGGGAGGTCTTGCCAAGCCTGTCGGCGATGGCAGAGGCGCTCAACGTCGGCTCGACGTTCAACAGGGTGAGCACAGCATCATTTACTCCGACATTTCGACCGACATTTACTCCGACATTGATGTCGCCATACGTCACCAGGACCTCCTCGATGGCTTGGAGGATCGCGCCCAGGCTGAACTCGATGAACACCGTGGCATCGTGGTTTCGCTGGGCGGTCCGAAGCGCTTGGTAGTACTGCGGGCGACTGGTGAAGACGACCGACTCCATCGGCAGCGAGGCGAAGACCCCGTTCCACCGAGCCAGGATGAGGGTCTGCCACAGTCGACCGATTCGCCCGTTTCCGTCCGCGAACGGGTGAATGGTCTCGATCTCGCAGTGGACGATGGCGCTCAGCAGCACAGGGTGCAAGTCCGACTCGCGAACCCACGCGAAGAGATCGCCGATGAGGCCGGGCACGAACTGCGGGCGCGCACCTGTGTGGATCGGGGTTTCTCCGTCGAATACCGCCACGTCCCCGCTGCGGAACCTCCCCGCCTCCCTGATAAGCCCCTGTGTCAGCAGCCGATGGGCCGTGAGGAAGTCATCCACCTCGTAGGGGTCGAACGTGAGCAGATGCTCATAGGCATCGTGGGCGTTCTTGACCTCTTGAATGTCGACAGGTCGGCCCCACACCTGCTGACCGTTGAGAACGTCGGCCACATCGTTGAGCGACAGCAAGTTCCCCTCGATCGCCAGCGACGAGTAGATGGAGCGAACCCGGTTCTCGCGGTGCAGGCGAATGTCGAGTCGGAAATCGGTGCCGAGGTCAAGCCGGGTGATGCTCTCGACGATCTTGGCCAAGTGGTCTGCGGCGCGCACCGAGACGGAGAACGGAGGCCCCGGCGTCTCGCTCATGCCGCTGCCCGTATCTCGGGGAAGGAAAGCAGTTTGTCGCGGTAGTACTCGTACTGCTGGCGACGCGCGTTGATCTCTGCCGGAAGGCCGACCGACAGGTCATTCACCAGCGCATCGAACTTGTCGAGGATCGCGACGATGCGCTGTTGCCCCTCTCGGGCTGGCACGGGAATCATGATCTTGGCGAGGCTGTCGCCGGAGATTCGCTTCACCTTCGCCCGGGCAACGTGCCTGTTCTTCTCCGAGTGGAAGCGAGCTGTCTGGGCGTAGTACGCCACGAATTTGGGGTTCAAGTCGCTACGGAACGCAAAGCAGTCATCGTGGATCGCGACGTCGTCATCGCCCAACCAAGCAACGGCCTTGGCCACGTCTTCGACGGTCTCGCCGACTGCGGCGAAGACAACATCCCCGGTTCGCGCGAACCGCAGACCTGGGGCAAGGTCTTCTCTCACATGAGACAGCGCCTCCTGGGCGAACACTCCATAGCCCGTATAGATCTCGCCGTAGTGGATGCTCGGCAGCCCTTCGGGCACCACATCGTCCTTGACGAACCTGCGCCCGCGGAAGAACTCGCCGATCTCACCCATCGGAACCCACCGGACCGATTGGGGGGGGGCTTCGGCGAATGTCAGGAGCGAGTCGCGATAAAACGCATACTGGCGAGAGCGCAACTCAAGCTCGGACTCAAGCTCAGCTTTCAGCATCTCCATTTTATCGAGAATTGCAGCGATCTCGCGCTGAACCGCCGGTGGAGGCACAGGGATTCTGAACGCCCGAACAGCCTTGTCTGAGATTGACGGATAGTTGCCCTCAACCTGGTTCTCGGCCAGGTAGCGGCGGAACGGCTCCGCGCCTAATAGGTGCGCCAAGAACGATGTCGAGATCAACTCGTTGTTGGGCCGCAGCACGCAGTAGCCCGTGCTGGCGATCTGGCCGTCGTACTCGGCAGGGATCACCGCCCAGCGCATCTGGGTTGGGCGGGTAGTCGCGAAGATGACATCGCCTTGGCGGACGATCTGCTGCGCACGACTCGGCGCATCCCCCGCTCTGATCATCGCCGTCTCCCCGATCTTGCGGGTCGCTCGGTCGACAGAACTCAGGTCGATGTAGCGGAACTCCTGCTCTCCAGCGTCCGCCCATCGGATGTTCGATCCCTTAGATGTCACATCCCCGACGGTCTTCAACTCCACACCATCCGGGCAGTGCTCAGCGATGAGGTCGTCGATGCGGCTCATGACTCGCCCTCCAAGTCGGCGACGATGGCGTCGATTTCGGTGCGCAGCGCGGCCTGGTGCGCCACGATGCGGGCGATTTCGGCGTTGAGCACTTTGATGTCGATGGCCTCGCGGGTGTCCTCGGCCTCGACGTAGGAACTGACCGCGAGGTTGTAGCCGTTGTCGGCGATGGTCACGTAGTCGACCAGCGTCGCGAAGTGCGCCACATCCTCGCGATTGGTGAAAGCGTCGAGAATCGACTGCTGGTGCGCGACGGTGAGTTTGTTCTTGTTGCCCTGCCGTGTGAACAGCGCCGAGCCGTCGATGAAGAGAACCTGGTTGTCGGGTTTCGACTTCTTGAGCACGATGATGCAGGTCGCGATCGTCGTACCGAAGAACAGGTCCGGCGGGAGTTGGATCACCGCGTCGACGGAGTTGTTGTCGACGAGGTACTTGCGGATCTTCTGCTCAGCGCCGCCTCGGTAGAGCACGCCCGGGAACTCGACGATGGCAGCGGTGCCGTTGAGCGCGAGCCAACTCAGGATGTGCATGGTGAAGGCCAGGTCGGCCTTCGACTTCGGAGCCAGCACACCAGCGGGCGCGTAACGTGGATCGTTGATGAGCAGCGGGTTCGCGTCGCCCTCCCACTTGATGGAGTAAGGCGGGTTGGACACAATCGCCTCGAACGGCTCGTCGTCCCAATGCGCCGGGTCGATCAGGGTGTCGCCGTGGGCGATGTCGAACTTCCCATAGTTGATGTCGTGCAGAAACATGTTGATCCGGCACAGGTTGTAGGTGGTCAGGTTGATCTCCTGGCCGAAGTACCCCTGCCGTATGTTCTCGTGGCCCAGCACCTTGTCAAACTTCAGCAGCAGCGAGCCCGACCCGCAGGCCGGGTCGTAGACCTTGTTCACCTCGGTCTTGCCCACCACCGTGATCCGCGCCAGTAACTCAGACACCTCTTGCGGCGTGTAGTACTCGCCACCAGACTTACCCGCACTGGAGGCGTACATGCCCATCAGGAACTCGTAGGCGTCACCGAAGGCATCGATGGTGTTGTTGGCGTAGCCGAGTGGAAGGTCACCGATGGCGTCGAGCAGCTTGACCAGCTTCTCGTTGCGCTTGGCCACCGTGGGGCCGAGCTTGCTGCTGTTGACGTCAAGGTCATCGAACAGACCCTTGATGTCGTCCTCGGCGGCGGAGCCGACCGCGCTGCCTTCGATGTTCTTGAACACGCGCGCCAGCGTTTCGTTGAGGTCGGGGTCGTGACGTGCTTTCTCACGGACGTTGACGAACAGGTCTTGGGGAAGGATGTAGAAGCCCTTCTCCTTGACCGTCTCATCGCGGCCGAACTCGGCGTCAGCGCCTGCGAGGTATCGGTAGTCGAAGTCGGTGTTCCCCGCCTTGCGCTCGGCCTCGTTGAGATAGGCGGTCAAGTTCTCCGAGATGAACCGATAGAACAGCATGCCGAGGACGTAAGACTTGAAATCCCAGCCATCCACACTTCCACGCAAGTCATTGGCGATCCGCCAGATCGTCTTGTGAAGTTCGGCCCGCTCGGCTTCCTTGGTGGTCGTCATGCTCACAGGGACCTGTCTACCAGTGGCTACCGACGAAATCGGGGCCATCGGCGCTTCGTGTCGGTCCCGACTGGCAGGCTTTGTCCCTGTGAGCGGCAAACAGATCAAACTCTTCCTCGTCGACGGGACCCCGGGAGGCTGACGACAGCGGAGATCACCAACTGTGCTGTCGGCCCACCGCTCTGACCTCGCCGACCTGCTGAAGAACGTCCGCCAATAGGTGAATTCGATCCCTGAGGTGCGAGGAGCCTGCGACGAGCCTCGAAGGGTGCCCCCAAGCAGTAGAGCCTCAGCCGAGTTGGGCGCGCACGCGGGACAGGAGGGCCGCCAGCTGCTGGTTCACCACGTCGGCGCGCTCGAAGGGGACCATGTGCCCCGCCCGCCCAGCCACCACCAGCTCCGCCCCGATGGCGTCGGCGACATAGCGGTTCGCCGAGACCGGCGTGATCCGGTCGCTCGCGCCGGCGACCACGACCGACGGCACGGCCGCGAGCGCGGCAAGAGAGTCGTACTCGTCGAACTCCAGCATCGCGCGCAGATAGTCGGCCATCACATCGAAGGGCGTCTGTTCAACCATGCCGATGAACGCCCGCCGGTGCGCCCGCGTGGAGCGCAGGTCGTGGAACAGCCAGGCCACTGCGGGATTGGTCAGCGGGGCGGACAGGCGCGGCAGCGGCTCGGTCCGGTGCAGACCCTTCAACACCGCCGGACCGAAACGCTTGGCGAAGCCCTCCAGGCCCAGCATGGTGATGTCAGTGCCGCGCCCCGTTGTGGCGATGAGCATGGTCCCGACGACCCGCGAGCCGATCAGGTCCGGACGCAGCCCCGCCAGCGCGGCCGCCACCATGCCGCCCATGCTGTGCCCCACGATCACGACCGGCCCGTCCAGCGACTCGATCACCTCGGCCAGATCTCCGGCGAGCCGCCGGATCGACGCCGCCCCACGCGGACCGCGCTCACTGCGGCCGAACGCCCGCTGGTCGTAGAAGACCCGCCGCACGGACTCGTCGGTCCACGCCGCACGCTGCTCGGCGAAGTTCGCCAGATTCAACGTGAACCCGTGCACGAACACCACCGTCAACGGCGCATCGTCAGGCCCGTCGATCTCCACCCACAGCCGCGTCCCGTCGCTGGTCACCAACTCGCGTGTCTCATCACTCACCCGCGAGAGCGTAGCGCCGCGATCAGGGCCTCCGGTCACCGTCCCGCACGCTCTGGGCGTCGGCGGAGACCTCCTCACCCTCCCACGGCTCGCGGGCACGCCGGGAGACCTTGGCGAAGGACCACATCAGCAGCCCGAGCGCGACCGCCATCGCCACGAAGATGCCGAGCGCCGTCCAGCCCGGTCGCACGATGTCGGGGTCCAGGCCACGCTGCTCGGTGACCACGAGAACCGTGCTGGCGAACTCATACATACCGCTCAGCGTAGGCCCGCGAACAAGTCGTCCTCGGGCTGGGTCGTCGGCACCTTGGAGTCCACCAGTTCGTAGTCCTCGGTGGGCCACGCCCGTGCCTGCACGTCCCGCGGCACCGCGAACCAGAAGCCGTTCGGATCGATCTGCGTCGCATGGGCGATCAGCGCCGCGTCACGCACCGCGAAGTACTCCGCGCACTCGACCCGCGTCGTGACCCGGTCGTCGCGAAACCGCGACGGGTCGCGCTCGTCGAGCCATCCGGCGTAGGGATTGTCCAGGCCGCGCTCGATCATGGCCGCGCCGATGGCTTCGAGGCGGGCCTTCGTCCATCCCCCGTGGTAGTAGAGCTTGCTCACCTGCCACGGCTCGCCCAGATCGGGATACCGCTGCGGATCGGCGGCCGCCTCGTAGGCGAAAACGCTGATCTCGTGGCACTTGATGTGATCGGGATGCGGATACCCGCCGTTCTCGTCGTACGTCGTCAGCACATGCGGACGGAACGAGCGGATCAACCGCACGAGCGGCGCGGCGGCCTCCTCCAGCGGCACCAGCGCGAAGCAGCCCTCCGGCAGCGGCGGCTTCGGATCGCCCTCGGGCCAGCCCGAATCGACCCAGCCCAGCCAGTCCTGCGTGACCCCCAGGATCTCGCGGGCGCGATCCATCTCCTCACGGCGGATGTCGGCGATCAGCTCGGGATTGTCCTCGATTCCGGGGTGCGCGAAACTCGGGTTGAGGATCGAGCCGCGCTCGCCGCCGGTACACGTGACGACGTGGACATCGACGCCCTCGGCGACATAGCGGGCCGTCGAGGCCGCACCCTTGCTCGACTCGTCGTCGGGGTGCGCGTGGACGTGCATCAGCCGTAGTCGTTCGCTCACCCGCCCCATTATCCCGCCGCGCCCCAGCCACGCCGCCGCCGGGCGGGCTGCGAGACTGGAGCGGTGACCAACCAGCTCCTCGCCGACCGTTACGGCACCCGTCAGCGCCCCCGCTGGTTCTGGTGGGTCGTGGCCGCCGCCGGCATCGGCCTGGGCGTGGCCTGGGCGGCGTGGATCGCCCTGCAGCCGCGCCCGGTCAAGGCCGAGGTGTATTCCTTCGAGGTCGCCTCCGACACCCGCATCGACGTCACGCTGGAGATCATCCGCGACAATCCGGCCGCAACGGTCTCGTGCAGCGTGTACGCCCAGTCCGAGAACCACGCCATCGTCGGGGAGAAGACCGTCACCGTCGATCCGTCCTCCGACGACCTGGTGCATCACGACCTCGCCCTGACGACGACGGAACGGGCGGTCACCGCGGTCATTCGGTCGTGCGAAGTCGCCGACTGAGTGCTAGCCTCGGCCTTTCACCCTGGGCCAGGAGCCTGGGGTTCCGCACGTCGGAAGGGACAGCGCCATGACGCAGCCGAGCAACGCCGAGACCATCTGGGTGACCCAGGAGGCGTACGACCGTCTGCGCGCGGAACTCGACCATCTCAAGGGCGAGGTGCGCGCCGACATCACGGCCAAGATCGCCGCCGCCCGCGACGAGGGCGATCTCAAGGAGAACGGCGGCTACCACGCAGCTCGCGAGGAGCAGGGCAAGACCGAGGCGCGCATCCGCCAGCTCGAGGACATGCTGCGCCGCGCCGAGGTGGGCGAGAAGCCGGCCGATGACGGCGTAGTCACGGCGGGCATGAAGGTGACGATCCGCTTCGCCGGCGACGACGAGAACGAGTCGTTCCTGCTCGGTTCACGCGAGTTGCTGAGCCTGGACTCCTCGGTCGACCTCGACGTCTACTCCCCGACCTCTCCGCTGGGCGCGGCCCTAGTCGGCAAGAAGCCCGGCGACACGGCCACCTACGAGACCCCGACCGGCAAGGCCATCACGGTCGAAATCGTCGACGCCACGCCCTTCTGACGGGCCGCTCGGTCCCTGAGGTGCGAGGCCGTCTGCGGCCGAGCCTCGAAGGGACTGACGGCGAGTCCCTTCGAGGCTCGCAAGCGGGTCCTGAGGTGCCGCGAGGAACGAGCGGCCTCGAAGGGCGCACCTCAGCCAGCGGGGCCTACTGGCAACCCCTCTGGCCCGCAGTGACGGGTCAGGGGTGGCGGTAGCCCAGGGATTCGAGTTCGGCCAGCACCTGATCGGCGTGGCCGGGGCCGCGGGTGGCGACCTGGAGTTTGACCTCGACCTCGCCGACCCCGAGGGCCTCCGAGGCGCGGTCGTGGACGATGTTGAGGATGTTGACCTGCATCGCGGCCAGATCGGTCAGCAGCCGCATGAGTTCGCCCGGCCGGTCCGTCAGGTGCACCCGGAAGCTCAGGAAGCGGCCCGCCGCCTTGAGGCCGTGCCGGATGACCTCCAGCAGCAGCAGGGCGTCGATGTTGCCGCCGGACAGCACCGGCACCACCGGCCCGCGAAACTCGCCGGGATGGTCCAGCAGCGCCGCGACCCCCGCCGCGCCCGCCGGCTCCACGAGGAGCTTCGCCCGCTCCAGCAGGCCGATGAGCGCCCGGCTCATCGACTCCTCGCTGACCGTCACGACCTCGTCGACCAGATCGGCGACGACCGCGAACGGCACCGCGCCCGGCTCGGCCACCGCAATGCCGTCGGCCATCGTCGCCAGCCCCGGCACCAGCATCGGACGCCCTGCGGCCAGTGACGACACGTAGGGGCTGACCGCAGCGGTCTGTACGCCGACGACCCGGATATCCGGTCGGACCTGCCGCACGAGGGCGATGCCGGCGACCAGGCCGCCCCCGCCCACCGGCACGAGAATCGTGCCCGTCTGCGGTGCCTGCGCGATGATCTCCCGTGCCACCGTGCCCTGACCCTCGATCACGTCGGCATGGTCGAAGGGGTGGATCATCACCGCGCCGGTCCGGGCGGCATACTCGCGCGCTGCGACAATGCTCGCCTCGACGTCGACACCGACCAACTCGGTCTGCGCCCCGTATCCCTGCGTCGCCTGCACCTTCGGCAGCGCGGCGCCCTCAGGCATGAAGATGCGGGCCGCGATGCCGAGCCGCTGGGCCGCCAGCGCGACCCCCTGAGCGTGATTACCAGCCGATGCCGCCACGACGCCTCCGGCCCGCTCCTGCTCAGACAGACGGGCGATGCGCGTATAGGCACCGCGCAACTTGAACGATCCGGTGCGCTGCAGGTTCTCGCACTTGAGCAGGACCTCGGTACCCGCGCGGTCGCTCAGCCAGCGCGAATGCGACAGCGGGGTGACCTCGGCGACCCCCGTCAGCGTCGTCGCGGCCGCCTCCACGCCGGCCCACGACGGGCTGGCATTCACACCGGCTCCGACGGACTCTGCAGGTCCGGCGGCAGGCCGGCGGGCAGGCCGTCCGGCTGCAGCGGGTTGCCCGCCTCCTCGGCCAGATGCCGCACCACGCCGTTGAGGCAGGCCACCAGCGGCACCGCCACGAGCGCCCCCACGACCCCGGAGATGGTGATACCCGCCGCGATGGCCGCGATGATCGCCAGCGGATGCACCGCGACGAGCCGGCCCATGAGGAACGGCTGCAGCACGTGCGATTCCAGCTGCTGCACCCCGATGACGACGAGCAGCATGAGCAGCGCCGTCCAGGGACCCTGTGCCACGAGCGCCACCAGGACGGCGACCATGCCCGAGGCGAACGCGCCGATGATTGGGATGAAGGCACCGAGGAAAACCAACACGCCGATAGAGAACGTCAGCGGTACGCCGAGCAGCCACGCGCCGAAGGCGATCCCGGTGGCGTCGACCAGAGCTACCAGCACCGTCGCTCGCACGAAACTCGTCAGCGACTCCCACGCCCGGTGGCCCGAGGAGTTGACTTTGGCCCGGGCGTCGCGCGGGAACAGCGTCACGACCCAGGCCCAGATGCGATCCCCCTCGAACAGGAAGAACACCGAGGCGAAGATCGCGATGAAGAAGCCCGCCACGAAGTGCGCAACCGAAACCCCGACGGCCGCGGCCTGGCCGACCACGGCATCGCGCCCCGTGCTGGCGATGGTCTCCTGCACCTGCTCGACGTAGCCGTTGAGATCGCTGTCGCTGAGGCCCAGCGGACCGGTGCGCGCCCAGTCGCGCAACTCGCCGATCCCGGCCACGATGCTGGCACGCAACTCGTCGAACTGGGTCGACAGTTGCCGACCGATCAGCAGCACCAGGCTCGCCACCACGACCAGCATGCCGATAGTGACGATGATCGTGGCGAGCAGCCGCGGCAGGCCGCGGCGCTCCAGCCAGTCGACCAGGCCGATGGTCAAAGCGGTGATGAGCAGACCCACGGTGATCGGCACGGTGATCTCCGAGAAGTACTTCACCAGCCACAAGAGGCCCAGCCCGGCCGCCGCGATGACGAGCAGCCGCCAGGCCCACTGGGTAGCGATCTCGACCCCGATGGGCACCTGGTACCTGTGCTCGCCGTGCTCTGCCATGCCCTCGAGGCTACCGGCGGAACATCACCGGCCTCCGGCGCGTTGTGGGTGTCGGCGGACTCACCGCCCGGATCCGGGCAACTGGATTCACGAGAGATTCCGCAGAGAGGCGAAACCCGGTCATTGAGGTGCGAGCTTGCGAGCCTCGAAATGACCACCACCGCAGGCTTCGAGGCTCCGGCCGCAAGCGGCCTACGCACCTCAGCCAGCGGCACGTATCTGCGGATTCACCAGAAAGGGGCACCCATGTTCTTCGGTTCGTCTACCGGCCGGCGGCTCGCCGGGCGCGCAACCCGGCCCCACGCCGTCGGCGAGCGTCACCTGGTGACCGGAAACCCGATCGAGACCGACGGCCCCGAAGGAGCCGGATTCGAGGTCGCCGTTGTCGGCCTCGGCTGCTTCTGGGGCGAGGAGCAGACGTTCTGGCAGTTGCCGGGGGTCTGGTCGACGTCCGTGGGCTATGCGGGCGGCTCCACGCCGAACCCGACCTACGAGGAGGTCTGCACCGGACGCACCGGACATGCCGAGGTGGTGCGGATCGTGTTCGATCCGGCAGTGCTGACCTACGACGACCTGTTGCGCACGTTCTGGGAGAGTCACGATCCGACGCAGGGCATGCGCCAGGGCAACGACCGCGGCTCGCAGTACCGGTCGATCCTGCTGACGACGACGCCCGAGCAGGCCGAGCAGGCCGCAGCCTCGCGCGAGCACTATCAGGCCAAGATGACTGCGGCGGGCTTCGGCACGATCACGACCGAGATCAAGCCGCTCGGGGCGTACTACTACGCCGAGGACTATCACCAGCAGTATCTGGCCAAGAATCCGGACGGCTACTGCCCCTTCCACGCCACCGGCGTCGAGTACTGAGCCACCCCGGCAGGCGGCGCTCGGGAATCGCTGATTCATTCGGGTTGCGGGTCGGTGACCGGTCCCTGAGGTGCGAGGAGCTTGCGACGAGCCTCGAAGGGCGAAGCCTGCGGAACCTGGTCATTCGCCCTTCGAGGCCGCTCCTTCGTCACAGCACCTCAGGACCCGGCTCGCAAGCTCGCACCTCAATGACCGAGTTCCCCTATCCGCAAGGTGATCGTTCGCCGATAGCGAACAGGATCACCATCAAGGGAATTGAGTCGGGTCGACTCATGTTGACGTAGGTGTCGGTCACGGTGGCCGGCATGTGATTCACCTGGAGGTGTCCCATGAGTTCGCTGTCCCTGTTCCGCAGCCGCGATCCCTTCTTCGCCGAGTTCGACTCCCTCATCCGCTCCAACTTCGCCGGGACCGCGCCGGCCGAGGCGCTCGACTTCACGCCGACTGCCGAGACCGTCCGCGAGGGTGAGGACGTCGTGGTCCGCCTCGACCTGCCCGGTGTCGACATCGCCGAGGACGTGTCGGTCGAGGTAGCCGGCGGGCGGCTCGTGATCTCGGGCGAGCGGCGCGACGAGCGCGCGGAGCAGACCGAGGGCCGCGCAGTGCGCGAGGTCCGTTACGGCCGGTTCCGTCGTTCGTTCGGCCTGCCCGCCCACATCGGCGCGGACGCCGTGAGCGCCCACTACGACAAGGGCGTGCTGAGCGTGCGCGTCGCGGGCGTCTACGCCGGCACCGAGCCGACCCGCATCGCCATCGCCGAGGGCTGACCCGCGCGTTCAGCCGTGGCCGACGGGGCATACACCCGCCGGGGTCGTGGGCGACTCCGGCGGGGCCTCGGCCACCTGCGGCGTGCGCGGCGTGAGGGTCAGCTCGAAACCCGACGGCATGATCGTCAGGCGCTCGACGATGTCCAGCTCGTAGCCGGGGTCACCGGTGATGTCGTAGCGATGCAGCAGCCGCGCGAGGACGAGGATCGACTCGTGCTGGGCGAACTGGCGGCCGATGCACGCACGCTCGCCGGTGCCGAACGGCTTGTAGGCGTGCGGCAGCCGCCCGCGCGCCCGCTCCGGCTGAAACCGGTCCGGATCGAACTCTTCGGCGTCCTCGCCCCACACCGCCGGGTCGCGGTGGACGGCCGGCAGCAAGACGATGGCCCAGTCTTCGGGCCGCATGACGTGCCCGGTCGGCAACGTGACCGTCGCAGAGCGCGGCGCGCGGCCGAATCCGGGTGCGGTCGGCCACAGGCGCAGCGCCTCGTCCAGGCAGTGCCGCAGAAAGCGGAACCGCGCCACCTGCTCGAAGGTCGGCACCGCGTCGCGGTCCGGGCCGAGCACCGCGTCGGCCTCGGCCTGGGCGCGGGCCAGGAGTTCGGGGTGGCGGCTCAGGTAGTACAACGTGAACGACAGCGCCCCCGAAGTCGTCTCGTGCCCGGCAACCAGGAAGGTGAGGATCTGGTGGCGGATGTTGGTGTCGCCGAGCCGTTCGCCGGTCTGCGGGTGCTCGGCCTCCAGCATGATGCCGAGTAGGTCGTGGTCCGAGGGCGGTTCGGCACGCCGCCGCGCGATGATGTCGTCGACCAGCGCGTCGACGTAGTCCTGATGCGTCTGGTTGCGCTTGCGGATGCGCCGGATCGCCAGGGAGCCGCCGGGCGCGGCCCGCAGCGACCCGATCCTCTGGCCGGAGCGGAGCGCGGCGATCATCGCGGCGATGAACGGGTGCGGATCGGTGCCTTCGAAGGAGCCGAAGTCGCGGCTCAGGGCAGCCCGTGCCAGCGTCTCCAGGGTCAGTTTGGTCATGTCGCGCGAGACGTCGACCGGGCCGTCGAGACGCTCCCAGTAGGCGAACAGATCGTCGAGTGTGCGCAGCATGATCGGGTGGTAGCGCTGCATGGCCGCGCGCGTGAAGGCCGGGCGCAGGAGATCGTGGGCCAGTTGCCAGTTCGTCTCGTGGTTGTGCGCGGTGAACAGCCCGTCGCCGGCGAACTCGCGCAGCGCCTCGACGGCGGGCGGCAGGGTCTTGCCGAAGGTCTCGTCATCGCACAGGTGGGCGGCGAGTTCGGCCCCGGCAACGAAGACGAACTTCTGGTCGAAGACCTGTACCTCGAAGATCGGTTCGCCGAGCGTGCGGGCATGGCCGACCATGCTGTGCAACGGGCGCGTCGGGTCGATGGAGCGCAGATCGCCGAGGAGCCGCTTACGGCCGGGCGGGTGCGCGAACGCCTGTCCGCCCCAGTCGTTGCGCATGAGCGATCAGAGACCCGACTTGCGTGCGAACCAGCGGACGAAGCCCTGATAGCCGGGGCCGGTGAGCCGGACGAAGGCGTCGACCGCCTTGGCATCGACGCCGATGAGCACCCGGACCTTCTTCTTCTCCACACCGTCGAGGATGACCTGGGCGGCCTTCGCCGGCGTCGTGCGCGCCAGGACCTTGTCGAAGTGGGCCGAGATGGCGCTCCGGTCGGCGTCGCGGTCGGCGGCGGCGGTGGCGTTGCGCACGATGTTGGTCTTGATGCCGCCGGGGTGGACGCAGGTCACCGAGACCGGCTTGTGGGACATCTTCATCTCCATCGCCAGGGACTCGGTGAAGCCGCGCACCGCGAACTTGGCCGCGTTGTAGGCGCTCTGGGACGGCACGCCGAACAGGCCGAAGACGCTGGAGATGTTGACCACGTGGCCGTCGCCCGAGGCCTCCAGGTGCGGCAGGAACGCCTTGGTGCCGTTGACGACGCCCCAGAAGTCGACGTCCATGACCCGTTCGAGGTCTTTGAAGGGCATGGTCGCAACGTCGCCGAAGTAGGCGATCCCGGCGTTGTTGATGACAAGGTTGACCCGGCCGAACTCAGCGGCGACGGCGTCGGCGTACTCCAGGACGAGTTCGCGCTGCGACACGTCGAGGACGTCGCTGCGCACCGTGCCGCCGAGGGCGCGCACTCGGGCGGCGGTGCTTTCCAGCCCGGCGGTGTCGACGTCGCTGATGACGACGGTGGCACCGCGGCGCGCCAGTTCGAGCGCCAGCGCACGGCCGATGCCCGATCCCGCACCCGTGACGACGGCGACCTTGCCCTGGATCCAGCCCATGTCGACTCCCATATGTCGCGGCTCACATTTTCCGATACCCACGGTATCCCGATACAGAAACGTATGTCGAGTGGGGTCGCCGAGTTCGGTCCCCGAGGTGCGCCCTTCGAGGCCGCTCGTTCCTCGCGGCACCTCAGGACCCGCCCCCGGTCCCTGAGGTGCGAGCTTGCGAGCCTCGAAGGGTGCGAGCCTCGAAGGGACCGCCGCGCCGTCAGTACGTGAGCGGGACGCGGGGGCGCAGGCGCGGGCGCTCGGGCAGGTCGGGGGCGGCGGCGAACCGGTCCCCGTAGCCCTCCACACGGCCGAACCGTGCGGCGGCCGCGTCACGATCCATCCAGGCCTCCCGTGCCGCAACGATCTCGTCGTGGTCGCGGGCGACGAAGTTCCACCACATGACCAGCGGTCCGGCCAGCGGTCCGAGAAGGTCGAGAAGACACCAAGGGCCGACCGTGGGGCGAGCACGGTGCGGCAGCGCGCGCGAGGCGCTCAGGCCCGGCACCGCTGCGAGCGTCCGGTCGCTCATGCCGGATCACCGGCCAGCAGGTGCGCCCGCAGCCCGGCGATGTCCGCTTCCGTGCCGCCGACCTCGGCGAACCACCCCGCGACACCACCGGGATGGGACTCCCACGGCTCCATCGCGGCGAGCACGGCCTCGGGGCGCGTCTCGAAGAACGACGCCGGCAGCGTGCTGCGGTGGTCGTGTCCAGCCTGCTGCGCAAGCCGGGCGTCGATGGCGTCGCGGTGCCGGGCCGTTTCGAGATAGTCGTCCACGATGTCGTCGACGGAGGCACCGCCGAGGCGCAGCGCCAGCGCGACCGAGATACCGGTGCGGTCCTTGCCGGCCGCGCAATGGACCAGCGCCGGACCCGGAGCCGAGGCGATGGCGCGCATCACCTCGACCAGCATCGGCCCGGCCGATTCGACCAGATGCCGGTACAGGCCGGTCAGGTCGCTGGCCCGAGCCGCTCCGGGTTCGAGCGCGCCGAGCAGCGGCAGGTGATGGATCACGGCATACGCGGCGAGCGGGTGATCGGCTTCGGACTCCGTGGCCGAACGCAGGTCGACGACCGTCACCGGCGGCCAGACGAGGCCCGGCGGGACCATATCGCCCTCGGCCGGGGCGGCGCTGCGCAGCAGCCGTCCGGGTGCCACGACCCCGCCGTCAATGGCGATGCCGTGAAGATCACGCAGATTGGGTACCAAAGCGGACATGGAATCCATCATCGCCTCACTAGGCTGGCCGCATGGGCATCAGTCGCCGTACCGCCGCTTCGGCGGCCCTCGCCACCACCGGTCTCGTCAGCGCCGGACTGGGTTTCCTGTTCGGCGAGACCGTCTTGGCCCGGCGGCTGATCGGGGTCACCGACGAGCGTCCGCCGTCGCCCGACGGCGTGTACGGCGAGGACCTCGACGGCGATCCCGTCACGCTGCTCGTCCTCGGTGACTCTGCGGCCGTCGGTTATGGGATGAAGACCCAGGCGACCACCCCGCCCGCGCTACTGGGCGTCGGCCTGGCGCGCATGCTCGACTGCCCGGTCCGGGTGCGCAGTGTCGCGGTCGTCGGTGCCGAGAGCAGCGACCTGGCAGAGCAACTGGCCCGTGGCATCGACGCCGAGCCGGATGTCGCCGTCATTGTCATCGGCGCGAACGACGTGACCCATCGCAAGTCGATGCGTGCGGCGGTCGCCGATCTGCAGGTCGTGGTCAGCCGGCTCGTCGCGGACGACTGTGACGTGGTGGTCGGCACCTGCCCGGACCTGGGTACCGTGCGGCCGATCTGGGAGCCGTTGCGTAGCATCGCGCGGCTGCAGAGCCGCCGCCTCGCCGAACGCCAGACCGTCGGTGCCATCGAGGCGGGGGCGCGCACCGTGTCGCTCGGCTCGCTTCTCGGGCCGGTGTTCTCCGAACATCACGAGTTGATGTTCGGCGAGGATCGCTTTCATCCGTCGGCGTCGGGGTATGCAGCCTTGGCCGGTGCCCTCCTGCCGCCGCTGGCCGACGCGATCCGTGAGCAGCGCAGCGAGCCGCGCAAGGAGCGCCCGGGCCGCGCCGAGGAAGTCATGAGCGTGAGCGAGGCCGCCGCCGAGGCCGCCCAGCACCCCGGTACCGAGGTGCGCCGTGTCGGCCGCTGGGTGCGCGTCCTGCGCCGACGCTGAGCGAATCCGCCAGGAGGCAGACCCGGCGGTCATTCCCCCCGCAAGCGGAGGGGCCACCAGCCTCGAAGAACGATATGACCTATACCGGCGAGGGTCCCTTCGAGGCTTCGGCCGCAGGCGGCCTTCGCACCTCAGGGACCAGGAAGTCGAACCGGTCCCGAATAGACCGGGGCCACCGGCCGCGACGAGCAGCCGGTGGCCCCGAAACGGATCGGACCGAATCAGTCGTCGCCGCGCAAGATGGCGAGGATCCGCAGGATCTCGATGTACAGCCAGATCAGCGTGACGGTCAGGCCGAAGGCCGCCCGCCACGACTCGCGACGATCCAGGCCGGCGCGCACACCCTGCTCGATGTAGTCGAAGTCGAGCACGAGCATGAGCACCGCGAGCACGACCGCCACGGCCGAGACCACCAGGCCGAGCGTGTTGAAGCCGCTGATGCCACCGCCGTCGACCACACCGGTCAGCGACAGGACGAGGTTCAGCACGACCGCACCGGCGAAGGCGAACACCGCGATGGTGACCACCTTGCGGAACTTCGCGGTGACCTGAATGTCGAAGAACTTGTACGCCGCGAGCGTCGCGCCGAAGGCCACGAAGGTCCCGGCGACGGCCTGGAAGACGATGCTGACGTCCTGAACCATCGTGGCCACGATCTTCGAGAAGGCACCGACGAAGACGCCCTCGGCCACCGCGTAAGCGATGATGAGCGCCGGGCTGACGACCTTCTTGAAGGAGTTGAGCAGCGACAGCACCAGGCCGGCAATGGCCCCGACGCTGGCGAAGGCGTACGCCTTGCTGACGGCCGAGTCCTCGACCACCAGACGGCCGAACTCGTTCTCTTCCAGGATCGAGCCGATGAGGACCCAGGTGACGGCTGCTGCGACGACGACCACGCCGAGCGTGATCGCGGTCTTCTCGACCACCGAGTCGATGGTCATGCGATCACCGGCGGCGCTCGGCGCGTAGCCGGGCACCGGCTGGCCGTTCATATCGATCGTCCACTGCGACGGATCGGTAGCCACCGCAGAACGGCCGTTGAAGCCGTCGTTGCGGGAGAAGACGGGGTTGGAACTGTGCATGATTCCCTCCGGAGGTCGGCTCGCATCGTCGAGCCTGATGCCTGACACCTTATACAACGCTCCAGCGGCCCCGGTTACTCCCGTTTCAGCCGTTTCATGCCGCAACCGTCGGCGTGACGAGCAGGCCGGGACCTGCGAGGAACGGCGCGTCGGCCCACGCAGGTCAGAGGTCGGCACCGACGTCGACCAGGTGGTGTTCGAGATCGTGCAGCGCATACCGGGTCAGCGAGCCCACGGTGAACTCCGATCCGTTGGAGCGGAGGCCGCGCCGCCCCCACGAGCCGGCATCGACCCGCGCGAGCGCGGCGGCCAACCGGTCGGCCGCGACGCCCAGTTCGCGCGCCACCTCGGCCGGATCGGCTTCGGCGTAGCGGCCTTCGACGGCGGCGGCGTCCTGGTCCCAGTCCTCGAACCGCGCCGGTGCCTCGGCGAGCATCCGGTCGATCCGGGCGGCGAACACCGTGAACACGTCGCGCACATGACAGGCGTACTCGATGTCGGACCAGCGATCCGGGCGACGTCGCCGGGTCGCGTCGGCACGGCCCAAGACCCGCCGCCAGGCCGCGACGTGACGCCTCAAACTCGGACCGACCGCCGCCGGATCGACCGTCGAAGCGTCGAAGCCGCATTCGGGGCATCGCTCGCGCAGAACCCAGGTCCAGTCCTTGTCGTCGGGCGGCAGTTCGGGCGCAGTCACCGGACCATCATCGCGCGCTCGCTAGGGTGCCCACCATGTCCGATCCGGCCGATGAACAGGCAGATCCTGCCATCCGATACCGCACCCAGCCCGTCTCGTTCACCCGCCGCGGCGGCCGTCTGAACGAGCGGCAGCAGCGGGCGTGGGACGCGCTCGCTGCGACCACGGTGCTCGACATCCCCCGCTCGGGACCCTCGACCTCGGTCGATCCGGCGTTCGTACTCGACCGGCAGGCGGCCTTCGGGCGCACCGGCGGACCGCTCGTGGTCGAAATCGGCTGCGGCCGCGGCGAGGTCCTCGTCCACGCGGCAGCCGCAGCGCCGGAGACCGACTTCCTGGGCTTGGATGTCTACATCCCCGGTATCGCCCAAACCCTCATCGGCGTGCGCAACGAGCAGCTGACGAATATCCGGCTAGCCGTGGTCAATGCCACCGAGGCACTGTCGACAATGCTGCCTGCGGGGTCGGCCGACGAGTTGTGGGTGCATTTCCCCGATCCGTGGCCGAAGGCCCGCCACCACAAGCGGCGGCTGGTCACCCCGGAGTTCGCTGCCCTCGCTGCGCGCGTACTGAAGCCGGGCGGCATCTGGCGGCTGGCGACCGATTGGGCCGAGTACGCCGAGCAGATCGCCGAGGTCCTTGCCTGCTCGCCCGACTTCGACGGCGGCCCGAGCGCCCGCTGGGAGGGTCGCACGCTGACCCGCTTCGAGGCCAAGGGCATCGCTGCGGGCCGGGCGATCCACGACTTCACCGCCACCCGCATCCCGGCCTCCGCGACTCGGGGCTGATCCACCTGAGCGGGCGGTGCCCCCGGTGGGACTCGAACCCACACTGGAACGGGTTTAAGCCGTCTGCCTCTGCCGATTGGGCTACGGGGGCGTACCGCAGCCAGCCTAGTCCTGCGGCGTCGGCGGCGGACGTCAGCGGGCCGAACGAGCGATTCCGTCGAGGATGTCCCGCTCGCTGACCACGATCTCCGGGACCGCGAGCGGCACCAGGTCGAGGAGGCGATCCAGGATCAGCGCGCCGCCACCGATCACGTCGGCGCGCCCCGGATGCATGAAGGACAGATGCCGCCGGTCGGCCACCGGCATCGACACCAGCGACACGCACGCCTCGCGCATCTGATCGACCGGGATGCGGGCCCCGTGAATGCGGGCGCTGTCGTAGGACGACAGCTGCAGCGCGTGCGCCGTGACCGTGGTGACCGTACCCGCGACACCGATCAGCCGCTCGACCGCCGGCCAGTCGGCCACCACCGGACCGAGCACCTCGTCGAGATACTCCTCCAACGCGACGATCTCCCCCACCGACGGTGGATCACTGGCGAGGAAGCGCTCGGTCAGGCGCACCGAGCCGATGTCGAGTGAGACCGCCGACTCCACGACTCCGCCGGCCCCGCGAACCAACTCCGTCGAACCACCGCCGATGTCGGCCACGACCGACGGCTCCGGACCGAGGTCGCCGGTAGCCCCGAGGAAGGAGGCGTGCGCCTCGGCTTCCCCGGTCAGAATCTCCGGCTCGACCCCCAGGACCTCGACGACAGCCGCGCGAAAATCGCTGGCGTTCTCGGCGTCGCGGGCCGCAGAGGTGGCGCAGAAGCGCACGGCGTCGACACCCAGTTCGCCGATGGTCAAGGCGTATTCGCGGGTGGCCGCGAGGGTGCGTTCGATGGCAGCCGGATCGAGCCGGCCGGTGCGGTCGACCCCCTCGCCGAGCCGCACGATCCGCATCTCGCGGATCACGTCGCTCGCGGTCCCGTCGGTGCCGAAGTCGGTGACCAGCAGCCGGATCGAGTTGGTTCCGCAGTCAATCGCCGCGACACGTGTCATGCCCGCCAGCCTAACCACCGGGCGGCCCGGGTTTTCCCCAGTGCGCGATGCGGGGGTGACAGGTCGGTGTCGGGTGGCTAGGTTCGGTGTCAGCGTAGATCGGGGGATTCATGCGTCGAGTTCTGGTGGCCGTGGTAGCGGCCGGCTGGTTCTTTGCCCTGGCGGCGTGCTCGTCGGAGCCGAGGCCGATTGAGCCGGAGCCGTCGGCCTCGGCCACGCCTGCGGTTCCGGTGGTGCCGGACGCGGCCGGGGAGAACACGCCGGAGGGTGCCGAGGCGTTTCTGCACTACTACATCGAGGTCATCAACTACGCCTCGCACACCGGAGACACCGGGCCGCTCCAACAGGCCAGCACCCCCGACTGCACCGGCTGCCAGGACTACATAAAGAAGTTCGATGAACGGGCCGAGCGCGGAGGGACGATTGTTAACGGTGACTGGCATGTCGCGACCGCTGAGCAGAGCACCTACGGCATTGACCAGGCGTGGGTGGCAACAATCCACCTCGCAGCCGGATCAGTACAAGAGTCGGCAGATTCCGAGTTCGAGGAGTTCTCCGCCAGCGATGAAGTGGTCACGCTGATTGCTGGCTTCAACGACAGTCAGTGGCAGATGATGTACTTCGCTCCCGGAAGGAAGCTGTGATGCACTTTGCCGCAGCGATGGTCTTCGCAACAATCTTCAGCGGCCTATCTGCATCGGTCGACGTCAACCCCTCACCGGACGGGCCAGGTGTGACGATCGAAGGAAACGAGACGGCTCCTGGGCCGAGGACGGGCGGTTCTTCGGGTGGGTCGGGATCGTCGGTTGCGGTGGTCGATCCGAATGCGCTGGTTCAGGGCTGCGGCGTCCTCGGTTTCCTGACCGACAGCTGCGGACAACCCCCCAACACCCCCGAAGCCTCCCTCCCCGACGAAATCCTCCACGCCATCGAAACCATCGGCCTACCCGCAACCACCCTCTACCTCCAACCCGACACCGGCACCACCCTCATCAACATCCCCACCATCTACTACACCCACGCCACCGTCT
>NZ_JASGDU010000004.1:0-3742 GCF_047607065.1 Aeromicrobium sp.
GGAGGGCTGGTCGCTGTCCACGACCCCATGATTTCGCGATCCCAGCCGCCAGGCCACCCGCCGAGCCGGGTCGCCGCAAAGATCAGCACTTCCCTAAGGTGCGAAGCGAAGCGAACCTCGAAGCCGCCGATCCTCGAGAGGGCGGACGCCGCTAGGCTGAACGGCGATGAGTGAACCGCTGCCCTGGCTGGCTCCGACACCCGCCACACCTGTCGTCGGCCAGATCATCGTGCCGGGGTCCAAGTCGCTCACCAATCGCGCGCTGGTGCTCGCCGCCGTGGCCGAGGGGCCGTCGATCCTCACCCGTGCCCTGGGTTCGCGCGACACGAACCTCATGATCGACGCCCTCACCGCGCTCGGTGCCCGGGTCGAGCGCGACGGCATCGACTGGACCGTCCATCCGATCGCGCCGGGCGGCGCGCCCGCCGAACCGGTGTCGCTCGACTGCGGCCTGGCCGGGACGGTCATGCGCTTCGTGCCCCCGCTGGCGGCCCTCGGCGGCGCGCCGGTCACCTTCGACGGCGACGAGCGTGCCCGGCAGCGTCCGATGGACGTGACCATCTCGTCCCTGCGCGCACTCGGGGTCGACATCGACGACGGCGGCCGTGGCTCGCTGCCGTTTACGGTCCACGGCCGCAGCACCGTCGACGGGGGCGCGGCACAGATCGACGCCTCAGCATCGAGCCAGTTCGTGTCCGCCCTACTTCTGGCGGCACCGCGCTTCGCGCACGGCCTCGACCTGACCCACGTCGGCCCCACGCTCCCCTCGACCCCGCACATCACCATGACCGTCGAGCAGTTGCGGGCACGCGGCGTGAACATCGAGCAGGCCGGCACGCGGTGGCAGGTCGCCCCCGGACCGGTCGCCGCGCTCGACACCGAGATCGAGCCCGACCTGTCCAACGCGGGCGTCTTCGTGGCCGCAGCCCTCGTGACCGGCGGCGAAGTCCGCATCCGCAACTGGCCCACCTCGACCGATCAGGCCGGCGACACGTGGCGCGACCTCGCGGCGGCCTTCGGCGGCAGCGCCGAGTTCGACGGCAGCGACCTGGTGGTGTCCGGGCCGAAGACCCTCACCGGCATCGAGCTGGATATGAGCGCCATCGGCGAGCTGGCACCGGTCGTCGCCGCCGTTGCCGCGCTGGCCGAGACGCCCTCGCGGCTGACCGGCATCGCCCACCTGCGCGGCCACGAGACCGACCGGCTCGCCGCCATCGCCACGGAGTTCCGCCGGCTCGGCGGCGAGGTCGACGAACTCGACGACGGCCTGGAGATCCGGCCGCGACCCCTCCACGGCGACGTGTTCCGCACCTATCACGATCACCGCATGGCCCACGCCGCCGTGGTCCTGGCGCTGCGGGTGCCGGACGTGTTCGTGGAGAACGTCGTCACCACGGTCAAGACGTACCCGAACTTCGCCCCGGTGTGGGAGCGACTGGTCGGCGCATGAGTCCGCTGGTGGGCCGGTGAGCCGCTACGACGAGCACGCGCAGTACGAGCGCCCGAAGCGGCGCACCCGGCCGCGCACCAAGGAGCGCCCGGACTATTCGGCACTGCCGCTCGGGCGGGTCGTCACCGTCGACCGCGGCCGGTACACGGTGCGCGCCGACGAGGTCACCGTGACTGCCGTGAAGGCCCGCAGTATCCGGGGGGTCGTCGTCGGCGACCTCGTCCGGCTCGACGGCGATGTCTCGGGCGCCGGGGGCACCCTCGCGCGGATCGCCGAGGTCGCGCCGCGAACAACGGTCCTGCGGCGCACGGCCGACGACGACGATCCCATCGAACGGATCGTCGTCGCCAACGCCGACCAGCTCGTCGTGGTGGCCGCGCTCGCCGACCCGCCTCCGCGCCCGGCGCTGATCGACCGCTGCCTGGTCGCCGCCTACGACGCCGGCATGGACCCGCTGGTCATCCTCACCAAGGCCGACCTCGCCCCGGCCGACGCGATGATCGAGGCCCTGGCACCGTTAGACGTGCCGGTCCTCGTCATCAATCCTGAGACCGACCTCGACCCCGTGCGCGACGCCCTCGCCGGGCGCACGAGCGTCCTCGTCGGCCACAGCGGCGTCGGCAAGTCGACGCTCGTCAACCACCTCGTCCCCGATGCCGACCGCACGACCAGCCACGTCAACGCCGTCACCGGGCGGGGGCGGCACACCTCGACCAGCGCGGTCGTCCTCGACCTGCCGGGCGGAGCCGGGCATATCGTCGACACACCGGGTTTCCGCTCCTTCGGACTCGCCCACGTCGAGATCGACGACATCGTGCGGGCCTTCGCCGACCTGCACGCGCTGACCGCCGATTGCCCCCGCGGCTGCTCGCATTCCGGCGGCGCGGCCGAATGCGCGCTCGATGCCGCTGCGCAAGGCGGACAGCTCGCGCCAGAGCGACTCGCATCCTTTCGGCGCATCATGGACAGCCGCGGGCAACTCTGAACCACTACGGTGTCACCATGGCACACTCTTACGCCGACGATCTGCGCCTCGCTCACGTCCTGGCCGACGCCGCCGACAACCTGTCTATGGATCGTTTCGGGGCGATCGACCTCGAGGTCTCGACCAAACCGGACATGACCTGGGTGACCGAATCCGACCGGGCGGTCGAGGAGGCGGTGCGCCGCACCCTGAAGACCGCCCGCACGCGCGATGCATTCTTCGGCGAGGAGAGCGGTCAACAGGACGGCTCCGTGGCGTCGGCGCGCCGCTGGATCGTCGATCCCATCGACGGCACCTCGAACTTCGTCCGCGGCGTGCCGGTGTGGGCCACGCTCATCGCCTTGGAGGACGACGGCGAGATCGTCGTCGGCCTGGTGTCGGCCCCCGCGCTCGGGCGCCGCTGGTGGGCGCACAGCGGCGGCGGCGCGTTCACCGGAAAGTCCGCGATGAACGCCCGGCAGATCCAGGTCTCGCGCGTCGCGGACCTCACCGCCGCGTCGCTGTCGTTCAGCTCGGTCGAGAGCTGGGAGGACATCGGCAAGGAGCAGGCTTTCGCCGCCCTGACCCGTCAATGCTGGCGCACCCGCGGCTACGGCGACTTCTGGTCGTACATGCTCGTGGCCGAGGGTGCGGTCGACATCGCCGCCGAACCGGAACTCAACGTGTGGGACATGGCCGCGCTCGATGTCATCGTGCGCGAAGCCGGCGGGCGCTTCACCTCGCTGGCCGGACAGGACGGCCCGTGGGGTGCCAATGCCCTCGCCACCAACGGGCGCCTGCACGACGCGGCGATGGCCTATCTGGGGCACTTCCCCGATGTGGATCCGCTCGATCACGGTTGGGGCGACGAGGACGATCCGTCGCTCACCGTGCCCGCGCAGGACAGCGGTGACAGCGAGGGCGGCACCGTCCTCGGCTTCGACCGCTGAACGGGATCGGCTAGGCGCTCGCGGTCGTTGTTCCCCGCAAGCGGGAGGTACCCCCAGTGCGCCCTTCGGCAGACCACCTCTTGCCATCGACCGATTTACGATATATCGTTATTGCATCATCTACACATCGCCGAGGCGTTGACGACCAGTCCGCTTCGCCCCCTTCCCAGGAGATACCCATGAACCCCCGTGAACAGCACCCCGACCGTGATTCCTTCGGCCCCGACGGCTTCATCGCCAGCACCTTCCGTCCCCGCCACGGCGGTGCCCCGCAAGGCGTCCGCGGCGGCCCGCACCCCCGGCCGCCGCGCCCCGACTTCGGCGGCTTCGGCGAGTTCGGGGGCGTCCGCCCCTCGCGCGGACGTCCGCGCCGCGGAC
>NZ_JASGDU010000005.1:0-11671 GCF_047607065.1 Aeromicrobium sp.
GTCACCCTTCCTGCCCTCGGCGAGAGCGTCACCGAGGGAACCGTCACCCAATGGCTCAAAGCCGTCGGTGACACCATCGCCGTCGACGAACCCCTCCTGGAGATCTCCACCGACAAGGTCGACACCGAGATCCCCTCCCCCGTCGCCGGCACCCTCCTCGAAATCAAGGCCGCCGAAGACGAGACCGTCGAGGTCGGCGCGGTGCTGGCGATCATCGGCTCCGGCGACGCTCCGGCGGCAGCGCCGACACCCGCCGCTGCCGAGCCTGAGCCGACTCCCGAACCGGTCGCCGCCCCCGAGCCTGCTCCGGTGCCCGCAGCCCCGGCCCCGGCACCGGCCGCCCCGGCTCCCGCGGCCACGAACGACGGCGACGGCTACGTCACCCCCATCGTCCGCAAGCTCGCCAAGGAGCACGGCGTCGACCTGGCAAGCATCGCCGGCACCGGCGTCGGCGGCCGCATCCGCAAGGCCGACGTCCTGGCCGCAGCCGAGCGCGCCAAGCCCGCTCCTGCGGCACCGGCCGCTGCGACTCCGGCCGCCCCGGCACCCGCTGCCCCGTCGCCGCTGCGCGGCAAGACCGAGCCGCTCAGCCGCCTGCGCCAGACCATCGCCTCACGCATGGTCGAATCGCTGCAGACCTCCGCCCAGTTGACGCAGGTCCACGAGGTCGACGTCACCGAGATCGCCCGCATCCGCGCCAAGCACAAGGACGCCTTCGCCGAGCGCGAGGGCGTCAAGTTGACCTTCCTGCCCTTCTTCGCCAAGGCCGCCATCGAGGCGCTCAAGGCGTACCCGCAGGTCAACGCGGCCCTGGACGTCGCCGGCGGCACGGTCACCTACCCCAGCGGTGAGCACCTGTCCATCGCCGTGGACACCGAGCGCGGCCTCCTCGCGCCGACGATCCGCGACGCGGGCGACCTGTCCATCGCCGGGCTGGCGCGCAAGATCGCCGACATCGCCGAGCGCACCCGCACGAACAAGATCGCTCCCGACGAGTTGTCCGGCGGGACCTTCTCAATCACCAACCTCGGCAGCAACGGTGCCCTGTTCGACACGCCGATCATCAACCAGCCGCAGGTCGCGATCCTGGGGGTCGGTGCCGTCGTCAAGCGCCCGGTCGTTGTCACCGACGAGTTGGGCAACGACAGCATCGCGGTGCGCAGCGTCGCCTACCTGGCGCTGACCTACGATCACCGGATCATCGACGGTGCCGACGCGGGCCGCTTCCTCACGGCGGTCAAGCAGCGCCTGGAGGCCGGCTCCTTCGAGGCCGAACTGGGGTCCTGACCGGCGTGTCATCGACGTTGAGAGTCGTCGTCGGGGGAGCCTCGGGCTTCCTCGGCGCTGCCCTCGTGGAGGAGTTCCGCGCCCGCGGCCACAACGTCACGCGCCTGGTGCGCAGCGACGACGGCGGGGCCGACGCCTCGCCCTGGGATCCGGTCTCCGGTGATCTCAACCAGCGCCTGATCGACGACGCCGACGTGGTGGTCAACCTCTCGGGGGCACCGATCCAGCACTGGCCGCGCACGGCGGCGTACCGCCGCGAGATCCTGCGCTCCCGGCTGGCAGCGACCACCACGCTCGCACGGGCCGTGGCCCGCTCCCGTCGGCCTGCGGCGCTGCTGTCGGCCTCCGGCATGTCGTACTACGGCACCGACCGCGCCGACACGCTGCTGCCCGAGAGCGGCACCCCCGGCGAGGGCTTCCTGGCCGAGGTGGCCCAGCAGTGGGAGGCCGCCACGCAGCCGGCCGTCGCCGCCGGTGCGCGGGTCTGTCTGCTGCGCACCTCGCTGGTGCTCGACGAGGACGGCGGGGCACTGCGGCTCATGGCGATCCCCTTCCGCCGGTACGGGGGCGCGGTGCTCGGTTCGGGCGAACAGTACATGTCGTACATCTCGCGGTCTGACTGGGTACGTGCCGTCGTGCATCTGGCCGAGACCGAGGTGTCCGGTCCGGTCAACCTGGCCACGGCCGATCCGGTGACGAACCGCGAGTTCACCCGCGCCCTGGCCGAGGCGTGCGGCTCGCGGGCCTTCCTCAAGGCACCGGCATCGCTGATGCGGCTGGCGCTCGGCGGCCTGGCCGAGGACCTCCTCGGCTCCCTGCGCTTGGAGCCGTTCGCGCTGTCGCATTCCGGTTTCTCCTTCGAGCACCCGGACCTGACCTCCACCCTCGCCCACGGCCTGCGCGGCTGAGGAAGTGTTGATTTCATTCGTGTTGCGTGCTGTCGGCCGGTCCTTGAGATGCGAGCGCAGCACACCTCGAAGGGACTCAAACCGCAGCTCATTTCGAGGCTCCGCTCGTTCCTCGCTCCGCGCCTCAATGAGCGGCATCGACCTTATAAATCGGCGGATCCCTAACGCCGCCTCGCGCATGACGACGGGTCACTGCGGCACGGCGGAGGCATAGCGCCAATGGCCGTCGACGTGGCGCAGGACGACGCGGCGGGCCGACCAGTCGTCCGTCGGCAGGGTTTGGCGCTGCCCGGAGGAGTCGACCGCCGTGGTCGGGGCGAGCCGGTCGATGACATCGAGGACGACCTCGCCCGCGCCCTGCTCGACCACCGAGCACGAACCAATCACGAGCATGGCCGACTCCAGGGAATAGCCTCGCTCACTCCAGTCGCGCAGTGCCTCGACCTCCGGTTCCGCCGACTCCGGGGTGACGAACAGGTCGGTCAGGGCTTCCGGGGAGGTTGCGGCGTAGGCGACGCTGCGCTGCAGGTCCAGGCCCGCCAGGTCGACGCACGACGGCCCGCCGGGCGAGGCTCCGAGCAACGAGACCAGGTAGCCGACGGCAGTGATACCCCACAGATCCATGACGGCAGCCTGGACCAGGTTCGCCACGACGCCAAGCACACTGTCCACAGGCGTACTGTGGGCCGGGTGAACGAGGCGCTGCTGCAGATCCGCGACGGATGGTTCGGCGAGGACGCCCTCGACTACCGCGAGGCGTGGGAGTTGCAACGGACCCTGCACGCGCAGCGCGCGGCCGACGAGATCGGCGATGTCGCGCTGTTCCTCGAACACCCGCCCACGTACACCGCAGGCAGGCGCACCGAGCCGCACGAGCGCCCACAGGACGGCACCCCGGTCATCGATGTCGACCGCGGCGGCAAGATCACCTTCCACGGGCCGGGCCAACTCGTCGGATACCCGATCACGCGGCTGCCCTCGCACGTCCTCGTCGTCGACTATGTGCGGCGTGTCGAGGAGGCCCTGATCCGGGCGGTGGCCGATCTCGGCGTCACCGCCGGGCGCGTCGACGGTCGCTCCGGGGTTTGGCTCCCCGCCGGTCACCGGCACCCCGAGCGCAAGATCGCGGCCATCGGCATCCGGGTCTCCCGCAGCGTCACGATGCACGGTTTCAGCCTCAACGCCGACGTCGACCTCGGCTGGTACGACCGCTTCGTCCCCTGCGGCATCGCCGACGCGGGCGTCACCAGCTTGTCGGTCGAGCTGGGCCGCGACGTCACCGTCCCCGAGACCGCCGAGGCGGTGCGCCCACACCTGGTCGACCTGCTGCGCTGGAAGCCCTACACGCCCTCGCCGGACATCGACCGAGCCGCCGTCTCCTCGCCCTCGGTGCCGGTGCTCGGCACCGCCGCCAGGTAGGTCTGCGAGATCAGCCGGTACGACCGCGAGCAGAACGCCAACGCCGCGACGGCCACCATGAGCAGTCCGGTGACGACCAGCACGAGAGCGATGCCGCGCACCTCCCCCGTGCCCAGCCACGGCTCCAAGGCCGCCGCCCCCTCCTGGGAACGGGCATAGGGGATGACCCAGAACTCCGCGACGGGGGCCACGAGGAACGACGACACCGGTGCCGCAGCGGACTCGAAGGCCATAGCGAAGCCGAAGACCCTCCCCTGCCGCTCCAACGGCACCACCCGCTGAACGACGGTCTGCTCGGCCGCCTCCGCCGCCGGCATCAGCGCCATGAACGCCCACGTGCCCGCGACGAACAGCCAGCCCCATTCGCGCACCACGAACACCGTGCCGACCACACCCATCACAACGACCAGCACCAACATCGTGCGCAGCGGATTGACCCCCAGACCGAACCTCGCCACCGCCATGCCGCCGACGATGAAGCCGGTCGAGGCGATGGCGAAGGCCAGGCCCCATCCCTGCACGGTGAACAACTCGATGCCGTAGGGGTCCATCAGGGCCATGTAAGTGCCGCCGATGAGGTTGTTGAACGTCGAGAACACGATGAGCGCCATCAGGCCCGGTGCCGCAGCGATGGCCGCGACCGAGCCGGCCAGGTCGATGGAACCGCGCATGCCCGACGACGCGGACCGGTCGATCTCCTCGGCGGGGAACGACAGCGTCAGCAGGTGCGCCAGCGACAGCGCCGTCAGCACCAGAGCGATGACCACCGTCCAGCCCATACCCAGGTAACCGACCGACAGCCCCGAGAACACACTGGTCAGGACCATCGCCAGGCCCTGCACGGTGCCGACGAGGCCATTGGCGCGGTCGCGGTCGCCGTCGGGCACGAGGATCGTCACCGAGGTCGACAGCGCGATGTTACGCATGTTCTCCACGACGGCCCCGGCCAGGATGATCGCCGTGAACAGCCACAGCCACGGCCGCCCGAGGTCGAGCAGATCGGCCGCAGGCACCGCCGCGTACAGCGCTCCAGCCGCCATGAAGGCCGCCAGCGTGCAGAACGTGGACCACCGCATCACCCGCAGTTTCGGATGACGGTCGACGACGGTGCCGAACGCGATGCTGCCGACGGCGACGAACAGCATGTAGCTGCCGCCCACGACACCGGAGGCCAGGACAGAGCGGGTCTCCAGGTAGATCCAGAAGATCAGCGCCCACCACAGGAAACTCGTGGTGAGGTTGGCCAGTGCGGTGTTGACCAGGACGCCGGCGAATGTGCGGCGATGATCGACGGCCGAGGGGTCGCGGTTCACCCCTCAACCCTAGACGGACAAAACCGTCTCCTGCCGAGCAAGTCCGGCCGCGCCCACGGCGTACAGTGGAGCGCGTGACGATCGCGCCGGAGGGACGCAGGATGCTGCGTCTGGAGGTCCGCAACGCCGAGACCCCTATCGAGAAGAAGCCCGCCTGGATCAAGACGCGCGCCAAGATGGGTCCGGAATACAACGAGTTGATGGGCCTGGTGAAGGGCGAGGGCCTGCACACGGTCTGTCAGGAGGCCGGCTGTCCCAACATCTTCGAGTGCTGGGAAGACCGCGAGGCGACCTTCCTCATCGGCGGCGAACAGTGCACCCGGCGCTGTGACTTCTGCCAGATCGACACCGGCAAGCCGGCCGAGTTGGACCGCGACGAGCCGCGCCGCGTGGCCGAGAGCGTCCAGAAGATGCAGTTGCGCTACTCGACCATCACCGGCGTCGCCCGCGACGACCTGCCCGACGGCGGTGCCTGGCTGTACGCCGAGACGGTCCGCCAGATCCACGCGCTCAACCCCGAGACCGGCGTGGAGAACCTCATCCCGGACTTCAACGGCAAGCCGGACCTGTTGACCGAGGTCTTCGAGTCGCGCCCCGAGGTGCTGGCACACAACCTGGAGACGGTGCCGCGCATCTTCAAGCGGATCCGTCCGGCGTTCCGTTACGAGCGTTCGCTCGACGTGCTGACGCAGGCGCGCGACTTCGGCCTCGTCACCAAGTCGAACCTCATCCTCGGCATGGGCGAGACCCGCGAGGAGGTCTCCGAGGCGCTGCGCGACCTGCATGCGGCCGGCTGCGACCTCGTGACGATCACGCAGTATCTGCGGCCTACCAAGCGGCATCATCCCGTCGAACGCTGGGTCAAGCCCGAGGAGTTCGTGGAGTTGGCCGACGAGGCCAAGGAGATCGGCTTCGCCGGGGTCATGTCCGGACCGCTGGTGCGCTCGTCGTACCGCGCCGGGCGGCTGTACCAGCAGGCCGTCGAGGCCCGCGCCGCCGCTCGCAGCTGACACCGGTCCCTGAGGTGCAAGGCCGCCGGCGGCCGAGCCGGGTCCTGAGGCGCTGCGACGAAGGAGCAGCCTCGAAGGGCGAAAGGGCCACCGCCTAGACTGGCGGCCATGTCGTCCGCAGCCCCCGCCCCGGCCACCGGCCGCGTCGCCCAGATGCGCCAGGCCTACCGCATCACCAAGACCTCCGACCCGAACATCGGCTTGATCCTGCTGTTCTGGTTCCTGCTGGTCGGCGGGCTGCTGGCCGCAGTCAACCTGCTGATCTTCGACCGTTCGACGCTCGGGATCATCCTCGCGGCGGTCTTCGGCGTGCTGTCGGGCACGCTCGCGGCGCTCATCGTGTTCGGCCGCCGCGCCGAGCGGGCCGCCTACGCCCAAGTGGAGGGCCAGCCGGGTGCCGCCGCCAGCGCACTGCAGATGCTGCGCCGCGGCTGGGACGTCAAGCCGGTCGTCGCGTTCACCAAGAGCCAGGACATCGTGCACCGGGTGGTCGGCCGGCCCGGGGTGATCCTCGTGGGCGAGGGCAATGCACACCGGGTCAAGTCGCTGCTGGCCTCGGAGAAGCGCAAGCACGCCCGGTTCGTGGGCGAGGACGTGCCGGTGATCGAGGTCGTCGTGGGCCGCGATGAGGGCCAGACGCCGCTGCCGAAGCTCACCCGGAAACTGCAGCGTATGAAGAAGGCCATCTCCCCTGCGGAGCAGACGACAGTCATCAACAAACTCAAGGCGCTCGACGCCCAGCGCCCGGCCGCCCCGATGCCGCGCGGCCCCGTGCCGACCTCGGCCAAGGCCGCCCGCAAGATGATGCGCGGATAGGTCCCGCCGGCTGAGGTGCGAGGCCGCTTGCGGCCGAGCCTCGAAGGGCGAAGCCTGCCGTAGTTGGGTCATTTCGAGGCTCGCAAGCTCGCACCTCAATGACCGGGTCCCCCTATCTGCGGAACCTCTTACGCGCTGACGACGCGCGAACCGGCGGCAAGATCGTGCAGGCCGCGCTTGTCGTCGGTCATCAGGATCGCCGGCAGCACGAGGCTGAGCAGCACCGTCCGCAGCAGGGCGCGCGCCAGGCCGATGGGCTGGCCGTCGCGGTTCTCCACGCGCAGTCGCATGAGGCGCTGACCGATGGAGAAGCCGAGCAGCCCGGTCAGAAGCGTCATCTGGCCGATGGCGAAGGCCGTGATGACCAGGTTCTCGCCGATGTCGCGGGGCGGATAGTGCACGCCGACCACCGCGACCGCGCACAACGCCGCGACGATCCAGTCGATGAGCAGCGCCACCAGGCGCCGGCCGAGCGAGGGGGGTGCTCCGGTCGATTCCACGCCGCGAGCCTACAAGCCGCAACTGAGCGGCCCGGCCTGCACGCTGCGACATGTAACTTGACCGAAACAAACCGTTGACGGTCGGGAAACTGCCCGCGCCTAGGTTCGTAGTCGGCCGGGTATCCATCGCGTCCGGCCGAGTGAAATCCCACGACCTGAGCCGCCGCGCGGCCGAGGAGGACCCATGACGGAGATCAAGAACGCCGACGACTTTTTCAAGGTCGTCAAGGACGAGGGGGTCGAGTACCTCGATGTCCGCTTCACCGATCTTCCCGGAATCCAGCAGCAGGTGACGCTGCCGGCCGCGACGTTCGACGCCGATATGGCAGAGAGCGGCGTGGCCTTCGACGGCTCGTCGATCCGCGGCTTCCAGAGCATCGACCAGTCCGACATGGTGCTGTTCCCCGATTTCGGCACCGCGTACATCGATCCGTTCAAGACGCGCAAGACCATCGCGATGGACTTCTTCGTCCACGACCCGATCACCGGCGAGGCGTACAGCCGCGATCCGCGCAACGTGGCCCGTAAGGCCGAGGCTTACCTGGCCACGACCGGTGTCGGCGACACGGCGTTCTTCGCACCGGAGGCCGAGTTCTACATCTTCGACCGCGTCAACTACGGCACGAGCGCGAACAAGTCGTTCTACGAGATCACGTCCGTCGAGTCGGCGTGGTCGACCGGCGACGCCATCGAGGACAACCGCGGCTACAAGGTCCGCTACAAGGGCGGCTACTTCCCGGTGGCCCCGACCGACCAACTCGCTGATCTGCGCAACGACATGATGTCGAACCTGGCCAGCGTGGGGCTGGAGATCGAGCGCGGCCACCATGAGGTCGGCACTGCCGGGCAGGCTGAGATCAACTACCGCTTCGCGACGCTGCTCAAGGCCGCCGACGACGTGATGAAGTTCAAGTACGTCGTGCGCAACACCGCCTGGGCTGCCGACAAGACGGTGACGTTCATGCCGAAGCCGATTTTCGGCGACAACGGCTCGGGCATGCACGTCCACCAGTCCATCTGGAACAACGGCGAGCCGCTGTTCTACGACGAGGCCGGCTACGGCGGACTGTCCGACATCGCGCGCTACTACATCGGCGGCATCCTCAAGCACGCGCCGAGCCTGCTGGCGTTCACGAACCCGTCGGTGAACTCCTACCACCGCTTGGTGCCGGGCTTCGAGGCGCCGATCGCGCTGGTGTACTCGGCCCGGAACCGTTCGGCCTGTGTGCGTATCCCGATCACCGGGTCGAACGCGAAGGCCAAGCGCATCGAGTTCCGCTGCCCCGACCCGTCGAGCAACCCGTACCTGGCGTTCTCAGCGCTGCTCATGGCCGGCCTGGACGGCATCAAGAACAAGATCGAGCCGGCTGCGCCGATCGACAAGAACATCTACGAGTTGCCGGCCGAGGAGTACGAGGCCATCGACATGGTTCCGACCTCCCTCAACTCGGTGCTCGACAATCTCGAAGCCGACCACGACTTCCTCACCGCCGGCGGTGTCTTCACCCCCGACCTGATCGAGACGTGGATTGACTACAAGCGCAACGAGGAGATCCTGCCTGTCCAGTTGCGCCCCCACCCGCACGAGTTCGAGCTGTACTACGACATCTGATCCGAGGGTTTTCACCCTCTGTCAGTAGTTGCCGAAAACGGCGGCTGACCTGCGGAAACGTCTTTCGACGTCTTCCAGCGTCAGCCGCCGTTTTTCGTTGGTCTGCGGCCCCACTGCGGCCCCAGGATCGGGCAGCCGGGCCAAGACTGACCCTTCCACCAGTCGCCCGGAGAGGAGAATCGATGCATGGGCAATCCGTTGAACGAGCGCCAGGAGGCCGTACTCGAGTGGATAGCCGCAGGATGCCTGGAGCGCCACAAGGTCTCTGCGGTCGCGTTGGCGCGCCAGAACTTGATCCTGCTCGACAACCGATGGGCTACGCCGTGGCGCGCCACACTGACACCACTGGGCCGGTATTGGCTGGAGCATCGCGAATACCCGCCGGCAGGCACCGTCCTCGAACCTCTCCTCGATATGGTCGAGCCCGAGAGCATTGAGGCCGGCGACACACTCTCCGATGCCGAGTTCGTCAACAGGCGACGAGTACTGAAGTCAGACTGGATCGCGCAAGGGCCTGCAATGAGCCGACTGGACCTTCCTGGTCAGTGGACTCTGCATGCCGCGTTTCAGCCGAGCAACGAGACTCTGACGGACGCTGAACCGCCCCGGCGTGTCCGGAGACTTGGTTTCTTGGCTCAGCCGGTTGGCGTGAGTTCGTTCCTTGCAGCGTAGTGGAGTTCTTCGGCGGCCATCGGAGTCAGGTCGTTCAGTGCCTCGTGGGGGCGCTCGTTGTTGAACCAGTGGACCCAGTTCAGGGTCTCCAGTTCGACGTGCTCGACTCCGCGCCAGGGTCCTTCGGGACGGATCAGCTCGGCCTTGTAGAGCCCGATCTGCGACTCCGCCAGCGCATTGTCGTAGGCGTCGCCCACGGACCCGACGGACGGGTCGACGCCCTCGTCGACCAGCCGCTGGGTGAAGGCAAAACTGACGTACTGGGACCCGGCATCGGTGTGATGGACGAGCCCGGACAGATCGGTGATCCCGGCCTGGCGCCGCGTCCAGATCGCATGCTCCAACGTGTCCAGCACCAGGTCGGTCGTCATCCTCGTCGCTGCCCGCCAGCCCACAATCCTTCGGCTGAAGACGTCGAAGACGAAGGCCACATAGACCGTGCCGGCCCAGGTCGCGACATAGGTGAAGTCGGCCACCCACAACTGGTTCGGGCGGCTGGCCCAGAACTGCCGGTCCACCCGGTCGAGCGGCCGTTCCGCGGCGGGATCGCCGATGGTCGTGCGGACCTTCTTGGCCCGCAGGGCACCGGCCCAGCCCTGCTCGCGGTAGAGCCGCTCGATGGTGCACCGGGCGACGTCGTGGCCCTTGCCACGTAGGTGGAGCCACATCTTCCTGGCCCCGAACCGGGCGATCAGCTTCTGCCGAACCCGCTCGCCCTCGATCAACGCCACCAATTCGGCGTCGCGCAGCACTCGTTTCGAGGGCCGCCGCCCGGCGGCCTCGTAGAAGGTGGACGGGGCGATCTTGATCCCGTACTCAGCAAGCACGCGGCAGATCGGCTCGACCCCGAACTCCACCCTGTTCTCCTCGATGAACCCGATCAGAACCTGTTAGGGCGGTCGAGCTCCGCCGCAAAGAAAGCCGAGGCCGACTTCAAGATCTCGTTGGCCCGCCGAAGCTCGGCGTTCTCCTTCTTCAACTTCTTGATCTCAGCGATGTCCTCGCTGATCTTGCCCGGCCGGAGGCCGCCGTCGACCTCGGCCTGCCGCAACCACGTGCGCAACTGCTCGGGCGAGGTGATCCCGAGCTTGGCCGCGACCGACCTGATCGCAGCGGCCTCGGACGGATGATCGGCCCGGACCTCGATCACGAGCCGGACAGCGCGCTCACGAAGCTCGGTGAGGTACTTGCTGGGACGTGCCATGAGAGTGATCCTTCCAACGAACCAACCCTCCGGACACGCCAGGGCGGTTCAGAATACGTCGATGCGGCCTGGGTTGGCGGTCGACGCGCGAGTCGCGCGCCGCTCGAAGGTCGCAACCCGCCGCCGCTCGATGCCGAAGCACCCCAGGAAGTCGTTCCAGAACGACTGCGACTCGGCCTGCTCGGCCGTCTCGTCCTTCCACTCCGCAACGAAACGGTCGACGTTGGCGCGTATGTCTTGCAGCGACAACGCCTTCGTGACTGCCAAGGGACAAAGCCTCCCTATCTTTGGTCAGGTTCGGGTTCAGCCTAGTGAGGGTGCCTGACGAGATTGAGTGGTGCATGCTCTATGACGACCTGCGGAGCCGCCGAGCGTTCCGTTGCGCGCTGCACCTGGCCACTCGCGGTCGTCTTGCGGCCTGTGGCGACGAAGGCGGCCGAAGAGGCTGTCACGGACTCGGGAGCAGACATGACTGCCACCATCACTCGCAAGCGCGTCTCGATCGCGGACGCGGCGGATGCCCTCGCGGTCTCGCCGCGCACCGTACGGCGCTACATCGCCGCCGGTCAGCTCGACGCCGTACGCCTCGGACGCAAGACCCTGCGGATCAAGGTCGACTCGATCAAGCGCTTCATCGACGCGCGGCCGGTCGGGGGATGGCGGGCCTGAAACGAAGACAGGAGCGGCCAGATGTGGCCGCTCCTTGTTCCCCGTTTGTTCCCGATCTCGGCATTGGTTCCGAAAAATCTGCTCTGACCTACATAAACCTGGTGGGCGATACTGGGTTTGAACCAGTGACCTCTTCCGTGTCAGGGAAGCGCGCTACCGCTGCGCCAATCGCCCGTGGGTGTTCAGTTGTGCTTCCGAGGTGGGTACGGGATTTGAACCCGTGTACACGGATTTGCAGTCCGTTGCCTCGCCTCTCGGCCA
>NZ_JASGDU010000006.1:0-30821 GCF_047607065.1 Aeromicrobium sp.
CCGCAAGACCACCTGAGCAGACGCCTCGGTGGCTGAGGTGCGTAGGCCGCCTGCGGCCGAGCCTCGAAGCCACCCCCCGGTAGTCGGGGCGGGTCCCTTCGAGGCTCGTCGCAAGCTCCTCGCACCTCAGGGACCGGGGCGCGGTTTAGGCTGCGGCGGGTTCGGAAACGAGTTCGCCTCGGCTGCCACGGTCGGCATCGAAGCGATGGTCCTGCGCGAGATCGATGAGTTGGTCGGCACTCAGGTCTGGCACACCCACACTCGGATCAGCGTGCGTGACCAGCAGGCGGAGGTGGTTGGCGACAGCCTCAGCCACCGGCGGCGGCACCGAGTTTCCAATCTGCCGGAACTGGGCAGAAACCGGACCGGCGAACTTCGTGCCCACGGGGAACCCCTGGAGTACGGCTGCCTCCTCGACCGTCAATCGTCGCAAGTGCGGACTGACAGGTTTCTCGAACGACAGCGGGGGCCCACCAGCTCTGAGATGGTCGTGGTACCACCGCACCCAACTGTCGGTGTCCCCGTCCAGGAGGTTTTGTTCAACGATGGGCGTACGGTTGCCGCCCATTGAGGCCGCCAGCGTGGTCGAGGGACGGTCGAGATCGAGCGGGCGCCCCGCGCCGTTGAACATCATGCCCGCGTAGGGGGACTTGCGCATGACCGGCTTGGCGGCGGCCGTGATCTTGGCGACGCAGTAGGTGTTGTTGCCCTCATGGCCATACCGAGGGAGGAGAGCCAACGCTTCTCGCACGCAGACATGCCTCGTATGGGCATCGGGAGTGAGCGCGGGCACGTCCACCTCACCGCGCACGCCGATGAGAAACATCCGCTCACGCGCCTGAGGGACCCCGAAGTCGGCGGCGTTCAACAACATCAGTCGCGTGGAGTAACCCAGGAGGCGAGCAGCGGTAAGCAAGTCCTCGCGAAGGTCGGACCACCGTTGGTTCGCGTAGAGGTTCTTGACGTTCTCCATGACGAACGCGCGAGGCTTGATCTGGCTCACCTTCTCCAGGAAGGTCCAGACGTGCCTGCTGCGGGGGTCGTGCGGGTCCATCTTCCCGGCGACCGAGAAGCCTTGGCATGGCGGCCCGCCGATCACCACATCGGCACCGCGTGCCGGAGCGAGGTCGAGCGTGTCGATGTCTTGAGCAATGGTGCACCGCGCGGTGCTGTGCCGCCGGTGTGTCTGAATGGCAACGGGATCGATGTCGCTGGCCAGGAGGATGTCGTAGCCTGCCCGCTCGAAGCCGAGGTCGAGGCCACCGGCTCCGCTGTAGAACGCGGCGACGCTGAAGGCGTCAGGCATCGGTACTCCTCGTCGCCATGTGATTCATAGTCCGTGGTCTCATAGGCTACAAAATGCCACGCTCGGATGATGGAAACGATTCCGCAGGCCATCTGCGGCATCGCGGTGGAAACGGAGTTCCTGAACCGCGAAGGATACGTGGTGAGCGGTGCCAGGGACAGCGCCTCCACCACGAACAGGACATCGAACAAGGTCGGCGACGTCTCGGTGGAGCACGCCGCAGAGGGCCTGATGCGTGTCTACGAAATCACAGTCAAGGAGTTCGGCATCCAACGTATCAACGAGGCGGTTCAGTCCCTGGGGATGTTCTTCGAGAAAGGTATCCCGACGGGAATGATCGTCCACGTGCTGTGCCGGCCGGATGACATTCCGGCCGAGGCCGAGCGCAGTCTGCAGAATCCGGTGATAGCCGAACTGGAACGGGAAGGAGTCCTCTTCCAGTTCATCGACCTCCATGCGTGGTTGGCGGTCAAGATCGCGGAGTTCGACCTCAATCAACGGGCACACTTCTTCACGGAGGTCCAGAAGTTCCTCAATACCGGCAAGAATGGCCGCATTCCGGGAACGGAACGGCAAGCCTGGGCCGCAGGATTCACCGGCTGATACCGGGGGCTTGGGTGGCTGAGGTGTGAGGCCGCCTGCGGCCGAGCCTCGAAGCCACCAGCGGCGGGTAGCGGCGGGTCCCTTCGAGGCCGCTCGTTCCTCGCGGCACCTCAGGGACCGGGTGCGGTGGGTCCCTTCGAGGCTCGTTGCGAACTCCTCGCACCTCAGGGACCGGGCGGTGGGGGCGGCGATAGGGTGTACCGCAGGGCAGAAGCCCGGCGACGCGCGATGCACAGAAACGGGGTGAACATGAGTCAGGAAACCAGTCCGACCGGACGGCCGACTCCGAGTTTCCCCGAACCGCAGCCCCGCACGCCCGGCCCCGCGACGATCATCGCCATGTGCAACCAGAAAGGCGGCGTCGGCAAGACGACGACCACCATCAGCCTCGGGGCGGCGCTGGTCGAGGCGGGGCGCCGCGTCCTCCTGGTCGACTTCGACCCGCAGGGGTCCATGACGGTCGGCCTCGGCTTCAACGCCCACGACCTCGACCAGAGCATCTACCACGTCCTCATGGACCGTTCGCTCGCCCTGCGCGACATCATCACTACGACGTCGGTGCCCGGCCTCGACCTGGCCCCGGCCAACATCGACCTGTCGGCCGCCGAGATGCAGCTCGTGACCGAGGTCGGCCGTGAACAGGCCCTCGCCCGCGCCCTGTACGGCGTGCGCGAGGACTACGACGTCATCCTCATCGACTGCCAGCCTTCGCTCGGCCTGCTGACGGTCAACGCCCTGACCGCCGCCGACGGCGTGGTCATCCCGCTGGAGTGCGAATACTTCGCGCTGCGCGGCGTGGCGCTGCTCAAGGAGACCATCGAGAAGGTCCGCGAGCGCACCAACCCGCGGCTGCAGATCGTCGGCCTGCTCGGCACGATGTTCGACAGCCGCACCCTGCACGGGCGCGAGGTCCTGCAGACGCTCGTCCAGGGCTGGGGTGACCTGGTGTTCCACACGGTGATCCGCCGCACGGTCAAGTTCTCCGACTCCACGGTCGCCGGGGAGCCGATCACCGAGTACGCCCCGACCTCGCCCGGTGCCGAAGCGTACCGGCAACTCGCCCGAGAGGTCCTGGTGCGATGCCCGACAGCGTGAGCAAACGGCCCAAGAAGGCCGCGTCCTCGTCCGCCCGGCGCCCGGCGATGCCTGGTGCCGACGAACTGTTCCGGCCCACCGCCAAGCCGGCCTCCCCCGCCCCGGCCGACGAGCCGCCCCTGCCGGTACGCGAACCGGTCAAGAAGGCCAGCGGCCGGGTCAAACACGAGGAGAAGATCACCGTCTACGTCACCGCCGAGGAACTGCTGGCGCTGGAGCAGACCCGCCTGGCCGTGCGCTCGGTGCTGGGGCGCAACGTCGACCGCGGCCGGATCGTGCGCGCCGCGCTGGCCGCCGCGCTGGAGGACTTCGAGACGCACGGCGAGGCCAGCGATCTCGTGCGGCGCATCGACGAGGCCTCGGCCCGGCAGTGAGCGAGGAGACGGTCGCCGAGGAGTCCGTAGCATCGGGCTTCTCGATCAGCATCGGCGTGTTCGAGGGGCCTTTCGACTTGCTGCTCGAACTCATCGGGCGGCACAAGCTCGACGTCACCGAGGTCGCGCTGTCGCAGGTCACCACCGAGTTCATCTCCTACATCGGCGAACTCGGCGGCGACCTGGAGCAGACGACGCACTTCCTGCTCGTCGCGGCCACGCTGCTCGACCTCAAGACCGCGCGGCTGCTGCCGCAGGCCGAGGTCGAAGACGAGGACGACCTGGCGCTGCTGGAGGCCCGCGACCTGCTGTTCGCGCGGCTGCTGCAGTACCGCGCCTTCAAACAGGCCGCGGCCCGCCTCGCCGCCCGCCTGGACGCCGAGCAGCACCGCTACCCGCGTGCCGCGCCGTTGGAGCCGCGCTTCGCCGAGCTGCTGCCGGAGATCCTCATCTCGGCCACGCCTGCGGATCTGGCGCGCATCGCCACGGCGGCGCTCACCCCCAAACCCGAGCCGATCTTGTCGCTAGCGCACCTGCACGCGCCGCAGGTCAGCGTGCGCGAACAAGCCCATGTCGTCGTCGACCGGCTGCGCCGCGAACGCTCGCTGACCTTCCGTTCCCTGACGGCCGACTCGCCCGACCTGATGACCACGGTGGCCCGCTTCCTGGCGCTGCTGGAACTGTTCCGCGAAGGCATGGTGGCCTTCGAGCAGGCGACCCCGCTGGGCGACCTGCACCTGCGCTGGACCGGCAGCGACGACGGCGATGTCGAGGTGGGCCAGGAGTTCGACGCACCGCCGGAGACCGGGGACGAACACGTCGTGCCCGCAGCGCTGATGGAGGAGATGAGTCCCGATGAGTGAGGCGAACCTGCCGCGCGGCCCCCACGAGCTGGAACTGGAGATGCTCGACCTGCACCCGGCGCTCGAGGCGGTGCTCATGGTCGCCGATCAGCCGCTGGACCACCTGACGCTGGCCCAGGCGGTCGGCCATCCGCCGGACGACGTGGCCGAGGCACTTGAGGCGCTCGCCGCCGAATACGACGCGCAGGGCCGCGGGTTCGAACTGCGCTCCATCGCCGGCGGCTGGCGCTACTACACCCGCGACAGCGTCGCGGCGGCCGTGGAACGGTTCGTGCTCGACGGGCAGCAGGCCCGGCTGACCCAGGCCGCACTGGAGACCCTGGCCGTGGTCGCCTACCGCCAGCCGATCAGCCGCTCGCGCATCTCGGCGATCCGCGGCGTCAACGTCGACGGCGTGGTGCGGACCCTCGTGACACGGGGCCTGATCGAGGAGGCCGGCACCGACGCCGAGAGCGGCGCGATCCTGTACCGCACGACGAACTACTTCCTGGAGCGCATGGGCCTGGGCAGCCTGGAGGAACTGCCCGAGATCGCCCCGATGCTGCCGGAGATCGGCGAGGTCGAGGAGCCGGCGCACGGTGAGTGAGACCGAAGGCATCCGGCTGCAGAAGGTGCTGGCCCAGGCCGGACTCGGCAGTCGCCGGGCCTGCGAGGTGCTCATGGCCGAGGGGCGCGTGGAGGTCGACGGGCAGATCGTCACCCAGATGGGCCTGCGCGTCGATCCGGTCACCGCCGTCATCCGGGTCGACGGGCGACGCCTGCCGCCGCCGAGCGAGCACGCCTATGTGCTGGTCAACAAGCCGCGCGGCATCGTCACCTCGATGCACGACGAGCGAGGCCGCCCGGACCTGCGCGAGATCGTCGGGCAGCGCGCGGAGCGGCTGTTCCACGTCGGACGCCTCGACACCGACACCTCGGGCCTGCTGGTGATGACCAACGACGGCGACCTGGCGCACCGCCTCGCACATCCGTCCTTCGAGATCACCAAGACCTATGTCGCGCTCGTCGACGGCCGGGTCAGCGCTGCGCTCGGGCGACGGCTGCGCGGCGGCGTCGATCTCGACGACGGCCCGGCAGTCGTGGACCGTTTCGTCGTCAAGGACGTGGCGGCCGGCCGGTCGCTGGTCGAGCTGGACATCCACATGGGCCGCAACCGCATCGTGCGCCGCCTGCTGGCCGAGGTGGGCCATCCGGTGCGCGAACTCACCCGGACGGCCTTCGGCCCGTTGTACCTGGGCAACCTGCCCCTCGGCCGCACGCGCGATCTGACGCGCGACGAGTTGGGTGCGCTGTTCGATAGCGTTCAGGCATGAGTGAACGAGTCGACTGGCCGGGCACGGCGCTGGTCGTCGGCTGCGGGCTGATCGGCACCTCCGTCGCCCTCGCACTGAGCGTGCGCGGCACGACGGTCCACCTGCGCGACGCGACCCCCGGCGTGGCCGAAGTCGCCGCCTCCCTGGGCGCGGGATCGGCCGAGCCGCCCGGCACCGCCCCCGACCTCGTCGTGGTGGCCGTGCCGCCGGCCGCAGTCCCCGACCTCGCCGCCTGCCTGCTGCGGGAGTTCCCGAGCGCCGTCGTGACCGACGTGGCGAGCGTCAAGGCCCCCGTGGCGCGCGCGCTCGGCGGCACGGCGGATGCGGTCCGATTCGTCGGCGGTCATCCGATGGCCGGGACCGAGCGATCCGGTCCGATGGCCGGATCGGCGCTGCTGTTCGAGGGACGGCCGTGGGCGCTCGTCCCGGTCGACGGGACCTCGCCGGAGGCGCTGGAACGGGTGCTGTCGGTCGTGACGGCCCTGGACGCCGCGCCCGTCGTGATGGAGCCGGACGAACACGACCGCGCCGTCGCGCTCGTCTCCCACGTGCCCCACCTCGTCTCGGTGCTGACCGCAGGCCTGCTGGCGGTGGCCCCCCGTGAGCATGTGGAGCTGGCCGGACCAGGCCTGCGCGACGTCACCCGGATCGCCGGCAGCGCCACGGGCATGTGGCTGCAGATCCTCGACAGCAACGCCGGCGCGGTCGCCGGGCTGCTGCGATCCCTGCGCGGCGACCTCGACCGGGTGCTCGACGCGCTCGACGCCGGGGGCGACGTGCTCGCCGGGCGGCTGTCCGACGTGCTGGACGCCGGCCGCGCCGGAACCCGGCGCATCCCCGGCAAACACGGCGATGCGGTCACGGTTTCGAATGCCGTCGTCTTCGTCCCCGTGGACGACCGGCCCGGAGTGCTATCGGCGCTCATGGCCGACATCGGCGAGTCCGGCGTCAACATCGAGGACTTCCGCATCGACCACGAATACGGACGCCCCGTAGGCTTGGCCCAGATCGAGGTTGCCGCTGAGCGGGCCGATCACCTGACCGCGTCGCTGGCCGAGCGCGGTTGGACGCCCTACCGATAGAGGAGTTCCTTGATGTCATTCGTCGTCGCCGTCGACGGTCCCTCGGGATCGGGCAAGTCGAGCACGGCCCGTGGGGTCGCGGACCGGCTGGGTTTTGCCTACCTGGACACCGGCGCGATGTACCGGGCCGTGACCTGGGCGCTGCTGCAGCGCGGCGTCGACACCGCTGACGCGGCTGCGGTCGCGGCGACCGTCGGCGAGGTGCGCATCGACTCGGGCACCGACCCCCTGGCACCGACGATCGCCGCCGACGGGATCGACGTCGCCGGGCCGATCCGCAGCGACGAGGTGGTGCGGCACGTCAGCCCGGTCTCGGCGGTACCGCAGGTGCGCACCCGGCTGGTCGACCTGCAACGCCGGGTCATCGTCGGCACGGACGCGCCCGGCATCGTCGTGGAGGGACGCGACATCGGCACGGTCGTCGCCACCGACGCGCCGCTCAAGGTGTTCCTCGTGGCCGACCCGCAGGCGCGCGCCGAGCGCCGCGCTGCTGAGGAGGGCGGTTCGGACACCGCCGCGACCGCCGCTTCGCTGCAGCGCCGTGACCGCATCGACTCCACCCGCGCGGCCTCGCCGCTGGCCAAGGCCGACGACGCCGTCGAGATCGACAGCACGCATCTGTCGCTCGACGAGGTTATCGGCCGCATCGTCTCACTCGTGGAGGAACGCCGATGAGCGTCGCCGACGCCGCCCCGGTCCGCGCGGGCCTGCCGGAGTGGCCGCACCGGTTCTTCCGCTCCTTCCTGCGCCGCCGCGTCGTCCGCCGCTGGGACGTCCACGTCCGGGGCGTCGGTCATGTGCCGCAGGACGGTCCGGTGATCCTCGTCAGCAACCACGTCGGCTGGCTCGACGGCCCGGTGACCGTGGCGACCTCCGAGCGTGTCGTTCACGCGCTGGTCAAACACGAGTCCTTCGCGGGCTGGCCCGGCCGCCTGCTGCGCGCCTCGGCGCAGATCGAGTTGCACCGTGGCCGCACCGACGCGGCCGCCCTGCGTAAGGCGCTGCGGGTGCTGCGGGCTGGTCAGGTGCTGCTGGTCTACCCCGAGGGCAAGCGCGGCGACGGACTCGTCCAGGAGACCTACGGCGGAGCGGCCTACCTCGCACTGGTCACCGGCGCGCCGGTCGTGCCCGTCGCGGTGCTGGGCACGCGGGAGCCGGGTGCCGAGATCGAGAGCAAGCCCGCACCCGGGCAGCGCATCGACGTCGTCTACGGCACGCCGATCACCATCCCGGCGATGCCCTGGCCGCGGGACGCCTTCACCGTGGCCGCCGAGCGCGAGCGGATCGCCGACGTGTTGCGTGTGCATGTCGAGACCACCACCCAGAACCTCAAGCGCGACCTTCCCGGCGCGCCGCCGAAGCAGGACTCCTTCGATGAGTGACGACACCCCCACCGGACCGCTGCCCGTCCTGGCGGTGATCGGCCGGCCGAATGTCGGTAAGTCGACTCTTGTCAACCGGATCATCGGCCGCCGCGAGGCCGTGGTCGAGGACGTCCCCGGCGTCACCCGCGACCGCGTGCCGTACGAGGCGATGTGGAACGGGCGGGTCTTCACCGTCGTCGACACCGGCGGCTGGGACCCGGACGCCCGCGGTCTGGCCGAACGCATCGCCGCGCAGGCCGAGATCGCCGTGTCGGTGGCCGACGCCGTGCTGTTCGTGGTCGACGCGACGGTCGGCATCACCGACGCCGACGAGGCGGTCGTGAAGATCCTGCGCTCCTCGGGCAAGCCTGTCGTGCTCGCGGCCAACAAGGTCGACGACCAGCGGACCGAGGCCGAGGCCGCTGCGCTGTGGAATCTCGGCCTCGGCGAGCCGTATCCGGTCTCCGCGCTGCACGGGCGCGGCAGCGGCGACCTGCTGGACGCCGTGCTGGCGGTGCTGCCCGAGGCACCGCCGGAGCCGGAGTTCGACCCGGACGGGCCGCGCCGCGTGGCCATCGTCGGCAAGCCCAACGTCGGCAAGTCGAGCTTGCTCAACAAGCTGGCCGGTGAGGAGCGCGTGGTCGTCGACGACGCCTCCGGCACGACGGTCGACCCTGTTGACGAGCTGGTCGAGCTGGGCGGGCGTCCGTGGGCGTTCATCGACACCGCCGGCATCCGCAAGCGCGTGCGGGAGGCGTCGGGGCACGAGTATTACGCGAGCCTGCGTACGACCGGTGCCATCGAGCGGGCCGAGGTCGTCGTGATGATCGTCGATGCGAGCCAGAGCCTGAGCGAGCAGGACACGCGCATCATCCAGACGGTCCGCGAGACCGGCCGGGCGCTCGTCATCGCCTTCAACAAGTGGGATCTCGTGGACGAGGAGCGCCGCTACTACCTCGAACGCGAGATCGAGCGCGAACTGGTGCAGGTGCAGTGGGCGCCGCGCACCAACATCGCCGCGCGCACGGGCTGGCACGTCGACCGGCTGGTGCGGGCGCTGGACGCGGCGCTGGAGGGCTGGGAGACGCGGGTCTCGACGGGCCGGCTCAACTCCTTCCTCGGCCGTCTCGTGGCCGAACATCCCCATCCGGTGCGCGGCGGCAAACAGCCGAAGGTGCTGTTCGGCACGCAGGCGCAGACCGCGCCGCCGACCTTCGTGCTGTTCACGTCCGGCAAGCTGGAGGACACGTACCTGCGGTTCATCGAGCGGCGGCTGCGCGAGGAGTTCGGCTTCACCGGCTCGCCGATCCACCTGCAGCAGCGGGTGCGCGAGAAGCGCAAGCGCCGTTAGCCGTGGCACCCGCCTCGCCGCTGCCGCCGCGTGACGGCATCGACGCGGTGCGGGTCCGCACGCCCGCTGCGGTGCGGGGGAGTGCGCCGGCCTGGGAGACCCTGCTCGACTGGCTGCGCGAACGACTTCCTGCTGCGGTCGATGCCGAGGCGATGCTGGCCGAGGGGCGCGTGGTCGATGCGGCGGGGCGAGCCGTGCGTGCCGACGATGCCTACGTCCCGGCGGCCTTTCTGTGGTTCCACCGGGAGTTCGCCGACGAGCCGGTCGTGCCGGGGGAGATGCCGGTCCTGTTCCGCGACGAGCGGATCGTCGTGGTCGACAAGCCGCCGTTCCTGGCGACGATCCCGCGCGGTGGGCACGTGAGGCAGAGCGTGCAGGCCCGGTTGCGGCGGGAGCTGGATCTGCCGGAGCTGCAGCCCGTGCATCGTCTCGACCGGCTGACCTCGGGGGTGCTGGTGCTGGCGACACAGCGGCGCTGGCGGGGCGTCTACCAGTCGTTGTTCCAGCGGCGCGAGGTCGTCAAGACGTATCTGGCACTCGCCGCCCACGACCCGTCGATGAGTTTTCCGCTGGTGGTGCGCAATCACCTGCGCAAGGATCGTGGGGTCTGGCAGGTGCGGGAGGTCCGGGGGATGCCGCCGAACGCCGAGACGCTGATCGAGATGGACCGGGTGCTGGGCGAGTGGGCGGTGTACCGGCTGAGGCCGGAGACCGGGCGGACCCATCAGTTGCGGGTGCATCTGGCGGGCCTGGGGCTGCCCATCGTCGGCGACCCGCTCTACCCGCGCGTGCTCGACGTGGCATCGGACGACTTCTCGTCGCCCCTGCAGCTGTTGGCCTCCGAGATCGCCTTCGACGATCCGGTCGCCGGTCGGCCGCGCCGCTTCACGAGCGCGCGCCCCTTCCCGTTCGGGGACCGGGGGCTTCCGGTGGCCGAGGTGTGAGGCCGCAAGCGGTCGAGCCTCGAAGCCACCACACGGCAGGTCCCTTCGAGGCTCGTTGCAAGCTCCTCGCGCCTCAGGGACCGGCAGGCGGCGTAACCCGAATACATCAGCGATTCCTTAGGACCCGGCTTGAGCGCTGGCGACGGCTTCGAGCCGCTGGAGTAGCTCGCGCGCACCGGACTCGGCGTTGAAGTCCTCCAGATGCCGGTGCTGGTCCTCGGCGCTCGCGTAGAAGGAGAGCCACGACACACAAGACCGTGCCGGGTCGCCCGCCTCGGCTTCGATGAGCACGACGGTCCGGGAGGGGGACAATCCCCACTCCGGCGAACCCCGGTGCATGTACTCGATTCGTGAGGGAATCTCGACCGTGAGGAAGTCGTAGACGTTCGAGAACTCGGTGCCGTCCGGCGCGCGCATGAGGATGTCCAGCACGCCGCCGCCGGTGAAGTCGAGGTCACGGACCGTGCTGGTGAAGCCGGCCGGACCCCACCAGCGCTGAATCAGCTCGGGGCTGGACCACACGGCACAGATCGCCTCAGGCGTCGCTGTCAGCACCGCAGTGACGCGGAGGTCGGGTTCGGCCGTCATGTCTGTTCTCCCTCTCGCGCCGTATCGGACATCGGTCGTAGAAAACGCCGAAGGTGCCCAGCCGTTGAGCGACCAGGCACCTTCGGATTTGTCGGGCTGACAGGATTTGAACCTGCGACCCCTTGACCCCCAGTCAAGTGCGCTACCAAGCTGCGCCACAGCCCGTTGAACCTCGGACACTCTAGCGCAGACTCGCCCGGCCACTCACCGGCGGTCCGTGAGATATCTGGTGCGACGGGCCGCGAAGGGCGCACCTCCATGACCGGGTTCCGCCTCGTCGCGCCATCTTCTAGCATCGGCGCATGGAGGTCACCATCAGCGTGCGAGGCACTCACACGGTCACCCACGCACCCGAGCGCGGGACGGTGCGCGCGCGGGTCGTCGTCGACGGCTCCGACGCGGGGTGGGTGACGGCGCTGGCCGCCGACGCCGTGGCTCTGGCGCGCGAGAGCCTGTCGGCCTTGCACGCGCCCGCGCAGCGGGGGCCGGTTACGGCCTACTCGGTCGATCAGGTGTCGGTTCACGCGCACCGGCCCTGGACCGATCACGGCAACCCCTCGCCCCTGGTCCACACCGCGTCCGCGAGGATCTCGGCCACCTTCTCGGACCCGGCCGCGCTGGGCCGGTGGATCGTGGAGATCGTCGGGGTCGACGGCCTACGCATCGACGGCGTCGACTGGGACGTATCGTCCGCGATGCGCCAGCAGCTCGAGCGCGACGCGCGGCGCGAGGCGGTGCGTCACGCGCTGCGCCAAGCACAGGACTACGCCGACGCCCTCGGGCTGGGGCAGGTCCACGTGCGCGAGATCGACGACCGTCGCGGTGCCCAGGACGGCCCGATGCCGAGGTTCGCCGCGATGGCGGCCCAGGACGGCAGCGAGCTGTTCACCCCGAAGGACGTCGAGATCGCCTCCAGCGTCGACGCGGTGTTCGTCGTCTCCCGCGCCTGATCCGGTCGCTGCAGGCGGCGTCGGCTAGCCTGCGGATCGTGGTGGACGAGGCGGATGTGCAGTTGGCGGCGCGGCTCGTGACCGAGGCGGCGGTGCTCGCGGCGAGGATGCGCGGCGCGGGCCTGAGCGTCGACACCAAGACCTCGATCTCCGACGTCGTGACCGATGCCGACCATGCCGCCGAGGCGTTCGTGACCGAGACGCTGGCGGCCGAGCGGCCCGGCGACGGCCTGCTCGGCGAGGAGGGCACCGACGTACCCGGTACGACCGGACGCCGGTGGGTCATTGACCCGGTAGACGGCACCTACAACTTCGCCTCCGGGTCCGACTACTGGTGTTCGGCTGTCGCGTTGACGGTCGACGACGCGGTGGTGTTGGGTGCCGTCGCTCACCATGCGAGCGGCACCGTCTGGGTCGGGGGACCGGACCTGCCGACTACGGCGAACGGCGTGCCCCTGGGGCTGCTGGCCGACGCCGCGCTGGCCGACGTCAGCGTCGCGACCTATCTGCATCCGGCACGCATCGGCGATGCGTCGGTCCGCGAGCCGTTCCTGCGGGCGGTCTCCGGTGCGGCCACGCAACGCATGCTCGGCTCGGGGTCGATGGACATGGTCAGCGTGGCCGCCGGGCGCATCGGCGTGTACTTCTCCAACGACACCCCCGCCTGGGACTGGCTGCCCGGTGCGGCCCTCGTCGCGGGCGTCGGCGGGTCGACGGTCCAGGTCGAGGTCGAGGGGCATGGGTGGTCGCTGGCCGGACCGCCCAGCGCCACCGACCACATGGTCCGGCGTCTCACGGAGGGACGGGCATGAGCGAGCGTCAGCGAGTGAACCGATGGGATGACGTCATGTCGGCACCGCCTACCGTCGCTTTTCCCGAGGTGGTGGCGACATGAGCAATGCGTTGAAGGCGGTGACGGTTTTTTGCGGCTCGCGCTTCGGGACCGATCCGGCCTACGAGCAGGCGGCGGTCGAGGTCGGCCGCACGTTGGCCGAGCAGGGCATCACGCTCGTTTACGGGGGCGGCCGGGTCGGTCTGATGGGCACCGTGGCCGATGCGGCCCTCGCGGCCGGGGGCGAGGTCGTCGGCGTCATCCCGCAGTCGCTGGACGAGCGCGAGGTGGCCCACCAGGGGCTGAGCGAGCTGCACGTGGTCGAGACGATGCACGAGCGCAAGGCGATCATGGCCGAGCGCGCGGACGCCTTCGTGGCGTTGCCCGGCGGCATGGGCACGCTCGAGGAGATCGCCGAGCAGTGGACCTGGACGCAGCTGGGCCTGCACGCCAAACGCAGCGCCTTCTACGACATCGGCGGCTTCTGGCGGCCGCTCGCGGAACTGGTCGAGTTCATGGTCGAACGCGGGTTCCTCCTGCGCGAGCACGCCGACCTCGTGCGGTTCGGCGACGACTTCCCCGCGCTCCTCGACGGCCTCGCGGCCCCCTTGGACCCGCAGCGCAAGGAGTACGACGCGCCCACGGCGTGAGCGAACGGAGCCGAACTGTTCGCCGGCACGTCACCGTGGCGATGCGGACCGGACACGTGCCCGGTGAGCCTGGCGGCATGAGGATCGCGATCATCGCCGAGTCGTTCCTGCCCCAGACGAACGGGGTGGTCACCTCCGTACTCCACGTGCTCGAGCATGCGCAGCGCCGTGGCGACGAGGTGCTCGTCATCGTTCCCGACGCCGCCGACGGCCGCCCGGTGCCCGGAGAGGTACACGGCGCCCGTGTCGTCACGGTGCCCGCCTGGTCGCTGCCGATGTACCCCGACGTGCGCATCGCCACCGGCGGTGTCGGCCGGATCCGGCGGATGCGGGAGGAGTTCGGGCCGCAGGTCGTCCATCTCGCCTCGCCATTCGTGCTCGGCTGGCGTGCGACGCTGGCCGCCCGCGAGCTGGGGGTGCCGACGGTGGCGGTCTACCAGACCGACATCCCGGCGTATGCGGCCGAATATCAGATGCCGTGGGCCGAGCGGCTGCTGTGGCGTCGCGTGTGCGACATCCACGACCGCGCCGCGCCGACGCTCGCGCCGTCGACCAGCGCCGTCGCGGCCTTGGAGGCGCGCGGCGTCGAGCGGGTACGGATCTGGTGGCGGGGCGTCGACGCCGTCCGGTTCGCTCCCGGCCGCCGCGACGAGGAGCTGCGCCGCTCGCTCGCCCCGAACGGCGAGCGGCTCGCGCCGGAGAAGCAGGTGGCCGACCTGGCCGCGCTGGCCGGGGTGCCCGGCTTCCGCCTGATCGTGGTCGGCGACGGGCCGGAGCGCACCCGCTTGGCGGCGGCGCTGCCCGGCGCGCATTTCACCGGTATGCTGCACGGCGTCGACCTGGGGAGCCACATGGCGAGCCTCGACGTGCTCGTGCATCCGGGGGAGACCGAGACGTTCTGTCAGGTGATCCAGGAGGGACTGGCCAGCGGCGTTCCGGTCGTGGCCGTGGCCAAGGGCGGTCCGCTCGATCTGATCGACGCGAGCCGGACCGGTTGGCTGTACGCGCCCGGTGACCTGGCGGCGATGGCCGGACACGTGCGCGACCTCGTCGGCGACGAGGCCAAGCGCCCCGCCCCGGCCTGACGAAGAATGTCCGCCATGAGGTGAATGCGGTCCCTGAGGTGCGAGCGCAGCGAGCCTCGAAGGGACCCCACCGCAGGCTTCGTCCTTCGAGGCTCGTCGCACCCTTCGAGGCTCGGCCGCAGGCGGCCTCGCACCTCAGGGACCGCTCCTCGCACCTCAGGACTCGGCTGGCTCGTTCCTCGAAGGGCGCACCTCGGTCAGCGGGCCGAGGCGTGCCAGCGGCCGTCGCGGCTGCGGCGGACCGCGATGGGGTGGTCGAAGCAGGCGCTGACCGTCGCGTCGACCAGCACCTGTTCGACCGGCCCGGCCGCGACGAGCCGCCCGGCTCGCAGCAGCGCCGCGTGCGTGGTGCCCCGCGGCAGCTCCTCGAAATAGTGGGTCACGACCAGCGTCGTGATGCCCGGCGAGGTCAGCGGGAGGTCGTCGATGGTGCGCAGCATGATCTCGCGGCCCACGAGGTCGAGACCGGTCGACGGTTCGTCGAGCAGCATCAGCGGCGGCTCGGCCATCAGCGCACGGGCGATGAGGGCACGCCCCCGCTCGCCCTGCGACATCGTGTGCCAGCGCAGGTCGCCGTCGTCGGGGAGGCCGGTGGCCGCCAGGTACTTCGCGGCGCGTTCGCGTTCGGCCTCGGTGGGAATCCAGTGCGGCACCCACTCGGTCGTGCCGGTCGCACCGGTCAGGACGAGGTCGGCCACGCGCAGGTCCGACTGCGTCGGATGGCGCGGCTCGACCAGCCCGATGGACCGGCGCAGCGCACGCAGGTCGACCCGGCCCATGACGCTGCCGAGGATCGACGCCGTCCCGCGGCTCGGGAAGGTCGTCGCCGAGCAGATGCCCAGCAGCGAACTCTTGCCCGCGCCGTTCGGCCCGAGCAAGGCCCACTGCTCGCCGGCTTCGACGCGCAGCGAGATGTCGTCCAGGATCGTGCGCCCGGCGCGGATGAACGTGACGTTCGCCAGGTCGAGGGCGGGAGGCGGACTCATGGACCCACGCTAGCTGCGGCGCAGCAGCAGGTGTCCGGCGACACCGGCCGCGGCGGCCAGCAGCGCGATGGCCAGAGCGATCTGCCCGAGGCCGACGCCGTCTTCGGGCAGTGCGGGCGGCGCCGAGGCGGCCGGTGGGGCCTGCTCGGCCAGCACCGCCGCCGTCGCCACGATCCGCGGAGCCGGGCGATCCTGCGACTCGGAGGCGTCGGTCCAGTCGTAACCCTGCCCGTTCGCGCACTCCTGGCGGGTCTCGAACAGCAGCGTCTGACCCACCGACCCGGCCAGGCGCGCCCCGATGGTGAACCGCGGTGCCTGGCCGTCGCCGATGCCCGGACCGGCGAAGACGATGCGAGAGCCGCCGCCCTCGACCGCGGCCGTCCAGCCCGTCGGGGCGGTGCCGTCGAGGAACTGCGATCCCGCCGGGGCTTCGACGACTAGGGAGACGGTCGGCGAGTCGGTGCAGCCGTGGTCGAAGGTCAGGGCTAGCTCCGCGCTCCCGTCGCCGCGCGGGACGACGGTCTCGACCAGGACGTGCGCCGAGGCCGGCCCGGCCGACCACAGCAGCAGCCCCGCGAGGGCGAGGGTCACGAGGATCCGTCTCATGGGGCCACCTCCAGGTCGGCCTCGCCGCTCGGACGCTCGTAGGTGGAGGTGCGCACGGCGACCTCGACATGCCAGGTGCCCTCGATGGGCAGGTCGACGATGCCCTCGAACTCGCCGGGGCCGACCGGGGTCAGTTCGTGCTTGAACGGCCCCAGGTCGTATTCGACGATCCCGACCGAGACCTGGGGAGGCTCCAGCGCGTCAACCGGGTCACCGCCGGCATCCCTGACCCGCAGGTGGGCCGAGTTCGTGCCGACACCGCCGGGGGTGAGCGTCAGCGTGGCGTCGATGCCGTCGCCGAGATCGAACGTCAGCGTCGGGGCCTCGGGGGTGACCGGGGACGCCGATGCGGTCCGCGGAACCTGGGTCACGAGTCCGGCTGTGGCCGCCACGACCAGGGCGATGACAGCCAGTTCGGTGCCGACCGTGCGCCGCAGCAGCCGTGTGTCGGCGGTGCGCTCGGTGCGCAGATGACGCAGGTTGACCGAGGCGATCATCACCAGGATCCCGACCAGCACCACCTTGACCAGCAGGTGTACGCCGTAGGAGGAGTCGGGCAGATCGCGCACGGTCGCCGGGATCCGCCACCACAGCACCGCCCCGCTGAGCGCGAGCACCGCCACCGAGATGAGGGCGAGCGCCGAGAACCGACGGATCGCGTGCTGTAGGTGCAGGGGCCGGACGTCGCGCCCGACGGAGAACAGCAGCGTGAGGCCGGTGAGACCGCCGGCCCACAGGGCGGCGACGGTCACGTGCAGCAGGTCTGCGGTGACGACGAGCGCCGCCGGGCCGAAGGTGCGGGTGTGTCCCACGAGAGCCAGCGACCCGCAGGCGGCCGCTGCAGCGGCCAGCGCGACCGCCGGCAGCCGTCGCCGGAGGGCCAGCGCGGCCAGGAGCGCGCCGATGAGGACCGCCGCCGCCAGCGCGGTGTCGCTGCGCCAGGTGGCGGCATCGCCGACCGCCGATCCGAAGGACGACAGGCCGCTGCCGCCCTGCCAGAGGACCGTCAGCGGGGCGAGCGCGAGGGCCGCGAGCGCGGCAGCGGCCGCAGCCCAGGCGGCACCCCGGTCGATTCGGCGGCGCGCCCGGCGTGAGTCGCGCCGTGCCGGGGCGGCCACGAGCAGGCCGAAGCCGATCAGGCCCGACGCCACCAGTACGCCGCCGTACCGGGCGGCTTCGGCCGCCTTGCGCAGCAGGTCGACGTCACGGGGGGCCTTTGCGGTCGGGATCTCGATACTGGTGGCCGAGGGCGCGCCGACCGAGAAGCTGAAGCCGCCTGCGACCGGATGGGTGTCGGCCGAGATGACCCGCCAGCCGACGATGTACGTGCCGTCGGCCAGCGGGGCGTCGGGGGTGATCGTCACGACCGCGTCGCGCCCGGTCACCTCGGCCGCGACCGGCGTCCCTTCGCCGGAGAGCAGTTCGATGCCGTCGGTCAGCCGGACCGGTTCGCTGAAGGTCAAGGTGACGGCCGCCGGCGAGGAGTCGAGCACGTCGCCGTCGGCCGGGTCGGTCGATAGCAAGGAGGCGTGCGCTGTGGCCGGCGAGGCGAGCAGGACCGAGGCGAGCAGGAGCAGCCCGGTGGTGGGCACGGCCAGGAGCCGCGCCCACCACCGCGAGCGGTGAGACCTCACGAGCGCGAGCCGCTCCTGGCGAGGGCGGCCCCGCCGAGCACGGTGCCGAGCGCGCCGAGGCCCAGGGCGATCCAGCCGACGGTCCCGGTTCCGGAGCCGGACTCGCCGGCGCGGCCGGACTCGTGCGCTGCGCCGTGGCCGTGGCCGTGTCCCTCGTCCTCGGCAGCGGTCAGCGTGAACGAGGGAGCCGGAAGCTCGGCCTCGGGATCGTCGTCGATCCACGCGCTCTCGCCGGACTCGCAGGTCTGGACCGTCGGGAAGCGCAGGGTGTCACCCGCGTCGCCGCCGGGCAGCTTCAGCGACAGCTCGTAGGTATCGCGCTGGTGGTCGGGCAGCGGGGTCGTCGCGGTGTAGACGACCTCACTGACTCGTTCGGTGTACTGGCCGCCGTAGCCGTCGTCGACCGGTTCGTCTAGTGGTTCCATGACGGTCTCGACGGAGTAGTACGGGTTACGGGTCGGGGTCACCGCGTAGATCCCCTCGGGGATCGAGATGGAGACCTTCGTCGTGGGCGAGCCGTCGCAGCCGTGGCCGTTGCTGAAGGTGAGCACGGCGTACGAGCCGGCTGCCGTCGTCGACGGGGTGACGGTGACGTGGGCCGAGGCGGCGGTGCCGGTCGCCAGCACGGCACCGAGTACGAGCGCGGAGCCGGCGGCGAGCCGGGCGAGGGGACGGGTGGGCAGGGGGAAACGCTTCATGGGGGTCCTTCGGGATCGGTCGGATGCGGGCGCGCCGAGGCGCGCCCAAGGGCATAAGGAAGGGATGCGCTGACCACGGGGAGTGCCGATGTATTCGGGTTGTGCGCCGACGGCCGGTCCCTGAGGTGCGAGGAGCTTGCGACGAGCCTCGAAGGGACCAGAACCGTAGCTCATCTCGCCCTTCGAGGCCGCTCGTTCCTCGCTTCGCACCTCAATGAGCGGAATCGGCCCGTGAATCAGCGGTTCTCTAGACGACCGGGAGGGGAGGGCCGCGGCGGCTCAGCCCGCCGAGGAGGATCACCGGACGGGCCGGTGCGGGAGCCGACGTCGCGGCGCGAAGCGGCCGGAGGGCCGGTGTGGCCCCGGCGGGGGCGATCCGCCAGCGCCGCAGCCAGGCGTGCAGCCGCCACAGCACCTGCTCGCCGCGCGCCAGCAGGAGCGCGCTCACGACGACCGCCGCCAGGTGCGCGAGTGCCATGGCCGGATCGTCGCGCCACGGCGCATGGGCGTGCAGATAGGACGACAGCGCGTGAACCCCGGCCTGGGCACTGGCGAGCAGGGCGGCCAGCGCCGGAGCGCTCACGCGCTGGCCGCCGAGGACGTAAGTCACCGCAGTCACCGCGAGTGCCGCCGGTACCACCGCGATCCACGAGGAATGGGCGGCACCTCCGCCGAACACGTGGGAACCCGCCGCGACCACCGCGACGACGAGGCCGGCCGCCATCGAGCGCGCGAAGCGCACCCCGCCGGAGCCTGGGTCCCACATGGCCCGGAGGCTAGCACTGGGCTGTCGGCGCGTGGTCCCGGCGGGTACGCTCGGCAGCGCCATGACCCGCACTCGCTCCCTCCTCGCCGCCGCTTTGATCGCCCTGTGCGTGATCGGATCGGCCACTCCGGCCGCCGCCCACGCTGGGATCGTCTCGACCGATCCGGACAAACGCTCCAGCCTCCCGGCGCTGCCGGAGCAGGTCAGCATGACGTTCAACGAGGAGATGAACCGCCCGTCCTATGTCACGGTCACCGCGCCCGACGGGTCGCTGATCGCCGAGGGCGAGTCCGAGGTCCGTGGCCCGGTGCTGGTGCAGCCGCTCACCGACGATCCGGGTCTGGCCGGGACCTATCGCGTCGACTATCGAGCCGTCTCGGCCGACGGGCACCCGGTCGAGGGGGCCTTCGAGTTCGAGGTCACCGGCGGCGAGAAGGTCGCCCAGGGGACGGTGGAGAAGGTCACCTCGTCGAAGACCTGGTGGATCGCCCTGGTGACGGTGCCGTGGATCGCTTTAGCGGCCATCCTGGTCTGGCGGCGGATGCGGCGGCCGGACCCCTCCGCATGAGGCTGGCCGTCGGCGCTGCGACGGCCTTCACCGCGCTGGTCGTGAGCCTCGTGGCCGGAGGTGCCGCGCCGAGGCCGGCCGCATCCGGCCTGCCCGACACCGGGCCGCTGGTGGGCTGGCTGGTGCCCACCCTGTCGCTGGCCGGCGACCTCGCCGGGATCGCCGTGGTCGGCTTCCTCGCGTTGGCCGCGCTCCTGCTGCCGTCGGACGGTGACGACGTCCGGGGGCTGGCGGTCGACGCTGTCGCCCTGGCGCGTCGTGCGGCCTGGGTCTGGCTGGCCGCGACCGCAGCGCTGTACCCGGTAACCGCGGCCGACCTGTTCGCCGTCCCGCTGAGCGGACTCGACGCGAGCATCCTGTCGGCGGTCACGACCGACAGCGAGATCGGCCGGGCCATCGCCCTGCAGGCCCTCGGTGCGCTGGTGCTGGCCGTCGCGCTGCGCTGGACCATCGGGGTGCGCGCCCTGACCGGCTGGAGCCTCTTCGCCCTCGCCGTGATGCTGCCGTCGGCCCTGACCGGACACGCGGCCTCCGGCGGATCGCACTCGCTGGCCTCGGTCAGCCTCTACCTGCACCTGACCGGCGTCGCGGTCTGGGTCGGCGGACTCGTCGCGCTCGGCTGGCTCGCGATGCGGGGTAGTAAGCGGCTCGGGGCGGCTCTGGCGCGCTATTCGACGCTCGCCCTGTGGTGCTTCGTCGTGGTCGGCGTCTCGGGGGTGCTCAACGCCGCAGTGCGGGCCTCCTCGGTCGACCAACTACTCGGATCGGCCTACGGGCGGATCGTCATGGTCAAGGCGCTGGCCTTCGCCATGCTCGGGGCTTTCGGATGGTGGCAGCGCCGGCGGGTCCTGGCTGCGGACGGGGCCGGGTTCGCCCGGCTGGCGGCCGGCGAGGCGCTGGTCATGCTCGGCACCGTCGGCATCGCGGTAGCGCTGTCGCGGACAGCCCCTCCGGCCGGAGAAGTGCTGCTGACCCCCGCCGAAAGCCTGCTCGGCAGTCCGATGCCCCCGGCACCGACGCTGGAGCGGTTCCTGACCGGCTTCTACCCCAGCGGCGTCGGCCTGGCCGTCGTCAGCCTCGGCACGGCGGCCTACCTCGCGGGAGTGGTCGTGCTGCGCCGCCGGGGGGATCGCTGGCCGGTCGGCCGCAGCCTCGCGTGGGCCGCAGGAATGTCGGTGGTCGCGTGGGCGACGCTCGGTGGCTTGGGCGTCTACTCGCACGTCCTGTTCAGCGCGCACATGGTCAGTCACATGCTGCTGTCGATGGTCGCACCGATCTTCCTCGTGCTCGCCGCGCCGGTGACCCTGGCGCTGCGGGCGCTCCCCGGCCCCCGCAGGCCGGGGGAGGTTTCGCCGCGCGCGGTCCTGCTGGCGGTGATCCATTCGCGGGCGGCCCGCTTCCTGACCCACCCCGTCGTCGGGCCGATCCTGTTCATCGGCAGCCTGTACGCGCTCTACTTCACGTCGCTGTTCGATGTGCTGATGCGCAGCATCCTGGGTCACGTCGGGATGGAACTGCACTTCCTGGCCGTCGGCACCCTGTTCTACTACGTCGTCATCGGGGTCGACCCGTCGCCGCAGCGTCTGGTGCCGCTGGCCCGCTTCGGCCTGCTGCTGGTGACCTTGCCGTTCCACGCATTCTTCTCGGTCGCGGTCATGTCGGCGAGCGTGCCGACCGGCGAGTCGTACTGGTTGGCCCTGCAGCGCCCGTATCGCACCGATCTGCTGGCCGATCAGTACCTCGGCGGCAGCATCTCGTGGGCGCTGGGGGAGGTGCCGCTGCTCATCGTCATGCTCGCCCTGCTGGCCCAGTGGTTCGGCTCGGACCTGCGCGAACAGCGCCGACTGGACCGTGCGGCCGACCGCGACGACGACGCCGAACTGCGCGCCTACAACGAGCGGCTGCGCGCCCTCGCCGAGCGCGACCGGGGCTGAGGCCCTCCTCCGAAACGCCGACGCGCCGCGACCCCGGTACGGGGCGGCGGCGCGTCGGCGAAGCGAACTCGGAACATGCGCAGGCAGGCGGGTCCCGGTCCCTGAGGTGCGAGCGGAGCGAGCCTCGAAGGGACCACGGGCACCTGGCTTCGAGGCCCGCCCGTTCCTCGCTCGCACCTCAGCCAGCGAGACCTCTCAGAACAGGATCTGACCACCGGAGGTCGCGGCGGTGAAGCGCTCGGCGGAATCGGCCCAGTTGACGATGTTCCAGAACGCCTTGACGTAGTCGCCCTTGACGTTGAGGTAGTCGAGGTAGAAGGCGTGCTCCCACATGTCGAGCTGCAGGATCGGGATCAGCGTGGCCGGGATGTTGGCCTGCTGGTCGTACAGCTGCACGATGAGCAGCTTCTGGCCCAGGCTGTCCCAGGCGAGGATCGCCCAGCCGGACCCCTGGATCGTCAGCGCCACCTGCTCGAACTGCGCACGGAACGCATCGAACGAGCCGAAGTTGTCGTCGATCGCCGCAGCCAGGTCGCCGACTGGCTTGTCGCCGCCCTCGGGCGAGAGGTTCTTCCAGAAGATCGAGTGGTTGATGTGGCCGCCGAGGTTGAATGCAAGGTTCTTCTCGATGCCGGCGATGGCACCGAAGTTCTCCGTCGCGCGCGCCTCCTCGAGCTTCTCCAGCGCCGTGTTCAGGCCGGCGACGTAGTTGGCGTGGTGCTTGGAGTGATGCAGCTCCATGATCTTGCCGGAGATGTGCGGATCCAGGGCACCGTAGTCGTACGACAGATCGGGCAAGGTGTAGTCAGCCACGCGTCCTCCTACTGAGAGTGCAGATTGGGGTTCGCCTTCATCTTGGCACTGATGGTGAAGTACGCATCATCTGGTCTCGCGATATGGCCTAAGGTGGCCGTGATGAACACCGAGGATCGCGTGCTGACGGTGCCGAACGCGCTCAGTTTCGCCCGGCTGCTGCTGGTGCCCGTGTTCCTGTGGCTCGTCCTGGGGCCGCAGGAGGACGAGCTGGCACTCGTCGTGCTCGTCGTCTCTGGGGTCACCGACTACCTCGACGGCAAGCTTGCCCGCAAGCTGGGCCAGACCTCCAAGATCGGCGCGATCCTCGATCCAGTCGCCGACCGCCTGTACATCCTGGCCGTCGTCGTGGGCCTTGGCCTGCGCGAGATCATCCCCTGGTGGCTCGTCGTCGCGATCCCGCTGCGTGACGTGTTCCTGTTCAGCCTGGTGCCCTTCCTGCGCACCCGCGGCTTCAGTTCGCTGCCGGTCCACTTCCTCGGCAAGGCCGCCACGGCGGGCCTGCTGTACGCCTTCCCGCTGCTGCTGCTCGGCGACGGCACGGGCACGGTTGCCGACCTGGCCAACGTGTTCGGCTGGGCCTTCGCGATCTGGGGCGTGGGCCTGTACTGGTGGGGCGGCGTCCTGTACGCCGTGCAGGTCCGCAAGCTCTTGTCGACGACTGAACGCGCGCCGGCCGACGAGCCGCCCCCGTCGAGGAAGCGGCCTCCCGCGCGCCGCCGGGCATGACGTCCGCGCCGCGCCCCGAGAGCGCCCCGTATAGCCGGGAGGCGACCAGCCTGCTCGACTTGATCGCCGAGCGGGCGCTGGACGACGACTACTATCTGGTGCGGCCCGGCCGCTATTCGCGCTCCCGCAGCGTCAACACGCTGGCCACGGCGCTCATGCTGGGCTTGTTCACCCTGATGATCACCATCACGGCGGTCCAGTACTACCAGGACCTTCCCTCGCGCAGCGCCACGCGCACGGCCCTGCTGGACGATATCGAGCAGAGCGAGGTTCTGCGCGCCGACCTCCAGGCCCAGGTCGACGCCCTGGAGGCCGATGTCGCCGCGCTCCAGGGGGATCTGGTCAAGACCCCCGAGGAGCTGGCCGTGGAGCTGACGACCGGTGTCGCGGCGGTGCGTGGCGACGGCCTGACGATCACCATCGCGCCCGCCGAGGGGGTCGCCATCGGCGACGGCGAGCTCAAGGCGCTGGTCAACGAGCTGTGGATCGGCGGTGCCGAGGCCATCGCGGTCAACGGGCAGCGCTGGGGTGCCCTGACCTCGCTGCGCACCGCCGGCGGGGCGATCACCATCAACTTCACCTCCATCGGCGCGCCGTATGTGATCGAGGTGATCGGTGACCGGGAGGCCATCGTTGATCGTTTGGAGTCCAGCGGCGAAGATGACTACTGGAAGCGCCGCCAGACGCAGGACGAGCTGACCTACTCGCTGGCCGACACAGGCGACCAGGCGCTGCCCCCGGCCCCGGCTCACCGCACGACCGTCACCCACGCCACGGCGCTGCCCCCGAACGAAGGAACACCATGATCCCGGTTCTCGGACTCCTCATCGGCGTCGGCGTCGGACTCGTCGTGCAGCCCGAGGTCCCGGTCGCGCTGCAGCCGTACCTGCCCATCGCCATCGTCGCCGCCTTCGACGCCGTGGTCGGCGCGCTGCGCGCCCTCGGCGAGCGGCGCTTCGACGACCGGGTCTTCGTCGTGTCGTTCTTGTCGAACGTGTTGATCGCGGCGTTCATCGTCTTCCTGGGCGACCAGCTCGGCGTCGGCTCGCAGCTGTCGACCGGTGTCCTCGTGGTGCTGGGCATCCGGATCTTCGCCAACGCCGCAGCGATCAGGCGGCGGGTGTTCCATGCCTGAGTCCGCCGCCCGCGCCGCGCGCCCGGCCAGCCGCCCGCGCCAGGTGGCGACGGCGACCCTGCTGGGCCTGCTCGCCTTCGCGGTGACGGTCCAGGTCGGCCAGGACAAGGCCGACAACTACCAGAACCTGCGTAGCGCCGAACTGGTCGACCTGCTCAAGACGCTCGATGCCACCAACGGCCGGCTGACCGACCAGATCGCCGACCTCACTGCCACCCGCGACGAGTTGCAGACCTCCACCGACGCCTCCGAGACCGCGCAGAAGGAGGCGCAGCGCCGTCTCGACGATTTGTCGATCCTCGCCGGCACGGTGGGCGCGACCGGCCCGGGCGTGCGGCTGACGCTGGACGATCCGCAGGGCGACATCGGCGCGTCCCTGCTGCTGGACATGGTGCAGGAGCTGCGCGACGCCGGAGCCGAGGCCATCGTCATCAACGGGCATGCCCGGATCGTGGCGCACACGTGGTTCGCCGACGACAGCCAGGCCGGGGGAGTGCTGGTCTCCGGCACCCGTGTCGAGGCGCCGTACGTCATCGAGGCCATTGGCGATCCGGCCACGCTGGAGTCGGCGATGGGTTTTCGCGGCGGCGTGTCCGATCGCGTCGAGTCGCGCGGCGGCACCCTGACCGTCGAGCGCGTCGACACGATCACCATGACGGCACTGGCTGATGCGATCGCACCCGAGTACGCTCACAACGACTCTTGACCCCTTGTCGCCCCTGAAGGAGCACCGGTGATTCCCGAGGACCTGTACTACAGCGAAGAGCACGAGTGGGTGCGCATCGACGACGACGTTGCCACGGTCGGCATCACCGATTTCGCCCAGGATCAACTCGGCGACATCGTCTATGCCGATCTGCCGCAGGTCGGCGACGCTGTTGAGGCAGGCTCTACGGTGGGCGAACTCGAGTCGACCAAGTCCGTCAGCGACCTGTTCAGTCCGGTCGCCGGGGAGGTCATCGCCCGCAACGACGCCCTCGACGGTTCGGAGGAGGTCGTCAACTCCGATCCCTACGGCGAAGGCTGGCTGTTCAAGGTGCGCGTGGGCGAGGGTGCCGCCGAGGGCCTGCTGACGCCCGAGGAGTACACCGCTCTCACGTCGGCCTGACATGCCGGATGTTAGGTTGGACACCTCAGGGCGGACGCGACCGGCGTGTACCCGCAGACCAGGAGTGATGGGATATGACGACGCCAGGTGACGGTGTGGACTTCCCGCGTGACCTGACCGACCATACGACTCATATCCCGTTCGTCGATCACGACACCGAAGAGATGTCGGCCGACGATCTGGCGACGGTCGAACGGCTCCCCACAGGCGCGGCGATGCTGCTCGTGCAGCGCGGCCCGGACGCCGGCGCGCGCTTTCTGCTCGACGCCGACGAGATCACCGTCGGACGTCACCCGGCCAGCGACATCTTCCTCGACGACATCAGCGTCTCGCGCCGCCATGCGACGCTGCGCCGCCAGGGCGACACCTTCGTCGTGTCCGACAAGGGCAGCCTCAACGGCACCTACGTCAACCGCGACCGGATCGAGCGCGACATCGCGCTGTCGGGCGGCGACGAGGTCCAGTTCGGCAAGTTCCGGCTGCTGTTCTTCCAGGCCGCCGCGCAGCAGGGCCGCCTGTGAACGCAAGCGAGGCGTCCCTGCATCGCCTCGGCATCGGCAAGGTGCTCGATGAGTTGCGCCCGGAGTTCCCGGACCTGACCATCACCAAGATCCGCTATCTGGAGTCCGAGGGCCTGCTGGAGCCGGAGCGGACGCCCTCGGGGTATCGCAAGTTCAGTTTCGACGACGTCGAGCGGCTGCGGTTCATCCTGCGCCAGCAGCGCGACGCCTTCTGGCCGCTGAGCCACATCCGCCAGGTGCTCGACGACATGGACAACGGCCGCGCGCCGACCGCGCAGACGGGCCGGCACCTGACGCTGGCGCCCGACGGGCTGCCGACGGAGGCGACCTTTGCCGAGAAGCCCAGCCGGGAGCGGCTGACCCGCGAGGACCTGATCGACCAGGCGGGCATCGACGAGGTGCTGCTGGAGGAGATGGAGGCGCACGGCCTGATCGTGCGCCGGGCGCGCCAGCGGTACTACGACGGCGACGATCTGGCCATCGCGGTTGCGGTCGCCGAGCTGGCCGACCTCGGCGTCGAGCCGCGGCATCTGCGCCAGGTGCGCACTGCGGCCCAGCGCGAGGCCGACCTGGTGCGCCAGGTGGTCGGGCCGCGCACGGGCGAGGATGCCGAGGCGACAGCGGCGGCGCTCGCTGCGGGGTCGATCCGGCTGCACACGATGGTCCTGCGCTCGCTGCTGCAGGACTGACGCCCATGCGCGAGATGCAGATCGTCGGGGTTCGGGTCGACATGCCCGCCAATCAGCCTCTCGTGCTGTTGCGGGAGGTCGGCGGGCCGCGGGTGGTGCCGATCTGGATCGGCGCGGTGGAGGCTTCGGCCATCGCCTTCGCGCTGCAGGACACGCAGGCCAAGCGACCGCTGACGCACGAACTCATGGCGGCGGTCATCGACGCCCTGGGCGACGAGTTGGACCGGGTGGAGATCGTTGATGTCGACGACGGGGTCTTCTTCGCCGAACTGTGCTTCGCCTCCGGTGCGGTGGTGGAGGCGCGGCCTTCCGACGGTATTGCTCTCGCGCTGCGCTGTGCGGCGAGCGTGTTCTGCGCCGATGATGTGCTGGACGATGCCGGGATCGTGCCAGAATCGGACCAGGAGGCCGAGGTGGAGCGCTTCCGCGAGTTCCTCGATGACGTGGTTCCCGAGGACTTCGCGTAGCGGTCAGGCAGTCGGCGGCCCGACACGCCGCAGCGGTCCTTGACCACTCTAACCCTCATGTTTACGTTGAGGTTGCTGTTGATCTCACCGCCGCCTCCGGGAGCGGAGTAGTCTTCCCTGTACCGACGCATCGAAAAGTAGGGCGTGACATGACCGATCCCCGCGACGCCGACCACGCTGGCGCGACGGCCTCGGCCGCTGAGCAGCAAGGACGGTTGTTCGACGACGATCTGGCACCGGTCCCCGGGGACACCGGATTTCGCGGCCCCACGGCCTGCTCGGCAGCGGGCATCACCTACCGGCAGCTCGACTACTGGGCGCGCACCAAACTGGTCGAGCCGACCGTGCGCTCGGCGACCGGCTCGGGCACGCAGCGCCTGTACTCCTTCCGCGACATCCTGCTGCTCAAGATCATCAAGCGCCTGCTCGACGCGGGGGTCTCGCTGCAGCAGATCCGTACCGCCATCGAGCATCTGCGCGAGCGCGGCACCGACGACCTGACCCAGGTCACGCTGATGAGCGACGGTGCCAGCGTCTACGAGTGCCGCTCCAGCGATGAGGTCATCGACCTCCTGCGCGGCGGCCAAGGGGTCTTCGGTATCGCCATCGGCGGGGTGTGGAAGGAGATCGAAGGCTCGTTGCACGAACTGCCCAGCGAACGGACGGTCCCTGCCCCGAGGCTCGTCAACGACGAGTTGGCGGCCCGCCGCCGCGCTCGAGGTGCCAGTTAGGGCGTCCGCCGGTGGAGTGAGGCCGGGGTCGTTCCTGGCTTCGCTTTAGCCCGGAGTTTGACCGGCTGCGTGGCCGGTGGGACACTGGAAGACGCGGGAATGAGGCTGTCCCGCCTCGCGCCGCCCGGCACTTTCGGATCTTTTCGCCTCATCGTTGGAGGTCTTCATCTCATGGCCAAGGCCCTTGTCGGTTATCTCGGCGGCCCGACCCCCGCTCAACTGCATCAGTCGGCGCTCCTCAAGCGCCGCGTCGCCGACCTGGAGGCCGAGGTCGAGCGCCTGAAGACCGAGAACGACGGCCTGCTCGCCGCGCTGCACGAGCGGGTCGAGTCCGTCACCGCAGCCGACCTGCTGGAACCCGTCGGCCGCTGACCGGGCGCGCACCTCAGCAGGTGTCCGTCCGCGCGACCTCTAGGGTGGGGCCGTGTATCTGAAGAGCCTGACGCTGCGCGGTTTCAAGTCCTTCGCGTCGTCGACGACCCTGGAACTGGAACCAGGCATCACCTGTGTCGTCGGCCCCAACGGCTCGGGCAAGTCCAATGTCGTCGACGCCCTCGCCTGGGTCATGGGTGAGCAGGGCGCGAAGTCGCTGCGCGGCGGCAAGATGGAAGACGTCATCTTCGCCGGCACCGCCGGGCGCGCGCCGTTGGGCCGCGCCGAGGTCGTCTTGACCATCGACAACTCCGACGGTGCGCTGCCCATCGAGTACAGCGAGGTCACCATCTCGCGCACGATGTTCCGCAACGGCGGCTCCGAATACGCCATCAACGGCGACACGGTGCGCCTGCTCGACGTGCAGGAGCTGCTGAGCGACTCGGGTATCGGCCGCGAGATGCACGTCATCGTCGGCCAGGGGCAGCTCGACTCGGTGCTGCGGGCCACGGCCGAGGAGCGCCGCGGCTTCATCGAGGAGGCCGCCGGCGTCCTCAAGCACCGCAAGCGCAAGGAGAAGGCGCTGCGCAAGCTGGAGGCTACGCAGGGCAATCTGACCCGCCTGGCCGATGTGCTCAACGAGCTGCGCCGCCAGCTCAAGCCGCTCGGGCGGCAGGCCGAGGTGGCCCGCAAGGCTGCGGTGATCCAGGCCGACGTCCGTGACGCGCGCGCCCGGCTGCTCGCCGACGATGTGGTCACTGCCCAGCAGGTCATCGAGACCGAGCTGGCTGACGAGGCCGCCTTGCGCGAACGCCGGGCGGCCGTGGAGGCGTCCATCGCACAGGCCCGGCGCGCCGAGGCCGAGCTGGAGGACCGGCTCCGCGACGATGCGCCGCGGCTGTCGGCGGCCCAGGACGCCTGGTATGCGCTGTCGGGGGTGCGCGAGCGTTTTCGCGGCACGGCGAGCCTGGCCGCCGAGAGGGTGCGCCTGGCGGCGGTCAACGCCGAGGAGCAGCGCCACGGCCGTGATCCGGAGGAGTTGGAGGCCGATGCGCGGCGTGCCCAGGAGCAGCACGACCGGCTCTCCGAGGAGGTGGCCGCCTCGGCCGAGACCCTCGAACGGGTGGTCGCCGAGCGGGCCGAGACCGAGAAGGCCTATGCCGAGGAGGAGCGGCGCATCGCGGGCCTGCTGCGCGCTGCGGCCGACCGGCGCGAGGGGTTGGCGCGCCTGCACGGTCAGGTCAACGCGATCCGCTCGCGGGCCGAGGCCGCCGACGCCGAACTGGGGCGTCTGACGGCCGCCCGCGACGCCGCCATCGAGCGGGCCGACGCGGCGCAGGCGGAGTTCACCGCGCTGGAGACGCAGATCGCCGGGCTGTCGGCCGGCGAGTCGGGTCTGGACGCGGAGCTGGAGCGGGCCGAGGCCGCGCTGGGCGAGGTCGAGGCGACGACCGCCGAGGTCGCGGCCCGCGTGCAGGATCTCGAACGGTCCGAGGCGGCGCTCGTGGCGCGCAAGGACGCCCTCGAACTGGGCCTGGACGCCAAGGACGGCGCGGGCGCGCTGCTGGCTGCCTCCGACCAGGTGGCCGGCGTGCTCGGCTCGGTGGCGGCCTTGTTGGCGGTGCGTCCCGGATACGAGGCCGCTGTGGCTTCCGCGCTGGGATCTGCGGCCGATGCCGTGGCCGTCGATGCCCTCGATTCCGCAGTGGGTGCCATGCGCAAGCTCAAGGACGACGATCTGGGGCGGGCAGGCCTGCTGTTGGGCGGCAGCGTCGCCGACGAGACCGAGTGGCCGTCGCTGCCGGACTTCGCGGTCTACGCCGCCGACGTGATCGAGGCCCCCGAGAACCTGACTGGCGCGGTGCGCCGCCTGCTGTTCAAGGTGGCGGTTGTCGACGATCTCGACCGGGCGCGCGTCCTGGTGCGGCAGGCCGGCGACGTCACGGCGGTCACCCGCGACGGCGACCTGCTCGGCGCGCATTTCGCCTCGGGCGGGTCGGCACCCCGCCAGAGCCTCATCGAGGTCAAGGCCGCAGTCGACCAGGCCGCCGCCGACCTGCAGCGCACCCGTCACGACCTGGAGCGGGCGCGTTTCGAGCAGCAGCGCCTGGCCGCCGAGCGGGAGACTGCGGGCAAGGCCGTCGATGCCGTGCTGGAGCGGCTGCACGAGTCGGATGCGGAGATGGCGGCGGTGGCCGAGTCGCTGGGCCGGCTCGGGTCGACCGCGCGTGCGGCGCGGGGTGAGGCCGAGCGTCTCGATCAGCAGATCATCGAGGCGAAGGCGGCGCACGAGCGCGACCGGGGCGGCTTGGCCGATCTGGAGGAGCGGCTGGCCCAGGCCGAGGCCGCACCCGACGAGGAGCCGGACACCACCGAGATGGAGGCCCTGTCGCAGGCGGCGGCGCAGGCGCGCCGGGCCGAGACCGAGGCGCGGCTCGCGCTGCGTACCAACGAGGAGCGGGCGCGGGCGCTGGAGGGGCAGGTGCGGGCGCTGGTGAGTTCGGCCGAGGCCGAGCGCGAGGCCCGCCGCAGGGCTGCCGAGCGGCGCGAGCGGCAGCGGCGCGAGGCCGAGGTCGCGTCGGTGGTGATCGCCGCGACGGACCGGGCGCTGGGCCGTCTGGGGGAGTCCATCGAGGCTGCGGCGGTGCTGCGTTCGGAGATCGA
>NZ_JASGDU010000007.1:0-12069 GCF_047607065.1 Aeromicrobium sp.
GGAGGGGTCGTGGACACGCCGTCGTTCGGCGTGAACACGACCTGCCCGTCCACCACCTCCCACACGCCACCATCAACGGTCAGCGTGGTCACCAGCTCGCCCGTGGCCGGATCCAGCAGACGCAACGTGCCGGTATCCACGTCCGTGATGCCGTCATTACCGAGGACATCGACGGTGACCGGGGTGCCGGGCACCACCACCGCCGTGTCATCAACCGCAGGCTCAGCCACCGTGACCGTGAGCACGGCGCTGTAGGGATTCCCGTCGCCATCCTCCACCACATACGTCACCGGGCCAGGCGGGGTCGTGGACACATCATCATTCGGCGTGAACACGATCTGCCCGTCCACCACCTCCCACACGCCGCCATCGACCGTCAACGTGGTCACCAGATCACCCGTATCCGGATCCACCAGAGACAACGTGCCCGAGTCAACATCGGTAATGCCGTCATTGGACAACACATCCACCGTGACCGGAGCACCCGGCACCACCACCGCACTGTCATCAACCGCAGGCTCGGTAACCGTGAGCGTCAAGGTCGACTCACCGTAGGCGTCACCGGGCGAACTCGTGCGCATCGCCGCCGTCATGTCGGTGTTCGAGACACGGTAGCGAACCGGCTCGGTCACCGCACCGGAGAAGTTCGGGTCGGTCGGAGTGAAGGTCACCTGGCCGGTCGTCGTGTCGACCGCGTACGTGCCGTCGGCGGTCGTCAACGAGGTGCCCCACGTGCTGGTCGTGGGGTTCCACAACTGCACGCTCGCGGGGTCCAGCGCCGCAGGCGTATCCGTCGAATCCTGGTCGTCGTTGCCGAGCAGATCGACCGTATACGGCCCCGCGCCGATCTCGACCGGGGCGTCCTCGTGCGGAACCGGCGGACAGCGCAGCACGTAGGAGGAAGAGAAGTTCGAGAACGTCCACGACTTGCTGCCCACGTGGTAGGTCTCCACGGCCAGGTTCAGCCGAATGGTCCCGGCCGCGACGTCAGCGACCGGAACCGTAGCCGTCACGGTCCGGGTGACCGACACGTTTCTGGCGAAATTATTCGGCAGGCTTCCACCGGAGAGCACGGTCGTGCCGTTGACCAGACTGAACCCACCCACAAAACCTTGGCCGTTCGCCGGGCCGTTGTTGCGTATGGTCATCGTGGCCGACACGGTCGCCAATCCGCCGCCGTCGGCGCATGCGGCTGCGGGCGGGACCAACTTCGCCTGCATCATGCGATACATCTGATTGCTGTCGTTACCTTCATAGCCCACGGGGACGCCGGTGGTGTCGGCGGGAATCGTGACCGTGGCATCGGTACCCGCGAAGAAGGGTGTCACCAGATCATTGGTGGCCGGCGTGGTGGCCGAAGGGTCGGGGTGCGGTGAACCGAGACTCCGGGAGGAGGCATAACTCGTCAGTTCGCCCGTGGTGTTCTCCCACGTCACCGGAGTGACCGTGGTGCTAGCTACTGCGGGGGGGGGAGCCACCCAACCGGTCACCACGACACCGGCCATCAAGGCCAACGCAGGAAGCAGCCGGAACCTTTTACTCACGATCACAAGAAGCCTTACACAGAAATGAGGAAAGAGGAGGCTGCCGCACCAGGCACAGCTTTCTCATACTAACATCTCAGACGGAGAAGGCTGCGAAACCGCGTTAGAGGGTGCGCGGACGGGTTGTGCCTGGTAGCGGACCGAGCGGCATCGGCCCAGGGAAGTACTGAGTGCACTGAAGCACCGCGCAGAGCGGTACGTTCGCAGCGCATCCAGCGCTCAGGAGTGGGCGGCGTCGTAGACGAGATTCTTCGGCGCGCCAGTCGCGGCGGCCACGTGAGCGATGGCGTCGCGGCGGCTCAGTCCCGACGCCTTGGCCTGATCGACCAGATCGGCCAGGCGCGACGGATCGAGGTCGACCTCGGGGGCCGCCGCCCCCGCGATCACGAGCGTCACCTCGCCGCGGACCCCCTGCTCCTGGGATTGCGCCCAGGCGACCAACTCGGCCAGCGTGCCGCGCACGACCTCCTCGTAGGTCTTGGTCAGCTCGCGGCACACCACCGCGCGGCGGTCCGCGCCGAAGGCCCGCGCCAGGGCCTCCAGGGTCGCCTCGGTGCGATGCGGCGACTCGAAGAAGACCAGCGTGCGGCGCTCACTCGCCAGGTCGGCGAAGAACCGGTCGCGCGATCCGGGCTTGCGCGGCGGGAAGCCCTCGAAGGCGAAACGGTCCACCGGCAGCCCGGAAATGGCCAGCGCGGTCAGCACCGCCGACGGCCCGGGGATCACACTGACCTCCACCCCCGCCTCGACCGCCCCCGCGACCAGCCGGTAGCCCGGATCGGACACGCTCGGCATGCCCGCATCGGTCACGAGAACGACGGTGTGACCGTCCCGCAGCAGGTCCACAAGTTCACCGGTGCGCGCCTGCTCGTTGCCCTCGAAGAACGACACGACGCGCCCCCGCGTCTCGACGCCCAGGTCGGCGACGAGCCGCGCGAGCCGGCGGGTGTCCTCCGCCGCGATGACATCGGCGCTCGACAGCGCCGGACCGAGCCGGCGCGACACGTCCCCGACTTGGCCGATCGAGGTCCCCGCGAGGATCAACATGCCTGCATCGTGCCACCTCCGGCGTTCCCGCAGCCGGGCTAGGGTGGGCGCGTGCTGCGCCTGTCCGAGCGCGCCTGGGGCTGGATCGGCCCCCTGGGCGTCACCACGCTCGCCTTCGTCGTCCGGGTCTGGAACGTCGGCAAGCCCTCACACCTGCTCTTCGACGAGACCTATTACGCCAAACACGCCTGGTCGATGCTGGAGGTCGGCTACGCGCGTGACGCCCCCAGCACCGCCGACGATCAAATCGCCCGCGGCATCACCTCCGGCCTGTTCACCGACGCCCCCACCCAGGTCGCCCACCCCGAGGCCGGCAAGTGGCTCATCGCCCTCGGCGAGCGGGCCTTCGGCATGGACGCCTTCGGCTGGCGCATCGCCTCGGTCGTCGTCGGCGCGCTGACCGTGCTGGTCCTCGCCCGGCTCGTGCGGCGCCTGACCGGCTCGACCTGGCTGGGCTGCCTGGCCGGGCTGCTGCTGTGCGTCGACGGGATGCACTTCGTCATGTCGCGCCTGGCGCTGCTCGACGGCTTCCTGACCTTCTGGATCCTCTCCGGCATCGCCTGCATCGTGGCCGACCGCGACCGCATGGTGACGCGGCTCGACGTCGATCTGCGGTGGCGGCCGGTCCGCCCGTGGCAGCTGCTGGCGGGCGTGTGCTTCGGGATGGCCGTGGCGACGAAGTGGAGCGGGCTGTTCCCGTTGGCCGTGGCCGGGCTGCTCGTCGTGGGCTGGGAGGCGGCCTGCCGCTGGCGATCACCCTTGCGTGGTCCGGCCGGCTCCGTGACCGGCTGGTGGATTCGCACGCTCGCGGTCGTCGGTGCCCCGGCCTTCGCCTCCCTCGTGCTGGTCGCCGCCGGGGTCTACCTGGCGACGTGGACCGGATGGCTGCTCCATCACGAGGTGTACGCCGCGCGCTTCGACCTCGGCGACGGCAACCGGTTCAGCCAGCTGTGGCAGTTCCATCTGCTCGACTGGCGCTTCCACACCGGCGACTATCTGGCCGGGCAGACCCACCCGTACCAGTCCGAGGCCTGGGGTTGGCCGCTGCTGAACCGTCCGGTCGGCGTCGAGGCGCAGAACGACCTGCCGGCCGCCATGTGCGATGCGGGCCGCGGCGATTCGTGCATCCGGGTCATCACGCTGCTGGGCAATCCGCTCGTCTGGTGGCTCGGCTCTGCGGCGGTCGTCGCCTCGGCGGCGCTGTGGGTGTGGGAGCGCTCGTGGCACCACGGCCTCGTCCTGGCGATGATCGGCGCGCTGTGGCTGCCGTGGTTCCGCTTCGACGACCGGCCGATCTTCTCGTTCTACGCCGTGACGATGCTGCCGCTGATGATCGTGGCCATCGCCCTCGTGCTGCGGGAGGTGTGGGACGCATCGGCCGGCGGATCGCGCCGCATGCTGCTCGGCGGCATCGTGGCCTATCTCGCGGTCACGGTGGCGCTGTTCTGGTGGTTCCACCCGATCTGGACCGGCGAGACCATCCCGCGTTCGGCGTGGGCGGCCCGCATGTGGTTCTCCGCCTGGATCTGAAGACCCCGGCAAACCCGGTCTTCCCGCTGGCTGAGGTGCGAGCGACGGTCCCTGAGGTGCGAGGCCGCTCGCGGCCGAGCCTCGAAGGGTGCGGCCTCGCACCTCACGGTCCGGTCAGGCCGAGGCGCCGCGGAGGGCGAGGCGCAGGATCCAGGCGATGTCGGCGGCGGCCTCCGGGGCGGGCTTGGAGGGCCGGGTGATCGCCGACAGCACGAGCCGCACGACGCTCTCGACGGCAATGTCCAGCTCGGCGTCCGACAACGGCAGCACCTGACCCTTGTCGAGCACGCACTGCTTGACCACGGTGCAGGCCGCCTCGACGATCTCGCCGGAGTCGACGGTGAGGATCGCCAGCAGGTCCGGCGGGTGGTCGCCGGGCACCGAGCCGACGATGGCCCGCACCAGCATGTTGCTCCCGGCCAGGTCGAGCACGCCCTCGCACGCCCACTGGACCGCATGCACGAGGTCGTCGCGCTCGGTCATGCGCACGCGGACGAGATCGAGGAAGCGCGCCAACTCGCGCATCGCCAGGTGCTCGGCGAGCGCCCGCTTGGCACCCACCTCGTTGTAGACGGTCTGACGGCTCACCCCGACCTCGTCGGCGACTGCGGCCATCGTCACCTTCGACCAGCCGCGCCGCTCCATGAGCGCCAGCGCGGCATCGAGGAGCCGGTCGCGCAGGAGTTCTTGGGTCTCGGCCCGGAACGTCGTGACGGTCACTCAGGCGACCTGAACCATAGTGAAGTCGGCCTTGGCCGCGCCGCAGTCGGGGCAGGTCCAGTCGTCGGGGATGTCCTCCCACTTCGTGCCGGGCGGGAAGCCCTCCTCCTCCCAGCCCTGCGCCTCGTCGTAGATGAAGCCGCACTGCTGGCATTCCCAGACCTTCATGCCCGAGCCTCCTCACGCGCCGCCCGCTCGACCTCGGCCCGCTGCCGGGCGAGGGCCTGCTCGCGAGTCTCGGCGCTGACGACGTTGCCGTCCTGGTCGTTGTGTACGAATTCCTCGATCGGCAGGAAGTCGACCTGCTCGCGCACCGCGCAGTCCGGGCAGGTCCAGTCCGCGTCGATCTCGGCGAACGACGTGCCTGCGCGCCACCCCTCGCGGGGGTCTCCGGCGGCCTCGTCGTAGACGTACTCGCAGTTGGGACAGATGAACTTCGCCATCAGGCGGCCTCCTCCAGTTCAGCGTCGGCAGCACCGTACTTCGCGTAGTACGCGGCCTTCTTGGGCGGGTGGATGTTCGCCAGGGTGATGTCGCCGTCGTAGTGCGAGAGCACGCGCTCGTCCATGACCTTGCGCCAGATCGCGGGGATCCAGGTGAGCACGATCATGCCCGCGTAGCCGGTGGGCAGCACCGGAGCGTCCTTGAAGTCGCGCAGCGCCTGATAGCGGCGGGTGGGGTTGGCGTGGTGGTCGCTGTGGCGCTGCAGGTGGTACAGCAGCACATTGGTCCCAATGTTGTTGGAGTTCCACGAATGCGAGGGGTTGACCCGCTCGTAGCGGCCCGAGGCGAGTTTCTGGCGCTTCATGCCGTAGTGCTCCAGGTAGTTGACGCTCTCCAGCAGCCAGATGCCGATGATCGCCTGCAGGACGAGGAACGGGACGATCTGCCAGCCGAAGGCCGCCATCGCGAAGCCCCACAGCACGACGGTGAACATCCAGGCGTTGATGAGGTCGTTCTTGAGGCTGATCGGCGACTTCTTGAGGCGGGCGAAGCGCTTCTGTTCCAGCCCCCACGCGCTCTTGAGGCTGCCGATGACGGTGCGCGGCATGAAGCCCCAGACGGTCTCGCCGATGCGGCCCGAAGCGGGGTCCTCCGGGGTGGCGACGCGCACGTGGTGACCCCGGTTGTGCTCGATGAAGAAGTGCCCGTAGGCGGTCTGAGCGAGCGCGATGCGGGCGAACCAGCGCTCGTGTTCCTCCTTCTTGTGGCCGAGTTCGTGGGCGGTGTTGATGCCGATGCCGGCGACCAAGCCCATGCCGGTGGCCAGGCCGATCTTGTCAGCCACCGACAGGTGATCGCCGATGCCGGGCAGCACCTGGGCGGCGTTGCCGTAAACGTCCCAGCCGAAGAGGGAGCCGTCGCCGATGACCAGGCAGCCCCACGGAAAGCCGGCGATCTGGGCCGGGATGAAGGCGTAGGTGACCCAGCGGTAGAAGCGGTCCTCTTCCAGCGCCTCGATCAGCTCATCGGGCGGGTTGTTCGGATCGAGACCGGCGACAAGGTCAACGAGCGGCACGATGACGAACAGGATCACCGGGCCGAACCACCACCAGAAACTCCATTCGGTCGCCGCGTAGGCGCCCCAGATGATGAGCGGGATCAGGGGCATGATCGCCCCCATGATCCACAGATAACGCTTCTTGTCGGTCCATTCGATCCTGCGACCGTCGACCACGGTTGACACCGTCATTCGCCACTCCTCCTGAAGCCCACTTGACATCAGCTTATGACATGTCAAGTTGATTGACAAGAGAATGTGACATGTAAAGGCGAGACGGTTGACCAGCCTTCGGACATCTATGGTCAGAGGAACACTCGCGCCACCGAAAGGGCAAGCCGTGGACGATGCCACCGACCGGAGCCTGACCGCGCGAGCCCGCGCGGGTGATCGCGGGGCGTTCGGCCAGCTCTACGACCGCCACGTGCGCCCGGTCTACGGGCAGGCCTACGGCATCCTCGGAGACCATGCTGCGGCCGAGGATGCGACCCAGGAGACCTTCGTCACCGCGTGGCGCAAACTCCCGACCATCACCACCGAGGACTCACTGCTGCCGTGGCTGCTCGTCACGGCCCGCTACACCGCCCTCAACGCCCGTCGTGCGGCACAACGCCGTCGCCTCCACGACGACGCCCTGACCGACGACTTACCGGCGGGCGATGACGTCGAGCGGGCGGCCGCCAACGTCCGCGTCCGGGAGGAGATCGCCCGTGCGGTGGCGCGCCTGTCGGAGGTCGACCGCACACTGTACGAACTCTGCCTCGAAGACGGCCTGACCTACGCCGAGGCCGCCGAACGCCTCGGCCTCACCCATGCCTCGGTGCGCAACCGCCTGTCACGCCTGCGGGCCACACTGCGCGCCGACCTGCGAGCCATCCGGGAGACGACATGACCGACGACCATTCCCCTGACACGCCCCTGATCGACGAGGCACGCATCGCCGCCCTTCGGGTACACGTCATGGACGGCGTGGAGGCTGCTGTGCGCCGCCGTGGACGTCGGGCGCGCCTCGTCGGCGGCGGCCTCACCCTGGCGGTCCTCCTGCTGGCCGGCGGCATCGGCGCGGCCGCCCTGGTCGATTCTCCGCGCGACAATCACACCCTCACCGGCTCCCCTGGCGATACCGCCGCCGATCCCTCGCAGATGTTCACCAAAGGGACGGCCGAGTCGATGCCGGCGAGCGCCGACGAGGCCCTATCCACCGAGTCAGCCCCCCGCGAGGACGCTGCCGTCGTCGTCACCGGCGAGGCGCGGCTCGTCACCGGCGACCCGGCGAAGACCGCTACCGCGTTCGGCGCGTGGGTCGAAGGCGAGGGCGGCCGCGTCGATCATCGCGCGGACCGCGACGAGCACACCGAGATGACCGTGCGGGTGCCGGCCGACGATGCCACCGCCGCCCTGGAGCACCTGCGCGGCCTCGGCGAGGTGGAGTCGAGCTGGATGGACCGGCTCGACGTCACGAGTCAGGTGAGCGACCTCGATGCCCGCATCGCCGCGCTGCGCACCTCGGTGGACCGACTCACCGCGATCCTGGCCTCCTCGGCCACCACCGCCGAGGTCATCGAGGCCGAGTCCAGCTTGACCCAGCGCCAAGCCGAACTCGACAGTCTCCTAGCCCAGCGCGCGGCACTGGGGGAACAAGTCGACTTCTCGATGATCTATGTGACTTTCGATGCGACTACCGAGGCCGCCCACGTCGAGCCGGGCGGTTTCCTCGGGGGCCTGCGCACCGGCTGGGACAGCCTCATTGGCGCGGTCAACGCCGTAGTGACGGCGGCCGGCGTCGCCACCCCGTGGCTGGGGATGCTGCTCGTGGCGGCCGGCCTCGCCTGGCTCACCCACCGCGCCACCCGCCGGTAACCGCCGGACCTACCCGCAGAACCTCCTAACGGGTCCCCGCCACGGGCCGAGCGCAGCGAAGCAGACGCCCGGACGCAGCCCGGCGGCCACGCGGTTTACCAGGACGACTTCGTGATGCCCGGCAGGTGGCCGGCGTGGGCTTCGTTGCGGAAGCGGATCCGCGACAGCCCGGCCTTGCCGACGTGTCCGCGCGGGCGGCCGTCGACCTGGTCGCGCTTGCGCACCCGGATGGCCGCGGAGTCGCGCGGCAGCTTGGCGAGCGCCCGCGAGGCCGCCATCCGTTCGGCCATCGGCAGGCTCTCGTCCTTGCTCGCCTTGCGCAGTTCGGCCCGCCGCTCGGCGTACCGTTCCACGATCTGCTTGCGCCGTTCGTTCTGTACGATCTTGCTGCGCTTGGCCATCAGCGCTCCTCCTTGAAGTCGACGTGCCGACGCACGACGGGGTCGAATTTGCGCAGCACGATCCGGTCCGGGTCGTTGCGGCGGTTCTTGCGGGTGACGTAGGTGTAGCCCGTTCCGGCCGTGGAGCGGAGCTTGACGATGGGGCGCACGTCGTTGCCCTTGCGCGCCATCAGAGCTTCTCCCCGCGGGCGAGGATCGCGGCGACGACGGCGTCGATGCCGCGCTGGTCGATGGTCTTGATCCCCCGCGCGCTGAGCGTCAGCGTCACGTGACGACCGAGGCTCGGCACCCAGTACCGCTTCTTCTGGAGATTCACGTCGAAGCGGCGCTTGGTGCGCCGGTGCGAGTGGGAGACGTGGTGACCGAATCCGGGTCCGGCACCGGTCACCTGGCAGGTTCCCGCCATGTCGGTCTTCCTTCCTTCACGACTTCTGTACTATGGGACTCATTCTCAATAAGCATACGTGAGGACCTGATGAAGAAGAACCTGCACCCGGCCTACGGTCCCGTGGTCTTCCGCGACACCTCGTCCGGAGCGACCGTCCTGACCCGGTCGACGCTCGCGGCCACCACCGAGGAGACCGTCGAGATCGACGGCGTCGCCTACCCCGTGGTCAACGTCGAGATCTCCAGCGACAGCCACCCGTTCTGGACCGGCAAGGGCCGCGTCGTCGACTCCGAGGGCCGCGTCGAGGCCTTCCACCGTCGCTACGGCACCGGAGGCGGACGGGCCGGAGCCGACCGATGACGCGCACGACTCCGGTCATCCTCGTCACCGGGATCGACGCCGCCGCCATGGAGGCCGCCACCGTCGGCCTGCAGTTCGACCTGCCGCAGGCCGCCGTCATGCGGCACAGCCTCGATGTCGCGGCGCAGACCCTGACCCGGCGCGTGAGCGATCTCGGCGGCCTGGTGGAGTCCGAGCAGATGGACCTCGACCACGCCTGCGTCAGCTGCGCGCTGCGCGAGGACATCGTCCCGACGCTCGAACGGCTGGCCGCAGCCGGTCGCTGGGGCGCGATCATCGCCCATCTGCCGGTCTCGGCCGAGGCCCTCCAGGTCTGCCGGGTCATCGCCATGGACCGTCGCATCGCCCCGCACGTGCGGATCAGCGCCGTCGTCCACGCCCTCGACGGCACCACCGCCTACGACGACCTGCTCGGCGACGACCTGCTGGTCGAGCGCGGCGCCCACACCAGCGAGGACGACACCCGCGGCCTCGCCGAGGCGCACTGCGCCCTGGTCGAGTACGCCGACGCCATCGTGGCCATCGGCGATCTCGACGAACCGGACACCCACCTGGTCCAGGCCATCGCCCGGCCCACCGCGCTCCTGGCGCGCGACGCCTGCGCGCTCGACCCGGCCGGGCTGACCGGAGACCTGCACCAGCATGCCCGCACCGAGCGCTGGGTCGATGTCGTCCGGCGCGGCACGCTGCCGCCGCTGGAATCGGAGCACGTCTGGCGGCTCGACCTGCGTTCGCCGCGTCCCCTGCATCCGGGGCGGCTACTCGACGGCATCGAGGCGCTCGGCGGCGGGCCGCGCCGCTCGCGCGGTTGCTTCTGGCTGCCGACCCGGCCCGGATCGATCTGCGCGTGGGACGGTGCCGGAGGACAGCTCAGCATCGGCACGGCCTCGCCGTGGGGCCGCAGCACCCCGCTGACCCGCATCGTGGTCACCGGGGTCGATGACGAACGCGAGGCCCTGGTCGACGCCTTCCAACGCGCCCTGCTGACCGAGACCGAGCAGATCGACCGCGGCCTGTACTGGGAGGTCGCCCACGACGGCCTCGAACCCTGGCTCGGACGCATCTCCCGCGCCGCCTGACTTCGCCGGTCCCTGAGGTGCGAGGGCGCCCCGCGCCCGAGCCTCGAAGGGACACCACTCAAGCAAAGGAAAATCATGGCCGTCCCCAAACGCAAGACCTCCCGCAGCAACACCCGGCACCGCCGCTCGCAGTGGAAGGCCACCGCAACCCAGCTCGTCCCGGTCACGGTCGAGGGGCGCACCGTGCGCGTCCCGCGACGGCTCGTCAAGGCCGTCCAGAGCGGCCTGGTCGACATCTCCTCCCTCCCCACCGTCAGGAGTCCCCGATGAAGGTCCGCAACTCGCTGAAGTCGCTCAAGAACCAGCCCGGTTCGCAGGTCGTCCGCCGCCGTGGCCGCACCTATGTCATCAACAAGCAGAATCCGCGCCTGAAGGCCCGTCAGGGCTGATCGCCGTCGGGGCGGCCCCTACGCTGGGGCCATGCCCGACGCACCGAATCCGTCGGCCCGCGACGACCGGCCGGGGCCGCTGCGCGTGACGCTCGGCGAACTCGGCCGGTGGCAGCGCGTCGAGGTCGACGTGGTGCAGATGTTGGCGGCGGGGCTGGCCATCGCGGTGCCCTTCGCCGCCGGCGTCGCCACCGACCGCCTCGCCGACGGTGTGGTCGCCACCGTCGGGGCACTGCTGGTCTCCAGCAGCGGCCAGGTCGGGCCGGCCAGGACGCGATTCGCCGAGCTGGCCGCGAGCGTTCCGGTCAGCACCGTCGGCGCGGGCCTCGGCGCCCTGTTGGGCGACCTGTCCCCGCTCGGCGCGCTGGCCTTCGTCGCCGGAGCCACTGCGGCGACCGTGTTCGGGGCGATCCGTCCCAGCCTGACCAAGGCCGCCGTGCAACTGCAGGTGGCGACCATCATCGGGGTGACCGTGGTGCAGACGGACCTGACGCCACTGCGCGTGGCGGGCCTGTTCGCCGTCGGGGCGCTCGGCGGGGCCGCCCTGACGATGCTGGCCTATGCGCTGACCCGGCTGATCGCTCGCAGTCCGCTGCCGCAGGCCCCCGCTCGGCGCTCGTGGCGGGCCGATCTGACCGCCTGGTGGACCGGTCTGCACAGTCTCGCGGCGTGGCACTATCCGCTGCGCCTCGCCAGTTGCCTCGCGGTGGCGATGGCGTGCGTGCTCGCCCTGCCGAGCGGGCATTCGACGTGGATCCTGCTGACGGTCATCATCGTCGTCCAGCGGGACCACCGCGCCGCCGTGGTCCGCACGCTGCAGCGCGGCGTCGGGACCGCCCTCGGTATCGTCGTCGGTGCGCTCATGCTGGCGCTGTTGTCGGGCTGGGCGATGGTCGCCCTGGTCGGCGTCATCGGCGCGATCCGCGGGCATTTGAAGGTGGCGAACTACACGGCCTACACCTTGGCGATGACGCCGCTCGTGGTCGTCATCTTGGGCCTGAGTCACCACGGGGACAACGGATCGCTCATGGCCGAACGTGTTACCGACACCGGGATCGGCTGCCTCATCTCCCTGCTGATCGGCCACGCCCTCTGGAGCCGCATCCACTGGCCCCCACCCGCCTAGGTCGTGTTGATCAAGTTGGTCTTGATCCAGATCAGGGTCGCGGCGAGGCAGATGCCAGCGCGGTAGTTGCGGGCGAGTTTGTCTGAGCGCATCGCGATACCGCGCCACTGCTTGAGCCTGTTGA
>NZ_JASGDU010000008.1:0-52363 GCF_047607065.1 Aeromicrobium sp.
CTACCGCGCTGGCATCTGCCTCGCCGCGACCCCGATCTCGATCAAGACCAACTTGATCAACACGACCTAGGGCCGCGTGTCCGTAGGGTCCCTTCGAGGCTCGGCCGCAGGCGGCCTCGCACCTCAGGGACCGGGTTCGGCCTAGGGCATCGCTGATTTGCAGGTCGATACCGGTCATTGAGGTGCGAGCTTGCGAGCCTCGAAATGACCCACCCACGGCAGGCTTCACCCTTCGAGGCTCGGCCGCAGGCGGCCTCGCACCTCAGGGACCGAGAAGAAGTGAGCCTCGGAGGGGTCAGCTCAGGTGGCGGACGCGGATCGTCTCGGGCAGCGCCGCGAGGGCCGCGAGCACGTCCGGGCCGACCTCGGTGTCGACATCGGTGACCGCGTACCCCAGTTCACCGCGCGTCGCGAGCTGCTGGCCCACGATGTTGACGCCGTGCTCGCCGAGCAGCGTGTTGATCCGCGCGAGTACACCCGGCGCGTTCTGGTGAACGTAGGCGACCCGGTGCTTGTCGGGATCGGCCGGCAGGTTCATCTCCGGGAAGTTGACGCTCAGCGACGTCGATCCGAAGGCCGCATACGAGCGCAGCTTGGAGGCCACGAAACGCCCGATGTCCTGCTGGGCCTCCTGCGTCGATCCGCCCACGTGCGGGGTCAAGATGACGTTCGGCAGGCCCTGCAACTCCGACGTGAACGAGTCGCCCTGGCGCTTCGGCTCGACCGGGAACACGTCGAGCGCCGCCCCGGCCAGGTGCCCGGACTCCAGGTGCGCCCGCAGCGCCGCAGTGTCGACGGCGATGCCGCGCGACAGGTTGAGGAACATCGCGCGATCCTTCATCGCGGCGAACTGCTCCTCGCCGAAGAAGCCGGCGTTGTTCGGCCGCCCGTCCACATGCAGCGACACCACATCGGACTCGGCCAGCAGCTCCTCCAGCGTCGAGCAGCGCTTGGCGTTGCCGAGGGCGAGCTTGTCGTCGATGTCGTAGAACACGACCCGCAGGCCCAGCGCCTCGGCGATCACCGACAACTGGCTGCCGATGTTGCCGTAGCCGACGATGCCGAGCGTGCGCCCGCGCACCTCGTGGCTGCCCTGGGCGGACTTGTTCCACAGGCCCCGGTGCATGTCGGTCGACTTCTCGTGTAGCCGGCGCGCCAGCGAGATGATCTCGGCGATGGCCAGCTCGACCACCGAGCGCGTATTCGAGTAGGGGGCGTTGAATACGGCGATGCCCGCGCGCGAGGTCGCCGGCAGGTCGATCTGGTTCGTGCCGATGCAGAACGCGCCGATGGCCACCAGGTCGGGGGCGTGGGCGAGGACCTTCTCGGTGATGTAGGTCGTGGACCGGATGCCGAGCAGGTGAACGCCGTCGATGGCCTCGATCAGCTCGTCCTCGCTGAGCGCTCCGGTGCGCGTCTCGACCTGGTAGCCCTTGCCCTTCAGGAAGTCGCGGCCGTCGGCGTGGATGTTCTCCAGCAGGAGCACCCGCACGTCGGCGTCGTCCAGGCGGCGGGCGGGCAGCGTGGTGTCGTGGGTCATCGTCATCATCGTCATCTCGGGGACCTCTCTCGTGTCAGCGGTCGGGGGCTGACTCGTAGGCCCAGGCGAACGGTCCCGATGTCGGTGTCATGGCCGGCTCCCTGGTGGTCTCCCACCTCAACGCCAGTCGCCGGGCACGCCTGAGTCTACTCCTGCACAGCGCTGCGGAACTTCGCCGCCAGCTCCGGCGAGACGGGGACGTCGAGATTGGCGAGCCGCACCTGCCCCTGGGCGACGAGCTTGCCGTCGGGGCCGACGGAGTCCAGGTGCCACAACTGCTGGGTACGGCCCCGGTGGATCGGCGTGGCCGTGACGGTGATCGTGTCGCCGACCGTGGCCTGGCGCAGGAAGTCGGTGGAGTTGTTGGTGCCGACGACGACGCCCTTGTCGCCGAGCCAGATCTGTCCGGCGATGCTCGCGGTCGACTCGTGGACGGCGCAGTAGACGCCGCCGTGCGGGATGCCGAAGGGCTGCAGGTGCCGCTCGCCGAGGGTGAACTCCACGACCACCGTGTCGGCGGTCAGTTCCAGGTGCCGTACGCCGAGGAGGCCGTCGAGGCCGGGAAGATCGCTGTCGCTCATGGAGCCACGGTAGCGAGACCGGCTGCCCTTCGTCACGGTCGGCAATCTGCCATATACCTATAGGGGGTATATTCAGGATATGAGCATACGCCGCCTTGCCCAGTTTTTCCTGATCGCCGCCGTCACAGCACTGACCACAGCCTGCGGGTCGGCCACCCACAACGACGCCGACATCGCCTTCGCGCAGAGCATGGTCTCCCATCACGCGCAGGCCGTCGAGATGTCGGACCTGGCGCTGGAGGAGGACCGCGGCACCTCACCGGAGGTCCGCACCCTCGCCGAGAAGATCGCCGGTGCCCAGCACGGCGAGATCGAGCAGATGAACGCCTGGCTGGACGACTGGAATGCCAGCGAATCGGCGAGCGGACATGAGCACGGCCACGAGGGCCACGGGGACGGCCACGGCGACATGGAGGGCATGCTGACCGACGAGCAGTTGACCGAACTGGCCGATGCCACCGGCACCGATTTCGATCAACTGTGGCTCGCCGGGATGATCGAGCACCACCGTGGCGCGATCACGATGGCCCAGACCGTCATCGACGAAGGCCAGGACCCCGACGTGCGCGAACTGGCCGAGGCGATCATCGCCGAGCAGGAGTCCGAGATCGCCGAGATGACGATCTTGCTTGAAACCCTTACCCCCTAGGGGTATGGTTCCCGCATGGCACACGAGCATCCGGGGTACTCCGAGGACAAGATCGCCGTCCTGAAGCGGCTCAAGCGCATCGAGGGGCAAGTCCGCGGCCTGACTCGCCTGGTCGAGGAGGACACCTACTGCATCGACGTCCTCACCCAGGTCAGCGCGACGACCAAGGCACTCGAGGCCGTCGCGCTCAAACTGCTCGACGAGCACCTGGCGCACTGCGTCGTCGACGCGGCGCGCGCCGGCGGCCCGGAGGCCGAACACAAGGTCAAAGAAGCGTGTGACGCGATCGCACGCCTCGTACGGTCCTGAATCGAGGAGACAGATGAGCACCACCACCTACCATGTCGACGGCATGACGTGCGGGCACTGCACTGCGGCACTCACCGAGGAGTTGAGCGCCCTCGACGGCGTCAGCGCGGTCGAGATCGACCTCGTCCAGGGCGGCACGTCGACCGTCCGCGTGAGCGCCGAGCGCGAGCTGACCCGCGACGAGGTGGCGGCTGCGGTCGAGGAGGCGGGCTACGCGCTAGCCCGCCCCGGATCGCTGCCGCTGGCATGAGCAGCCAGCTCCCAGCCGATGTCGAGACCGCCACCGTCCGCCTCGACATCGGCGGCATGAGTTGCACCGCCTGCGCCGCCCGCATCGAGAAGAAGCTCAACCGGATCGACGGCGTCGAAGCGAGCGTCAACTTCGCTACCGAGCGCGCCGCCGTCCGCGCCCCCCAGGGCCTCGACCCGCAGCAACTGATCGAGGTCGTCGAGAAGACCGGCTACACCGCCGCCGTCCGGCAGCCGCACGGCACGCACCCCGAGCACGGCGGCCCCGGTCACGGCGGAGGCCTGCACAGCGTCGCCTCGATGCGCCGACGGCTGATCGGCTCGGCCGTCCTCACCGGGCCGGTCGTGCTGGCCTCGATGATCCCGGCCGTGCAGTTCGACTACTGGCAGTGGATCTGCCTCGCTCTCGCCGTGCCCGTCGTCGCCTGGGGTGCCTGGCCCTTCCACCACTCGGCGTGGCTCAACGCCCGCCAGGGTGCGGCGACGATGGACACCCTCGTCAGCGTCGGCGTCCTGGCCGCCTTCGCCTGGTCGGTGTGGGCGCTGGTCTTCGGCGAAGCCGGGCACATCGGCATGACGATGCACTGGACCTGGCTCGCCCACGGTTCCGGTTCGCACGAGATCTACCTGGAGGTCGCCACGGCAGTCACCGTGTTCGTGCTCACCGGGCACTTCCTGGAGGCCGGGGCGAAGCAGCGCTCCAGCGCCGCCCTGCGCGCGCTCATGGAGCTGCAACCCGCCGTCGATGTCGCGGTCGGCGAGACCTTCACGGTGCGCCCCGGCGAGCGGATCGCCACCGACGGCCTCGTCGTCGAGGGGTCGTCCAGCGTCGACGAGCACATGCTCACCGGCGAGTCCGTCCCGGTCGCCAAGAGCGTCGGCGACGAGGTCACCGGGGCCACGGTCAACGTCGACGGCCTCCTGGTCGTGCGCGCGACCGCGGTCGGCGACGACACGCGGCTCGCACACATGGCGCGGCTCGTGGAGGAGGCCCAGGAGGGCAAGGCCGAGGTGCAGCGGCTCGCCGACCGCGTTTCGGCGTGGTTCGTCCCCGGAGTCATGGCGCTGTCGGTGCTGACCTTCGCCGCGTGGCTGCTGGGCGGCGGGTCGACCCTGCAAGCCTTCACCTCCGCCGTGGCGGTGCTCATCATCGCCTGCCCCTGCGCGCTCGGCCTGGCGACGCCCACCGCGCTCATGGTCGGCACCGGGCGCGGCGCGCACCTGGGCCTGCTCATCAAGGGTCCGCAGGTGCTGGAGTCGACCCGGCGCATCGACACCGTGGTCCTCGACAAGACCGGCACCGTCACCACCGGGGTCATGGGCGTCGTGGAGGTCGCGCCCGCCGAGGGCATCGGCGAGGACGAGCTGCGGCATGTGGCCGCCACGCTGGAGCGCGGCTCGGAGCATCCGGTCGCCCGTGCCATCGCGTCACTGGCGGCAGGCGGACGACTGGAGGACTTCGCCAATCACGCCGGCCAGGGCGTCAGCGGACTCGTCGACGGCGAGCCGGCCCGCGCGGGACGGCTGTCCTGGATCGGCGGCGAACTGCGGCCCGGTGTCGCCGGGACGGTGGTGGCAATCGAGCGCTGCGGGCGCTTCCTGGGCACGGTCACGGTGGCCGACACGGTCAAGGACACCTCCGCCGACGCGGTTGCCCGGCTGCGCGCCCTCGGTCTGGAGCCGATGCTGCTGACCGGCGACAACGCCGAGGTCGCCCGCAGTGTCGCGGCCCACGTCGGGATCGACCGGATCGAGGCAGAGGTCACGCCGGACGACAAGCTGCGCACGATCCAGCGGCTCCAGAGCGAGGGGCGCGTCGTGGCGGTGATCGGCGACGGCATCAACGACGCCGCCGCGCTGGCCGCCAGCGACCTCGGTATCGCCGTGGGCACCGGCACCGACGTCGCTATGGCGGCCTCGGACCTGACCATCGTCGAAGGCGACCTGCGCAAGGCCGCCGACGCCGTGCGGCTCGCACGGGCCACGCTGCGCACGATCCGACGCAACCTGTTCTGGGCCTTCGCCTACAACATCGCGGCGATCCCCCTGGCCATGTCGGGCTACCTCAACCCGATGGTCGCGGGCCTGGCGATGGCGTTCAGTTCGGTGTTCGTGGTCGGGAACTCCCTGCGGCTGCGCCGCTTCACCCCGGCCCCCTGAGAATGGATCGACAGACGGACCTCGGTCATCGAGGTGCGCCCTTCGAGGCCGCTCGTCTCGTGTCCTGATATGCCCCGGTCACAGCAGCGGACCGACCGGGCGGACTCCGTTGAGCACCCAGTCACCGATGTGCCGCAACTTGTAGCGGTCCGGGTCGTGCAGCGTGTGGACGCGCGCGTCGCGCCACCACCGGTCCAGCCCGTGACGCTCGTCGGTCGCCGACGTGCCGGCCAGCGCGAACAGCTCGTTCGCCACCGACACCGCCGCCCGCGAGGCCGCCACCTTGGCTGCGGCGACCGCCACGGAGGCCTCGGCCGCCTGCGGCTCATCGGGCCGGTCACCGGCCTCGTCGACGCGAGCCGCAGCCTCGGCCAGCAACGCCCGCGCACCGCGCACCGCAACCTCGCACTGCCCCACCTCGGCCATCACCAGCGGATCCTCGCTGGCCCGCTCGGCCGGGCTGTCGGCGTAGACCCGCGCCCGGTCGCGGACGAACCCGACGGCGGCCGCGAGCGCCCCCTCGGCCAGTCCCACATCGATGGCGGCGTGGATCAGCTGGCCGAACGCGCCGTCGGCCGTGGGCGGCCCGGACAAGTCCGGCAGCGCAACGACATCGCCAGGAGCGACCCGCACGCCGTTCAGGACGGTCGTGCCCGAGTGCGTGCCCCGCTGGCCGAAGCCCGCCCAGTCGTCGATCACCTCCAGGCCCGGTGCCGCCCGGTCGAGATAGACGATGACCGGTTCACCGTCGACGCCGCTCGCGCGGACCGGCACGATCTGCGCGGTGAGCGCCCCGGTCGTGTAGTACTTACGCCCCGACAGTTCCCAGACCTCCGCCTCCCCGGCCACCGGGGTCAGCGCCGTGGCGATCCCGCCCGTACGCGGGCCGCCCCGCTCCGACAGCGCATTACCGAGCCGCGCACCGGCCACGACTGCGGCTGCCAGCCGCCGGCGCTGCTGCTCGTCGCCGTGCAGCACGAAGGTCCGCACGAAGACGAAGTGGTTCTGCAGCACCTGGGCGAGGGAGGCGTCGGCCGCCGCGAGGATGCGCACCACCTCGGCCAGCGTCGCGGCCCCGAGTCCCGCGCCGCCAAGGCCGGCCGGCACGGTCAGGGCCAGCAGCCCGGAGGTACCGATGGCCTCCAACTCCTCGCGCGGCACCACGCGCTCCCGATCACGCTGCGCCGCCCCCGGAGCGAAGGCGTCGGCCAGTTCGCGGGCCACAGCCACGGCCTGCGCGGCCGATTCGATCCGCGCTGCCGTCACGCCGCGCTCCCGGCAGCAACGAAATCGCGCACCCGCGGGATCACCTGCTCGGCGAACCGGCGCATCTCGGCATCGAACGGCTGGAACTGCAGCATGAAGGTCTCGATGCCGATACCGTGGAAGTCCGCGATCCGACGAGCCACCTCGTCATAGCTGCCGACCAGCCCGGCCGCAGTGCCGCCGTTGGTCCCCACCGCCGGATTGCGGGCGAACGTCGAGAACATGACCGAACGGCTGTCGGTGCCCCCGCGCACGGCCTCCAACTCGGCGGCATCGCGCCGCTGCAGCTCCCACGCCTCGTCGAAGGCCTCCTGCGCCCGGCTCGCGCTCTCGCGGGCGATAACGAAGGCCGACAGCGCGTACCGCACGGCCGGCCCTCGGCGCGGCCGGGCGGCGACGGTCTCGATCAAGGCCCGGACGTCGCCGAGGGGCTGGCCATTGATGAACCACACGTCGCCGAGACCGGCCACCAGATCACGCGCCGGATCGGACTCCCCGCCGACGTAGATCGTCGGCCGCGACGTCACCGGCTCGCCCTGCGCGAGGACGAGATCGCTGATGCGGAAATGTTTCCCGTCGTGATCGACCCTCTCGCCGGCGGTGAGATCGCGGACGATACGCAGCCATTCGGCACCGTAGGCGTAGCGCTCGTCGTGGTCCAGGCCCGCCAGGCCGGTCTTGGTCAGTTCGGGCGTGAACCAGCCGTTGACCACGTTGAGGGAGAACCGGCCGCCACTGATCTCGGCAATCTGCAACGCCTGCTTGGCCAGCACCGCCGGATGGTACAGGAACGGCTTGATCGCGGTGATGATCTCGATCCGTTCGGTCAGCGCCGCCAGGGCCGCCGACGCCGTCCACGCCTCCAGATGCCCCCGGTCGTCGCCGGCCGGATTGATCGTGTGCTGGGCGAGCAGGGTGCTGTCGTAGCCCAGCTCCTCGGCCAGGAGCACCTGATCACGATTGCGCGCCCAGGACGGGTCGAAGGGATCGTCGGGATGCCGCTTGGCACCCCAGGCCCCGTTGACCAGCGCCCACACCCCGAACCGCAGCGGTCCGGCGGCCGTCACGATCCGCTCCCGGCGACCGCGTCGTTGAAGCCGGTCAGGAACACTTCGCGCACGTCGACCTTCTTGGTGAGGATGCCGAGTTCGGTGTAGGTGTCGGCCCAGTCCTGCTCGCCGTCCAGGAAGTCGTCGTCGATCACCTGCAGCCCCTCGGCACCGCGCCCGTAGGCGGTGATGATCGCCGACTCACTGAAGCCGAGTTTCGGCGCCAGCAGGCGGGCCTGCTCCTCCCGGTTCTGCGGGATCCAGGCCATCGTGTCGGCCACCGCCGCGAGCACGGCCTCGACGGCCTCGGCCTTGTCCTCGATGGCCTGCGTCGTGGCGACGTACGGGTAGAGGTTCTCGACGTAGCCTTCTGCGGTGGTGAGCAGCCGCGACCCGGTGCGCTCCTGCGCGTCGGCCATCTGCGGGTCGATGGTGGAAAACGCGTCAAGGTCACCGTTCTCGTAGGCCGCGAGAGCATCCGGACCAGTGATCTCCACGATCTCGATGTCGTCCTCGGTCAGACCCGCCTCGGCGATGTAGTTGAGCACGAAGGGATAGGCGTTGGTCGAGCGCAGCAGGTTGATCCGCTTGCCCTTGAGGTCGCCCGGACCCTGGATGTCGCTGTCGGCCGGCACGAGGATGCCCTCCTGCTGCGGGTTCGGCTGCGAGACCCCGACCGCCTGCACCTGACCGCCGTTGACCCACGACGAGATCGCGCCGATATCGCCGACCTCGGTCATGTCGATCTTCCCTGCGTTGAGCGCCTGCAGCATGTCGGAGAAGTTGGGGAAGTAGGAGTATTCGATCTTGACGCCTTCGGGCTGCACGTCGCGGACCCACATCGTGCTGAAGATGCCGAAGTTGCGCGGCACGCCGACCTTGATGACGACATCGCCGTCGGCGGTGACGTCGGAGTCCTGGCCGCAGGCGGAGGTCAGGGCCGTGGCCGACAGGAGGGTGGCGAACAGGAGGACGAGGGTTTTTCTCATGAGGATGCTCCGATCAGGGTGAGGGTTCAAAGGCCGGCGAGCAGGTCGGCGGCCTCGCGCAGGGGGCGCGGGTCGATCCAGGCGTCGAGGTCGACATCGGCGGCGATGAAGCCGTGGCGCAGCAGGAAGTCCTTCTGGACGGCAATGGCCTCGACCAGGTCGTCGTCGAGGCTCACGTGGAGCCGGCGATGCAGGTCGGCACCGTAGGCGTGGTCGACGAACTCCTCGGCGTAGCCGACCTCTTGAGCCACGATCCGGCGCACCTCGTCGGGGTGCGTCTCGGCCCAGGTGGCGGCTTGCTGGCTGGCGACCAGATAGCGGGCGACCAGGTCGGGACGTTCCTCGATCAGGTCGGTGCTGGCGGTGAAGGCGACCGGGGCGATGTTGCTGACCCGGTCCCGAGCGTCCGGGAAGGCGGTGATGTCGACCACGACGCGCAGATCCAGCAGTGCCTCCAGGTCGATGCCGCGCAGGCCGTTGACGTAGATCGCGTCGACCTCGCCGCGCACGAGGGCGACGACCTCGGCGCTCTGCAGGCGCTTGTTGGTGAACGCGCCGAACAGCGAGCCGGTCGGGGCGCCCGGGCCGGCCGGGATGTACGGCTTGGCCTCGTCCAGGTCGACGATGTCCACGTCGTCGATCCTCAGGCCGCCCGAGCGCAGCGCGGCCTCGATCCCGTGCAGCGCCGTGGCCCGCCAGAAGTCGATCTGGTCGTTGACCCGGCGCGAGACGCCGATGCGGCGACCGGCGAGGTCGGCGACCGAGGACACGCCGGAGTCCGCGAGCGCGACGACATGCTGCACCGACTCGATCCACGACAGGCCGATGAGCCGCTGGCTGCCGCCGCGCGAGGCCGACCAGATGGGCGGGATGTTGCCGCCCTGGCGGAAGGAACGAGGCTGGGTGTGGTCGAAGTGCGACTGGCGGACTCGCTCGTCGTCGCTGGTGCTGAGCGAGCGCACGGCGATGCCGTCGCCGGCGAAGAGGGCATCGAGTTCGCCGGTGGCGATGGCCAGGCTGGACGCGGTGGGCACCGGGCAACGGGTGTACCAGAGGTCGCTGGCAACGGTACGGGTGTCGGTGACGGTCATGGTGCTTCCTTCGGGATGGGTGGGCAAGGTCAGAAGTAGCCGTTGGCGGGGACGTCGGTGCCGTTGAGCGCGCGGTCGCCGACGACCTTGGCCTTGTAGGCGAGCGGGTTGTGGCTGGCGACCGTCCGGGCGTTGCGCCAGTGCCGGTCGAGGTTGAGCGACGTCGACAGCGCCGAGGCACCGCCGGTGTCGTAAAGCAGGCGGCCGGCGGCGAGGGCGGCTTCACCGGCGACGATCTGGGCGGCTGCGACGGTCGCGGCGGCGTCCTGGAGGACCGTCTGCCGTCCCTCGGCGAGGGCATTGTCGAGGGCGTCGGCGGCGGCCCGCACGACCGATTCGGCCGCCAACACGTGTGCGCTGATCCGGCCGACCGCCTGCTGCACGAACGGATCGTCGCTCGCGCGGTCGGCGAGGCTGTGCGGCCCCGGACGGGCCTTGGTGCGCGCGAAGTCGACCGCGTCCCGGCCGGCGTTGCGGGCGATGCCGGCGTGGACGGCCGCCAAGTGCAGCTGCCGGTAGGGACCGGCCGGGTCGAGATCGGTGACGGGCACCGCGGGCAGGAACTCGTCGGCGCGCACCTCGACGTCCTCGAAATGAGTGGTCCCGCTGGCGGTGAGCCGCTGGCCCATCGCGGTGAAGTCGTCCAGGACCCGGACCCCGTCGCGGCCGGTGGGCACCACGACGCTGACCAGCGCATCGTCATCCCCGACGGCCAGGACCGATACGTAGTCGGCGTAGATCGTGCCGGTGCAGTAGTACTTCGTGCCGTCCAGCCGCCAGCCGCCGCCCACGCGACGCAGCCGGGTGCGGAAGTCCATGGGCGTCGCGGTGCCGATCTCGGTCGTGGCGTTGCCCGCGACGGCACCTGCGGCGATCACCGGGAACCAGCGGTCGCGGGCCGCCGAGGCGGTGGGCACGAGGAGCCGTTCGACGAAGGAGAAGTGCGAGCGCAGGGCCTGGGCGACGTTCGAGTCGGCCGCGGCCAGCGCCAGCACCACCTCGATAACATCGCGCACCGATCCGCCGCGGCCACCGTGCTCGACCGGGACCCGCACGGCCCCGAGGCCGCTGGCCCGGAACGCCGCCACGGCCGCGTGCGGCAGCTCGCGCTCGGCCTCCCGCCGGGCGGCACCATCGCCGACCCGCCCGGCCAGATCGTCAAGTTCGGCCGCCGACACCACGCTCATGCCACCGCCTCCTCGAAGAGCGCGAGGATAGGAGGCGACGCCATGAGGTCTCGCCCATTGATCGCTCGCTGACGCTCGCTCATGCCACCGCCTCCTCGAAGAGCGCGAGGATAGGAGGCGACGCCATGAGGTCTCGCCCATTGATCGCTCGCTGACGCTCGCTCATGCCGCCGCCTCCTCGTCGGTGACACCGAGCTGGCGCAGGATGCGCGCGCGGTACTCGCCGAAGCGTGCATCGCGGTGCGGACGCGGGCGGGGCAGGTCGATGGTGAACAGGTCCTTGACTCCCCCGTCGGCCAGCACGACCACCCGGTCGGCCAACACGATGGCCTCCTCGACGTCATGGGTGACGAGCAGCGCCGTGAATCCGTGGGACCGCCACAGCCGCTGGACCAGCGCCTGCGCCCGCAGCCGGGTGAGCGCGTCGAGCGCCCCGAACGGCTCGTCGAGCAGCAGCAGCGACGGACGCCGGAACAGCGCCCGGGCCAGCGCCACTCGCTGCTGTTCGCCACCGGAGAGGGTCGACGGCCAGGCGTCGGCATGGCCGACCAGCCCGACCTCGTCCAGCACCCGCACCGCGCGCTCGCGCAGCTGCGCCGGCCGGCCGCGCTCGCCGAGGACGACGTTGGACCACACGCGCGCCCACGGGAGCAGCCGCGCGTCCTGGAAGCCGAACGAGGCGACGCCGTCGGCGCGCACCGTGCCCGTGTGGTCGGTGTCGAGGCCGGCCACGGCACGCAGCAGGGTGCTCTTGCCGCAGCCGCTCTGGCCGACGACGACCACGAACTCCCCCGGTTCCACGGTCAGGTCGATGCCGCTGAGCACCGTCCGGTCGCCGTAGGACTTCGTATACGACTCGATGACGACCCGCGTCCCCGTCGCGGCGCTCATCGGACGAACTCCGTCCGCCAGCGCAGCACGAAGCGCTCCAGCAGCCGCACGGCCAGCTCCATCAGCAGGCCCAGGACCGCGTAGATCACCAGGCCGAGCACGATCATGTCGGTGCGGACGTACTCACGACCGCGCATGAGCAGGTAGCCGATACCGGCCTCGGCGTTGACCGTCTCGGCCACGACCAGGCTGAGCCAGGCGATACCGAGGGCAAAGCGCACGCCGATCAGGTACGACGGCAGCGCGCCGGGGACGATGACCCGGCGGATCAACTGCCCGCGGCTCAGGCCGTGGATGCGGGCAAGTTCGGCGAAACGCGGGTCGACGCTGCGGATACCCTTGTGCAAGTTGAGGTAGATCGGGAAGATCACACCGATGGCGACCAGCCCGATCTTGAGGGCTTCGTCGATGCCGAGCCAGACGATGAGCAGCGGCATCAGGCCCAGGAAAGGCAGCGCGCGCAGCATCTGCAGCGGCGTGTCGATGAGCTGTTCCCCCACACGGGACAGGCCCGCGACGATCCCGGCCACCGTGCCGAGACTCCCACCGATGGCGAAGCCGATCAGCACCCGGCGCAGCGAGACCCACGTGTTGTCGATCAGCGAGCCGTCGCGCAGGTACTCCCGGAAGAGGCCGGCGACCTCGGCGGGCGAGGCCAGCGTCGACCGGTCGATCCAGCCCCAGGCCGAGGCCAGTTGCCACAGGATCAGCACGGCGACGGCCACCGCAGCCCGCCGACCGACCTCCGCAGCCCGTGCCGTCAGGGTTCGCAGGAGCGCCTGGGTCTGCCCGGCGCGCCTGCCGCGCGGCACCGCGACCAGGGACCCGACGGTCCGCACCGATGATGTGACGCTCATGCTTCCTCGCCTCACGCACTAGGGGTTATATGTATGACCCCAGACGCTAGGGTGCCGCGCGGTGACCTTCCAGCACGCTCACGATGCAAGACCCGCCCCCGGCAGCACAGCGGTTCTGCTAGTTCGCGCGTGCGAGGATGCGCCCGTGCCGAAGATCAACGTCTACCTGCCCGACGACCTCGCCGCGCGCGTCAAAGAGGCCGGCCTGCCCGTCTCCCGGATCTGCCAGGCGGCCCTCGACGAGGCTTTGGCGGAGCTGCCCGATCCCGCAGCAGCCGATCCCGCCGAAACCCTGGCCGATCCGCGTTTGGAGCGGTTCTCGCTCAACGGGCACGTGACCGGCTTCCTGCGCCACGCCACCGAGGCCGCCCGGCAACGCGGCCGGTCGGCGGTCGGCACCGCAGACATCCTGCGCGGCCTGTTAGACGAGGAAGAGAGCCTCATCCTGCACGCCCTCGAGAACGCCGGGTTCACCCGTGAACGGATCACCGCGACGCTGGACCGGCACGACGGCAAGGACACCGTTCGGGAGGCCGGCCCCGAGTCCGGCCCGGCCCCGCGCTTCGATCCCCAGGTGTACGCCCTCCTGGAGCGGGCCGACCAGGAGGCGACGCGGCGGCGCAACCATCCGATCAACGGCAGCCACCTGCTCATCGCCCTGCTCGACGACGACGGCCCGGCAGGTCAGACTCTGCGCCACCTCGGCGTGCCCGAGGTCATCACACCGGTCGCCCTCAGCATCCTCAGCCAGGGCATCGCCTACGGACGTGCGACCAGCGGCCGGGCCGGCGGCGGCTCACCCCTGCTGCTGGTGGCCCTCGCCGACATCACCGCCCGCCTCGACCGTGTCGAACGACTCCTCGACTCCGGCGGCGATCATGTCGAGGCTCGGCCAGTTCCCGGCCCCTGAGGCGTGAGCGGAGCGAGCCTCGGAGGGCGAAGCGTGCGGTAGGTCGTTTCGAGGCTCCTCGTTCCTCGTCGCACCTCAACGACCAGTTCCCTGCCTCGAAGGGACGCAGGAGGAACACCCGGCTAGGTTCATTCCATGACCCAACCGCCTCCGGCACCGCAGCCCACGGGCACCGTCTACCTGACCGTGCAGGGGTCGGTGATGACGTCGAGCATGCTCACCCCGAACGCCTGGATCAACGGCTATCCGGTCACGGTCCGGTACGGAGCGAACCCCATCCCCGTGCCCGCCGGGCCGGTGCGCGTCGACCTGTCGGCCCAGTGGATGCGCACCTACGGCCAGGCGAGCATCGCCTTCATGCTCGCGCCGGGGCAGACCGTGCCGGTGTACTACGCCGCGCCGATGCACCAGTTCACCACCGGCTCCATCGGCTTCGAGCCGGTCAAACGCAAGGGCGTGACCGGCTTCGTCGCGATCATGGCGGTGGTCGCGCTGGTCATGCTCGGGTCGTTGGCGCTTCTCATCTTCGGCTCCTGACGTGCCTCGCGGAACCGGCGTCAGCCACATCGACCCCGCCGAGGCCCGCAGCGTCGAGGCCGGACCGATCCTCGAGCGCGTCGCCGGACTGCTCGCGCCCTACCGCCGCCAGCTCCTGCTGGTACTCGTGGCGGTCGTCGCGTCGGCGGCGCTCACCTCGGTCCTGCCGTTCCTCACCAAGGCGGTCTTCGACGACGCCCTGTTCCCCGCCGACGGGCAGGCCCGCCTGGACCTGCTCGGCTGGCTCGTCGCCGCGCTGTGCGTCATCCCGCTGGCGACCGCGCTCATCTCCATCGCGCAGAACTGGCTGACCTCGACCGTCGGCAACTCCGCCATGGCCGACCTGCGCGGCCAGCTGTTCGCGCACCTGCAGAAGATGGAGCTGGCGTTCTTCACCGCCACCAAGACCGGTGCCATCCAGTCACGGCTGGCCAACGATGTCGCGGGCGTGCGCACGGTGCTGACCGACACCGCCACGACCATCGTGCAGAACTCGGTCACCGTCATCGCCGCAGCGGTCTCGATGGTGATCCTGTCGTGGCAGCTGACCGTCTTGACCCTCATTGTCATGCCGCTGTTCGTCTGGCTGCAGATCCGCGTAGGGCGGCGGCGGCAGCGGCTCGCGCGCGAGACCCAGGAGTCGCTGTCGGAGATGACCGCGATCACCGAGGAGTCGCTGAGCGTGTCGGGCATCTTGCTCAGCAAGGTCTTCGACCGCGGCCAGACCGAGGTGACCCGCTATCGGGAGGCCAACCGCCAGCAGGTGCGGCTGCAGGTCGCCCAGGCGATGACCGGCCGGGCCTTCTTCGCCACGGTGCAGACGTTCTTCGCCATCACCCCGGCGCTGATCTACCTCGTCGCGGGCTTCATGCTGACCGGCAGCCTTCCCGTCGGCGACGACGCCCTGACGGCGGGGACGCTCGTCGCGTTCACCACGTTGCAGGCCCGGCTGCAGATGCCGCTCCTGAGTCTCATGCGGGTCGGCCTGGACGTGCAGACCTCACTAGCCCTGTTCCGCCGCATCTTCGAATACCTCGACCTCGTGCCGAGGATCGCCGAGAAGCCCGACGCCGTCGAACTGGCCTCACCGCGTGGACAGATCGAACTGCGCGACGTGTGGTTCCGGTATCCCGATCCGCGTTCGCTCGCCGGGCAACGACTCGAACCGGTGCGCCACACGACTGCGGCGACCGAGAAGCCCTGGGCGCTGCGGGGCATCTCGCTGCGCCTGGAACCGGGGCAGTTCGCGGCCATCGTGGGGCCGTCCGGCTCGGGCAAGACGACCGCGACCTACCTCGTGCCGCGGCTGTACGACGCGAGCCGGGGCGCGGTGCTCATCGACGGCCACGACGTGCGCGACCTGACGCTGTCCTCGCTCGCACGAGCCGTCGGTGTCGTCACGCAGGACGCCTACCTGTTCCACGGGACGATCCGCGAGAACCTCGCCTATGCCAAGCCGGGGGCCACCGAGGACGAGATCGTGCAGGCGGCCAAAGACGCCAACATCCACGACCGGATCGTCAGCTTCCCGGCCGGATACGACACGCTGACCGGCGAGCGCGGCTACCGGCTGTCCGGCGGCGAGAAGCAGCGCATCGCCCTGGCGCGGGTGCTGCTGAAGAACCCGCCGATCCTCATCCTCGACGAGGCCACCAGCGCGCTCGACACGCAGACCGAGCGGATCGTGCAGGAGGCGCTGGAGCGTGCGGCCGCGAATCGCACGACCATCGCCATCGCGCACCGGTTGTCGACCGTGCGGCAGGCCGATGTGATTTTCGGGATCGAGGACGGCCAGCTGGTCGAGTCCGGTACGCATGCCGAACTGCTGGCTGCCGGCGGCCTCTACGCCCGCCTGCACACCGAACTCCGCGACGGCTGAGGACGATGCCGCTCATTGAGGTGCGGAGCGCAGCACACCTCGAAATGACCCCACCACAGCATGCTTCGAGGCTCGCTCGTTCCTCGCTCGCACCTCAGCCAGCGGACCCTATGGGCGCGCGTTCTGCGGGTCCCTTCGCACCCGGTCCCTGAGGTGCGAGAAGCTTGCGACGAGCCTCGAAGGGACCTACCCGCCTCAGCAAGCACCTACAGGGCCAGGCCGACGTACTTGGTCTCGAGGTATTCCTCGATGCCCTCGGTGCCGCCCTCGCGGCCGAAACCGGACGCCTTGACCCCGCCGAACGGGGCCGCTGGATTCGACACGATGCCCTGGTTGATGCCCACCATGCCGGTCTCCAGCGCCTCGTACACACGCACCACCCGGGCGTGGTCGCGGGTGAAGGCGTAGGCCACCAGCCCGTACTCGGTGTCGTTGGCCAAGGCCAGCGCCTCGGCCTCGGTGGCGAAGGAGAAGATCGGCGCGACCGGCCCGAAGATCTCCTCGGTGCGCACCCGTGCGGAGGCGGGGACCCCGGTCAGCACCGTCGGCGGGTAGAACCAGCCCGGCCCGTCCGGCACGCGCGCTCCGCACAGCGCCGTCGCGCCCTGTGCCACGGCGTCGGCGACGAGCGCGGCCACGGTGTCACGCTGCGCGGCGTCGACGAGCGGGCCGACCTCGACGCCGTCCTCCAGTCCGGGACCGACCCGCAGCGCGCCCATGCGCCGGGCGAGCCGGCGGGCGAACTCATCGGCCACGGACTCGTGGACGATGAACCGGTTCGCCGCCGTGCAGGCCTCGCCGGTATTGCGCATCTTGGCGAGCATCGCGCCGTCGACCGCAGCGTCGAGGTCGGCGTCCTCGAACACGAGGAACGGGGCGTTACCGCCGAGTTCCATCGAGACGCGCAGCAGCCCCTGGGCGCTCTGTTCGACCAGGGAGCGGCCGACCTCGGTGGAGCCGGTGAAGGTCAGTTTGCGCAGCCGGGGGTCGGCGATGAGCGGCCCCATGACGGCACCGGTGTGCGCGGTGGTGACGACATTGAGCACGCCGTCCGGCACCCCGGCCTCGGCCATGACGCCGGCAAGCCACAGCATCGTCAGCGGGGTCAGGCCCGCCGGCTTGACGACCATCGTGCAGCCGGCCGCGAGGGCCGGGGCGATCTTGCGGGTACCCATCGCGAGCGGGAAGTTCCACGGCGTGATGGCCAGGCACGGCCCGACCGGCTGCTTGAGCGTCAGCAGCCGGGTCGCGCCATTGGGGGCGACCGAGTAGCGACCCGCGATGCGCACGGCCTCCTCGGAGAACCAGCGCAGGAACTCCGCGCCATAGGCGATCTCGGCGCGGCTCTCGGCCAGCGGCTTGCCCATCTCGGAGGTCATCACCACGGCGAGTTCGTCGGCACGAGCGGTCACCATCTCGAAGGCGCGGCGCAGGATCTCGCCGCGATCACGCGGCGCGGTGGCCGCCCAGGCGGGCTGTGCGGCCACGGCGGCATCGAGCGCGGCGGTTCCGTCGGCGACGGTCGCGTCGGCGACGCGGGCGATCTGTTCGCCGGTCGCCGGGTCCTCAACCCCGAAGGTCACACCGCCGACGGCATCGCACCATTGCCCGCCGAGGAACAGCTGCTTCGGAACCCGGTCGATGATGCCTGATGCGTCCATGCCCCCGAGAGTAGGGAACCGCTGATTCATAAGTCGATACCGCTCATTGAGGTGCGTAGCGAGGAACGAGCGAAGCCTCGAAATGAGCTGCGGTTTGAGTCCCTTCGAGGCTCGTCGCAAGCTCCTCGCACCTCAGGGACCGGCAGGCGGCACACAACCCGAATGGATTCAGCACTTCCCTAGGCCGATGCCGTCTCGCCGAGCTGGCGCAGGCCCTTTTCAAGATCGGGGCCGATGAACTTCTCGGGATTCATCAGAATGCTCAGCAGCCGCATGAACAGCGGCCTGGGTCCGGTCATCGCCCAGACGACGTGCGTGCCGCCGTCGGTCGGCGTCAGGTCGAAGCGGGTCTGATTGGTGGACGTGAAGGGCTTGAGGAAGTCGACCCGCACCTCGACCGAGGTCTCGTCGACGCCGGTCACGGTCATGTGCCCCTCACCGGCCTTCTTGTTGCCCTTCCAGTGGTACTCCGCGCCCACGCCGGACTCCGCCCCGGAGTAGGTGCGCTGCAGGTCCGGGTCGATCTCCTCCCAGGGCGACCACTGCCGCCAGGCGCGCAGATCGGCCAGCAGGGGAGCGATCCGCTCCGGCGGTGCGGCGATGGTCAACTCGCGGGAGACGGCAAAGGTGGCGGCCATGCGGTCAGGCTACGCCGTCGCCCGCGCGGCGCTCGCGCCGCTGCTCGCGCACGCGAATCACGACGAATCCGATCACCACGACGAGAACGGCCGCGATGACGACCTTCTGGAACAGGTCCGCATACGGCTCGACCTTCTCCCAGTCCGCGCCGAGCCGGTAACCGGCGATGACGAAGATCGAGTTCCAGATCAGGCTCCCGGCGGTGGTCAGGGCGAGGAACAATCCGAAGTTCATCTTCTCCACGCCCGCCGGCAGGGAGATGAGACTGCGGAAGATCGGCACCATACGGCCGAAGAACACCGCCTTGCCACCATGCTTGGCGAACCATGCCTCGGTCTTCTCCAGGTCGGAGACCTTGAGCAGCGGTGTCCTGTCGAAGACCCAGACGGCCCGCTCCCGGCCGAACGCGCGGCCGAGCCAGTACAGGATCGCCGCGCCGATCACCGATCCGGCGGTGGTGGCGAACAGCACGCCCGCCAGCGAGAACCTCTCCTGGCCGGCCGTGAAGCCCGCCAGCGGCAGCACGATCTCGCTGGGGATCGGCGGGAACAGGTTGTCCAGGCCGACCGCGATGCCGACCCCCCACAGGCCCATCCGGTCCATCAGGTCGACCATGAAACCGGCGAGTCCGCCGATGTCGTGGGCCTCGGCCAGGCTGTCGCTGCTCATCACGCCGACGAGCGTAACGGTTAGCGGCGCACAATGCGCACTCCGAAGAGCAGGAACGCTGGACAGCCACCGGCCAGGATGACAAGATCGCCGCGGGGAGGGACTAGGCCCCACCGTGTCCGCGCGGACGCGGCAACGAGAGGAACAGCAATGGCGAAGCTCGACCCGCAGATCGTCGAAGATCTGAAGTCGGTCACGGATTTCGACGACACGACGATCACGGCCCTCGCAAGCCACGGCACCGTCGTCAACGTGCCGGCTCGCTGGTCGCTCATGTGGGAGAACACCCCGGCCGACAAGGCGTACATCATCTTGGCCGGCGAGGTCGTGATCCGTAAGGACAACACCGACATCGCCGAGTTGGGTCCCGGCTCGGTCATCGGCGAGATCGCGCTGGTCAACAACAAGCTGCGCAGCGCCTCGGTGTTCGCGCTGACCCCGCTGAAGGCGCTGCACTTCACCGACGAGGCCATTGCCGGCCTGGTCGCCGAGAACCCGACCTTCGCCGACGCGCTCGAGAAGGCCGCCGCCGAGCGCCTGGCGAGTGACTGACGATCCAATCTCCCTCGACCCGGCCATCCTCGTGCAGGTGGCCGGGTCGATCTTGCTCGGCCAAGACCCGCACTTGAACCGGCGTGAGGTCGTCGACCGGGCCGGGCTGTCCCTCGACGAAGCCAAGGCGTTGTGGCGCGCCCTGGGGTTCGCCGAGGCCGACGACGACCTGGCGGCCTTCACCGACGCCGACGTCGAGGCACTGTGCGCGGTGCGCGCCCTGACCGAGCAGCATGGCCTGGACGCGGCGCTCCTGCCGGCGCTGGTGCGGAGCATGGGGTCGTCCTTCGCGCGGCTGGCCGACTGGCAGAGCGCGCTGCTGCTCGACGGGGCCACCGGCTCCGGCCTGACGTTGGAATCGCTGGCCGAGATAGCCGAGATCGTCGGTCGCCTACAGACGTACATCTGGCGTCGGCACCTGCTCGACGCGACCGGTCGGCTACTGCTGCACCGCGCGGCCGACGACGAGACACGACCGATGGCCGTGGGCTTCGTCGACATCGTCGGCTACACCACGATGAGCCGTCGGCTGAGCACCACCGAACTGGCCACGGTGATCGAGACCTTCGAGCAGGTGACGTCGGAACTGGTCGTCGAGGCCGGAGGCCGGGTCATCAAGACCATCGGCGACGAGGTGTTGTACACACTCGATGATCCGCTGGCCGCCGCCGAGGTCGCGCTCGCCCTGACCACGGCCCACGAGCCGGAGGTGCGGATCGGGTCGGCCTATGGGCCGGTGCTGCCCCGGCTGGGCGACGTGTTCGGCCCGGTGGTGAACATCGCGGCGCGGCTGACCTCCATCGCCCGGCCGGGGCGCGTGCTCGTGGACGCCGAACTGGCCGGGCTGCTGAAGGGCGACCCGCGCTTCCGGCTCAAACGTGCCCCCCGCGCCGCCGTCAAGGGCTACGACCACCTCGAACCCTGGTCCCTCCAACCCGCCACAGCCCCCCACCCGTAGGGGATGCTGATGGGCGCTGGCTGAGGTGCGTAGGCCGCAAGCGGTCGGAGCCGGGTCCTGAGGTGCGACGAGGAACGAGTCCCCCAAGAACTCCGCTGCGCTCCGTTCAGGGAGGTGCCCCCAGCCTCGAAGGGCGCACCTCAATGACCGGGTTCCGCCTATCCGCACAACCTCTTAGCTCGGCGCCGACTTCTCGACCCCTGCCGGCGCACCGGCATTACCTGCGGTAGGCGTCCCGGCGATGTCGGATAGAGACGACCTCGATCACCAGGCGTTGTTCCTGGATCCGATAGATCACGCGGTAATCTCCGCGCCGGGCCGCGTACAAGGGGTTCAACGGCTCGCGCAGTGGCTTGCCGACCCGGTGCGGGTTGTCCCGCAGTGCCCCGGTGATGAAAGTGAAGACTGCGGCGGCCACCGATTCGGGAAGCTCGGCCTCCAACGCCCGCCGAGCGCCGCGTGTGAAGACGATCTCAAAACGGTCCCTCACTCCGTCAACGCACCTCGCGCCACGAGCGCCAGCCTGACCTCGTCCTCGCTCGACATATGTCCCGTCCGCAGATCGTCCAGTCCGGCCCGGATGGCCTCGATCTCCTCGGGGCGGCTCAGGATGTCGACGGTCTCCAGCAGGGAGTCGAAATCGTCTGCCGCGAGCAGCACCGCCACGCGGTCTCCGTTGCGCGTGACATCGAAGCGCTCGTGGGTCGTGACCGCCGACTCGATGAGCCTGGACAGGTTGGCTCGCGCCTCGGCCAAGGGCAGCGTCGTCATGTACATGATTCTAGCGAACCGCTGGTTTATTCGTGCCGTCGGCCGGTCCCCGAGGTGCGAGGCCGTTCGCGGCCGAGCCTCGAAGGGTGCGCCTACTGCGGCGGATCCCTTCGAGCCTGGGGGCACCTCCCTGAACGGAGCGCAGCGGAGTTCTTGGGGACTCGTTCCTCGTCGCACCTCAGGGGCCTGCTGCGGTGGTCAGAAGAAATCGCCGGCGGCTGCGCCGCCGGGGGGCGGGGTCTCGACGTCGCGCGCCATCGGCGTGAAGCGCGAGTAGTGCCCCTGAAAGGTGACCGCAACCTTGACACCGGCCGGGCCGGAGCGGTTCTTGGCCACGATGATGTCGGCCTCGCCGGGACGGTCGGACTCGCCGCTGCCGTGCATATCGGGCCGGTGCAGCAGCATGACCATGTCGGCGTCCTGCTCGATGGAACCGGACTCGCGCAGGTCCGACAGCTGCGGGGTCTTGTCGGTGCGCTGCTCCGAACCACGGTTCAGCTGGCTGATGGCCACGATGGGCACCTCCAGCTCCTTGGCCAGCAGCTTGATCTGCCGGCTGAACTCCGAGACCTCGACCTGGCGGTTCTCGACCCGCTTGCCCGAAGTCATCAGCTGCAAGTAGTCGATGACGACGAAGCCCAGGCCGTGATCCTTCTGGATGCGGCGCGCCTTGGACCGGATCTGCGGCATCGTCATATTGGGCGAGTCGTCGATGACGATGGGGGCGCCCATAACGCTCGGCATCGTGCGGCTGATGGCGTCCCAGTCGAACTTGTTGACCGTACCGCCGCGCATGTGACCGATGGACACCTTCGCCTCGGCCGACAACAGGCGCATCGCGATCTCGGCGGCCGTCATCTCCAGCGAGAAGATCGCGCACGGGGTATTACCGCGAATGGCCGCCGCCCGCACGAAGTCCAGCCCGATGGTCGACTTGCCGACACCGGGACGCGCGGCGACGACGATCATCTGGCCGGGGCGAAAGCCCGTGGTGTAGGTGTCGAGATCGGGGAAGCCGGACTCGATGCCGGCCATCTCGCCGTCGCGCGAGGCGATGTCCTCGATCTCCTGGATGGCGTCGGGCATGAGCTGCGCCATCGACTTGTAGTCGTCGTCGGCCCGGCCGCTGTCGATGTCGTGGACGGCCGCCTGCGCCTGGTCGACCAGCTCGGCGATCTCGCCGGTCTGCTCGTAGCCGATCTGCTGGATGCGGGTGCCGACCTCGACCAAGCGGCGCAACACCGCCTTCTCGTGGACGATCTCGGCGTAGTAGTTGACGCTCGCGGCGGTGGGGACACCCGCGACGAGGGTGTGCAAATAGGGCGCGCCACCGATACGCACCAGGTCACCGCGGCGCTGCAACTCGGCGGCCACCGTGATCGCGTCGGCCGGCTCCCCGCGGCCGTGCAGGTCGACGATGACCTCGAAGATCTGCTCGTGAACCGGCCGGTAGAAGTCGCGAGCCTGAACGAGGTCGGTCGCCGGGTCGATGGCGTTCTTGCTGAGCAGCATGGCACCGAGGACGCTCTGCTCGGCGGCGATGTCCTGCGGCGGCACGCGGCCCGGCCCGCCGGCGACCTCATCGACCGAATCGGCAGGGTACATCTCGGTGATACTCACGCGGCAGGTTCCCTTCTCCTCGCACCGGGCCGGACGCCGTTCAGGCTAGAGGCCGGCACCGACACAAACGACGGCACGAGCGCCCACACTAGGCGGCGCGAGTGCCTGGGTCGAGAGGCTGCGCAACCGTTATCCCTAGGCCCTGTGTATAACCGTGCATCGCCTGTGCGAATCGCCGAGCGTTCGGTGCATAGACAAGGGAACAACATGGGGATAACCACTGTGGATTGTTGATCGAGCACCTTCTGACCTGCGCAAACTCGGTCCCCTTATGTGGAAAGAAAAAATATTCACCCCAGCCTTCACCCGTTGATAGACATGTCGATACGACACGCCGGACGGGGACTTTTCGGGGGATCCGGCTCCCGCTCCACTCGGTCATTGAGGTGCGAGGGCACTCCGCGCCCGAGTCTCGAAATGACCCCGCCAGCCCCGATCAGGCGCGGAAGCCGACAGTGGTCCAGTCGGGTGATCCGAAGCGCCGCGCAACAAGGTTGACCACATCGTCGCCCAGCATCAGCGCCCGCGGTTCGACCGCCAGCGGAACGACGACGAAGGTGTTCAACACCGCAGTGTCGAAGGCGACGGCTGCGGCCGCGAACGCCGTCGGGTCGGTGCTCGCGCGAACCAGCGCCTGAGCTGCCGCAGCGACCGCCGGGTCGGCTAAGCCGGTGAAGTTGAGCGGGCTGTCGACCGGCTGCACGCGCGCCACGGCCCCGGTCGTGTCGAACGGGTCGGCCGACCACAAGAAGGTCACCAGGTCGAAGTCCAGCGGCACGACGACCTCGGTGAAGAACGCCGCCGCCGGACGCGGCTCGACCGTCACCTGAATGCCGATCTCGGCCAGGTCCCCGGCGATGGAGTCGGCCCGCGTCTTCGCCGAGGCGTTGCCCTCGGGAACCGGCAGCCGCAGCGTCAGGGGGGCACCGTCGGCACCCGTCCACCCGTCGCCGGACTCGACGTAGCCGGCCGAGACCAGCAGGCTACGCGCCTGCTCGGTGTCGCGGTGCAGCACCTCGCCTGCGGTGTCGGTGTAGCCGTCCTGGCCGGGCACCCTGACCAGGCTCCCGGCGGTCTCGGCCTTGGAGCCGGCCGCCTTCACCACCGATCCCCGGTCGACGGCCAGGGCGACCGCCTGCCGCACCACCGAGGAGGCCAGCGGCCCGCGGGCGGCGTTCATGGTGAGCTGGCTCCACTCGTTGCCGGGGGCCACCGACACCTTCGCGCCGTTGTCGGTGGCATCGTCGATGCCAGCGGGGGCGATCTCCAGGGCGTCCAGGTCGCCGTCGGCGAACGCCTCGGCCTGCGCGGCCGGGTCGATCACCCGGTACTCGATGGCGCTGAGGGCGGGCTGGGGACCCCACCACTGCGGGTTGCGGGCCAGCCGCACCCGGCCGGCGGCCCGGTCGATCTCGGCGACGACGAACGGCCCGTTGGCCGGCGGCGCGGCGTCGGTGAATCCGTTGTAGGCATCGGCCGTCGTCGCCTCGGCGGGCAGGCCGGGATAGATCAGCGCGGGCCAGTCGGGCGTCGGCACGGTGAACCGGACGGTGTAGGACCACTCGTCGGCACCTGGATCGACCCCGGCGACGGACGACCACCGTGCGTCGTGCGCCGGTACCTGCCCGGCGGCACCGACCTGCGCGGCGGCGAACGCCTGCATATCGGCGGCGTCGATGGAACTGCCGTCGGACCACACGGCCTCGGGATTGAGCGTGACGGCCACGACGAGCGGGTCGGCTGACTGCACCTCGACCGCCGAGGCATACCGTTCGTCGACCGTCCACGAGCCGTCGTCGGCCAGCGCCACCGCGCTGCCGTGGGTCGGCTCCAGCACCGTGTCAATGGTGTCGCCGACTGGTGCCGCCCACGGATTGAACGTCGACGGCATCGCCTCCAGCGCCAGGTGCAGGGTGCCTCCGTCGCGTACATCCGCCCGCTCGGCGGTGAACACGTCGTCGTCACCGCCGACGCACGCAGGCAGCATCACCAGCACGGCGAGCGCCGCAGCCAAGGATGCATGGGGCCTGCCGTAGTTCATTCGGCCGATCTTTCCGCACCGGCCTCCGCCTGCGGTCGCGGGGTCACACGGATCACTCGTCGAGCGCGGCGCGGAGGATGCCGAGGCGGTAGCGCGTCAGCAGCGCGTATCCGCAGGCTGCGCCGGTGGCGACAGCACCCAGGAGGATCAGCGCCCATGCGGGCATGTAGACGCCCTGCACGGCATTCTGCTGCGCCGTCTGCTGCGCAGCGGCCTGCTCGTCGGCACTCAGCACGTCATCGCCCTCGGTCAACGCAGCAGCGAACGGGTCCGCCAGCGGATCGCTCGCGCTGCCCGACGCGGCCGCCGAACCAGAACCGGTGCTGCCCGATCCTCCCGAACTACTCTTACCCGAGTTACCCGTCGCCGCCGATCCGGCCGACGCCACCGGGATCTCGGCAATGACACCAGCGGTGGGCGTCGGCTGGTAGCAGGCGACGTCGTAGTTGTACGTGCCCATGGACCCCGAAGCGGTCGCCCGAGCGGTGAAGGCGACCGTCTTGACATCGGAGTACTCCGGGTACAGCGGGGTGTCGACCACGTTGTTCTGCGGCAGGGCGATCTTGATGCTGCCGACAGCGTTCGCCGGGACGGTGAAGGTCGGGAAGGTCACCCCGCCCTTGACGACGAACGGCGACTTGAGCGCCGTCTTGCCGGTCTGCCAGCGGTTCGCCCGGTGCGTGAAGGTCTTGCCGTTGACCGTGACGGCGACCGAGAGCGTGTCGGAGTACCCCTCCACGGTGGACAGGTACCCCTCGGCCATGTCCATCTCCTCGGAGAGTTGCAGGGCAGCCGTACCGCGCAGCGAGACGACCTGGCCCGGCGAGACCACGGTCGGCACCTGGAGTTGCATGGTCATAGCCGACTCGTCGGCGTATTTCTGGCCAGCCGCAGCTGTGTCGTCCTGGCCGTCGAACTTCAGGGCGCAGTCGTAGCGTGCGGTGGCCGCAGCGGTGCGTTCGGCGGCCGTCGCCGGTGCAAAGGCCGATGCCGCAAGCAAGAGACCAGCCGCACCGACAGCCAGGCCACGAGTCGGGACGGTTCGTTTCACGATGCACTCCTTGCCAAAGCCTGCGCGAGCGCGATCCGCTGGCGCAACATGAGGGAATAAGCGACGATCCCCAGCGGGATCATCGCGACGGCCAGCACGATGAGCCAGCCGGGGATGAGGATGCCTGCCAGGCGTGTCTGCGCGGGAACACCCGGGAAGAGTTTCGACACCGAACTGCCCGATGCCTCGACGGCCTCAGTGACCGGAGCAGCCGCGAGGGAGGGGCCGAGCAGCGACCCGGACGTCGACGAAGCACCGGAGAGGGCGGCGTCGGCCGAGGCGAGCGCCGAGTCCACCTCGGCAACGTCCTCACTCGTCGAACTGCTAGCGATGGCCAACGCCGGGACGGGCACGATCGGGATCGCCGCCACGCTGACCTGCGTGGTGTCATCCGCAGCACAGGTCAGCGTGGACTCCTGCACCACCCCGTTGGTGCGCAAGGTGACGTCGAAGGACACCTCTGGATCGGACGGCAACGTCAACTCGATCACGCCGCTTGCGGTGCTCGCAACGGTGAACGCCGGTAGATCGAGCGGCGCTTCGACAACGACCGGTGCCTGACCCGTCACGGGGTCGGGCCGAGTGACTGCTGCCACGTCACCGACGATCTCGGAAGGCTTCAACGCTTCCGTCGACGACCCTAGGTGCGACTCGACGAAGAACGTCGAGGAGACGATCTGGACGGTCGACGCGGTCAGGCCCGTGAGCGCGTCGGGAACGAAGGTGACCCGCATGGTGCCGTCGAGGTCGACGGTCTCGCCCGGCGAGACCGACGTCGGCACCGCCGGAAGCGCCACGGCCACGTCGATGGTCGAGTTCCCACAGGTGAAACCGCCGGAAATGAAGTCTTCCTCGGCGGCCGAGGCCGAGGCGATGCCCGGTCCGAGGCTCAGGGCCGTCAGGGCGACGGCGGCGACAGCGGCTGGTTTGTTCATCAGATCCTCCTCATGCCCGCGCCAGAGCACGGGCGGGCCGAACATACGAGGCGCGTTCCATCGGCAACAGCGCCGCAGAACGCACGAGAAGCACGGTGATCGCACCGATCACCAAGACAGGGAGCAGCGCCGGGTCGGTCTTCGGGTCCAACCCGAGTCCGACCGCGATGATGCGGCTGGCCGCGATGCCCGCGAGCGCGCCGGCCACCAGGCCGACCAGCGCCGAGGTCGCGGCAATGAACAGCACGCGGCTGGCCAGCAGGCGGCCGAGCGCGGTGCGCGGCAGGCCGATGGCGCGCAGCATCGCGTGTTCGCGCGCCCGGTCGGCGACCGACAGCGAGGCGGTGACGGCCGCGCCGATGGCGGCCACGAGCGCCGCGACCGCGAGGATCGCCACAGCCGCCGAGCGGGCGGTGCTCAGCGCCTCGGTGATCTTGATGTCGGTGATGACGGGGCCGGAGACCGGCAGCTGGCCGGCGAGGATGGCGACGCCGGTGATCTCGTCGGCGACGAGCACCCGGTCCACTCCGGAATCGAGCGCCAGCCAGATGACCCGCGTCTCGCGCTCGCCGGTGACCTTCGACAGGGTCGCCGAGCTGACGACGGCGGGCAGTTCGAGGCCCTTGACGTACTGGACCGCGAGGTCGCCGACCTGTCCGTCCGGACCGCTCAGCGTGACCCGCGTACCGTCCGGGAACGGCGGGAAGGCCACGGTCGGCAGGTACACGGTGTCGTCGCGGAGTTCGCTGACCGGGAAGCCGTCCGGCAGCACTGCGTCGAGCTCGTGCGGGTCGACGGCCACAGTGCCGGTGGCCAGCGATACGTGGCTGCGCTCGCCTTCGCCCTCGACCGTCACGTCGACGCCGAACTCCAGGCCGACGGCCTCGGCGACGCCGTCGATCTTGCGCAGGTCTTTGAGGGTGGACTTCTCGATGACGCCGGAGCCTTCGGGGGCGCCGATGGTCAGATCGGGCAGCGGCGATTTCGACAGACGGGCCGAGGTGGTCTCCTGCACCGACGCGAGCGCCACCCACGACATCGCGATCATGCCGACCGCCAGGGCCACGGCAACGCCCTCGATGGCTGCGGCGCGCGGTCGCTGCACGACATCGCGCAGGCCGAGCTTGACCGGCGCGGACTTCAGGACGGAAGCCAGCGCGCCGGCACCGACCTTGAGCAGAGGCGAGAGCAACGCGCCGGCCGCGAGGACGATGACGGCGACGCCCGCGAGGACGACCGGCACCGAGGCATCCTCGGCACCGACGAAGGCGGCGACAGCACCGAGGGCAGTCAGCACCACGGCCGCCACGAGCGCCAGCGCGCCCGAGCGGCGCCGGCCCGGCGGCATCGAGCGCAGGGCCATCGACGGGGCGATGCGGGCCGCGAGCACCGCCGGCACCACCGCGCCGGCCAGCGCCAGGCCGACCGCGACGAGCACCGGGACGATCAGCGACGACGGGTTCACCGTGAACGAGGAACTCTGCAGTTCGGGCAGGCCGGGGATCAGCCCGACGACCGGCAGCGCCAGGCGGGAGGCGAGCAGGCCGCCGAACACGCCGACCAGCGCGCCGACGGCGGCCAGGACGAACGCCTCGGCGGCCACCAGCCCCGCCACATGGCCGCGGCCGGCACCGATGCAGCGGGCCAGCGCCCAGGTGCGGCGGCGTGTGGCCAGGCCTGCGGCCGTGGTGGTGGCCGAGGTGATCGCCGCGACCAGGCAGGAGACGGCCGCGAGTACGGCGACGACGGTACCGAGCGCCTTGACCCGGCCGCCCTGGAAACTCATGGCGTTGTCGACGAGATCGGCGGTGCTCTGCGCCCAACCGACCGGGGCGACTGCGTATATGCCGTCGATGGCCTTGCCGACGTCGCCGCCGTCGCGCACATCGACCAGCAGCGTGTTGACACCCTCGATACCGGCCAGCGACCGCGCGACCGTCTCGGTAACGATGCCGTAGGCGGAACTCTGGCGGCTGAGCGAACCGCGGGTATCGATAATGCCGACCACGGTGAAGTTGGCGTAGCCGACGCCGGGGTGGCCGATCTGGACCTGATCGCCCATACCGATGCGCATCTCGTCGAGGGTGTGCTGCGTCAGGGCGATCTCGGTGCTCTTGGCCGGCGGGCGGCCCGCAGCCCAGCGCTGCCACTGGAATGTGGGCACGCTGGCCAGCGACTCGATGCTGATACCCCGGTTGATGTCGCCGGTGCGGGCGACGGCCGAGGCACGGACGAGGGTGCCGACGCTCTGCACCTGCGGGACCTGGCCGACGGCGTTCACCTGGTCGGGGGTGATGTCGGTCGAGGCCGCGCCGAGCAGGGTCTGCGCGCTCTCGCGGGCCGCAGCGATCTCCGAACGCATCACGATATCGACGTTCTGCATCTCGACGGCGGCACCGTCGTTGATCGCCGACTCGGCGCTGTCGCCGAGGATGAGGGCGGTCGTCAGGGTGCCCGCACCGAGGGCGACCGTGAGGACGGTGACGACGATGCGGCCTGGGCGACGGCGTCCCTCGGCGACGGCGAGGCGGCGCAGGCCGCTCATCGTGCGCAGTGCGTTGCGTGCGGCCATGACGTCAGAGGGCTGCCGCGACGGCAACTCGGTCGAGCCGGCCGGCGGCGAGCCGGTACACGGCGTCACCTCGGGCGGCCAGGTTCGGATCGTGGCTGACCGCGACGACGGCATGGCCGTGGTCGTGCGCGACCTGGAGCAGAATCTCGGTGAGATGTTGCGCGGATTCCTCGTCGAGGGCACCAGTCGGCTCGTCGGCGAAGACGACGTCCGGATCGGCGAACAGCGCCCGCGCCACGGCGACGCGCTGCTGCTGGCCGCCGGACAGCTGGCCGGGCAGGTGGTCGAGACGGTCGACGATGCCGAGGGAGTCGGCCAGGGCCTCCAGCCGGTCGGTATCGACGTGATCGCCGTCGATCTCGACCGGCAGCGCGATGTTCTCGCGCGCGGTGAGGCTGTCGACGAGGTTGAAGGACTGGAAGACGAAGCCGAGGCGGCGGCGGCGCAACTGGGCCAGGCGGCGGTCGCCCCAGCGGGTGATGTCGTCGCCGCCGATGCGGACCGTGCCCGAATCAGGGCGATCCAGGCCCGCGAGCACCTGCAGCAGGGTCGACTTGCCGGCACCGGACGGACCCATGACGACGGCCATCTCGCCCCCCCCTACCTGCAGGGAGACGTCGTCGAGCGCCACGACCGGCTCACCCGCAGGACCGGTGAAGGTCTTGTGCAGGTGCTCGGCGACGACAATGGGGTCACCGGCAACGGCGCTCTGCTCTGACACGACGGACTCCTCGGACGCACACGGTGCGGACATGATGTAGGTAAGGCAATGCTCAGCCCCCGTTTCATACAAACGCACAGAACGCCGGTTGGCTACGGCCTGTGACCGTCATCTCAACCTGTGGCCCGGCCAGACACGGCAAAGGCCCGGATCGCCGCAGCGATCCGGGCCTTCGAGTGGCCGGTCATTGTCCCCCGCAAGCGGGAGGTGCCCCACTCCGGCCGCAAGCGGCCTACGCACCTCAGCCAGCGAGTCCTACCCGCACAACCTCTTATTTCGAGGCGACCACGTTCAGCTTGACCGAGGCCGTGACCTCGGGGTGAACGCGCACGCTCACGGTGTGAGCACCGAGGGACTTGATCGGGTTGCCGACCTCGATACGGCGCTTGTCGACCGCACCGGCGGCCTCCTCCAGCGCGGCGGCGATGTCGGCGACCGTGACGGCACCGAAGAGGCGGCCGCCCTCACCGGCGCGCACCGGCACGTTGATCGGCGCGGCCTCGAGCTTGCCGGCCAGGGCCTTGGCGTCGTCGAGGTCGTGGATCGCGCGGGCGGCGCGGGCGGCCTTGATCGACTCGACCTGCTTGGCCGCGCCCTTGCTCCAGCGGATCGCGAAGTTACGCGGCAGCAGGAAGTTGCGGCCGTAGCCGTCCTTGACCTCGACGATGTCGCCGGGGGCACCGAGGTTGCTGACCTCGTGAGTGAGGATGAGCTTCATCAGATTCTCCTTCTCAGCGACCGCTGGAGGTGTAGGGCAGCAGCGCCATCTCGCGCGCGTTCTTGATCGCCTTGGCGATCTGGCGCTGCTCCTGGACGGAGACGCCGGTGACGCGGCGAGCGCGGATCTTGCCGCGGTCGGAGATGAACTTGCGCAGCAGCGCAGTGTCCTTGTAGTCGATCGTGGTGACGCCGGCGGCCGAGAGCGGGTTGCTCTTCTTCTTCGGCTTCCGGACAACGGGCTTAGCCATGATGCTCCTGTTTCGTACGAGAAAGGGTGTAAAGGGGGATCAGAACGGCGGCTCGGCAGAGCCGCCGCCTCCCCAGGGGTCGCTGGCCTGCGCGGCACCGCCGCCTGCGGGAGCCGACGACTGGCCGCCGCCCCACGGGTCGTTACCGCCGGCGGGGGCCGCCGGAGCGCCACCGCCGAAACCGCCGCCACCGTTGCCGACACCTCGGGACATGCGCTGCACCTGGACGGTGGCGTTGCGCAGCGAGGGGCCGACCTCGTCGACGGTCATCTCGACGCTGGTGCCGCGTCCGCCGTCCTGACGCTCGTACTCGCGCACCTTGAGCGCGCCGGTCACGATGACCCGCGTGCCCTTCGTGAGCGAACCGGCGACGTTCTCGGCGAGCTGGCGCCAAGCCGAGCAGCGGATGAACAGCGTGTCGCCGTCCTTCCACTCACCGGTCTGCCGGTCGAAGGTGCGTGCCGTCGAGGCGACCGTGAAGTCGGCGACGGCCGCACCCGCAGGGGTGAAGCGCAGTTCCGGGTCGCGGGTCAGATTGCCGACCAGCGTGATGGTGGTTTCGCCTGCCATGAGAGTGCCTACTTCCTTCGAGGGGTCGTCATGCCCGAGTCAACAGCACCGGTCCGACATGCGAAGCATGTTTTCCACAGTGCGGTCGGCGCGGGCCGGCGATCACGCAGCGTCGGCCCGCTGGACCTTCGTGCGGACGACGGACTCGTTGAGGCCCAGCTGACGGTCGAGTTCGGCGACGGCGGCCGGGGTGGCCTGCAGGTCGAGCACGGCGTAGATGCCCTCGGAAAGCTTGCCGATCTCGTAGGCGAGGCGGCGCTTGCCCCACACGTCGACGTTCTCGACGCTGCCGCCCTCGGAGCGGATCACGTTGAGGTAGGTGTCGAGGCTCGGAGCGACCGTGCGCTCGTCGAGGCTCGGGTCGAGGATGACCATGACTTCGTAATGACGCAACGACACGTGCGTCCTCCTTCGGTCTGAACGGCCACGGACCATCCGTGGCAGGAGGTGCCGCCCGACGGGCAACCCGTCCAGCCTACGCGACGCCCCATTCCGGGCCAAATCCGCCGCAGTTGCCCGAGGAACCCGAGGCCGTCCGAAAACAAGCAAGGTTGACTGTTTGTTCTTCAGCGGGCACCATGCCAGGGTGACGATTCGGATCGGCAACTGCTCGGGCTACCTCGGCGACCGGCCCTCCGCGATGCGGGAGATGCTGGAGGGCGGCGACCTCGACTACCTGACCGGCGACTACCTCGCTGAGCTGACCATGCTCATCCTCGGCGGGCAGCAACTCAAAGACCCGAACCTCGGATACGCGCGCACCTTCGTCCGCCAGGTCGCCGACTGTCTCGCCCTGGCCAAGGACAAGGGCGTGCGGATCGTGACCAACGCCGGGGGTCTGAACCCGGCGGGCCTGGCCGGCAAACTTCGCGAGGTCGCTGCCGAACAGGGCATCGACGTCGCCGTCGCCCATGTCGAAGGCGACGACGTCCGCAGCCGCTTCACGGGCGCGTTGACCGCCAATGCCTACCTCGGCGCTTTCGGCATCGCCGCCGCCCTGGACGCCGGAGCCGACATCGTCGTGACCGGGCGCGTCACCGACGCCTCGGTCGTCGTCGGGCCGGCGATCCACGCCCACGGCTGGGGCCGCGACGACCTCGACGCACTCGCCGGGGCCGTCGTCGCCGGTCACGTCATCGAGTGCGGCACCCAGGCCACCGGCGGCAATTTCAGCGGATTCGCGGACCTGAGCGAAAGGGGCCTCCTCGACCTCGGCACTCCGCTCGGCTTCCCCATCGCAGAAATCGACGCCGACGGCTCCTGCGTCATCACCAAGCACGCAGGTCACGGCGGCGCGGTCACGGTCGACACGGTGACCGCCCAACTCGTGTACGAGATCCAGAGCACCGTGTACGCCAACCCCGATGTCGTGACGCACCTCGACACCATCGAACTGACCCAGGAAGCCGGGGACCGGGTGCGCATCAGCGGCGTGCGCGGCTCCACTCCGCCGGTCGACACGAAGGTCTGCCTCAACTTCTTCAGTGGATTCCGCAACAAGGCCTCGTTCTACCTGACCGGCCTCGACATCGAAGCGAAGGCGGCGTGGGCGCGAGCGCAGATGGAGTCCGCGCTGGCGCTCAATCCGCCGGACGAGGTCGAGTGGCAGTTCGAGGACACCGCCGTCGCCGATCCGCAGACACAGGCGCACGGCACGTCGGTCCTGCACTGCCATGTACGCAGCACCCAAGCCGAGCCGGTGGGGCGGAACTTCAGCGACGCGGCGGTTCAGATCGCGCTCGCGTCGTATCCGGGCTTCTACATGATGTCGATGCCCGAGCCGGGCAAGCCCTACGGCGTCTACCGCGCCGACTACCTGCCGCAGGCCGAGGTATCGCACACCGTGGTTCTCCCCGACGGCTCCCGCATCGACATCGCTCCCCCGCCGAACGTGGCCCCCTTCCCGCCCGATGTGCCGCCCGGTCCACCGAATGAGTCCAGCGAAACGGTGGATACGGCAGCAAATCTGGGGGAGCGGGCGGAGACCCGGGCGGTTCCGCTGGGGGAGCTGGTGCACGCGCGGTCAGGGGACAAGGGCGGCAACGCCAACATCGGGGTGTGGGTGCCGGCCGGCCATGCCCGGAGGGCCGAGGCGTTCGCGTGGCTGGCCGCCGAGTTGACGCCCGACCGGGTGCGTGAACTGCTGCCGGAGGCCACTGGCCTCGACGTCGAGGTGTATCCGCTACCCAACCTCGCCGGAATCAACATCATCATGTACGGCCTGCTCGGGGAAGGTGTCGCGTCATCGACCCGTCTCGATCCTCAGGCCAAGGCCGTCGGTGAGTGGCTGCGCGCCCGCGTCGCCCGAATCCCCGCCGAACTTCTGGAGCAGAAATGAACCCCTGGAACACCCCCGAGCGACTGGCACTGCGGCAAGCCGTCACCGCCTTCACGCAGACCGAGATCGCTCCGCACCTTCCCCAGTGGGAGGACGACGGCCTCCTGCCGCGCGAGCTGCACAAGCAGACCGCCGACGCGGGCTTCCTCGCGATCGGCTTCCCCGAGGAAGTCGGCGGGGTCGGCGGCGATACGATCGACGTCGCCATCGCGACCGAGGCGACTCTCCTCGGCGGCGGGTCGGGTGGCGTGCAGGCCAGCCTGTTCACCCACGGCATCGCCCTGCCGCACATCGTCGATTCCGGCAACGCCGACCTGATCGACCGCTACGTCCGCCCGACACTGGCCGGCGACCTGATCGGCTCGCTGGCCATCACCGAACCCGGTGGCGGCTCCGACGTGGCCGGCATCCGCACCCGCGCAGTGCGCGACGGCGATCACTACGTCGTCAACGGCTCGAAGATCTTCATCACGTCCGGGGTCCGGGCCGACTTCGTTACCACTGCGGTGCGTACCGGTGGCGAGGGTCACGGCGGCGTGAGCCTGCTCGTCATCGACAAGGACACGCCCGGATTCACCGTCAGCCGCAGCCTGCGCAAAATGGGCTGGCACTGTTCCGATACCGCCGAACTCTCCTTCGACGACGTGCGGGTCCCCGCCGAGAACCTCGTCGGGGAGGAGAACACCGGCTTTTACCAGATCGCACAGCAATTCGTCAGCGAGCGGCTCTGGCTCGCCATCTGCGGCTACGCGACCGCGCAGCGCTGCCTCGACCTGGCGACCGAGTACGCCAAGGAGCGCGACACCTTCGGCAAGCCGCTGTCGACGCGCCAGGTCATCCGGCACAAGCTCGTCGACATGCACGCCCGCACTGCGGCGGCCCGCGCCCTGACTCGCGCCGCTGTCGAGCGCTCGGTCACCGCGTCGAAGTCCGACACGTCGATGATCCTCGACGCTGTGATCGCCAAGGACCAGGCTGTCGCCTGTGCCGAATACGTCGCGACCGAGGCCGTACAGATCTTCGGCGGCATGGGCTACATGCGCGAGACCGAGGTCGAGCGGCACTACCGCGACGTGCGCATCCTCGGCATCGGCGGCGGTGCCAACGAGGTCATGCGCGACCTCGCCGCCAAGCTCATGGGCCTGTGAGGAGCCAACGATGAAGACCATGATCGACCCGTCGTCGCCGACGTTCGTCGCCAACCGCGAGGCCGCGCTCGAGAAGGTCGCCGACCTGGCCGAACAGCTCGCCACGCCACTCGGCGGTGGTGGCGAGAAGTACGTCCAACGCCACCGTGACCGCGGCAAACTGCTTGCCCGCGAGCGCATCGAGCTGTTGCTCGACCCCGACACCCCGTTCCTAGAGCTCGGCGCGCTCGCCGGATGGGGCACCGACTTCGCCGTCGGCGGCTCGATGGTCACCGGCATCGGCATCGTCGAGGGCGTCGAGTGCATGATTATCGCCTCCGACCCCACGGTCAAGGGCGGTTCGATCAACCCCGTCGGCGTCAAGAAGGCCTTCCGCGCCGCGCAGATCGCCGCCGAGAACCGGTTACCGACGATCAACCTGGTCGAGTCCGGCGGTGCGGACCTTCCCACGCAGAAGGACATCTTCATCCCCGCAGGCAAGACCTTCCGCGACATCACGCGGGCGTCGGCGGCGCGCGTGCCCACGATTGCGCTGGTCTTCGGCAACTCGACCGCCGGCGGTGCCTACATTCCGGGCATGAGCGACTACATCGTCATGGTCAAGGAACGCGCGAAGGTGTTCCTCGCGGGTCCGCCGCTGGTCAAGATGGCCACAGGCGAGGAGTCCGACGACGAGTCGCTGGGCGGCGCGGAAATGCACGCCCGTCAATCGGGTCTGGCCGATTACCTCGCTCAGGATGAACGCGATGCCATCCGTTTAGGCCGGCAGATCGTGCGGCGGCTCAACTGGCGCAAGCGCGGCGAGGAGCCGCAGGCCGACTACGCCGAGCCGGTCTTCGACGCCGAGGAACTGCTCGGCATCGTGCCGTCGGACCTCAAGGTTCCCTTCGACCCCCGCGAGGTGCTGGCGCGCATCGTCGACGCCAGCGAGTTCGACGAGTTCAAGCCGCTGTACGGCCCGTCGCTCGTGACCGGCTTCGCGCAGTTGCACGGCTATCCGATCGGCGTCGTGGCCAACGCCCAGGGTGTCCTCTTCAACGAGGAGGCACAGAAGGGCATGCAGTTCATCCAGTTGTGTAACCAGATCGACACCCCGATCCTGTTCCTGCACAACACGACGGGCTACATGGTCGGTGCGGAGTACGAGCAGAAGGGGATCATCCGGCACGGCGCGCAGATGATCAACGCGGTCTCGAACTCGAAGGTGCCGCACCTGTCGATCGTCATGGGCGGCTCGTACGGTGCCGGCAACTACGGCATGAGCGGCCGCGCCTACGACCCGCGCTTCATGTTCAGCTGGACCGGTGCCAAGTCGTCGGTCATGGGGCCGGAGCAGTTGGCGGGCGTCATGGAGATCGTCGCGCGCGAGTCGGCGCAGTCCAAGGGCGAGGTGTTCGACGCCGAGGGCTTCGCGCCGATCCGCGACATGGTCAAAGACATGATCGAGCAGCAGTCGCTGGCGTACTTCACCTCCGGCATGGGGTACGACGACGGGGTCATCGATCCGCGCGACACCCGCACGATCCTGGGCATCTGCCTGTCGGTGATCCACAACGTGCCCGTCGAGGGTGCCCGAGCGTACGGAGTGTTCCGATGAGGCGCGCGGCTCCCGATCAGGTCCCTTCGAGGCTTCGGGCGCAGAGCGCCCTCCGCACCTCAGGGACCGAAACCAGCCGGTCCCTGAGGTGCGACGAAGGTCCCCCGCAAGCGGGAGGTACCCCCACCCCGAAGGGACCCGCCACCTTTGCCGTCGAAAGGACTGCCCGATGATTCGATCTGTACTGGTGGCGAACCGGGGGGAGATCGCTCGGCGCGTCTTCCGCACCTGCCGCGACCTCGGCATCCGCACGGTCGCGGTCCACTCCGATGCCGATGCGGACGCGCCGTTCGTGCAAGAGGCCGACATCGCGGTGCCGTTGCCGGGCAACACCGCCGCCGAGACGTACCTGCGCGGTGACCTCGTCATCGCCGCCGCGAAGGCCGCGGGTGCCGACGCCATCCACCCGGGCTACGGCTTCCTGTCGGAGAACGCCGACTTCGCGCGGCAGGTGGCCGAGGCGGGCCTGACATGGATCGGTCCGACGCCAGAGTCCATCGAGGCGATGGGGAGCAAAATCCGCGCCAAGGAACTGATGGCCGCCGCCGGGGTGCCGATCCTGGAGGTCGACCCGGCGAAGGCCGAGGCACGTGACTTCCCGTTGCTGGTCAAGGCGTCCGCCGGCGGCGGCGGCCGGGGCATGCGGGTCGTGGAGACGCCTGCGGACCTGGAGCGCGAACTGGCGGCCGCCACGGCCGAGGCCGAGTCGGCCTTCGGCGACGGCACGGTGTTCGTCGAGCCGTACCTGCCGACAGCGCGCCACGTCGAGGTGCAGGTCGTGGCCGACACCCACGGCACGACCTGGATCCTCGGCGACCGCGATTGCTCGATCCAGCGGCGTCACCAGAAGGTCGTCGAGGAGGCACCCGCACCGAACCTGTCCGACGCGACCCGCGAGGTGCTGCACACTGCGGCCCGCGATGCGGCCGAGGCCGTGGATTACGTCGGCGCGGGCACGGTCGAGTTCCTGGTCGACGGCGACCGGCCGTTCTTCTTGGAGATGAACACCCGCCTACAGGTGGAGCATCCGGTGACCGAGGCGGTCTTCGGGGTCGATCTGGTCGCCGCGCAGATCGCCGTGGCCGAGGGCCGTGAGCTGGGCGAGCCGCCGGCCGGCCCGACGGGCCACTCGATCGAGGTTCGTCTCTACGCCGAGGACGCGGCCGACGACTGGTCACCGCAGACCGGTGTGCTGCGGGCCTTCGAGACGCCCGACAGCGTGCGCGTCGACTCGGCCGTCGAATCAGGCTCGGTGGTGTCGCATTTCTACGATCCGATGATCGCCAAGGTCGTCGCGTACGGAGCCGACCGGCATCAGGCGATCCGCGTCCTCGATGACGCACTGCGCCGCACCCGCCTGCACGGCCTCGTCACCAACCGCGACCTGCTGCGCGGCGTGCTGGCCGACGACGAGTTCGCCGCCGGAAACGTCCACACGGCCCTGCTCGGCGAGCGCATCGACGCCTGGACGGCCCCGCGCCTGACCGAAGCCCAGCGCGACCGCCTGGTGCTGGCGGGAGCGCTCGCCGAGGCGCGCGCCTCCTCGACTGCGGGCGTACTCGGCCGCTTCCCGACCGCCTACCGCAACGTCACGAGCCAGCCCCGGACCCGCCACTACGTCCTCGACGGGCAAGAAGTCGAAGCCGTCTACACCGGCTCCATCCGCGGACTGGCCAGCGAGGTCGCCGACGTAGTGTCGGCCGAACCCCATCGCGTCGTGCTCCGGGTCGAGGGCGTCGACGAGACGTACCGGGTCGACGTCGGCGAGGGGTGGGTCGACGTCGACGGCCCGCATGGCGCGGCCGACCTGATCCCTGTACCGGCCTTCGTCGACCCGGCCGACGTGGTCGCCGAGGGTTCGCTGCTGGCACCAATGCCGGCCACGGTCACCAGCGTGGCCGTCGAGGTCGGGCAGCGTGTCGCCAAGGGCGAGACCGTGCTCGTACTCGAGGCCATGAAGATGCAGCACACGCTGGCCGCGCCGACGGCCGGCGTCATCACCGAGATCGATGTCGCGACGGGCCAGCAGGTCGAATCCGGTGCCGTGCTCGCCGTCATCGAATCAGAACAGGACCAGAAATGACCCACTCGTTCAGCGAATCGCCCGAACGCCGCGAGTTGCGCAAGGCCGTCTTCGAGTTCACCCGTGCCTTCGGCCCGGACTACTTCCTGGCCGCCGCGCGGGAGGGCCGCAAGACCACCGAGCTGTGGGACGCCGCCGCCAAGAACGGCTACCTCGGGGTCAACCTCCCCGAGGAGTACGGCGGAGGCGGCGGTGAGCTGGGCGATCTCGCCGCCGTGCTCGAAGAGATGGCCGCCGCCGGGGCACCGCTGCTGATGATGGTCGTCTCCCCTGCCATCGTCGGCACGATCATCGCCGAGTTCGGCACCGACGAGCAGAAGCAGCGCTGGCTGCCGGGCGTCGCGGACGGCACGGCGAAGTACGCCTTCGGCATCACCGAGGCCGACGCCGGCTCGAATTCGCACAAGATCGTCACCACGGCCTACCGCACCGAGGACGGCGGCTGGCGGCTCAAGGGCAACAAGACCTTCATCTCCGGCGTCGACGAGGCCAGCCACATCCTCGTGGTCTCGCGCACCGAGGACACCAAGACCGGCAACCTCAAGCCCGCGCTGTTCATGGTGCCCACCGACGCGCCGGGCCTGGTCAAGACCGAGATCGACATGGGCCTGGTGATCCCGGAGAAGCAGTTCACGCTCTTCCTCGACGATGTCGCGCTGCCCGCCGATGCGCTGGTCGGCAGCGAGGACGCCGCCATCGCGCAGCTGTTCGCGGGCCTGATCCCCGAGCGCATCATGGGCGCGTCGATGGCGCTCGGGTCGGCGCGGCTCGCGGTGGAGCGGGCGGTGGCGTACGCCAAGGAGCGCAAGGTCTTCCGGGACACGCCGATCGGGGCGCACCAGGCCATCGCGCACCCGCTGGCCGAGATCCATATGGAGATCGAGATGGCCCGGTTGATGACGCAGAAGGCGGCGGCCCTGCATGCCGCGGGCGATCACATGGGCGCGGGCGAGGCCGCGAACTTCGCCAAGTACGCCGCGGGCGAGGTGTCGGTCAAGGCCGTCGATCAGGCCATCCAGACGCACGGCGGCAACGGCCTGGCCCGCGAATATCAACTTGTCGATATGTTGGCCGCGACGCGCCTGGGCCGTATCGCCCCGGTGAGCCGCGAGATGGTGCTCAACTTCGTCGCGCAGTTCTCCCTCGGCCTGCCCAAGTCCTACTGACCGACCCTTCGAGGCTCGTCGCTGCGCTCCTCGCACCTCAGGGACCGGGCGCCCCGGTCCCTGAGGTGCGACGAAGGAGCCTCGAAGGGACCCCACCACCCCAAGGAATCCCATGACCGAACTCGTCCACCTGGACTTCGCCGACGGCGTTGCGACGATCACGCTCGACAGCGAGCACAACCGCAATGCGCTGAGCCGCCAGCTCGTCACCGAGCTGATCGGTCACCTCGACACGGCGGTCGCCGACGACACGGCGAAGGTGATCGTGCTGCGTTCGGCGCATCGGGTGTTCTGCTCGGGCGCGGACCTGTCGGAGGCGGCCACCGCCGATCCGGCTGAGGGCGCGCGGGCCATGGTGGGCCTGCAGCGGCAGATCGTCACGGCACCGAAGCCGGTGGTCGTGGTGCTCGGCGGCCCCGTGCGCGCCGGGGGGCTGGGCATCGTGGGCGCAGCTGACATCGTGCTGGCAGCCGAGTCGGTGAACTTCGCGCTGACCGAGGTGCGCCTGGCGGTGGCCCCGGCGATCATCTCGCTGACGCTGCTGGAACGGTTCAGTTCGCGCGCCGCCGCCGACCTGTTCCTGACGGGCCGCAAGTTCACTGCGACCGAGGCGGTCGCCACCGGTCTCGTCACGCGCGCGGTGCCCGACGAGGAGGTGGACACCGCGCTCGCCGACCTTCTCGCCGACCTCACGCTGGGCTATCCGCAGGGTTTCCGTGAGACGAAACTGCTGCTCAACCACGACATCATTGCTCGCATCGACGCCCTCGGCGAACAGGTCGCCGCCCAATCGGCCCGCCTCTTCGCCAGCGACGAGGCCCGCGAGGCCATGCTCGCGTTCCTCTCCCGCCCGAAGGGCTGAGGACTCACGTTCGCTGGTGGTGATCCTCCCGGTCCAGTCGGTTCTCGTCGAGCATCGGCGGTGAGCTGCACCCCTATGCCCGTTTCGACGCCGAGGGAACCGTCCGCAACATCATGACTGGCGAGACCTCCTCTCGGCTGAGGGTTGCCTCACCTTATATGCATCGAGTTGCCTATGCGCAGCGATGCGTATTACCGTGCTCGCGTGGCATTGGAGCATGCGATCCTCGTGTCGCTGGCGGAGCGGTCCGCCAGCGGCTACGACCTGGCTCGCCGCTTCGACGCCTCCATCGGCAACTTCTGGAAGGCCAGCCACCAGCAGATCTACAAGGTGCTCGCCCGCATGGAGGCCGACGAGTTGGTGACCTCCGAGGCCGTCGCCCAGGAAGGCCGCCCCGACAAGAAGGTCTACGCGATCACCGCCGCCGGCCGGTCGGAACTGGCCGCGTTCACGGCCACGCCGACCGGCCCAGAGGTGCTGCGCAGCGACTTCGCAGTCAAACTCCGCGCCCTGCCCTTCGGAGACCGTGACGCCATCGTGGCGTCCGTCCGCCGCCGCCGGGCCGACCACGCCGCACAGCTCGCCGAATACGAGGCGAGCGCGGCACGGTTCTACCCCGACCCCGAGGCCGTTCCCGCCGACCACCTCGGTGCCTGGCTGGTGCTGCGCGGCGGCATCCGGGCCGAACGCGGGGGGCTGGAGTGGTGCGACGAGATCCTTCAGTCGCTCGGCGAGGACAGGCGGGCCGCCCGATGAGCCTTCGCCCCGACGACCACCACGATCACGCCCAGGGTCATCGCCGTGACGATCAGCACCGCATGAACCCAGAAGAAGGGCTGCGGCGCGCTCGCCCAGTGCTCCCCCGCCCAGGCGCGGTCGTCCTCGACCACCGCCTTGGCGAACCGCGGCCACACGAACACGTTGAACAGGCCCGCCACCACCAGCAACCGAGCCGCACGCTGAGAGATCACCCCCCTATCTAACACCGGAGCCGTCATGTCCCCCCACCATTCGGTGCAGTACCCCCATCTGCTGAGCCCGCTCGACCTCGGCCACACGACCCTGCGCAATCGCGTCGTCATGGGGTCGATCCACTCCAAACTGGAGGATCGCGCGAAGGACGTGCCGAAGTGGGCCGCCTATTTCGCCGAGCGCGCCAAGGGCGGCGTGGCGCTGTCGATCACCGGCGGCATCTCGCCCAACCGCACCGGCTGGCTGCTGCCCTTCGGCGGCACCATGAACTCCACAAAGATTGCCGACCGGCACCGGGTCGTCACCGATGCGGTACACGAGCACGACGGCAAGATCGCCATGCAGATCCTGCACGCCGGCCGCTACGGCTACCACCCGTTCGTCAAGAGCGCGTCGGCGAAGAAGTCGCCGATCTCGCCGTTCAAGCCGCGCGCGATGAGCACCCGCGAGGTCGACCACACCGCGACCGACTTCGCCAAGGCCGCCCGGCTCGCGCGCCGCGCCGGCTACGACGGCGTCGAGATCATGGGATCGGAGGGCTACTTCATCAACCAGATGCTCACCGCGCGGACCAACAACCGCACCGACCGCTGGGGCGGCAGCGCCCGCAAGCGCATGGAGTTCCCGCGCGAGGTCGTGCGGCGCACGCGCGAACTGGTCGGCGACGATTTCGTCATCTTGTACCGGATGAGCCTGCTCGACCTGGTCGACAACGCCCAGTCGTGGGAGGAGACCGTCGAGCTGGCGCATCTGCTGGAGGAGGCGGGCGTCAGCATCTTCAACACCGGCATCGGCTGGCACGAGGCGCGCATCCCGACCATCGTGACGTCGGTGCCGCGGGCGGCCTTCGCGCCGCTGACCGGGCGGCTGCGCGCCGAGGTCGGGGTGCCGGTGATGGCGTCGAACCGCATCAACACCCCCGAGGTCGCCGAGCAGATCCTGGCCGACGGGCAGGCCGACCTGATCTCGATGGCGCGTCCGCTGCTGGCCGACCCGGACTTCGTCACCAAGGCCGCCGAGGGCCGCGCGGACGAGATCATCACCTGCATCGCCTGCAACCAGGCGTGCCTGGACCACACCTTCAAGAACCAGCGGGCCAGCTGCATGCTCAACCCGCGGGCGGGCTTCGAGACCGAGCTGGTGCTGCTGCCGACGAAGACGGTCAAGCGGGTCGCGGTGGTCGGTGCGGGGCCGGCGGGCCTGGCGGCGGCGGTCGAGGCGGCCGGGCGCGGGCACGATGTCGAGCTGTTCGAGGCGTCGGCGCAGATCGGCGGCCAGTTCCGGCTGGCCAGCCAGGTCCCCGGCAAGGAGGAGTTCAAGGAGACGATCCGCTACTACCGGCGCATGATCGAGGTGCGGGGCGTGACGCTGCACCTGAACACGCGCGCCACGGCGGAAGCGCTGGCCGGCTTCGACGAGGTGGTCATCGCCACGGGTGTCGAGCCGCGGGTCCCGTCGATCCCGGGCGTCGAGCACCCGAAGGTCGTCACCTATGCGCAGGTGATCGGCGAGGGGGTGCCGGTCGGCGAGACGGTCGCGGTGCTCGGTGCGGGCGGCATCGGTTTCGACGTCGCTGAGTTCCTGCTGCACGAGCCGTACGAGTCGCTGGAGCATTGGATGCAGCGGTGGGGCGTGGTCGACCCGTCACTGGAGGTCGCCGGCGGTGCGCGCGGCGGCCTCGGCGTGAAGGCGAAGGCCCCGGCGAAGCGCAAGGTCTATCTGTTGCAGCGCAAGACGTCCGAGCTGGGCAAGGGTCTCGGCAAGACGACCGGTTGGGTGCATCGCCAGACGCTCAAGGACTCCGGCGTCGAGATGATCCGTGGCGCGAGCTACGAGCGCATCGATGATGAGGGACTGCATCTGACGCAGCGGGACCACGACGATGCCGAGCCGGTCGAGATGCTCATCAAGGCCGACACCATCGTCTTGTGTACCGGCCAGGAGTCGGTGCGGGGCTTGGCCGACGATCTGATCGAGGCGGGCCTGACGCCGCACGTCATCGGCGGCGCGGACGTGGCCGCCGAACTCGACGCCAAGCGCGCCATCAAGCAAGCCACCGAGCTCGCCGCCCGCCTCTGAAACGACCACCCGTAGGCGACCTCGGTCCCTGAGGTGCGCCCTTCGAGGCCCCTCCTTCGTCGGGGGACCTCAGCCAACGAACCTATGCGCGCGGGTTCGGGCGGGCGGGGTGCCTCAGGGGATGAGGGCGGGAATGGAGGAGTCGAGCAGGCCGCGCTCCCGGAGGAATCCGTAGAGCGGGACCTCGTCGGGGAAGTGACCCCAAGCGTGGTCGCCGCCCTCGACCGGATCGTTCACGCGGCCTTCGTCCAGGGCCGACAGCAACTGCCGCTGCACGGGCGTCAGGCCGGCGGCCACCTCGGCGGAGACCGCCTCGTCACGCACCGTGATCCAGCGCGGGGTGTAGCCGAAGAAGACGCCCTTGCGCACGATGTCGGAGTAGTTGTTGGACCGCGCATGCCAGATCCGTCGGTCGAAGAACACCGCGTCACCGGGGTTGGCGCAGACCTCCATCGCACCCTCGGGATCAGGCCACTCGATGTCACGGCGCGGCGGGCCGTCGATGCGGTTCGTCTCGTGGCTGCCCTTGACGACCTTGAAGTTGCCACGCCCCGGCTCGGAGACGTCCGAGAGCCAGAAAGCCAGTTTGACCGACAGTCGCGGGCGCGGATCGGTCTCGATCTCGCGGTTCTGCCGCCCGCCGTCTTGATGCCACTCGAAACGGAACGGCTTGGGTTCACGAATAGGCGGATGGATGTCGAAATGCGAATGGTAGACGTGGCAGTTCCAGCCGAGCATCGACGTGACCAGGCCGAACACCCGCGGATGGTTCACCAGGCCCGCCAGCTCCGGGCACGATGCGACGGCGCTCAGCTGGTGCAGCGACTTATCCGCACCGAGCCGGCCGGCGGCCTCGCGCTCGGCATAGACACCGTCGACAGCCGACTCATACCGCGAGACTTCCCTCGAGCTCAGCACGCCGGGGATGACAAGGAACCCGTCGCGTTCAAAGGTCTCGCGCTGATCGGCGGTCATGGGCACGATGTCGGCGAAAGACATGCAGAATCCTTACGGCGGGGAGGGACGGGCGGCTCCGGCCTCCCCCCGGCGGAGCACTGGCATAAACAGTGCACCCCCCCCCGCTTGTCAAGCCGCAATCATGTCCTCTTTCGGAGAACATCGGACCCGGCGGCCTGAGCGGTGTCGTTGCGGCGGTGAGGACCTTCGTCATATCCACGCTCCTCGCCGCTACGCTCGCGGCGTGGGTGCTATCTCGCTGATCCGGCATGGCCAGGCCTCCTGGGATTCGGACGACTACGACCAGTTGAGTGACCTCGGTCAGCGGCAGGCGGGCTGGCTGGGTCTGGCCTGGGAGGCCGGCGGCCTGCGCCCCACCTGGTCGGTGGCCGGATCGCTGAAGCGCCACGCGCAGACCGCCGTGGGAGCCATCGACGCCATCGACGGCGACCTCTATGACGTCGATCCGGGCTGGAACGAGTACGACCATCTGGCCCTGGTGAACATGAGCGCCGCCACGGAGCGACCCGCCGACCCCAAAGAGTTCCAGGCGCTGCTCGACGGGGCGCTGGAGCGTTGGGTCGCCGGGGAGGTGAGCGCCGGCGGGGAGAGTTTCGTGCAGTTCTCGGCGCGGGTCCTCGCCTCGCTGGAGACCGCCGTCGCCCGTGCCGGATCGGGCCAGCACGTCGCGGTGTTCACCTCCGGGGGTCCCATCGCGGCGGCGGCCTCGCACCTGCTGGCCGGTGACGCCTCGCTGTTCATCACACTGAATCGGATCGTCGTCAACGCCTCGATCACGACCGTCATGGTCGGCCGCAGCGGCACCCGGCTGCTCACCTTCAACGAGCACGGCCACATCCCCCGCGACGCCGTCACCTTCCGCTGACCGGCCTATGTCCCCGATTTTGGGGACACGAAACGGCTGACGATGGCCATCGAATCGCCCTACGATGAACGCGCCAGGTGATCTGCCAATGAGAGGTACGCGATGTCCGAGCTCAAGAACCTCAAGGGGTCGATCGACAGCATCGCCCGCTCTGCCAAGCAGACCGGCGGCAGTCTCGGCCAGTTCCGCTCGACCTTCAGCCAGCAGGTGAGCCAGGTGCAGAGTTCCATCGGAGGCAGCTCTCAGCGCAAGGACCAAGAGGTCATCAGCGCTCTGCAAGACGCCCAGAAGAAGGTCGAGGCCGCCGCGCAGGCCTTGGATAACGCCGCGCGCATCGCCTCGGCGTACGGCAAGTCGTTGTGAGCGACGACCCGCGAAAGCTCGAGCGTGCGGCCGACCAGTTGGAGGACATCGCCCGCCGTCTCACGCGGGTCGCGAGTTCGACCCAGGAGTACGGCAGCGCGGTGAAGCCGATCGCCCACGGAGTAGCCCAAGTGGTCGGCGGCAGCGCGACCGGACGGGACCGCCAGATCGCCGCGGCGCTGGAGGGCGTCGCTCGCAGCGTCCAGCGCAGCGCAACGTCGTCGCACCAGGCGGCCGCCACCGCCACCCGGTTGGCAGGTGCGGCGCGCACCCAGGCACGCGAACTCCGACAGCGGCAAGGGCGAGAACAGGCCGCGAGAAGGAGATAAGCGTGTCGCAGCTACAAGGCATCGCCGGACGCCTGCGCGCGCTCGCCCACGACGCCACCCCGCTATCGGCCAATGTGACGAGCGCGGCGCGCGAGTTGACCGGCCTCGCCCGCCAAGCCGAGGCGATCGGCCGCACCGGAGTCAACGTGGGTCCGCTCATCAGTGCCGTCCAGACCGCCGCAGCCCAGGCTTCCGCCGCTGCTGACGCCGCCGCTCAGGTCAAAGCCGACGGCGTCGCCTGGGCCGACCACCTCGCCCGCAGCGGAGGCGGGGGCGGTTCGAGCGCCGAAGGAAGCCGGAGCCGTCCCACGGCCGAGAAGGCCCAGAAGAAACTCTCTCTTCAGGAAAAAATTCGTGCCGCTCGTACTGTCGGGCCGATGATCGCCAAGGCTCTGGTATCTCCAGAGGTCTTTGTCAAAGGGACACTGCCCCTCGTGAGCGGTGCACTCGGTATCGGAACCGAGGTTGCCGGCATCGACGATCACGGGATCGGCGAACTGGTCGACAAAGGGGCCACCGCCATCGCCGACTCCATCGATGCTGGTGCGCCTCAAGGCGGCTCCGCCTGGTCGACCCTCAATGTCCACCGGCTATTGAACCGGATTCAGCACGGCAAGAAGTGAGGGTGATCCCCATGGATAATGCCTCGGCCGACGACGTCGCCTTACAGGCCGTCGAGGCCCTCCGCCAACGCGACGAAGCCGCCTTCGCGCGGGCCGCCGAGGCCCTGACCGCTCTCGACGACGGTGTCGCGATCGGGTCTCTGCTCGCCATCATCACCGAAGCGGCAGGTGAACGTTCTATCGCCGACCTGCCTGCTGAGGACGCCCTCGGCGAACCACGTCTGCATGAGGTGATGACAGTCCTGCAGGCCAACGATATCGCCGCTCTCCTCGCACTCCTCGGCAACGACTACGGGCGCGTGGTGGGCGGTTTGATCGCCGTCGCTGCACAGCTGCGCTGAACCTCCGTCACAACACCACGCGGCGGCCGGAGCCGGGGGCGGGGGGCGCTGCCTTGGCAGCCGACACCGCCGGCCCACCGCCGCCGTTCGCCGGGATCGCCCGCTCCAGGCCCCACTGACGAATGTAGGCGACTTCTTCAGGATTGGTCCGGCTGAACGGCACCACATTGCTGAACGCCTGAATCGCCAGGGACTCGTCGATCACACCGGTCGCGTCGCGCTCCAGCTGATCGTTGGCCAACTCGCTGATCGTCGCGGTGATATCGGACCCGGCGAAGCCATCGGAGGCTCGTACCAACTCATCGACCAGGAACGCGCTCGGCTCCTGCTCGAACTTGTAGCGGAAGGAGAGCCGGATAATCTCGGCGCGCTCACGCTCATCAGGAAGGTCAACGAAGAAGACCTCGTCGAAACGCCCCTTGCGCAACAACTCCGGCGGCAACTGCCGCACGTCATTGGCCGTCGCCACCGTGAACACCTTGCTCTTGGACTCCTGCAGCCAATACAGGAACTGGCCGACCAGGCGAGTCGTGACGCCCGTCGAATCGCTGCCGGCCCCCGCCAAGCCCTTCTCGATCTCGTCGATCCACAGCACGCACGGCGCGACCCGCTCAGCACCCTCTAGCGCCTCGCGCAACCGCGACTCCGACTGACCGACATACATGCCGAGCACGGCCGCCAGGTCAAGCCGGTACAGCGGCAGCCCCCAGTCGTGCGCGACAGCTTTGGCCGACAAGGACTTGCCACACCCCGGCACACCGACGAGGACCACACCCTTCGGCGGGGTGATCTTGGTGCCAGTGAGGTCTTCCTTCATGCGGCGCTCACGCTTGCTCAGCCACTCCCGCAGCGCCGTCAGACCACCGACTTGCGCATCATCGGCGCTCACCTTGACGCGCTCGACGCCCGCGGTGCCACCGAAGATCTGATCCTTGAATGTCGCCAACTCGCCAAGGTCATCCACCAGGAGCGTGCCATTGGCGAGCAGCGTCGTGACGATGTTGACGGCCTCGGTCTGCATGACGCCCGACAGGATCTCGGCCGCACGACGCATGTCATCCATCTGCCACTCGATCACGAACCCCGGCAGATGCCGGTGTTGCTCGACAAGTCCGGTGATGACATCCAGCAACTCATCGTGGTCGGGCAGATCGAGTTCAACGGTCATGCCAAGGCGAGCGAGACCAGGCCACACCGGTTTGGAGGTGACGATCGTGATCGAACCCATGCGCGGCTCCGCGATGCGCGCCACCTCGGCCAGATGCCGCGAAGTGCTCGACTCCGACTCCAGATCATCAATGTCGAGGAAGACGAAGTTCACGTTGTCGCGCGACTGAAAGGCGGTCGTCGCATAGTCGAGGGCACCATGCAGCGACCGGTCGTCAGTGACCGCCTGGCCACCCGACAACTCAGTGAGTCCCTTCGCCGACGAATGCAGGTAGAACGGCATGCCCTGGTGTTTGACACCCGCGCTCTGAATGGCATTGAGCGCGCGGGCGGGTTCCTGCGAACGGACGATCACCACCGGAATGCGGGCACTGTAGTAGCGGCCGAGCCAGGAGATGGTCTCTGTCAGATTGGGCATGGATCACTCCTGCGGGAGACGGACGACACGGCGGGCCGGGGGGACGCTCGAACCGTGCAGTGAGGGAGGAATAGGGGGAGGAACATTGACCGGTGCCGCGTCGGCCTGGCGGGTCACCACGTCGTCGATCTGCCCGTCGAGCGAGAATCCGGGGTCGAGCACAGCGGTCAACGCGTTGTCGCGGTAAAGCCGTAGACGCGCCTCCCGCTCAGCTCGGTTGGTAGCCGAACTCATCGAAGCAGCGTGAACGGCTGAGTCCTCCAGATGCTGCTGGATGTCACGGATCTGCTCGTCGAAACGTTTGCTCAACGCCTCCCGGATCTCCTCCGGGAAGGCCGGGTGACGCGACAGCCGCAGCAGATGGGCAAGGCCCTTGCGGGCGTCGACCAGCACCTGGGCCATCGCGTGATCGTCCCGCGCATTCTGGGCGGCGTCGAGAAAGCTCCGGTGCCAGCGATCCGTCTGGTCCTCGATCGCTTTGATGACGTGATCGACGAACCGTTCGTACGTTGACGGAGAGAAGCCCTCCGGATCGAACGCCGGCAGATGCGACAGATCGGTGGCCGGATCTTTGCTCCACGCTCGCAGCGTGCGAACCCAGGTCTCGTAGACGCTGAGCGAGGGCGAATCAGTCACGAGGACGCACTCGTCGCCCGACGCACCTTCAGTTCGCCCGGAGGCGTCGGCGACCACTCCGGCAGATCGCCGGCAACCTCGCGGTTGCGAGTCAGGCCGCTGTCCTTCTTCCTACCCGAGGCGCGCAGGCCGGTGCCCCAGTCACGCGAAACCAACGGCGTGGGACCGCTGGCTTTCTCCGGCTCCGGCGGGGTAAACGGCGACTGGCCGGGCCGCCGGACGACCACCGGCTGCGACGCCGGAACCGCCGAGACCACGGACTCCGGGGGGCCTGGAGGTGCCGAGACTGCCGTAACGGGGGCGACCTCGGACGGGGCCACGGGCACGGCCGACTGGTCGATAACCACGGTCGGGGCCTCGCTGGCTACCGTGGAGGCCGGTGGCTCGGTGACGGCCTCGAAGGTCTCGGTGGCGACTTCCTCGGGGGCATAGTCACCCCAGTTCCGGCCGTCGAACCAACGCGCCCGGCCCGTGCCGTCGTCGTACCAGCCGGGTTCAGCGGTGCTCTCGGCCTCCGTCTGCTCCTCGGGGGCGTAGTCGCCCCAGTTCTGGCCGTCGAACCAACGCGCGCGGCCCGTGCCGTCGTCGTACCAGCCGGGTTCAGCAGTGTTCGTCGAGCTCATCAGTGGGTCCACCCTTCCAGAAGTTCCAGGAGTTCGGCTTCGCGCACGTCCTCCTCCTCGTACACCAGTCGCGCATCGACCCATTCGGCCGAGATCGTGCGGTACAACTCGACCGACTTCGCCACGGCCTCGCCGCGCACCTTCTCGACACCGGCGACGTCCGCACGGGCCGCCTCCTGCCTGCGCCAGATGAGGAACGCCGCGAACGCCGGTCCGCCGAGCATCGCGAGGACACCGATCAAGATGACCGGGACCGAACCCGTGAAACACAGCAGCAGACCGACGACGAAGGCGGCGACACCGCCGGCAATCTCACCGATCACCCGCGACCACCGGAAGGTCCGTGACTCGATGAACGCGGCGAAGACCTGCTCCCAGTGCGTGGCGAGGCTCGTCTCCGCCTGGTCGGGCGGCGTGTCGGACTCCACGGTCCACGTGCCGAACTGGAAGGCCTGGGCATGACTGGAGTGGTTGCCGTCCAGAACGAACTGGACACGCTCGGGCCATTGGGCGCGATAGTCGCGGCTGAACTGACCGATCGCCGACGTGAAATCCTCCTTACACGCGCCCACCGCGACCTGCTGGGTGCTGACGCTGACCCCGAGCAGATCGGGCGTGAGCGCGGTATGCGTCTGCAGCGACAATGCGTCGATGACCTCGTCGAGCGCAGCCACGTCGAGATCGGCCTGCTGCTTGGCGCGGTCTTCGTCGCCGTCGTGCTGGATGATCGCCTCCTGGTAGAGGACCTCGCGCCGCAGCGGCAACTCCTCCCCGTCAAACTCGGTGACGAGGAGTTCCAGCAGGTCATCGAGCCGATCGGCGACCGAGGCCGACAGCGTCGCGGTCGCATCGCGCACCTCGGTGTAGGTGGCGGTGACGTAGCCGTGCGCCGATGCCGCCTCCAACACCGACTTGACCACCGGCCAGCCCGGGGAGTGATGAGCCAGATGTGAGTACATCGAGTCGTCGATCGTCCCCCGATGCGTCTCGACCTCGTGACGCCACTTCTCGACCTGCGCAGTGACCAACTCCGGCTCATCACGCAGAATGTCGCGCCACCGGGTCAAGTGCTCCAGGACGAGTTCGCGACCCTCGGGACCGAAACCGTCCTGCGCGGCGGCCTCCAACAGCACCGCGAACTCACGGGTGAGCGCCCGAGGATCGAGCGAGACGAAGTAGTGACGCAGCCAACGTGCGGCATCGGCGAGCCGTGCCTGCCGCCGCAGCACGAGCGCGAAGAACAAACTGGTCTTCTTCGAGTCACGGGCGAATGCGGCTTCGATCGACTTCTCCGCCAGCTCCTGATCGTCCTTCGACCAGGCAGCCAAGGCGACGAGCGCAGGGGCCAGCCAGTAGCGCGGCGTCTGGATCATCAGTTCCTCGCTCAGCTCGTGCACCGTCTTGTTGCGCACATTGCCGATGTCGAAGGCCTGCAGAATGCCGACCGACGTACGGCGGACCACCCCGTAGTGACCGTATTCGCGCTCCAAGTCCGCCTTGAGGGTGCCGAGGCGCGTTTCGGCCAGCTGAACGAGCCGCTGGCGCTCGTGACGTTGCAGGAACTCTGAGAACTCATGGCGCAGCGCCATGAGTTCCTGCCTGGTCGTGGCGACATCGGACTGAACCCCGCCGATGTCACGGCGGACCTGACCGACTTCACCGCCCAACTCGTTGAGCCGGTACTCCATGTCGCGGAAGCCGTCGTTGATGCCCCGAACGATCGGGCTGAAGTCGACGCTTTGTGTCATCGCTGTCTCCTAGATGATTGATGCGGGGCGGGGTCTGGTCTGTGGTTTTAGTGGTCGTAGGGGGTCAGGGAGCGTAGGACGGGTGCTCCGATGCGGTCGTTGTGCCAGATGACGGTGGTGAGCGCGAGGATCCGCGTGGCGATACGGGTGGCGAC
>NZ_JASGDU010000009.1:0-22803 GCF_047607065.1 Aeromicrobium sp.
GGCGGAGTCTCCCGGTCCCTGAGGTGCCGCGAGGAACGAGCGGCCTCGAAGGGACTCGAAGGGACCCACTACGGCTGGCTTCGAGGCTTCGGCCGCGAGCGGCCTACGCACCTCAGCCAGCGGAGTCCCGCCAGGGCGTATCATGGTCCGGTGATGATCCAGCAGGAGTGACCGCACCTCGTGTCCGTCACCGTTCCTCCTCGACCGAGAGCATCACCATGATTACCGTCTCCCATGTGGAGTTGCGCTTCGGCGCGCGCGTCCTGATGTCGGACGTGTCCTTCCGCGTTGCCGCAGGCGACAAGATCGGCCTGGTCGGCCGCAACGGTGCCGGCAAGACCACCTTGACCCGCATCCTGGCCGGGGCCGGTGGAGAACCGGCGGCCGGATCGATCACCCGCAGTGGCAAGATCGGCTACCTGCCCCAGGACCCGCGAACCGGTGACCCGGCGACCACCGCGCGCGACCGCATCCTGTCGGCCCGCGGCCTCGACGACGCCCTGCGGCGGCTGCGACAGGCCGAGGCGAACATGGGATCGTCCGATGCTGTAGTCGCCGAGAAGGCGATGGGTGCCTACGCTCGTGCCGATGCCGAGTTCCAGGCGGCCGGCGGCTATTCGGCCGAGGCCGAGGCGGCGACCATCGCACACGCCCTCGGTCTGCCTGACCGGGTTCTCGGCCAGGAACTGCAGACGCTGTCGGGCGGTCAGCGCCGTCGCATCGAACTGGCGCGCATCCTGTTCAGCGACGCCGAGACGATGCTGCTCGACGAGCCGACCAACCACCTCGACGCCGACTCGATCACCTGGCTGCGCGGATTCCTGCAGAACTACAACGGCGGGCTGATCGTCATCAGTCACGACGTGGACCTCATCGAGGAGACGGTCAACAAGGTCCTGTACCTGGATGCCAACCGGGCCACCATCGACGTCTACAACATGGGCTGGAAGCACTACCTGCGTCAGCGCGAGACCGACGAGGCGCGCCGCAAACGCGAGCGGGAGATCACCACGAAGACCGCCGAGCGGCTGATCGCCCAGGGCAACAAGATGCGGGCCAAGGCGAGCAAGGCGTCGGCCGCCCAGCAGATGCTGCGCCGAGCCGAGCAGATGATGTCGGGCCTGGAGGGGGAGCGTCAGGCTGAACGGGTCGCCAAGATCGACCTGCCGACGCCCGCCCCCTGCGGCAAGACCCCGCTCATAGCCGAGGGGCTGTCGAAGTCCTACGGCTCGCTGGAGATCTTCACCGACGTCAGCCTGGCCATCGACCGGGGCAGCCGGGTCGTCATCTTGGGCCTGAACGGAGCCGGCAAGACGACGCTGCTGCGCATGCTCGCGGGGGAGATCGCCTCGGACACCGGCGAGATCCAGCCCGGACACGGCCTCAAGATCGGCTACTTCGCCCAGGAGCACGAGACCCTCGATCCGGCCAAGACGGTGCTGCAGAACATGCAGGCGAGCGCCCCGGAACTGACCGACACCCAGGCCCGCAGCGTGCTCGGCGCGTTCCTGTTCTCCGGGGACGACTCCGACAAGCCCGCCGGGGTACTGTCCGGCGGGGAGAAGACCCGGCTCGCGCTCGCCGGGCTGATCGTGTCGGCGGCGAACGTCCTGCTTCTCGACGAGCCGACGAACAACCTCGACCCGGCCTCCCGTGAGGAGGTGCTGGCCGCGATCCGCCGGTACACCGGTGCCATCGTGCTGGTCACCCACGACGAGGGCGCGGTGCATGCGCTGGAACCCGATCGCGTGCTGCTGCTGCCCGACGGCGACGAGGACCTCTGGAACGACGACTACGCCGACCTCGTGGCCTTGGCGTAGGCGGTGCGCCGCTCGTTGCGCTCGACGCGCGCGAACCAGCCGTAGCCGATGACCGCGAGGGCGGCGAAGAACCACCACTGCAGGCCGTAGAAGAAGTGTGGTCCCTGGCCGAGGTCGGGTGTCGGCTCCGGTTCGATGACATCGGGGTCGGGTACCGGGTCCTGCAGGTTCAGGTAGCCGTCGCGGAGTGGGTACGGCAGGTCGTCGGCCAGGCCGTCGCTGGAGATGGCCCGGACCTGCCCGCCGTGAACCTCGACGGCATCGCCGGTGGCCCCGCTGTTGACCCGTAGCCAGCCGGTCACCTCGACCTGACCCGTGGGCGGTTCAGGGATGTCATCAGGCTGCTCGTTCGTCCGCTCGGTCTCAAAGAATCCCCGGTCGACTATCAGGGCGCTGCCGTCGTCGAGGACGAGCGGCGTGAGCACGTCCACCCCCGGGCGTCCGTCGCGGCTCAGGTACTTGACCGTCACCTGACGGTCGACGTCGAAAGCGCCCGTGGCCCGGACGACCGTCCACTCCTGCTCCGCGCGCACCGCCTTACCGGCGGCGACGACCGTATCGAGCGGAACCGGTTCTTCAGCCAGATGCTCGCGGACGAGGGCGTTACGTTCTCGCCGGTCGTCGAGCTTGTGGAACTGCCAGAAGCCCAACTGCACGCACACCGTGCTCAGGGCGAGGACGAACACTGCGAAGCCGAGCCACCGCGGCGAGGCGAGGAAGCGCAGTTCACGCATCGGGCCGCCGCCCGAGGTCGACCGTCTCGCGCCAGAATCCCCGCGAGGACAGAAAGGACGTCAAGTGCGCGACATGATCGGGGCAGGCCAGCCACGATTTGCGCCGGTCGGGCGTGTGGATCTTCGGGTTGTTCCAGCGGATCTCGGCGGCCGCCGTGGCCTGACAGCCCTTGGCCGAGCAGGTCAAATCGGCTGTGCGGCCGTCCGCCGGATCAGTCGAGGTCATCGCGGTCCGCACGGGCGGCAATCGCGTGATGCTCCATGGGCACGAAGTCGCTGCCGCTCCCGGCCCGCAGGCGCACGCCCGCATTGGCGAGAACGACCGACACGTACGGCAGCACGATCGCACCCACGACGAGCGTCCAGCGCAGTGGTCCGTCGGTCAGGCAGGCCCCGATGAAGCACACCGTTCGGATCGCCATCGAGATGACGTACCGGCGCTCCTTGGCTCCCAGAGCGACGCTCGGCGGCTCCGGGGCGGAGGTGATGACGGTCACGTCATCATCGCGCTTCTTCACTCAACCAGCCTACGCGGATCTGACGGCACGACAGCGAGCGGGCATCATGGAGGCCATGAGCAACCGCACCTACCGCATCACCGAGATCGTCGGCACCTCGCCCGACGGCGTCACCGAGGCCATCGAGAACGGCATTCGCCGGGCCGGCCAGACGCTGCGTCACCTCGACTGGTTCGAGGTGCAGGGCATCCGCGGGCAGATCACCGATACCGACGTCTCGCACTACCAGGTGACGCTCAAGCTCGGCTTCCGCCTGGAGGACGACGAGTGAACCGACGACGGCTGTTGGCCGTCATCGCACTGACCGCAGTGCTAGCCGCCTGCGAGGGGGGCGGCGATCAGCCCGACGACTCGGCGTCAGCGGACTCGACAGCATCGTGGGACTGGGCCGATTCGGACCACCAGGACGGCACCGGGCCGGACGGCTCCACGGTGCCCGAACCGGAGGGCACGCCCGCCGATCCGGACATCTACACCGACTCCTATGCCGGGCACGCCTTCGCCACGCCGACGGGCAACATCGTGTGCTTCATCGACAGCGAGCAGGACAGCTGGGGCTGCATCATCAAGCAGCGCACCTACACCGAGCCGCCGGGCGACGAGCAGTGCTTCACCGAGTTCGGCAACGGCTTTTCGTCGGTTCAGGGCGGCACGCCGCAGGTGCTGTGCCGGGGCGGGGTGATCGCCGAGGCGGAGTCGGGGGAGGGGCCGATCCTGCCGTACGGTTCGACGTTGACGGTCGGGTCGGTGACCTGCCTGTCGGAGAAGAACGGCGTCACCTGCGTCGACCAGCGTTCGGGGCACTCGCTGTTCATCAGCAAGGCGCGCTACGAGATCACCTGATCGTCGGCCGCGTCAGCCGCCTCGACCTCCTCACGAGTGATGCCCATGAGGTAGATGATGGTGTCGAGATAGGGGACGTTGACGGACGTCCGCGCCTGATCGCGCACGGTCGGCTTGGCGTTGAAGGCGATGCCCAGCCCGGCGGCCGCGAGCATGTCGAGGTCGTTGGCACCGTCGCCGATGGCGACGGTGTTTTTGACCGGGATGCCCGCCTGCGCGGCGAACTCGCGCAGCGCCGCAGCCTTGCCTGCGCGGTCGACGACCTCACCGAGCACTCTGCCGGTGAGGACTCCGTCGGTCACCTCCAGGTCGTTGGCGCGGAAGTAGTCGATGCCGAGGGCGTCGGCGATGCGTTCGATGATCGGTGTGAAGCCGCCGCTGACGAGGGCGAACCGATAGCCCAGGCGCTTGAGCGTGCGGATCATCGTGCGGGCCCCGGGGGTGTACACCAGCGACTCGTACACCTCGTCGAGTGCTGAAGCCGGTACACCGGCCAGTTTCGAGACCCGTTCGTGCAGGGAGGTGGCGAAGTCCAGTTCTCCGCGCATCGCCCGCTCGGTCACCGTAGCGACCTCCGCCTCGCAACCGGCGTGGGCGGCGAGCATCTCGATCACCTCGCCCTGGATCAGAGTCGAGTCGACGTCCATGACGATGAGCCGTTGCGCGTGACGACGGATGCCGTTCTCCTGCACCGCGACATCGATGCCCTGTGCGTACGCCACCCGCGCGAGGGACGCCTGCAGCACGTCCGGATCGGCACCGCTGACCTCCAGGCGGATCGCCGTGACCGGGTAGCGCGCCATACGCACGATGCGGTCGATGTTGCCGCCGTCGCTGCGGATCTGGGCGGTCAGTGCCGCCATCGCTCCGGGCCGCAGCGGGGCGCCGAGGACGATGACCTGGGAGCGACCGACCCGGCGCGGGCGGTTGTCGCCGGTGCCCCGCTCCAGCGAGGCGGTCAGGCCGAGCCGGCCGCCGAGAGCCGTGACGGACTCGCTCAGCGCGCCGTCGTCGCCCGGATCGGTGAGGAGCACGCTGAGCACCAGCTGGCCGCGCACCACCAGTTGTTCGACGTCGATGACTTCCACCGGGAAGCCGTCGAGGACGCCGAAGAGCCGGGTCGAGACTCCGGGCTGGTCGGGACCGACCAGGGTCACCAGGACGGTCGGATCGGTGAGGTGCGGCACGGGCACATGGCTGGTCATCGTCTTCGAGGCTAGCGCGATACGTTGGTGACCGACGACGGCCTAGGGGAGGGACGAACATGACCGGTGCCATCGAGCTGGCCCAGGTGAGTGTCGTGCGCTCGGGTGCCCGCCTGCTCGACGGCATCGACTGGACCGTCCGCGAAGGCGAGCGGTGGATCGTGCTCGGTCCCAACGGTGCCGGTAAGACCACGCTCATGCAGATCGCCGGCGCGGCCGGCCATCCCACCTCCGGCACCGCCTCGATCCTCGGCCAGCAGCTCGGCACCGTCGACGTCTTCGAGTTGCGCACCCGTATCGGTCACACGAGCCTGACCGTTGCCGATCAGATCCCGCCCGCCGAATCCGTACGCGATGCGGTGCTGTCGGCCGCGCACGGCGTCACCGGCCGCTGGCGTGAGGAGTACGACGGGATCGACACCGCCCAGGCCGACCAGATCATCGGCGAACTCGGCATCGCGCACCTGGCCCAGCGCACCTTCGGCACGCTGTCGGAGGGAGAGCGCAAGCGGGTGCTCATCGCCCGCGCGCTGATGACCGACCCGGAGATGATCGTGCTCGACGAGCCGGCGGCGGGCCTGGATCTCGGTGCGCGCGAGGACCTGGTGTCCAGCCTGCAGAACCTGGCGAGCGACGAATCGGCTCCGGTGCTGGTGCTCGTGACCCATCACGTCGAGGAGATCCCGCCCGGATTCACCCACGTCCTGCTGCTGCGCGAGGGGCGCGTGGTGGCGCAGGGGCCGATCCCGACGACGCTGACCGCCGCGAACCTCACCGCGACGTTCGGTACGGAACTCGAGCTTTCCGTGAGCGAAGGACGTTACTCGGCGCGCCGCGTGCGCTACGGTCGGCGGGCGGCCCGATGAGGGCGGCGGATATGACGATGCGAGGAAGTGAGCGGCCATGACGCAGTGGGTCAACGACAACCTGTGGCTCGTGTGGGTTGGGGCCGCCACAATTCTGGCCGTCGCCGAGCTGTTGAGCCTCGACCTCGTGCTGCTGATGTTCGCCATCGCCGCACTGGCCGCCGCCGCGACATCGCCGTTCGTCCCGGCCTGGGTCACACTGATCGTCTTCGGGGTGGTGTCCATCCTGCTGCTGGCGGTCATCCGGCCCCGGTTCAAGGCAACCTTGCACGCCGGCCCGACGCTCACCGTCGGCCACCAGAATCTCGTCGGCCGCACCGCCATCGTCGACGAGCCGGTCGACGAGTTCGTCGGCCGCGTCACCATCGACGGCGAGCTGTGGACCGCGCGGGCCGCCGACGGGGAACACCACGACGTCGCGGACCGTCTGACGGTCGTGTCCATCGAGGGAGCCACGGCTTACGTGGCCAGAAAGGTGTCATCGTGATCGGATCGGTCGCCCTGATCTTTGCGTTCTTCTTCTTGGCGCTGGCCATCGCCATCGTGGCGATGTCGTTCAAGATCGTCCCCCAGCAGAGAGCCGGCATCGTCGAGCGGCTCGGCAAATACCGCACGACGCTCGACTCCGGGCCGCACCTCATCGTGCCGTTCCTGGACCGCCTGCAATACATGATCGACCAGCGCGAGCAGGTGGTCTCCTTCCCGCCGCAGGACGTCATCACCGAGGACAACCTCACGGTCTCCATCGATACCGTCATCTACTTCACGGTCAACAACCCGGTCTCGGCGACCTACGAGATCGTCAACTACATCGAGGCGATCCACCAGCTGACCATGACGACGCTGCGCAACATCATCGGCGGTATGACGCTGGAGCACGCGCTGACCGGCCGTGACCAGATCAACCGCACCCTCGGTGCCGAGTTGGATGCCGCGACGAGCCGCTGGGGCATCAAGGTCAGCCGGGTCGAACTGAAGAGCATCGACCCGCCGCCGACCATCATCGACGCGATGGAAAAGCAGATGCGTGCCGAGCGGGACCGGCGCGCCGCCATCTTGACCGCCGAGGGCGAGCGCCAGTCCGCGATCCTGACCGCTGAGGGCCAGAAGCAGTCGCAGATCCTCACCGCCGAGGGTGAGAAGCAGGCCGCGATCCTCTCGGCCGAGGGTGAGAAGCAGGCCGCCATCTTGCGGGCGCAGGGCGAGGGGCGCGCCATCGAGACGGTGTTCCAGGCGATCCACAACGGCAACCCCGACCAGAAGCTGCTGTCGTACCAGTACCTGCAGACGCTGCCGAAGATCGCCGGCGGCGAGAACGCCTCGACCTGGATCATCCCGGCCGAGCTGACCAAGGCGCTCGGCACGCTGGGCGGTGCCATCGGGACGATCCCCGTCGACGGCGGCGGCTCGAAGAAGCCGGTCGACCTCGACGAGGAGGTCGTCGTCGCGTCGACCATCGACACCTCCGAGGCCGTCGAGGAGGCCCTGGAAGCGGCCAAGCGGGCCGAGAACCCGTCGACGGCCGTGGCCGATGGAGAGGCCCCGCCGCCCCCGCCGCCCGCCTGATGCAGGACTTCGACGCCAGCGAACGCGCTGCGGTCTACCGGGTCATCGCCGAACGCCGTGACATGCGGCACTTCGACGGTGGCTCGGTCGATCCTGCCCGGCTAAGGCGACTGCTTGAGGCCGCCAACGCGGCACCGAGCGTCGGCCTCATGGTGCCGTGGCGATTCGTCCGCGTCGTGCGACCCGAGACCCGCGAGGCGATCGCCCGGCTGATCGACGTCGAGCGTGAGCACACGGCCGAGGCGCTCGGCGAGAGGGCCGCCGAGTTCCTGCGGCTCAAGGTCGAAGGCGTGCGCGACTGTGCTGAGTTGCTGGTCGTGTCCGTCACGGGAGATCGTGATCGTCATATTTTCGGGCGGCGCACGATGCCGCACATGGACCTGGCCTCGGTCGCGTGCGCGATCCAGAACCTGTGGCTCGCGGCGCGCGCCGAGAACCTCGGTATGGGCTGGGTGTCGCTGTTCGAGCCGACGGAACTGGCCGCTCTCCTCGACCTCCCCGAGGGCGACGAGCCGGTGGCAGTGCTGTGCCTGGGTCCCGTCGAGCGCTTCTACGACCGGCCGATGCTCATCGAGCAGCGGTGGGCCGAACCCCGGCCGCTCGAGGAACTCCTCACGGAGCGCTGAGGTCCCGGTCCGGTGGGCTGAAGGATGCGCGATAGGCGCTACCCGCTCATTGAGGTGCGCAGCGAGGAACGAGCGGAGCCGCGAAATGAGTTGCGGTTCTGGTCCTTTCGAGGTGTGCTGCGCTCGCACCTCAGGGAACGGCCAGCCCGGTGGTCAGTGTTGGTAGGTGCCGGTGATGATGGCACGGCCGAGGGTCTTGAAGGCGAGGTTGAAGCCGACCACCGCAGGAGAGACGGAGGGGTCGACGCCGAGGGCCGGCTCACTGACCGCATGGACGACGAAGAAGTAGCGGTGTACCTGGTCGCCCTCGGGCGGGGCTGCGCCGGCGAAGTCAAGCGTGCCGAAGTCGTTGCGGACGTGGAAGGCACTGCCGGGCAGCGTGTCGTCACCGGCTCCGGCCCCCGTGTCCAGGCTCGTCACGCCGGCGGGGATGTCGACGGCGACCCAGTGCCAGAAGCCGGACGGGATCGGCGCGTCGGGGTCGAAGCAGGTGACGACGTAGGACTGGGTGCCCTCCGGCGCGCCCGACCACGACAACTGGGGCGAGGTATTCCCGAGGGCGTACACCTGGTCGTCCTTCAACGGGGTGCCATCGGTCACGTCCTCGCTGGTCACGGTGAAGCTCGCGGCGGCAGGAAGCAGCGGATAGGGGTTTGGGGTCATGGGGCGTTCGAGGCTCATGCCGCCTAACCTAGCGCCGTGGCGATCATGGTTGACGTGTCCGCAGACGACGACCGGCTGCGCGACTACGCGAGCCTGCGCGACATGAGCCTGCGCAAACTGTTGGAGACCGAGCGGGGCATCTATCTCGCCGAGGGGGAGAAGGTGGTGCGCCGCGCGGTCGAGGCCGGGCACGCGCCGCGTTCGTTCCTGATGTCGCCGCGCTGGCTCGACAGCCTGGGCGACGTGCTCGCCGCGACCGACGCCCCCTGTTACGTGCTGGACGACGATGCCATCGAGCAGATCACCGGCTTCCACGTGCATCGGGGCGCGCTCGCGGCAATGCACCGGCCGGAACTCCCATCACCGGCCGAGGTGCTCGACGGCGCGCGGCGGGTCGTGGTCCTGGAGGACCTCGCCGACCACACGAACGTCGGTGCGATCTTCCGCACGGTGGCGGCGCTGGGCTGGGACGGTGTGCTCCTGTCGCCGCGCTGCGCCGATCCGCTGTACCGGCGGGCGATCAAGGTGGCGATGGGCGCGGTGTTCTCCCTGCCCTACGCCCGGATCGACGATTGGTATCGCGCGCCCGAGCTGTTGCGTGAGGCCGGGTTCACGACGGTCGCCATGACGCTGGGCGAGGGCGCGATTCCGCTCGACACGGTACTGGCCGGAACCGGATCGGCGGACTCGCCGCTCGCCCTCATCGTCGGTTCGGAGGGTCACGGCCTGTCGGCGCGCTGGGAGGGGGAGTCACTGGTGCGGGCGACGATCCCGATGAACCCCGGCATCGACTCGCTCAACGTCGCCGCGTCGGTGGCCATCGCCTGTTGGGAGCTGCGCCCGGCGTCGCTCTCGTCGGCGGACCCCGAGACGTCGCCCTAGGCTTCCTGCCATGTCGTATCCACCGCCTCCTCCGCCGGGACCTCCGCCGAGCGGACCGCCGCTCCACGTATCTCCCACGACCCGCCGGGACCGCCCCGCGGGCGAGGGAGTCATCTGGTTCGCCCGCACCCTCGACTGGCTCGCCATCATCGCGTTCGCCGTGTTCTGGTTCGGGCTCGGCGTGCTTCTCCACGACCAGGCGAAGGCTCTGCTCGGCGTCGGAATCTTCATGGCGGTCTTCGGATCGTTGCTGTGCATCCTGGTGCAGAGCTGGCTGCTTCCGTCCTCGCAGACCACGGTCGGATTGATGCTGCTCGGTCTGCGTGCGCTTCCGCCGATCAGGTTCAGGCACGGACTGGACTGGTTCTTCGAGTACTGGCTGGACGTGCTCATGATCCCCGTGGACTGGTTGTTCCGCCGCAAGGGCGACCGGCCGACCGGAATCGTGCCCGACCCGCGGACGAGGAACTTCCCGGGGCGCTTCCTCCGGTTCGTTCTCGTGGTGCTCATCGCCTGCGCGCCGCTGCCGCTGATCCTGGTGTTGAACTCCTGACACCGGGAGCGTCCCAGGTGACCGGATGTGACCGCGGGGCGGATCTCCGAAGACCTGCGCTCGCTCGATAGGCTCGCGCCCATGATGCGTCAGCGGTTGGCCCGCTTCGTGACTCGTGTGATGGGCTACCGCATGGTCGGCACGGTGCCGGAACGCGGCGTTCTCGTCGGTGCTCCCCACACCTCGAACTGGGACTTCGTGTCGATGCTGCTGGTCATGTGGCACGAGGGCACCCACCCGCGGGTGCTGGTCAAGAAGGAGCTGTTCGTCGGCCCCCTGGGCTGGCTGCTGCGGGCGTTCGGCGGCATTCCGCTGGATCGCCAGAATGCCTCGGGTGTCGTGCAGGCCTTCGTCGACGAGGCGGGGGAGAACGGTGAGTTCCGGCTCGTCATCGCCGCCGAGGGCACCCGGTCGGCCGGGCGATACTGGAAGTCCGGCTTCCTGCGCATCGCCCACGAGGCCGGGCTGCCCGTGACGCTGGCCTTCTTCGACCGCCCGACCAAGACCATGGGCTTCGGCCCGTCGTTCGTCCCCAGTGGCGACTTTCGCGCCGATATGGACATCGTGCGCGAGTTCTACGCCGACAAGCGTGGCATCAAGCCGGCCAACCGCACCGAGCCGCGCCTGCGCGAGGAGGGCTGAGCCTCAGTCCTCGCGCAGTGGTGTGACCGGCCAGTCGGCGGGGTAGAGGTCGTTGAGGTCGCGCTGCATCTTGTCGAGCTTCTTGCGGGCGCGCCCGGCGAGCCGGTCGCCGAAGACTGTGCCGAAGAGGTGGTCGGTCTCGTGCTGAAGGCAGCGGGCCAGCAGACCGGTGCCGGTGAACTCGACCGGTTCGCCGAACTGGTCGAGACCGCTGACGTGCGCGTAGTCGGGCCGGGCGAGCGATCCGTACGCGCCGGGGAAGGACAGACAGCCCTCGTCCTCGTCGTCGAGTCGGCGCTCGTCGCCCTCGGGCAGGGTCAGGACGGGATTGCACACGACACCGGTCACGGTCTGTCCGTCGGCGTCGGGGCAATCGAACACGAAGACCTTGATGCTCTCGCCGACCTGGTTGGCGGCCAGACCGACCCCACGGGCGGCGTACATCGTGGCCACCATGTCGGCGACGAGCGTGTGGAGGGTGTCGTCGAACTGCGTCACGTCGTCGAGTTCGCGGTGCATGACGGGGGTGCCCCACCTGGTGATGGGGCGGATCTGGCCGCCGTCGGGCAGGGGACGCGACTGGGGATGGCTCACGGGGGTCAACGGTAGCCGAATGCCGACGACTCCCGCGCGCGGACGCTGGCCCTGCGAGCCTACGTCGGATACCATCGGTACGCCAAAGTGCAAACGTGAGTTACATGCGTCGGCACTGCGACACGGACCCGCGATACCCGCGCACCGGGAACCTCGGTGCGCCTCAACGATCACCCGCTCACGAAATGGAGTTCTCGTGGCCCCTCGTAAAGACCCCATGGGCATCGGGCTGGCGGTGCTGAACCGCATCGCCAGCTCGCCCACCATCGACAAACTCGGCTTGCGCAAGCAGACCGAGAAAGCGGTGTACCACGGCACGCGCGCAGGCTTCCAAGCCGCCGGCTCGGCCGCGCGCACCTTCAAGAAGGTCAAGGGTTCGGGCAAGCCGGCCCGCCAAGGTTCCTCGGGCGACTCCGGCGTCTTCGACCTGAACCCGACCGAGGACCAGGAGATGATCGTCGGCGTCGTCGCCGAGTTCGCCGCCGAGGTCCTGCGCCCCGGTGCTGAAGAGGCCGAGAAGGGCGACGACACCCCGGCAGAGGTGCTGGCGCAGACCACCGAATTCGGCCTGAGCCTGCTCAATGTCCCCGAGTCCCTCGGCGGCCTGTCCGAGGAGCGCTCCGCGACGACCGGCGTACTCGTGGCCGAGGCGCTGTCCCACGGCGACATGGGCCAGGCCGTCGCCTGCCTCGCGCCGTCGGCCGTGGCCACCGCGATCTCGCTGTGGGGTTCGGACGAGCAGCAGCAGACCTACCTGCCGGCCTTCACCGGTGAGAACGTTCCGGCGGCCGCCTTCGTCGTCGCCGAGCCGACCCCGCTGTTCGACCCGTTTGTGCTGGGCACGAAGGCCACCAAGAAGGGCAACGGCTACGTCCTGAACGGCGTGAAGTCCGGTGCCGTCCGCGGTGCCGCCGCCGAGTTGTTCGTCGTAGCGGCTGACCTCGACGGCAAGCCGGCCCTCTTCCTGGTCGAGGCTGCCGCCGAGGGCGTGAGCGTCGCCGCCGACCCGTCGATGGGCCTGCGTGCCGCAGGCTTGTCGCGCCTCAAGCTCGAGGACGCGCCCGCCACGCTCCTCGGCGACGGTAACGAGGACGACTACCGCGAGGCGATCCGCCTGTCGCGCCTGGGCTGGGCGGCGCTGGCGCTCGGCACCGCCAAGTCGGTCCTGGACTACACCAAGGACTACGTCGTGACGCGCGAAGCGTTCGGCGAGCCGATCGCCTACCGCCAGTCGGTCGCGTTCATGGTCGCCAACATCGCCATCGAACTCGAGGGCATGCGCCTGGTCACCCTCAAGGCCGCCTCGCGCGCCGAGCAGGGCACCTCGTACGCCCGCGAGGTCGCGCTGGCGCGCAAACTCGCCGCCGAGTACGGCATGAAGATTGGCACCGACGGCGTCCAGCTGCTCGGCGGCCACGGCTTCGTCAAGGAGCACCCGGTCGAACGGTGGTACCGCGACCTGCGGGCCGTCGGCGTGATGGAAGGAGCGGTCCTCGTCTGAGGACGGAGATAAACATGATCAATCTGGACACCCCCAAGAAGTTCCGCGCGTTCATCGACCAGGCCAACCAAGTCGCCGACAGTTTCCTGCGCGCCAACGCCCGCAAGTACGACCTCGCCGAGCACGCCTACCCCAAGGAACTCGACCTGCTCGCCTCCCTCATCGACGGGATGAGCGATTCGGGCGAGGGTCAAGGTGCCGGCGCGGCCGGTGTGCGTCGCAGCGAGGACGACGACAAAGGCAAGAACAAGGTCAAGAACGGCACCAACATGTCCTCGGTGCTCTCGGTCATCGAGATGTGCTGGGGCGACGTCGGCCTGCTGCTGTCGATGCCGCGTCAGGGCCTGGGCAACTCGGCCATCGCCTCGGTCGCCACCGACGAGCAGCTGGAGCGCTACAAGGGCACCTGGGCCGCGATGGCCATCACCGAACCCAGCTTCGGCTCGGACTCGGCCGCCATCAAGACTACGGCGGTCAAGGACGGCGATCACTACGTCCTCAACGGCGAGAAGATCTTCGTCACCTCCGGCGACCGGGCCGACTCGGTGGTCGTGTGGGCCACGCTCGACAAGAGCCTGGGCCGCGCGGCGATCAAGTCCTTCGTCGTCGCTAAGGACACGCCCGGCATTCGGGTCGAGCGTCTGGAGCACAAGCTCGGCATCCGCGCCTCCGACACTGCCGTGATCGTGCTCGACAACTGCCGCGTACACGAGTCGAACCTGCTCGGCAGCCCCGAGATCGACGTCAAGCAGGGCTTCGCCGGCGCGATGGCGACCTTCGACAACACCCGTCCGCTGGTGGCCGGGATGGCCGTCGGGTGCGCCCGCGCCTCGCTGGAGCTGATCCGCGAGCTGCTGGAGAAGGCCGGTGTCGAGATCGACTACGACCGACCGGCGACGGCGCAGTCGTACGCGGCGGCGACGTTCCTGCAGATGGAGGCCGACTGGGAGGCGGCGCTGCTGCTGACCCTGGAGGCCGCCTGGCTGGCCGACAACCGCAAGCCGAACTCCGTCGAGGCGTCCATGTCGAAGGCGAAGGCCGGCCGCGTGGGCAACGACATCACGCTGCGCTGCGTGGAGTTGGCCGGCACGCTGGGCTACAGCGAGACCGAGTTCCTCGAGAAGTGGGCGCGGGACTCCAAGATCCTCGACATCTTCGAGGGCACCCAGCAGATCCAGCAGTTGATCGTGGCGCGCCGCCTGCTGAACCTGTCGTCGTCGCAACTCAAGTGACGGCCTGAACTGTCCGGTTCGAGGTCGATGTCGGTAGGTTGGACGCATGTCCGGCCCCGACATCGACCTCGAGTTGACGCGACTGGCGGGGAGGCTGCGTCGACGCTCGGTGCAAATCGTCTCCGAGTTGCATCCCGACCTCGACTACGGCACCTATCTGTTCTTCCTCGCAATCTGCGACGCACCCGGCCAGGTGCGCGGTGCCGATCTTGCCGAGATGATGGGCGTGCACAAGTCCACCGCGAGCCGCGCGGTGGCCGCCTTGGTGCGCTACGGCTTGGTCGAGCAGCAGTCCGATCCGAGCGACGGCCGGGCACGGCTGCTGGTGCCCACTCCCGACGCTATGAAGCGCCAGAGCGCCCACCGCGCCGCCATGCGTGACCGGCTGAACGAGTTCCTGGCCGACTGGGACCTCGACGACCTCGACACCTTCTCCGGCCTTCTGCGCCGCTTCAACGACTCCGCCGAGGCGGCTGGCTGAGTGAGCCTAGGAGTCCTTCCCGAGGTGTTCCAGTTCTTCTCGTAGGACCCGCTCGAACTCGGGCAGGTTGTTCTTCACGGTGTCGGCGATCGTGGCAAAGTCGATGAATGCGTATCCGTGGGCGATGTAGTTGCGGGTTCCCCAGATCTGTCGCCACTGTTCGCCGAAGAGTCGTTGGCCGAGCGAAGGATGGTCATGCTGGAGGGCTTCGATCGCCGCTGACAAACGCATGCTGACAGCGTCTGCGACGGTGGAGTCAGGGAGGTCGTGGCGTGAAAGATGCCGATGTAGGGCGTCAAGGTGTGTCAGTGACTCGGCGACACGCTGGGCGTCTGTCCGTTTGCTCATAGCGTGATGGCGTCCGCCAGAACCTTGGAGCGTAGGTGCTGGTGGAGTGCGCCGTCGGGAACCGGGTCGACTCTCACCCCGAGTACGTCGGACAACTCGTGTCCCATCGCGACGATCGAGAACAAGCCCATGCCGTCGGGTCGCGTGAAAAGCAGGTCGATATCGCTGTCCTCGTCGGCGTCACCACGGGCGACCGAGCCGAAGATCTGGACACTCGAGACGCCGTGCCGTCGGAGGATCGCCGCCACTTCATCACGGTGTTGCTCGATAAGCGCACGCAACTCCATCGAGCGAACGCTGGGAACGAGCAAGGTCATGCCACTAATCTACGTGTCCTGTCGTTCTGAGTCACGGGTCATCAACGCCTCACGGGTTGACTCTCCGCGTGCGAGGGGCTTTCGTACCTGCGCCGCCGGTCAGAACTCTTTCACCGTCCGTCTGACGCTTTGCCTTTGCCGTCGCCCGTCTGAACGGGCGTGAAGAGGTTGCGGAGCATGAAGCGGAGGAACGACTGTGACGTGAGGGCGACCGTTCCTGCGATAACGGTGAGGAGGATCGGGAAGAAGGGGACTGCTGTTGGTGACGGAACTTCGGCAAGTGTCCGTCCTCGATCAAGATGAGGTGCGGTACTCAACTGAGAAGCGCCACGCCGCGCGCCCCGAACATGCACGCCGACGACACGTGCAGGCCGTCATAGGGTTCGGCTCCGTGAGCATGCGAGAGGCGAGCCAGAACAAGGGGGGAAGGAAAAGCGAACCCAGACCGCCCAAGAGGACCAGAACACTCAGCGTGTTACGCCACGTCGACGTGCGGCGTTCTCGTTTCGCCATCTCTCCCACTCGTTCCCCCTTCGGTCGATCACAGGTGCCTTTTCTACTACAGGGTCAGGAACGCCTTGATGGCTGTGCGCTCGTCCATCGCCTGATAGCCACGGGCCACCTGGTCGAGAGGGAGGGTGAGGTCGAAAACGTCGCCGGGGGTGACAGCGCCGCTGAGGACGTCGGGGAGCAGGTCGTCCAGGTAGGCGCGCACCGGCGCGACGCCGCCCGCGAGGTTGCGGTTGGAGTAGAACATCACCGGGATGTTCGGGGTGACCCCGTGCGGCAGGCCGACATAGCCAACCCTCCCGCCGGGACGCACCGTGCGGAAGGCCTGCTTCATCGACTCATTGGTCCCGACGCATTCGAGCACGGCATCCGCGCCGATACCCCCGAGGATCTCCTCGACCACGGCGGCCCCTTCGGCTCCACGTTCGACGACGACATGATCGGCCCCGAACCGGCGGGCCAGCTCCTGACGCGGCTCGTGGCGCGACATGGCGACGATGGTGGCGGCACCGAGCCGCTTGGCCGCCAGCACCGCCGACAGCCCGACGGCACCGTCGCCGACGACCGCGACGGTGCTGCCCGCCGTCACACCGGCGCTGACGGCGGCATGATGACCCGTCGGGAAGACGTCCGAGAGCGTCAGCAGGTGCGGCAGCATCGCCTCGTCCACCTCGCCCGGAACCGTCACCAGCGTCCCGTCGGCGAAGGGAACCCGCACCAACTCGCACTGGCAGCCCGCATAGCCGCCGCCGTTGACGCAGGAGGTGTGTACACCTTTGAGACACAGCGCGCAGGTGTTGTCGCTGTAGGTGAACGGCGCGATCACGAAATCGCCGATGGTCACGTCTGCCACGGCCGTGCCGACGCGCTCGACCACGCCGACGAACTCGTGCCCGATCTGTTGAGGCTCGGGCACCGGGTTGGCACCGCGATAGGGCCACAGGTCCGATCCGCAGACGCAGGTCGCCACCACCCGTACCACGGCGTCGGTGTCGTCGACGAGGTCGGGATCGGTCAGGGTGTCCAGACGGATGTCGCCGGGGGAGTGCAGGACGGTGGCTCGCATGGGGCCATTGTGCCGGTGGGCGTGTGTGACAGGATCGTGTCATGACCTCCAAGCCTGAAGTCGACTTCATCCCCGGCCCCCCGCCCACCGAGCTGACCATCACTGACCTCGTCGTCGGCGAGGGTGCCGAGGCCGTGCCCGGCGGGGTCGTCGACGTTCATTACGTCGGCGTCGAGTTCGAGACCGGCGAGCAGTTCGACGCCTCCTGGGACCGCGGCCAGTCGGCGCGCTTCCCGCTGCCCAACCTCATCGCCGCGTGGCAGCAGGGCATCCCGGGCATGAAGGTCGGCGGCCGCCGCCAGCTCGTGTGCCCCCCGGAGTTGGCCTACGGCCCGGCCGGCGGCGGTCACCGCCTCTCTGGCAAGACCCTCGTCTTCGTCATCGACCTCCTCGACGTCGCCTGACCCTTCCGGTCAGGCGGGGAGGGCATCGAGGAGGGCGCGCATGCGTTTGAGGCTGATCTTGCCTGCGGTCCCGAGCTGCTGGGCGGTCAGGCTCACGCGCAACTCCTCCAGCGACCAGCGGGCCTTCTGGACCTCGGGGGCGAGCCGCGCGTACTCGCGCAGATCGGCCGTGCGCCGATGGAACTCCGCTTCGAGGTCCTGCGCCTCGGCAAGCGCCGGGGGAGTGCCCGCGATGCGCAGGCGGGCCGTGGCGGCCTGCAGGTAGACCGCCAACCGCGGCAGTTGCTCGATACCCATGTCGCGGATGAAGCCGGGATAGACGAGCCACGACAACTGCACCCGTACGTCCTCACCGGCCTCGCCTGCATCAGGCCGGACCTCGCCGAGCCGTTCATAGGCGCGCAGCACGTGGGTCACGGCGCGCTGGGTCACGGCGAAGACCTGCGGCCGGAGCGCATCGGTCAGGCGGGTGAAGCCGTCCTCGTCGCTCGCCGGCCCGCCGTGCGCCACGACGAGATGATCGAGCGCCGCCATCCAGCATGTCTCGATGACCTCGGCCGCATCGCGGTAGGGGCCGGTCTGCAAGGTCAGCTTCGCCCGCGTGTCGAGGGTGCGGCCGATGGCCGGGACGAGTGACGGCATATCGAAGGAGGCGAGCCGCGCCTGCCCCCGGATGCCAGCGGCCCGCTGCTCTGCCGGAGTCTCGAAGACCCGCAGCCCGACCGAGCCGCCTTCGTCGACGACGGCGGGATAGCCGCTCTGGCGTCCGGCCTCGACCTGCGCGGGTATCTCGCCGAAGACCCATGCGCGCTCTCCGGTGTGTTCCAGCGAACCGGTGGCGTCGTGCAGCAGCGAACGCAGGCGCGGCCGCAACTGTTCGCGCAGTTCGTCCAGGTCGTCTCCCCGGGCGACCTCGCTGCCGTCGTCGAGCACCCGGAACTTGACCCGGAGGTGGTCGGGCAGAGCACTCGGGTCGAAATCATCCGGCCGAATCGTGTGTGTGCCGCGAGCGCTCAAGGCCCGCGCCAGTTCCTCGGTCACCGAGCCGCGCGACGGATCGAGCGCGGGCAGCACCTCGCCGACGATCTGAGGCACCGGCACGAACTCGCGCCGCACCGCCTTCGGCAGCGAGCGGACCAGCGCCTCGATCAGGTCGCGGCGGTGCCCCTCGACGTGCCAGGCGAAGTCGCTCTGATCGAGCGTCGGCAACTGCTCCAGCGGGACATCGACGGTCACGCCGTCCTCGACGGCCCCCGGCTCGAAGGCGTACGTCAGCGGCATCGGCTCCCCGTCGGAGAACCACTGCGTCGGAAACTCCTCCGCATCGGCCTCGCCGCGCAGGAGATCCCCGGTGGTCAGGTCGAGCAGATCGGCCCGATCCCGGCGCGCCCTCTTCCACCAGGTGTCGAAATGCCGAACGGACACGACCTCCGGGCCGACGCGCTCGTCGTAGAACGCGAACAGGGCCTCGTCGTCGACCCTCAGGTCGCGCCGGCGCACGCGGGACTCCAACTCCTCGACCTCGCCGAGCAGGCGCTGATTGTGCTTCCAGAAAGCGTGATGGGTGCGCCACTCGCCCTGCACCAGCGCGTGACGGATGAACAGTTCGCGGGCGAGCGCCGCATCGAATCGCGCCAGCGGCACGAGCCGGTCGGCCACCACGGGCAAGCCGTACAGGAGTACGCGCTCGCGCGCCATCGCCGCTCCCCGGCGACGTGACCAGTGCGGTTCGGCGTACTGCCGCTTGACGAGGTGCCCGGCCGCCTCCTCGATCCACTCCGGTTGGATGCGGGCGGCCGTGCGCGCCCACAGGCGGGTCGTCTCGACCAGTTCGGCGGCCATGACCCAGGCGGGCGGCTTCTTCGCCAGTCCGGAGCCGGGAAAGACCATGAACCGCGACCCGCGCGCCCCGGCGTACTCGCGGCCGTCGGCCTCGCGCAGACCGACGTGGGAGAGCAGGCCGGTCAGCAGCGCACGATGGATCGCGTCGGGGTCGGCACCGGCCTCGCCGAGCGCCATCCCGAGGTCGCGCACGGTGCGACGCAGCTGGGTATGGACGTCCTGCCACTCGCGGATGCGCGCATAGTGCAGGAACTCGCTGCGGCACATCGTGCGGAACTTCGAGCGCGACATCGCCTCGCGCTGCTCGCGCAGGTAGGTCCACAGGCTCAGCCAGGAGAGGAAGTCCGAGTCGGGCTGCCGGAAGCGCGCGTGCTTCTCATCGGCGGCCTGCTGCTGATCGAGCGGGCGCTCGCGGGGGTCCTGGATCGACAGGGCCGCCACGATGACGAGGACATCGGCCAGGCAGCCGAGCCGGTCGGCGGCCACGATCATGCGGGCCATGCGCGGGTCGACGGGCAGCCGCGACATGGTGCGGCCGAGACGGGTCAGGCGCAGTCCGCAGTCCTTGGCGTCGACGACCGCGCCGAGCTCGCGCAGCAGGGCGATGCCGTCGGCGACGGCACGCGAGTCCGGCGGATCGAGGAAGCCGAAGTCCTGGATCGGGCCGAGGTCGAGGGCCGCCATCGCCGCGATGACCGAGGCGAGGTTGGTGCGTAGGATCTCCGGATCGGTGAACTCCGGGCGCCCTTCGAAATCCTCCTCGGCGTAGAGCCGGATGCAGATGCCGTCGGTAACGCGGCCACAGCGGCCGGCGCGCTGGGCGGCGCTGGCTTGCGAGATCGGCTCGATGGGCAGACGTTGCACCTTGAGTCGCTGACTGTAACGAGAGACGCGGGCCAGCCCCGGATCGATGACGTAGCGGATGCCCGGAACCGTCAGGGAGGTTTCGGCGACGTTCGTGGCCAGCACGATCCGGCGGCCGGCGTGCGGGGCGAAGATGCGCTGCTGCTCGGGGGCCGACAGCCGGCCGAATAGCGGCAGGATCTCGGTGCGCGGGTATTTCTTGCCCGTGAGGTGTTCGTCGGCGTCGCGGATATCGCGCTCACCGGGCAGGAAGACGAGGATGTCGCCGTCTTTCGGCAGTTCCTCGACGGCGGCGGCGATGCCGTCGAGGAGGTCGCCGGCATCGGCGTCGTGCAGCGGCCGGTAGCGGATCTCGACCGGGTAGGTGCGGCCGCTGACCTCGATGACGGGCGCGTCGAACAGGGCCGCGAACCGGTCGACGTCGATGGTGGCCGAGGTGATGACGACCTTCAGGTCGGGCCGGCGCGGCAGCAGGTGTCGCAGATAGCCGAGAAGGAAGTCGATGGACAGGGACCGTTCGTGCGCCTCGTCGACGATGATCGTGTCGTAGCGGCGCAGGTCCCGGTCGTGGTGGATCTCCTGCAGCAAGAGGCCGTCGGTGACGAGCCGGACGCGGGTCTCCATCGTGCTCTGGTCGTCGAAGCGGACGGCGTAGCCGACCTCGTCGCCGAGGTCCACGCCGCATTCGTCGGCGATGCGGCGGGCCACCGCACGGGCGGCGATCCGTCGCGGCTGGGTGTGGGCGATGCGCTCGCGGCCGAGGGTCAGGGCGATCTTGGGCAGCTGCGTGGTCTTGCCCGAGCCGGTCTCCCCGGCCACGACGACGACCTGATGCCTCGCCAGTGCCTCGGCGATCTCGTCACGTCGCGCGGAGATGGGCAGTGCGTCGTCGAACTCCAGTCTCATCGGGTCGCCTCCTCACCGTCCGAGCCGGTCGCCGAGGGCGAGCGCGCCGACGAACGCGACGATGTCGAGCAGCGAATGGGCGATCACCAGAGGCAGGACGCGGCCGGTCCGCTGGAACCACCAGCCGAAGATCAGTCCCATGACGACGTTGCCGAGCGCCTGGCCGAAGCCCTGGTAGAGGTGATAGGAACCGCGCAACAGGGCGCTGGTGACGATGATCGGCCCGGTGCTCCAGCCGAGGTCGCGCAGCCGGGTGTGCAGGTAGCCGACGACCACGACCTCCTCCAACAGCCCGTTCTGGACGGCCGCCGCGACGAGCACCACGGCGGTCCACCCGTAGACCGTCTCCGGTGTCGTCACCACCTCGGCGGTGACACCGAGCGCACGCCCCGCCGCGTACAGCCCGAGTCCGGGAAGACCGATGACGACCGCCAGAACCGCACCGGCGGCGGCATCGCGTGCGGGGGATCGCAAGTCGAGGCCGATGGATCGCCCCGCGAGCAGGTACAGGGCGAGGGCCACCGGAACGAGCGCGAAGCCGATGGAGAGCACCTGCAGGGTCAGGTCGAGCCACTGCTGGTCCGCGCGGGAGGCGTTGAGGGTCGCCGTGGAGGACTTCAGCCCGCCCTCGGTGAGTGTGACGACCAGGCTCAGCGCGGCATAGACGGCCGACTGCCCCAGCGACAGGCCGAGGACGATCCAGATCTCGGCCTTGACGCGCGCCGGCGTCACAAGTCGTTGGTGCCGAAGGTGTCGCAGGCGTCGACCGAGCCGGACTCGTAGCCGGCGAGGAACCACCGCTGGCGCTGCTCGCTCGACCCGTGGGTCCACGAGTCGGGGTTGACGGTACCGCCGCCCAGCTCGGACTGGATGTGGTCGTCGCCTACCGCAGCCGCAGCGGACAGGGCCGACTGGACATCGGACTTGCTCAGCGGCTCGATCAGCGTGACGCCGTTCTCGTCCTCGGTGGTGGCCGCGTGGTGCGCCCACACCCCGGCGAGGCAATCGGCCTTCAACTCGATCCGCACCCCGGCGCTGGTCGGGCCGGTGGACGTGTCCTGCTGCCCGGCAGCCAGGTCGCCGAGGATGTTCTCGACGTGATGGCCGTATTCGTGGGCCACGACGTACATCTGCGCGAGATTGCCGCCGTCGGCACCGAACCGGCTGGTCAACTCGTCGAAGAAGGCCGCGTCGATGTAGACCTGCTCGTCGGCCGGGCAGTAGAACGGCCCGACCGAGGCGGTCGCGGTGCCGCAGGCCGACGGTGTGGTGCCGGAGAAGATCACGGTCTTGGCCTCGCGGTACGGCTGGCCGGTCTCCGACGAGAGCGCGCCGTCCCAGTAGTCCTGGACGCTGTTGACCGTGCCGACGATGCGGCAGACGTCCGAGCGGTTGGCGTCGGCACCGGTCTGGCATTCGGAGACGTCGACGGTCTCGCCGCTGGTGCCGCCCTGGAGCACCTGGGACGGGTCGAAGGGCAGGCTGCCGGAGCCGCCGCTGCCGCCACCGCCGAGGAACAGGTAGACCAGCAGCAAGATGACGCCGCCCACGCCGCCGCCGGCCACCGCCGCGCCCTTGCCCCCGCCGGTCACCTGGCTCGTGTCGAGGCTCGCCTTGTCGTTGAAGCTCACGGCCCGAGTCTACGCAGCCGAGCGCCGTCGTGGGGGCGCGTCGCTAGATGATTGATGCGGGTCGGGGTCTGGTCTGTGGTTTTAGTGGTCGTAGGGGGTCAGGGAGCGTAGGACGGGTGCTCCGATGCGGTCGTTGTGCCAGATGACGGTGGTGAGCGCGAGGATCCGCGTGGCGATACGGGTGGCGAC
>NZ_JASGDU010000010.1:0-46799 GCF_047607065.1 Aeromicrobium sp.
GACCTCCCGGTCACCGTCGGCATCAACGGTTCCATCACCGACCACACCTCGTCAGAGATCTCCTGCCGCATCACCGTTCAAGACTCACCCATGCGAAGACGAAACCACTTGATCAACACGCCCTAGGGTGCTCATATGGGAAACGTGACCCTGATCGACGCCGCCCGGCCGCGCGTGCTGGAGTTCTTCGCTGGGATCGGCCTCGCTCGCATAGGGCTGGAAGCGGCGGGGTTCCGGGTCGCCTGGGCCAACGACTACGAACCTGACAAGAAGGCGATGTACGACGCGCACTTTGGCGAGTCCGCCGGCCACACCTTCTCGCTTGGTGACATTGCCGAGGTTCCGGCCGCTGATCTGCCACGGGACACCGCACTCGCCTGGGCATCGTCGCCCTGCACCGATCTTTCACTTGCAGGTTCACGGGCAGGTCTGGCGGGCACACAATCTGGGACGTTCTGGCACTTCGTGCGCCTTCTTCAAGAGCTCGAAGGCCACCGCCCACCGGTGGTCGTACTGGAGAACGTCGTTGGCCTGGCCACGTCGCATGGTGGTGATGATCTGACAGCGGCGATCCGTGCCTTCAACGAACTCGACTACTCGGTTGATGTCCTGTCCATAGATGCCAGGCGATTCCTCCCGCAATCACGACCTCGCCTGTTCTTGGTCGGAGCCAAGAACCCGCCCACTGACGTGCCCGAGTCCAACTCTGAACTGCGACCCGACTGGCTTCAATGGGTCTTCGGCGACGAATCGCTGAGAACCCATCGCGCTCAGATCCCAACACCCCCTGCGCCGAAGACACAAGGGCTGGGTCAAGTCATCGAGGACATTCCTTTGACGGACGAGCGCTGGTGGGACAGTGCTCGAACTAGCGCATTCGTCTCCTCTCTTTCCTCAACTCAATCCGCGCGACTCGCAGAATTGAAGAGAGGTAGTGGGGTCAAGTACCGGACGGCCTACCGTCGCACGCGCAACGGGGTCGCGGTATGGGAAGTCCGTCCGGACGACATTTCCGGATGCTTGCGCACTGCCCGTGGCGGCTCATCCAAGCAGGCCGTCGTGCGGCTTGGAAACAATCGTCTCCAGGTTCGCTGGATGACACCCCGTGAATACGCACGCCTTATGGGTGCCGATGACTACGACCTGAGCAAGGCGCGCACCAACCAGGCATTTTTTGGCTTCGGCGACGCTGTGGCCGTCCCTGTCGTGTCCTGGCTTGCAGAGAACTATCTGATGCCCCTCGTGCGCGGCCACATGGCGCCCGGAGAGTCGGTCAACGAGGAGGCCGTCAATGGGTAGCAGGGGCATCGCAAGCTACAACGAATCCGACAAGAGGCCGCCGACGAAGAAGTCGATGCCAACTCGCTTCGTGCAGGGTTTTCGCGAACTACTCACAGAGGCTCTCGACACAGTCGACCCGGCGAGCAGCAAGAAGCTCAACAAGTGCATCGGCGTGTACGCCTTCTACGACTACGACGGCGAGCCGATCTACGTCGGGCAGACGCGGGAAGACTTCGGCACGAGGATCGGACGACACCTCCGCGGTCAGCGCTCCGACACCCTTGCCTACCGCATTCTCGATCCATTTGAGGTCGCCGACGTGGAGTTGTACCCCATCGAGGACCTCAGAACCGACCCTGACAGGAAGTCGAAACTCGATGCGATCGAGTACTCGGTCTATGTGAACGCGATCAAGAACTCGAAGTACCAGGCCATCCTCAACGAGAAGATCCCTCCCCGTCTCAACGCCCGTCGCCTTGCCCGCGTCATACCGTTTCGGTCTCATACCCCCGGACATGCGTGAAGATCGAGAGCATCCCGACGTGCGCATTGCTCGTAGGGCCGAGACACTCGCCAGAGTCGCAGCCGTCGCTCATGAGCGCGGTGAAGTCTCGGCTGGACTTCGCCGCGTCATAGTGATTCAGGCAGTTCGACTGGCGGACCTCGCGGCGGCGCGTCTCGCCTACGCAGAAGGCCGCGTGCGCCCCGCGCCCGATGCAATCGACGTACCCGCACTTGTCGGCAACGTGATGGCCGAACTCTCACACGAGAACGAGTCCGACTAAGAACATGCTCCCATAGGTGAACCTCGATCCCTGAGGAGCGAGCGCAGCACATTCGAAGGGACCCGCCCACAGCAGGCTTCGAGGCTCGCTCGTTCCTCGCTCGCACCTCAGCCAACGGGACCTACTGGCGGAATCTCTATGAACATGCACCATATAGCCTCGGGACTGAGAACTGACCCCACGCCGTGCCCCCACCTGAGTTCGATGACTGCGGATCCGGGGTCGAACTTCTCCCTCGTGGCTACGTCATCAGGGCATCACAGCTAACGCAGGGTGCGGGGGCCGAACGCGGGAGCCTCGCCCGTGGTACCGGCCTTCCGGGCGATCTTGGCATTGGCCGATCGGAGCATGTGGAACTGCAGCCGCCGCTCCAGCGCGAACTGCGCGCGGACACTACGCCGCGCGGCCTCGTTGAGCAGCCGCTTGGTGCCGCTGACCGAATCCGGTGAACGCGCGATGAGCTGATCGGCCAGGTCGAGCGCGAGCTTCTCGGGATCGGTATCGCAGCCCGTCGCCAGTCCCCACGCGGCAGCCTGCTCCCCGGAGAAGATCTCGCCGGTCATCGTCAGCCGCTTGGCCAGGTCCAACGGCACCTGCTCGACCAGTGGGATCGTGCCGCTCATGTCCGGCACCAGGCCCCACTTGGCCTCCAGCACCGACCATTTCGCGTCCGGCGTCGTGAACCGGAAGTCGGCCGCGAGTGCCAACTGGATACCCGCACCGAAGACATGCCCGCGGGTGATCGCGATGACCGGTACCGGAAGGCGACGCCACGCCCACAGCGCCTGCTGGAACAGGTTCGTGCCGCGCAGCGGGTTGGGAACGAAGCCCAGGGCGACCCGTCGCGGCTGCTTCATCACGGCGGGGAAGTCCAGGCCCGCGCAGAACGAGTCGCCCTCGCCCGACAACAGCACGACCCGCAGGTCACGGTTCGCGGACAGCTGCGACGCGCTCGCCAGGAGACCGTCAAGAATCCCGAAGTCAACGCCGTTGAGCTTGCCGGGACGGTTGAGCCGCACCCGGGCGACAGGGCCGTCGACGTCGGTCACCACGCGAGGAGCAGAAGCCATGCGCCCGATGCTACGCGGCGCGCGTCGGGCTAGGGTCGGATCATGGACCCGATCGGCATGGTCATCTGGGGCGTGGGCCTGCTGGCCGTCGGCACCGTGATCGCCGCAGCGCTCGGCTGGCGGACGCCGGCGGTCCCCGTGGCTGCGCTGACGGGGATCGGCTGCATCGCCACGCGATTGTTCAGCGACGGCGACCTCTCGCGGCGCTGGACCGCACTGCCCGCCGCAGCCATCTGCGTCGTCGTCGCGCTGACGCTCCTGTCCTGGCTCCGCACCGCCCACCGCTGAGCCGCTTCCGTGCCTCTCGCCAGTCGCGCCGCCTCAGAAGTGCTACAGGGTGCTACATTCGGGGCATGGAGGCGATCAGTCAGCGCGAGTTGCGCAACGACAACGCCGAGGTGATCCGCCGCGTCGAGGGCGGCGAGTCCCTGACGGTGACGCGCCGCGGCGTCCCGGTGGCCCGACTGGTGCCCATGACCGAAGACACCCTGCGATGCGAGCGCCCCGCGCGCCTGCGGGTGTCGTTCTCCGGCCTTCGCCGTGTTCGCGCCGAGTTGTCGTCACAGACCGTGCTCGATGACCTCCGAGGGGAGCGATGAGCCGCTGGCTGCTGGACTCATCGGCCGCCTTGAAACTGGTCCTGGAGGAGGACGAGTCTGCGGCGCTCGCGGCAATCCTTGACGGGTTCGACGGCGATCTGGTGGGCTGCTGGCTCCTGGAGACCGAGGTGCGGCGGGCAGCGCAGCACGTGGAGTCTCTCGATCAATCCATGGTGTCGGCTGTGCTGGCCGGCGTCTCACTGTTCGAGCTCTCCTCGTCGGTGTTCCGCGAGGCTGGACTCCTGCCGGGGCAGAGCCTGCGGTCCCTCGACGCGATCCATCTCGCCGTGGCGGTCCGCCTGGGCGTTGACGCCGTCGTGACCTACGACCTGCGCATGCAGGAGTCCTGCCACGCACTCGGCCTGGATGTCGTCGCCCCGACCTGAGATCGATACGAAGCGTGAGGGGGACCCGCGCGTTCTCCTCACATCACCGGCCCAGGAAATGAAGATCGGTGGGAGGGTTCAAGGAGCGAACCTTCCCACCGATCTTCGTCGCGTGCGCGAGGGGGGATTTGAACCCCCACGCCCATAAGGACACTGCCACCTGAAGACAGCGCGTCTGCCGTTCCGCCACTCGCGCGACATCGTCCGGCAACGCCGAACGGGAAGTGAGTCTAGCACCGGTCAACGACACCGTGGAGCGGGTGTCGATACGATCAGGGTGGCACACGACTCGTCAACGGGAAAGGGGCTGTCATGGCCGGAGTGCTCCAGCGCTTCGAGCAGCGGCTCGAAGGTGTGGTCACCGGCGCGTTCGCGCGCGCCTTCCGCAGTGCTGTCCAGCCGGTCGAGATCGCTGCGGCCCTCCAGCGGGAAATCGACAACAGCGCGCAGATTCTGTCGCGCCACCGCCGGCTCGTACCCAACGACTTCACCGTCGAGTTATCCCCGAGCGACCACGAACGGCTCGTCCCCTTCGGCGAGACACTGACCAACGAGTTGTCGACCCTCGTCCGCGAATACGTCCACGAGCAGCGCTACACCCTCGCCGGACCCCTGACGATCTCCTTCACCGAGGCCCCCGAACTGGGCACCGGCCGCTTCCGTGTCCGCAGCCGCACCAACGCCTCGGTGCGCTCAGCCGCCAGTACCGACGTGAGCGACTCCGCAGCCCGCAACGCCGAGGCCCGCCTCGAGATCGGCGGCACCCGACACCCCCTGACCCCGCCCGGCCTGGTCATCGGCCGCGGCTCGGAATCGGACCTGCGCATCGACGACCCGGGCATCTCCCGGCGGCACTGCGAGATTCGCATCCACGACACCGGGGAGGCCGTCCAGATCACCGTCCTGGACCTCGATTCGACCAACGGTGTGATCCTCAACGGCCATCGCGTTTCCTCGGCGCCAGTGCCCGACGGATCCGAACTGCGCCTCGGCAACACCACCATCCTCGTCCGGCTCACCCCTCGGGAGGACCCGTCGTGATGTCGGAACTGACGCTGACGCTGATCAAACTCGGCTTCCTGGCGGTGCTGTGGATCTTCGTGTTGTCGGCCGTCTCGGTCATCCGCACTGACATCTTCGGCACCAAGGTGCCCAAACCACCTGCGGCTCGCAGTGCTTCGACGCCCAAGAAACGTGTCACCCCTCCCGCCGCCGCGCCCCGCAAGCCCCGCAAGTCCCAGCGCGGTACCCCCCAGACTCTCTATATCGTCTCCGGCCCGAACGCCGGCCAGAGCGTCCCGCTCGGTGACGAGCCGATCCTGCTCGGGCGCGGAACCGACGCCGCGATCCGACTCAACGACGACTACGTCTCGACCCGCCACGCGCGCTTCTCCACCAACGGCCAGGAGTGGTTCGTCGATGACGTCGGCTCCACCAACGGCACGTTCATCGGCAGCCAGCGGATCACCAATCCCGTTCCGATCACCCTCGGGACCCAAGTCCGCCTGGGCAAGACGATCGTCGAATTGCGGAAGTGACGATGAGCCACCACCTCGCCCTGCGCTACACGGCCCTGACCGATGTCGGACTTCGGCGCTCCAACAATCAGGACTCCGGCTACGCCAGCTCGCACCTGCTGCTGCTGGCCGACGGCATGGGCGGCGCAGCGGCCGGCGACCTCGCCTCGTCAGCAGCCGTCACCGTCATCCGGCGCGCCGACTCTGGCACCGACGACGACGCACTCGACCGGCTGAGCGAGGCCGTCGACGCCGCCAACCGCCGCCTGGGCGACCTCATCGAGGCCGATCCAGCCGTCGAAGGCATGGGCACCACCATCGAAGCGATGCTGTGGGACGGCCAGCGGTTCGCCGTGGCCCACCTCGGCGATTCACGCGCCTACCGCCTGCGCGACGGCGAGTTGACGCAACTCAGCACCGACCACACCTTCGTCCAAAGCCTCGTCGACGAAGGCCGCATCACCCCCGCTGAGGCCCGCTACCACCCGCACCGCTCCCTGCTGCTGCGTGCGATGCTCGGCCGCGACGACTTGGAGGTCGACTACTCCTGGCTGGAGCCGCGCGAGGGCGACCGCTACCTGCTGTGCAGCGACGGCCTGTCCGACATGGTCACCGACGACCTCATCGCTGAGGCGCTCGCCGCTGATTCCATCGACGTGGCCGCCACCGAACTGGTGCGCCTGGCCCTCGAAGGAGGCGGGGCCGACAACGTCACCGTCGTCATCGGCGAGATGGTTGACGCCCGTGCCGAAGCCGATTCGGGCCTTTCCTGCGCCGACGGTCGGCCGCACCTCGTCGGCGCAGCTGCCGAGGCACCGCAGCCGCGCATCAGTGCGGAGGTCGACCTGCACGACTCCACTGCAAGCTTGGCGGTCGATCCTGAGGAACTTCGTTACGCGCCACGGCCCCCGTCTCGCTGGCGCGCTCTGTGGTGGGCCGCGTCGATCCTCACCGTCCTGCTGGCCATCGGTGCCGCCGGCTGGCTCGCTTACCAATGGAGCCAAGAGCAGTACTTCGTCAGCGAAGACGACGGCTACGTCGCTATCTACCGTGGCGTCAACGTCGATCTGCCGCTGCTTACGCTCAAGCACCTCGAATCGGTCACCGACCTCGACGTCGACGACCTCCCCTCCTACCAGCGCGACCAGATCCGCGAAGGTATCGAGGCCAACAGCCTCGACGACGCCGAGCAAATCGTCGACGACCTGCGCGACGAAGCCGCGCCCGAATCCAGCCCGACCCCTTCGCCGACCGTGCCCACCACAACCCCCTCCACAGCCCCGGCGGTGGTGACGCAGTGAGCGAGGCCGCCTGGATGCCGCGCAAACGCCGCGGTGCCGAACTCGTCTTGACCGTCATGGCTGTCGCTTTGGCGATCTTCGCCTATTGCGCGGTCGGTCTGGGCGCGAAAGGGCGCGTGCCGGCCGGAGTGGTGGGCCTGTCGATCACCCTCATCGCGGTCGCGGTCGCGGCGAACCTGCTGATCCGCCGGTTCGCGGCCTATGCCGACCCGGTGCTGCTGCCACTCGTGCTGTGCCTCAACGGCCTCGGCCTGGCGATGATCTACCGGATCGACCTCGGCTACCGCGAGATCCGCGACCACTGGGGCAGCCTGGCACCCAACCAGCTCATGTGGACCGCCCTCGGCCTGCTGGCCTTCGCCGCCGTGCTGCTCGTCGTGCGTGACCATCGGCGACTACAGACCCTCGGCTACAGCTTCGGTCTCGCGGCCCTCGTGCTGCTGATCCTGCCGCTGTTGCCGGGCCTCGGCCAGAACATCCGCGGCGCGCGCATCTGGATCAGCCTCGGCCCGTTCAGCTTCCAGCCCGGTGAAGCCGCCAAGATCTGCCTGGCGATCTTCTTCGCCAGCTACCTCGCCCAAAAGCGAGACGTTCTCGCGCTGGCCGGCCGCCGCGTCGCGGGTATCGACCTGCCACGGGCCCGCGACCTCGGACCGATCATCCTCGGTTGGCTCATCAGCATCGGCATCCTCGTGCTGCAGCGCGACCTCGGCTCGTCACTGCTGTTCTTCGGACTGTTCGTCGTCTTGCTGTACATCTCCACCGAACGGCCCGGCTGGCTGCTCGTCGGCGGCCTGCTGTTCGTCGCCGGGGCCTGGTTCGGCTACCTGCGCTTCGGGCACGTGCGGGCACGCTTCGACGCCTGGCTACACCCCTTCGACGATCCCGACACCAACTTTCAGGTCATCAACGGCCTGTACGGGCTGGCCCACGGCGGACTCCTCGGCCGCGGCTGGGGCCAGGGCAGCCCGGAATCCACGCCGTTCGGCTTCTCGGACTTCATCGCCGCCTCGATGGGCGAGGAGTTGGGCCTGACCGGGATCATGGCGATCCTGCTGATCTACGGTCTCATCGTCGAGCGCGGCCTGCGCATCTCGCTAACCTGCCGGGACGCCTTCGGCAAACTACTCGCGGCGGGCCTGGCGATCTCGCTCGCGCTGCAAGTGTTCGTGGTCATCGGCGGTGTCACTCGGCTTATCCCGCTGACCGGCCTGACCACGCCCTTCCTCGCCCAAGGCGGGTCATCCATCGTGATGAACTGGGCGATCATCGCCATCTTGCTGCGTATCAGCGACCAGACCCGGCGCCCCGCACCGAGCGTCCGCCCGGTCACCGAGGACGAGGCGACCCAGGTGGTGAAGCTGTGAACACCCCGATCCGCCGCCTGGCCATCGCCTGCCTGGTGCTGTTCCTGGCGCTCATGGGCAATGCGACGTGGATCCAGTACGTCCAGGCCGGCGATCTCAACGCCCGGCCCAACAACAAGCGTGTCCTCGACGACGAATACTCCCGCGAACGCGGGGCCATCCTCGTCGGCGGCGAACCCATCGTCGAGAGCGTGCCGTCGAACGACCAGTACGTCTACCAGCGCACCTACGCCAACGGCCCGCTGTACGCCCCGATCACCGGCTACTTCTCCTACACCTACGGCCGCTCCGGCATCGAGAACAGTCAGAACTCGATCCTGTCCGGTAGCGACGACCGGCTGTTCGTCAACCGGGTCGTCGACCTGCTGGCCGACAACCAGCCGAAGGGCGGCAGCGTCGAGTTGACCCTCGACCCGGTCGCGCAGAGCACCGCCGCCGCCGCACTGGCCGCCATGCCCGAGGGAACCAAGGGTGCCGCTGTCGCCCTCGACGTCAAGACCGGCGCGATCTTGGCGATGGTCTCCCAGCCGTCCTACGATCCCAACGCGCTCGCCTCGCACGACTTCGCCGCAGTCCGTCAGACCTGGGCGGCGCTAGACGCCGATCCGAACAAACCCACCCGCAATCGGGCCACTCAGGAGATCTTCCCGCCGGGGTCGACCTTCAAGTTGGTCACCGCCTCGGCGGCCATCGCCAACTTGAACCTCACCCCCTCCTCGATCGTCCAAGGCGGCTCTCAGCTGACCTTCCCCGGCATGGACTACACGCTGCCGAATGCCGGCGGCGGAAACTGCGGCGGCGAGCAGATCACCTTGGAGCATGCGCTCAACGTCTCGTGCAACGTCAGTTTCGGCTCACTGGCCATGCAGGTGGGGCAGGGCGCGCTGGCCGAGCAAGCCGCCAAGTTCGGCTTCGGAGACAAGGTCATCGAGCAGGTGGCCTCCTCGGCGAGCCGGTTCACCCAGGGCGGCGACGACCTGGAGGCCCCGCAACTGGCGCAGTCCGGCATCGGTCAGTTCGAGGTGGCCGCCACTCCGCTGCAGATCGCCATGGTCGCGGCCGGGATCGCCAACGACGGCGTCGTGATGAAGCCCTACCTCGTCGAAACGGTCCGTGACCCGAGCTTGCGGGTGCTGGAGGAGGCAGACGGCGGCGAGGAGTACAGCACCGCGCTGACTCCCGATCAGGCCGCGATGCTGCAGCAGATGATGGTCAGTACCGTCCAACAGGGCACCGCCTCGTCGGCGCGCATCGATGGTGTCGAGGTCGGCGGCAAAACCGGCACCGCCCAGCGCGGCGGCGGCCTGCCGAACCTCGCCTGGTTCGCCTCCTATGCCAAGTCCGGCGACCGTCAGGTGGCCGTGGCCGTCATGGTCGAATCGGCCCAGGCCACCGACGATATTTCCGGCGGGCGACTCGCCGGACCGATCGCCCGCGCGGTCATGGAGGCGTTGCTGACACCATGATGACCCGAGCCTCCGACGCACCACAGATCCCCGCCGACTTCGGCCCCTTCGCCCTCGACTTTCTGGGAGAATGACCCACATGACCGAATCGCACAACCCCGCGCTCCTCGGCGGCCGCTACGAACTCCGCGAGGTTCTTGGCCGCGGCGGCATGGCCGATGTCCGGATCGGCACCGACCTGCGCCTGGGGCGCGCGGTGGCCGTCAAGCAGTTGCGCGCCGACCTGGCCTCCGACCCGACCTTCCAGGAGCGGTTCCGCCGCGAGGCCCAGTCGGCCGCCGCATTGAACCATCCCTCCATCGTCGCGGTGTATGACACCGGTGAGGCACCGAACGCCCAGGGCACATCGATCCCCTACATCGTCATGGAATTGGTCGAGGGCCAGACGCTGCGCGAGGTGTTGCGCGACGGCCGCAAGATCCTGCCCGAAAGGGCGATGACGATCACCGCCGATATTCTGAGCGCGCTGGACTACAGCCACCGCTCGGGCATCATCCACCGCGACATCAAGCCGGCCAACGTCATGCTGACACCCACCGGCCAGGTCAAGGTCATGGACTTCGGCATTGCGCGGGCCATCGCGGACTCCTCTTCGGCCATGACGCAGACCGCTGCGGTCATCGGCACCGCGCAATACTTGTCGCCCGAGCAGGCGCGTGGCGAAACCGTCGATGCGCGCAGCGACATCTACTCAACCGGCTGCGTGCTGTACGAGTTGCTGACCGGACGCCCGCCCTTCGTCGGCGACAGCCCGGTGTCGGTGGCCTACCAGCACGTACGGGAGGAGGCCCGGCCGCCGTCGCAACTCAATCCCGAGGTGTCGATGACGATCGATCACATCGTGGCCAAGGCACTCGCCAAACGAGTCGACGACCGGTACCAGTCGGCCGCCGACATGCGCCGCGACATCGACCGAGCGGTGGCCGGCCACCGTGTCGATGCCCCGACCACCACCGCTCCCGTGGTCGGTGCCACGCAGGTAGCCCCGGCGGTCGCCCCGCCCCCGCGCGATCCGGGTGCCCGCCGCGCGCTGCCGACGGAGGAGGACGAGCAGAGCGGCAAAGGTAAGTGGTGGGCCATCGGCGCGCTCGTCGTCTTGCTGCTGATCGCGGCAGGCTTCGGTATCTGGAAGCTCACCGAGCCCGATACCCCGGATGTCGCCCAAGTCGAGGTGCCCGATGTCGCCGGGCAAACAGTCGAAGCGGCCACGGGTCGACTCACTGAGGCCGGATTCACCGTCGCTAGCGAGCAGGAGACCCGCGCAGACGCCTCAGTGCCCGAGGGGTCGGTTATCACCACCGACCCGGCGGCCGGCCAGGAAGTTGACGAGGGCAGCGAGATCACGCTCATCGTCAGCAGCGGACCCGAACCAGTCGAGGTGCCCGATGTTCGTGATCTCACCTATGACCAGGCTGCGGCCACCTTGCAGGGCCTTGGCCTACAGGTGACCCGGGAGGACCGTGACTCCGAAAAGCAGAAGGACACGGTCATCCAGACCAATCCGCCGAACGGCACGATGGTCGACCCCAATACGACCATCACGCTCATCGTTTCCAAAGGCCAGATCACTGTGCCGAACATCGAGGGTATGGATATCGAAGCTGCCAAGTCGACGCTCACCTCGGCCGGCTTCGACGTGTCCAAGATCGCCCAGCAGAGTGATCCGACGTCCTCGGAAACCGCCGGTACGGTAATCGCGCAGTCGCTGACGGCTGGCTCGAAGGTGTCTTCGGACTCGTCGATCTCGCTGACCGTCTCGGCTGGAACGGGTACCAGCACCACTGACTCCGGCGACTGACGCCACCTGCGGCCGGACCGGTCATTGAGGTGCGAGCTTGCGAGCCTCGAAATGACCCGCCTGCGGCAGGCTTCGTCAGTCCTGGAGGACGGTGGCGTGCTGCAGTGCGACCTGGCCGGTATAGGCCGGGGCGACGAGCGACGGTTTGGTCTCGGTCTGCAAACCGAGGCCGTATTTGCGCGCGTACTCGCGGTACACCTCGACCTGTGCCGAGCCATCGAGACCGGCCTGCAACTTCGACGGAGTGCCGATGGCCTCGATGACGTAGGGCGGCGCGTACGGAACGCCGTCAACAACCACCGTACTGCCGACGCACTTGATACCCGACGTCGACACGAGCCGCTGCCCCTGCAACGTCACCGCACGTGCGCCGCCGGCCCACAGAGCGTTGACGAATCCCTGGATGTCCTGCTGGTGGACGACGAGTTGGTTCGGGTCGACTGCGTCGTCGTCAGACGAGCGCGGCGCGTCGGTCAGCGTGACGCGCATCCCCGATCCGCTGACCACTTCGACCCCGGCGGCAAGAGCGGCGTCGTCGGCCGCAGCGAGTAGCTGTTCCAGCTCCGGCGACCCGACGGCGGCCGAGAGATCGGCGATCTGATCCTCCAGCGCGGTGGCGCTTGATCGCTTGACCTCGACCTGGCGGGCACGATCTTGCAGCAACGTACTGATGTCGCCGCCGACCGAGCGCAGATCCGAACCCCGCGAGGTGACCGCGCTGGACACGAAAACGTACCCGGTCAACACGCTGACGCACAGCGCCCCGATCCGCCACGCGCGCGAATCCACTTCTGCCATGCCGATCTCCCGGTGTCTCGGTGCGGTGACTACGCTAGCGGAGGCACCGCTTCGGTCCGCCGATGCGCACTGTTGTTTTCACCACCGAGACCAGAGGTATACCTGTGAGCACGAAGCCCTCCTCGACCCCACGTTTCCGCGGCGGCTGGTGGCATCCGGCCGCCATCGTCTTGGGTGTGCTCGGAGCCGGCTGGCTGGTGGCCTGGCTGTTCTACACGATCGAAACGAACCTGCCCGGTCCGCACATCCCGCAGTTCGTCACCGACCTCGGCAACTGGAACTGGGCCATCGCTGCGGTATTACTACTGGCCGGCTCGTGGGTTGCCTCGGGCACGCGCCCGGAGCCGGCACCGGGGGCGAGCCTGGGCTGGCGCTACGCCCCGCACCTGATGATCGCCAGCGCGCTGATCGGCCTGCTGTGGATCGTGACCTTCTACACGATCTCCAACACCGAGGTCGACCTGCCGGTCATCACCGACCTCGGCAACTGGAACCTCGTGGTCGGCATGGGCTTCATCGTCGCGGCCTTCGGTTTCGCGACCAAGTGGGAGTAGGCACTTACGTCAGTAGGCGGGTCCGGTCATTGAGGTGCGAGCGCAGCACACCTCGAAATGACCCACCCACGGCAGGCTTCGCCCTTCGAGGCTCCTCGTTCCTCGTCGCACCTCAGGACCCGGCTCCGACCGCTTGCGGCCTACGCACCCAGCCAGCGGACCTACCGGCGGGTAATGACACCGGTGTAACTATGCACAGTGTGCATAACCCCTGTGGATAACTAGCGCCTCCCGCGTCACACCGGTCACAACGACCGGCGGGGCTAGACCGTCAGGGACGCGGTGCGCAGCACGACGATGCCTGCGGCCACCGCGACGAGCAGCAGCACCCCGAGACCCTGTGCCAGCGCCCCGCGGCGCGGCGGCACCACCACCAGCGCCAGGCCGAACAGCACCCCCGCGACGAAACCGCCCAGGTGCCCCTGCCAGCTGATGCCGCCCTGGAGGCTCATCACCGCGTTGATCGCCAGCAGCACGATCAGCGTGCGCACATCCTGTCCTGCCTTCAACAGCACCACCAGCGCCAGGCCGAACAGCGCGAACACCGCGCCGGAGGCACCGACCGTCACCGTGTGAGGGCCGGACAGCCAGTACACGACCGCCCCGGAGAACAACGCCGCCGCCAGGTAGAACACCGCGAAGCGCACTGTGCCGAGCACGTTCTCCAGGAACGGCCCGAACAAATACAGCGCGAGCATGTTGAAGGCCAGATGCAGGACGCCCACGTGCAGGAACGCCGAAGTCACCAGCCGCCAATACTCGCCGCCGGCCACCCCGTCAATCAGGTGATCGTCGTAGACGACCAGGTCTCCGACCAGCGAACCGTAGACCTCCAGGTCGCGCAAGCCGAGCAGATCGGTCAGGACGAAGATCGTCACGTTCACGCCGATCAGCGCCAGCGTCGCCACCCCCGCGTGGCCCGGCAGCGCTCCCCCGGCCACCGTGCGCGGCTGGCGCACCGCCTTGGCCCCCGACGAAACGCACTCGGGACACTGGAATCCCACCGCCGCCTCGCGCATGCACTCCGGGCAGATCGACCGGTCGCACCGCTGACAGGCGATGTAGGCTTCCCGCCCCGTGTGGCGGTAGCAGACGCTCACGCGCGGGTAATGCTGACCTTCTCGACCACGACAGGCTTGACCGGGCGGTCGAAGCGGTCGGTGTCGACCTCGACGACCATGTCGACGACCTTCTGGCTGGACGGGTCGGTGACCTCGCCGAAGATCGTGTGCTTGCGGTTGAGCCACGGGGTCGCGCCGACGGTGATGAAGAACTGCGATCCGTTCGTGCCCGGCCCGGCGTTGGCCATCGCCAACAGGTAGGGGCGGTCGAACTTCTTCTCCGGATGGAACTCATCGGCGAACTCATAGCCCGGTCCGCCGGTGCCGGTGCCGAGCGGACAGCCGCCCTGGATCATGAATCCGGAGATGATGCGGTGGAAGCCCAAGCCGTCGTAGAACGGCTCGGTGCTGACCGACCCGGACTTCGGATTGACCCACTCCTTAGTGCCCTCGGCCAGGCCGACGAAGTTCTCAACCGTCGCCGGCGCGTGATCGGGGAACAATTCGATCTGGATATCGCCGAGATTGGTGTGCAAGGTGGCGATCAACTGGGCAACCACGGGAATCCTTTCGGGGGGAACGATCCTCGTTCATTGTCCCACGCCCCACGGTCCCCATTTGTCACCCACGCTCGGCACGTCGGACGTGATTTGCGCGATAATCGTCCCTATGAAGCCCCTCTCTCGTCGCATTCTGCTGTTCCTCGCGCTCGCCGGCCTCGCCGCGACCGTCATCGGCCTGGCCACCGCCGACCGCGGCGGCGTCTACGACCCGCAGGAGCGGGCATGAGCGTCGAGATCGAACGGCACGGCGACATCGCCGTGATGACCTTCGCCAATGGCGACCTCAACCTCTACACGCTGGAGTTGCACGCCCAGTTCGACGAGGCCCTGGACCGGCTCGACGCCGCGCCTCCGCGGGCGCTAATCGTGCGCGCGAGCGGCAAGCTCGTCACCGGAGGGGTCGACGTCGCGCAGTTCTACGCGCGTAAGACCAAGGCCGACACGCTCGACCTGTATGACCACATGCTCACGTTGACGCACCGCTTTGCAGCGCTGGAGTATCCGACGATCTTCGCCGCGCACGGGCTGACATTGACGTGGGGCATCGAGATCGCCCTGGCCTGCGACGTCCTGATGGCGACGCCTCGGGCCAAGTTCGGCCTGGTGGAGCGGGTCATCGGCCTGACACCGACGATGGGCGGCACCCAGCGGTTCGCCGAGCGGGCCGGCACCGCGCGCGCCAAAGAGTTCGTCTTCAGCGGCGACCTGTACGACGCGGCGACGCTGGAGCGCTGGAATGTCGTCAACCGGGTTCTGGAAGATGAGGATTTCGACGCGGCGGTGCTGCGGTTCGCCGACCACCTCGCGACCGGCCCCACGAAGGCGTTCGGGGCGGCCAAGGAGATCCTGCGGCACTTCGCCGCCGGAGGCGTGGCGCAGGCCGACGCGCACACGACCGCTATCGCTGCGGAACTGTTCGACACCGAGGACCTGCAGAGCGGCATGGTCTCGTTCCTGGAGAACGGCCCCGGCAAAGCCACCTTCAACGGCCGCTGACCGGGACCGGATCAGGCCCACGGAACCCATGCGCACGACCGTGTCGAGGTAGTCCCGGTCCGCTGGCTGAGGTGAGGCCCCAGGCGGTCAAGCCGGGTCCTGAGGTGCGACGAGGAACGAGGAGCCTAGAAGAGCGAAGCCTGCGGGGTCGTCGTTTCGAGGCTCGTCGCACCTCAATCACCGGTTTTGCCTATGGGTGCTGTCTCTTATGCGGCGGTCTTGGCCTGGACGGCCTTGGTGGTGCGGCGCTCGGCCCAGAAGCTGACGAACGGCACGCAGGCCAGCAGGATCGTGGTGAGCGTGAACGCCGGGGCGAAGCGGTGCCGCGACGCGAGGATCGCGATGAGCACCAGCAGGACCATGAACAAGAAACCGTGGGCCTGGTCGATGACCATGAAGGTGTCCTGGTGCCGGTGCCACCAGGATCCTTGTTCGGTCAGTAACTTGCCGAGGAAGCCCGCCATGACGACGAGCAGGTTGAGGCCGACGATGGTGGCCATGACCTGATAGGCCAGCAGCGGTCCGGGCTTCGGGGCGTCAGGGTCATTCACAACGCCAGACTATCGGTCCCTGAGGTGCGAGCTTGCGAGCCTCGAAGGGCGACCGGCCGCACTGGTCCCGGCCGCCTGCTCGCGCCGGGCGCGCTCGGCGGCGACCAGGTCACGGCCCATGCGCCACCACATGAACACGGCGAAGGCGGCGAAGGCCCACCACTGGGCGGCGTAGGCGAGATTGCGCAGGCCCACCGTCCACGACACCTCCGGGGCGGGTACGTCGACCAGGGTCAGGCCGCCGGCGACCTCGGGGGTGGTACTGATCCCGAAACCGGGAAAGAGCGCGTACGGCAGCTCGTTGACCAGCGCGGGGACCCGCACCGAGGCGACCACGCGAGGATCGGCCGGCGTCTCGGCGGCGACCGGCTCGCCCGGTTCGAGCACCACCCGCAACGTGTGTTCGCCGGTCGGCGGCTCCGGCAGCGCCCCATTGTCCTCGGCGAATCCCCGCACGACGAGCACCGCCCGTCCGGGCGAGACCACCAGCGGCGTCAGCAGCCAGTAGCCGTCGCGCCCGTCCTGCTCGCGTCCGGAGACCCAGCGCTGCTCGTCGGCGGTGCCGAAAGTCCCGGTCACAGTCACCGGCCGGTGGTTCATCGTCTCCAGGAACGGCTCCCCGGCGGACCAGACCTCCGCCAGTGGCACCGTCGGCACCTCACGCCGGTCGGCCCGCTCGTGCTCCTGGCGCTGGTCGTACACGCCGAGTTGCCACGATCCGCCGACCAGGCAGAACACCGCCACGATCACCGCGACGGCATGCAGCCCCCACATGCGCGGGCGCAGCCACAGCCGCACGGACACGAGTCAGGCCACGGGCGGGAGATCGGGGTACAGCGGGAACGCCTCGGCGAGGACCGCAGTGCGCTTGCGCAGGGCCTCCAGGTCGGCGTCCGGCTTGAGCGCCTCGGCGATGACGTCGGCGACCTCGGCGAACTCCTCGGCACCGAAGCCGCGCGTGGCCAGCGCCGGAGTGCCGACCCGCAGGCCGGAGGTAACCTTCGGTGGGCGCGGGTCGTTGGGCACCGCATTGCGGTTGACCGTGATGCCGACCTCGTGCAGCCGGTCCTCGGCCTGCTGACCGTCGAACTCGGAGTTGCGCAGGTCGACGAGCACCAGATGGACGTCGGTACCGCCGGACAGGACCGAGACGCCCGCGGCAGCGACATCGGGCTGCATGAGGCGGTCCGCGATGAGCTTGGCGCCCTCCAGCGTGCGCTGCTGCCGGTCGGCGAATCCGTCCTCCAGCGCCATCTTGAAGGCGACGGCCTTCGCCGCGATGACATGTTCCAGCGGACCGCCCTGCTGTCCGGGGAACACCGCCGACTGCAGCTTCTTGGGCACGTCGGGGTCGTTGCTGAGGATCGCGCCGCCGCGCGGGCCGCCCAGGGTCTTGTGCGTCGTGGTCGACACGACGTGCGCATGCGGCAGCGGGCTGGGGTGCAGGCCGGCGGCGACGAGGCCGGCGAAGTGCGCCATATCGACCCACAGGTAGGCACCGACCTCGTCGGCGATATCGCGGAAGGCGGCGAAGTCGAGCTGGCGCGGGTAGGCCGACCAGCCGGCGATGATGACCTTCGGCTGGTGTTCGCGAGCGAGGCTGCGGACCTCGTCCATGTCGACGAGGCCCGCGTCGTCCACGTGGTACGCCGCGACGTTGTACAGGCGGCCGGAGAAGTTGATCTTCATGCCGTGCGTGAGGTGGCCGCCGTTGGCCAGGTCGAGGCCGAGGATCGTGTCGCCAGCGCGGGCGATGGCGTGCAGGACCGCGGCGTTGGCGCTGGCGCCGGAGTGCGGCTGGACGTTGGCGTACTCGGCGTCGAAGAGCTGCTTGAGCCGGTCGATGGCGATCTGCTCAACCTGGTCGACGACCTCGCAGCCGCCGTAATAACGCGCGCCCGGATAACCCTCGGCGTACTTGTTGGTCAGCACGCTGCCGTTGGCCTGCAGCGAGGCGACCGGCGCGAAGTTCTCCGACGCGATCATCTCGAGCGTCGTCTGCTGGCGACGCAACTCGGCGTCGATCAGCGCGGCGATCTCCGGGTCGGCAACGGACAGGGGCGCGTTGTGATCCATGCCCGAATCCTACCGGCGCGGGAAGCGGCACCGTGCGCATGCAGGCGGTCATCGAATCACATGGATGTAGTTTTCCTCAGGCTTACCCACACCTGTGGGCAACTCCGGGGCCGTGGCGGCACCGTTGCGCGATCGATCGATTCGTGCCGATCACGGGAGACAGGCCCTGGCCCATGTGATCGTCACCGGCGGCGCGGGCTTCCTCGGGGTGAGCTTCGCCCGCACCTGCGCGCACACCGCGCATCGGGTGACGGTGCTCGACGCGCTGACCTACGCCGGCAACCGCGCCTCCCTGGACGATCCGGGCCGGTTTCACCGAGGAGAGCGGCTACGACCCGTCATCGCCGTATGCGGCCACGAAGGCGGGCACCGACCTGTTGGCGGGGTCGTACGGGGTGCGCGCGACGCTCAGCAACTGCTCGAACTGCTATGGGCCGTATCAATATGTCGAGAAGTTTATTCCTCGATAGATCACCCGCATACTGCACGGCCTGCGGATCGGCCGTGCCGTCCCCCGACATGCCAGGGCCGCCTCTCTCCCGAGAAACGTCCTCAGACCTGGGGCTTGGAGATTCCGCCAGTAGGCGGACCCGGTCATTGAGGTGCGAGCTTGCGAGCCTCGAAATGACCCGCCCATGACAGGCTTCGAGGCTCGCTTCGCTCGCGCCTCAGCCAGCGGGTCGAGAGGCTCGCTTCCGCGTGGAATCAGGGCATCCGCACCGATGCCGAGTCCGAGGACGGGGCCAGGGCCGATGACCCGTTGATCGGTGCGTCGGCGGAACCAAAGAAACGACCTCGAACACGGCTGACAGACACCGAAGTGGACACTATGCGAAAACCTGCGCGTAGGGCGTGAGCGTGAACGCGCTGGTGCCCCGGTTCGGGGTTCACCGGGGCACGGTCTGGGCAAAGACCCAGTGAGGCTGGGGGCCGACGCAGGATTTGACCTGACCTCGGTCATGCGCACGCCGGATCAGTCCGGTGCGGTGATTGCCTGCTGCTGTGAAGGAGACAGGTGTCGGGCGAAGAAGTGGGCGGCGTCCTGGCCCGCGTACGGCGAGACGCCGGTGTGGCCGCCCATGTTGGCGTACAGCGTCTTCTCCTTCGACCCGAAGGCGTCGAACAGGTCGAGGGCCGTGTGCCGGTCGTTGCCCTCGTCGTCCTACTGCAGGAGCACATGCAGCGGGATCGTGACCTCACGCGCCTGCTCTGCGCCAGGTAGTCGCGGCCAGTCACCGGCACCGGGCAACTCGACGCAGACAGCGGAGAACCCGTGCGTGGCGACGCTTCGTGCCCGCGCGACCAGGCGGGGATACATCCGGTGCATCCCGATCCCGCCGGGCTGTCCCATCACCATGACAGGTACTGGTGCAGTCGAGGATGCGGAGGGCGGCGTCCAGAGAATCCCGGGGACACCATTGAGGGTGAACGCGCGTTCGACGGTTCCCTCATCGAGACACCGTTCAGAAGTAAAGTGCATGGTCGTGCCTTCGGGGAATGCTGCTGATTAGCGGCGCTCCCGGACGACCTATCGCCCGACCGAAACTCCTACGAGGAGCACCCATGTCGAATCGTTCACGGGTATCACCTCCTCTGCGTGATGCGCGGCCGTCAACGACGACTACCTTCTCCACATCATCACCCGTAACAACGCCAAACGGGAACACCCGTCATCTACCGATGTCGCGTGTTCCCGTAAGACACTTTGGGTGGAGCCTAGGGGACTCGAACCCCTAACCCCCTGCTTGCAAAGCAGGTGCGCTACCAATTGCGCCAAGGCCCCTCGGCGTCAAACCCGGTCGGTGGCGTCCGCCCAGGGATTCGGTCGCGGCCGACGGCCTCGTGCCACGGTGAGCACCACGCCCGCGACACCGATCACCACCACGGTCAACTTCTTCATGCGATCTCCCTCATCGGGTTTGATCGTGGGCCTAGCTGGACTTGAACCAGCGACCTCTTCCTTATCAGGGAAGCGCTCTAACCAAGCTGAGCTATAGGCCCGCAACAGCGCTGAACTCTACCTCACCGCTGCGGTATTGACCCCATCGGGTCAGGTCCGGTCGCGGAACGTCACCTGGATTCCCCCGACCAGATGGGTCGCGGTGTTGTACAGGCGTGTCCCGACGGCAGCCAGCGCCGTCATCAAGATGACGTTGATCGCCGACAACACGAGCGTCAGTCCGACGACTCGTGTGAAGCCGAAGTAGTTCTTGACCTCGAAGGTGCCGTCCTCGCTGCTGAGCACCGAGTTGATCGCATCGTTGAGATTGTCCCAGACGCCAGTGACGTTCAAGACCAGCCAGAAGACCGTGACTGCGACCACGGCGACCACCATGAGTGCGGTCGACACCACGAACGCCAACTGCGTCACCGACCACGGATCGACGTGGACCAGGCTCAACCGCGCCTGCCGACCGGGGTTCGACCCCGACGTGACCGGCGAACCGGAGGACTTCGGTGCCGCCTTGGCCTCGGCCGGCGGCGTGACTGGCGGGAACATCGACGTCGAGGCCGGGTCTTCCGATACCGTGCGAGCGTAATCCGCTGCGGTCATCGGTCGAGTCAACGGCGACGATCCGGCCGAGCCGGACGGACGCGGCTCCGGCTCGGAATCCACCGACTCGGGACCTTCTTCGACGGCCTCGCCCGACTCCTCCGTAGCCGGAACCTCGGACACCTCGGACTCGATCTCGGCGGCCACGGCCACGTGGTCGTCGGCCGGCGGGTCGTCAGCAGGCGGTACCACCCCCGACACGTCCACCGGTTCGGGCAGGGGCTTCGGGGGGGCGGGCTTCGTCCCGCCACCGGGCTTGCGCTTCGTCACGCCTGTGCCTCATCCTCGGTCGACTCGGAGGCGTCGCCTCCCTCAGCAGATGCCAGCTCCGCGTTCCGGGCGATCGTGACCACGCGGTCATCCCCCTTGAACTTCACGAAACTGACTCCCATGGTGCCACGGCCGGTCGGATTCACGCCGGAGACCAGGCTCCGGGTGACCTGGCCGTTAGCCGTCACACTGATGACGTCGTCACTGTCGCGCAGCACGAGGCCGCCGACAAGCCGTCCGCGGTTCTCGCTGATCTGCATCGCCTTGATACCCAAACCGCCACGACCCTGCAGCCGGTACTCGCCGACGAAGGTCTTCTTGGCGAAGCCGCCATCGGTCACGGTGAACACGTACAGCCGCTCCTCAGCCGCAACGTCGGTCTCCTCGCGGGCCGACTCCTCGTGACGGATGACCGCCATCGACAGCAGTTCGTCGTCACCACGGAACTTCATGCCCGTAACGCCCGATGTGGCCCGGCCCATCGGGCGCAGCTGCTCGTCATCGGCTCGGAAACGGATCGCCTGCGCCCGCTTGGAGATGAGCAGCAAGTCATCCTCGGGACCGACCAGCTCGGCACCGATCAGCTCGTCGTCCTCGTCACGGAAGTTGATCGCGATGACGCCGGCCTGCCGCGGGCTGTTGTAGTCGGCCAGCCGGGTCTTCTTGACCAGGCCCTTGCGCGTCGACAGCACCAGGTACGGTGCCTGGTCGTAGTCGCGGATCGCGAGCACCTGCGCGATCTGCTCGTCGGGCTGGAAGGACAGCAGTCCGGCGACGTGGCCGCCCTTGGCGTCGCGTCCAGCCTCGGGCAGGTGGTACGCCTTGGCCCGGTAGACGCGCCCGGCCGTGGTGAAGAACAGGATCCAGTGGTGCGCGGTCGTCGGGAACAGGTGCTCGACGTAGTCGCCGTCGCGTAGCTGCGCCCCCCGCACGCCCTTGCCGCCGCGATGCTGCACCCGGTACAGGTCGGTCTTGGTGCGCTTGGCGTACCCGCCGGCGGTGATCGTCACGACGACCTCCTCGTCGGGGATCAGGTCCTCGTCGGACAGGTCGCCGTCGGCGGCGATGATGCGGCTGCGCCGGTCGTCGCCGTACTTGTCGGCGATCTCGGCCAACTCGGTCGAGACGATGGACCGCTGCCGCTCCTCGGAGGCCAGGATGTCCTTGTAGTCGGCGATGAGCCGTTCGAACTCGGCCAGCTCGTCGATGATCTTCTGGCGCTCCAAGGCCGCCAGCCGGCGCAGCTGCATGTCGAGGATCGCGCGGGCCTGCAGCTCGTCGATGTCAAGCAGTTCGCGCAGCCCCAGGCTCGCCTCCTCGACAGTCGGGCTGCGGCGAATGAGCGCGATAACGTCATCGAGCGCGTCGAGCGCCTTGACCAGGCCGCGCAGGATGTGGGCGCGCTCCTCGGCCTTGCGCAGCCGGTACTCGGTGCGGCGCCGGATCACATCGATCTGGTGGGTGATCCAGTGCGTGACGAAGCCGTCCAGGCTCAGCGTGCGCGGCACGTCGTCGACCAGCGCAAGCATGTTCGCGCTGAAGTTGCTCTGCAGATCGGTGTACTTGTAGAGGTTGTTGAGCACGACGCGCGCCACGGCGTCCTTGCGCACCTCGATGACGATGCGCCGGCCGACGCGCGAGCTGGACTCGTCGCGCAGGTCCGAGACGCCCTGCAGCCGCCCGGAGTTGACCAGCTCGGCGATCTTGCGCATGAGCGCATCGGGGTTGACCTGGTAGGGCAGTTCGGTGACGACGAGCTGGATACGGCCCTTGGTGTCCTCCTCGATGTTCACCACGGCGCGCATCGTGACCGAGCCGCGGCCGGTGCGGTACATCTCCTCGATGCCCTTGGTGCCGACGATCAGCGCGTGCGTCGGGAAGTCCGGACCCTTGACCCGCTCCATGAGCGCGGCCAGTAGCTCCTCGCGCGAGGCGTTCGGATGCGCCAGCGCCCACTGCGCGGCGTCGGCCACCTCACGCAGGTTGTGCGGCGGGATATTGGTGGCCATGCCGACGGCAATACCGGCCGAGCCGTTGACGAGCAGGTTCGGGATACGCGACGGCAGCACCGTCGGCTCCTCGGAACGGCCGTCGTAGTTGGGCTTGAAATCAACGGTGTCCTCGTCGATGTCGCGCACCATCTCCATCGCGATGGGCGCGAGCTTGCACTCGGTGTACCGCATCGCGGCGGCCGGATCGTCGCCCGGCGAACCGAAGTTGCCCTGCCCGAGGATCATCGGCGCGCGCATGACCCACGGCTGCGCGAGGCGGACGAGGGTGTCGTAGATCGCGGTGTCGCCGTGCGGGTGGTACTGGCCCATGACATCGCCGACGATGCGGCTGCACTTGGAAAAACCCCGGTCGGGCCGGTAGCCGCCGTCGTACATCGCGTACAGGACGCGGCGGTGGACCGGCTTGAGGCCGTCGCGCACGTCGGGCAGCGCGCGAGCCACGATGACGCTCATCGCGTAGTCGATGTACGAGCGCTGCATCTCGTCTTGCAGCTCGACCGGTTCGATCCGGTCCCGCTCGATCGGCGTGTCAGTCACAGTGTGTCCTTAGGTCGAATCCGGTCCCTGAGGTGCGAGCCTGCGAGCCTCGAAGGGGGGTGAGGTGGCTTCGAGGCTCGCTTCGCTCGCGCCTCAACCACCGGGTTGCTAGATGTCGAGGAAGCGGACGTCTTTGGCGTTGCGCTGGATGAAGTTGCGGCGCTGCTCGACGTCCTCGCCCATGAGGATGGTGAAGATCTCGTCGGCGACAGCGGCGTCGTCGAGGGTCACCTGGCGCAGGATGCGGGCGTCCGGGTCCATCGTGGTCTCCCACAACTCCGAATCGTTCATCTCGCCCAGACCCTTGTAGCGCTGCACCGGGGCCTCCTTCGGCAGACGGCGCCCGGCTTCCTCGCCCGCAGCCAGCAGCACGTCGCGCTCCCGGTCGGAGTAGGCCAGCTCGTGCGGGGCGTTGGTCCACTTGATCTTGTACAGCGGCGGCTGCGCGAGGTAAACGTGGCCGGCGTCGATGAGCGGCTTCATAAACCGGAACAGCAGCGTCAGCAGCAGCGTCGAGATGTGCTGGCCGTCGACGTCGGCGTCGGCCATGAGCACGATCTTGTGGTAACGCAGTTTGGCGATGTCGAAGTCGTCGTGGACGCCGGTGCCGAGCGCGCTGATGATCGCCTGGACCTCGGCGTTCTGCAGGATCTTGTCGATCCGCGCCTTTTCGACGTTGAGGATCTTGCCACGCAGCGGGAGGATCGCCTGGGTGCGCGGATCGCGCCCGCCCTTGGCCGAACCGCCGGCGGAGTTGCCCTCGACGACGAAGATCTCGCACTCTTCGGGATTGCGGCTGGAGCAGTCGGCGAGCTTGCCGGGCAGGCCGCCGCCGCCGAGGAAGCCCTTGCGGTTGCGGGCCAGGTCGCGCGCCTTGCGGGCGGCCATGCGCGCCGCAGCCGCGTCGATGGACTTGCGCACGATGGTCTTGCCCTCGGTCGGATGCTGTTCGAGCCAGGCCCCCAGCTCCTCGTTGAGCACCTGCTGCACGAAGCTCTTGGCCTCGGTGTTGCCGAGCTTGGTCTTGGTCTGGCCCTCGAACTGCGGCTCGGCGAGCTTGACCGAGATGATCGCGGTCAGGCCCTCGCGGATGTCGTCGCCGGTGAGCCGGTCTTCCTTCTTCTTGATGAGGTTGTTGGCCTCGGCGAAGCGGTTGACCGTGGAGGTCAGCGCCGCCCGGAAGCCCTCCTCGTGGGTGCCGCCCTCGTGGGTGTTGATGGTGTTGGCGAAGGTGTGGACCGACTCGGCGAAGCTGGCGTTCCACTGCATCGCCAGTTCCAGTGACAGGCCACTGTCGGGATCCTCGCGTTCGATGGAGATGATGTCGCCGTGGATCGGCGTCTTCGCGCCGACGTTGATGTGCTTGACGTAGTCGACCAGGCCGCCGCCGTAACAGAACTCGACCCGCCGCTCGACGTCGTCGTCCTCGCCCGGCCGCTCGCGCTCGTCGATCAGCACGATCTGCAGGCCCTTGTTGAGGAAGGCCATCTCCCGGAACCGCGTCTTGAGGGTGTCGTAGGAGTATTCGGTGGTCTCGAAAATGTCGGCGCTGGCGTAGAAGGTGTTGGTGGTACCGGTCTCGTCAGTGGCTTCGCCGCGGGCCAGTGGCGCGTCGGGTTCCCCGTAAGTGAACGACTGCGTCCAGACATAGCCGTCGCGCTTGACCTCGACGTACATCTTGGTACTCAGCGCGTTGACGACCGAGACGCCGACGCCGTGCAGGCCGCCGGAGACCTTGTAGCCGCCGCCGCCGAACTTGCCGCCGGCGTGCAGCGAGGTGAGGACGAGCGTGACCGCAGGGATCTTCTGCTCGGGGTGTTCCTTGACCGGGATGCCGCGGCCATCGTCGACGACCCGCACGCCTCCGTCGGGCTGGAGCGTCACTTCGACGCGCGTGGCGTAGCCGGCGAGGGCTTCGTCGACGGAGTTGTCGACGACCTCCCAGACCAGGTGGTGCAGGCCGCGCTCGCCGGTCGAGCCGATGTACATGCCCGGTCGCTTGCGGACCGCTTCGAGTCCCTCAAGAACCTGGATATTGCCGGCGTCGTAGTTCTCGGGTTCGGGAGTCTGGGTCACTCGATGAGTATACGGGGCTATTGCGTGGCTCTGAGTGACCAGTGCCACATGTCGGTGCCTCGGCTGCCCGGCAGAGGTCGCGCTGAGAGGCCGTTGAAGGCCCCTGGGAGGCTTTCGCGGGCCGCCTTCTGAACACTAGGACGGTCCCAGTGCCCATCACGCCCCGAAGGGTGCATTCGGCCAGTGGACGCATCGCCGGGGGTCTTGACCCGCATACGGCACAGTGGGGGCATGACCACCGACACCCTCGCTTCACCGCCAGCCGGGGTGCGCGGGCGGGCCGTGCTGACCGGAACTGCGGCGGCCATCGTCCTGGCTGCCTGCATCGTGGTGGCGCTGCGCACGGCGTCTGGGCAACAGTTCGACCACTGGGCGATGACCACCGTGGTTGCCGGACGCGACGCGCATCTGGCGGTGCTGAGCGTGCTGGGCTACGTGTCCATCGGTGCCCTCGCCCTGGCGGCCAGCGGCAGCGTCGCCTTGGCCCTCCTGCGGCGGCAGGTCCGCCTGGCGCTCGCGGCGCTGCTGGTCATCGGCGGGGCGAACGCCACGACCCAGGTGCTCAAGCAGTACGTGCTGGAGCGCGCCGAGCTGGCCGACGGGATCATCGCGCACAACAGCCTGCCGAGCGGACACACGACGGTCGTCGCGTCGAGCCTCGGAGCGCTGTGCCTGGTCTGCCCGACGTGGCTGCGGCCGTTCGTGATGACCGCCGGTTCGTGCGCGGTGACCTTGACCGGTGCCGCAACCGTAGTGGCCGGCTGGCACCGGCCCTCCGACGTCATCGCGGCGGTACTCGTCTGCTTGATCTGGACAGCGATAGCCGCATTGGTTGTTGGCGGTGCACTGCGTCCGGGTCTTGCTGGATTCACGGCGGCGATCGTCGGTGCGGCGGCGGCGATCATCTTCCTCATCGTCATCGGGGTACGCCCGTCTGCCGGGTGGGACGCCTTCGCCACCGCCGCGCTCGTACTCGGTTCCATCGCTCTGCTGACCGCCGTCGTCACCGCAACGATGGACCGGGTCAGCCCCGCGCACTGATCCGGCTGCGGTTTCACACCGCTCACGGAGTGATCCCTAAGGTGCGAAGGCCGCTCGCGGCCGAGCCTCGAAGGGACTCAAACCGCAGCTCATTTCGAGGCTCCGCTCGTTCCTCGCTACGCACCTCAATGAGCGGAATCGGCCGATAAATCAGCACTTCTAGGAGATGCTGCAGAAGACAGACCCGGTCATTGAGGTGCGAGGAGCTTGCGACGAGCCTCGAAATGACCACACCGCAGGCTTCGCCCTTCGAGGCTCCTCGTTCCTCGTCACACCTCAGGAACCGGGGCGAGCGGAGCCGGTCACGTCCTCAGCCGTAGGTGTCGCGGGGACCCCGGCCGCCTCGCACCGTACGGCGGCCATGCTTCCAGGACGGTGCCTCCGGACCGCGGACCTCGATGCGCAGCACCGAACCGTCGCCGAGTTCGTCATTCAGCCGCGCGACGATGCGCGGAGCAAGCAATTGCAGCTCCTTGCGCCAGGCTGTCGAATCGGTCCGCACCGAGACGATGTGGTCGGCGTAGCCCTCCACCACGCTGTGCTGGGCGATATCGGGTCCGACGATGGAGGCCCAATCACCGAAGACCCGCGCTGCGGCCATCTGATCGGTCCAGCCCTGCTGCGCGATGAGGTCGCCCATCGCCCGCGCCAGCGGAACGGCATCCTCGCGGTCGTCTCGACGGCGTGCGCCGGAGCCGTCCTTGCCACGGCGGGTCCGGCGGGGTCGGCGCGGTGCGTTCGGGTCGCGGAAACCCTCGGCGAGTTCGCGCGCGAGGTTCAGCGGATCGTCGTCACTCACCGCGCACCTGCCCTCCAGAGACCGTGAACCGCCGCCCGCGAAGGCCGTCCGGCACGTCGTTGGGCACTGCTGCGGTGACCAGCACCTGTTCGACGCCGGCGGCCATGTCGGCCAGATGACCGCGCCGACCGCTGTCGAGTTCGGCGAAAACATCATCGAGGATGAGGATCGGATCGTCGTCGACGCGCAGGTGGTCGAAAGAGGCCAACCGTAGCGAGAGTGCGAGGGACCACGACTCACCGTGACTTGCGTACCCCTTGGCGGGAAGATCGCCGATGGCCAGGGCGACGTCGTCGCGGTGCGGACCGACGAGGGTCAGCCCCCGGTCGAGTTCATCGCGCCGCCGCTCGGCGATAGCGGTGAGCAGGACATCACGGCAGGCCTCGGGATCGCGAGGGTGATCGTCGTGCGCGATACCAGTTTTGGCGACATAGGTAGCGCTCACACAGCGGCGAGCCTCGGCCGCCGACGCCGCAACGGCCTCGTGACGGCGTTGCAGATCGGGAGCCAGGTCGTCGAGAACCTGCAGCCGCCGGGCGGTGATCTCGCCGCCGAAGGTCGCGAGCCGCTCATCCCAGATCTCTAGAGTAGATAAATCAACTTGTCTACCTCTGGCACTCTTGAGAAGAGTGTTCCTCTGGCGCAGGGTCCGTTCGTAGTCCGCCTTGACCCCGGCCACCCGCACCGACTGCATGACCAGGTGATCGTCGAGGAATCGCCGCCGGTCGGATGGATCGCCCTTGACCAGGGCCAAATCCTCGGGTGAGAACAGCACCGTGCGCACGGTGCCGAGCAGGTCGCGCACACGCGGCAACTCCGAGCGGTTGACGCGCGCCCGGTTGCTCCGTCCAGGGGTGATCTCGACCTCGATCAGCGCCGAGCGTTCGCCTTTGACCACGTCGGCCCGCACAATGGATCGCTCGGCGCCGGCCCGCACCAGCGGAGTGTCACCGGAAACCCGGTGCGAGTCCAGCCGCGCAAGGTAGTCAACGGCCTCGACGAGATTGGTCTTGCCCTGGCCGTTGGCACCGATGAAGGCGATGGGTCCAGCACCGAGGTCGACCTCGACCTCGGGGTACGAGCGGAAGTCGACGAGCGCGAGTCGGTCAACGTACACGTCAAGCCGGCGGAGTACTCGCCGACTGCACCGCGTGGCCGCCGAACTGCTGGCGCATCGCGGCGATGGCCTGCATCGCCGGCGACTCCTCCTGCTGGGAGGTGAACCGGGCGAACAGCGACGCGGCGATGGCCGGTGTCGGCACGCCTTGGGCGATGGCCGCCTCGACCGTCCAGCGGCCCTCGCCCGAATCGGCGGCGTAACCACGGATGTCGGACAGGCCCGGATGCTCGTGCAGGGCCTTGACCAGCAGGTCGAGCAGCCAGGAGCGCACGACCGTTCCTTCACGCCACGAGTCGAGCACGGCCGGCACGTCCGAGACGATGCCCGAGGTGCTCAACAGCTCGTAGCCCTCCGCGAAAGCCTGCATCATCGCGTACTCGATGCCGTTGTGAACCATCTTCGAGTAGTGACCCGCACCAGTCGAACCGGCGTGGACGAAGCCCGCATCGCCTTCGGGAGTCAGCGCGTCGAAGACCGGACGGACTGCCGCAACCTGTTCGGCGTCGCCGCCGACCATGAGCGCATAACCGTTCTGCCGGCCCCACACGCCGCCGCTGACACCGCAGTCGAGGTAGCCGATGCCGCGCCCGGCGAGCAGGTCGGCGTGGACGAGGTCGTCACTCCAGCGCGAGTTGCCGCCGTCGATGACGATGTCGCCTTCGCCGAGCAGGCCGGCCAGTTCCTCGACCGTCGCGCGGGTGGGCGCGCCGGAGGGCACCATGACCCACACGATGCGCTGTTCCTCCGGCAGCGCCGCCACGAGTTCGGCGAGTGAGGCGACGTCGCTGACCGAGGCGTCGCGGTCGTATCCGGTGACGGTGACTCCGCGCGCGCGAAGCCGCTCGCGCATATTGCCGCCCATCTTGCCCAGGCCGATAAGTCCGAGATGCGTGCTGGTGTTCTGAGACATGGGCGCCCTTTCGACGAGACTGTCAGGTTTGGAGCCGGACCGGCATGATCAGGTAACGGAACGCGCCGTCGGGTTCCGCGCCGATCTCACCGACGCCGCTCATCGCGGCTGGTTTGGTGTGCTGAGTGAAGGCCAAATGAACCACCGGATCGGCCATGACACTCAGGCCCTCCAGCAGGTACGAGGGGTTGAAACCGATGGAGATGTCCGTGCCGTTGACCGACGCCTCGATGGATTCACTCGCCTGCGCCTCGTCGCCCGTGCCGGCTTCGAGCAGCAGGGAACCCTCGGTGGAGAAGGTCAGCCGGACCGGGGTGTTTCGCTCGGCGACCAGGGCGACGCGCTTGACCGCATCGACCAGCTCGGCGGTCGAGACGTAGGCGATGGTCTCGGGCTGCGTGGCGAACAACTGACGCACGCGGGGGAAGTCGCCTTCGAGCAGGCGGGTCGTCGTGCGGCGAGTGCCCGTGCCGACAGTTCCCTCGAAACCGATCAGTCCGTCACCGGACTCGCCGGAGGACACCGCGACGGTGATGTCGCTGCCGCCGGCGAAGGAACGTGCGGTTTCCGACAGTACGCGGGCCGGTACGAGTGCGCGCGCCGACAGGTCGCCGACTTCGGGGAACCACTCCAGGTCGCGCAGGCTCGCGCGGAAGCGGTCGGTGGCCATAAGCGAGATGGTCGACCCCTCCAGTTCGAGCCGGACGCCGGTCAGCAGCGGCAGCATCTCGTCGCGCCCCGCAGCGGCCCCGGCCTGCTGGACGGCAGTGACGAAGGCGTCGGCCTTGACCGTGCCGGTGGCCGTGGGCATCTGGGGCAGTCGGGGATATTCCTCGACCGGCATGGTCTGCAGACTGAAGCGGGCGCTGCCGCATTCGACCCGGACCTTCGTGCCATCGAGGGTGACGTCAATGGGCTTGGCCGGAAGCGACTTGACGATCTCGCTCAGCAGCCGGCCGCTGACCAGGGCGCGGCCGTCGGCTTGCACTTCGGCGGCCAGCGTGGCGCGAGTAGAGGTCTCGTAGTCGAAACCCGACAACGCCAGGCCGGCCGAATCAGCCTCGATGAGTAGACCGGCGAGGACCGGGACGCTCGGGCGAACCGGCAGGCCACGCGCGGTCCAGGCCACCGCGTCGGCGAAGGTGTCGCGCTCGATCCTGAACTTCACGAGAGGAGGTGCCTTTCGACTGCGGCCGGTGAGTGTCGGTGTGTGCATCCTCGCACGGTTCCCGGTTCGATCCTAGGCCAGGGTTGTGACAAGAAGCGAACCGCTGATTCTAGGTCGATGCCTCTCATTTCGAGGCTCGTCGCAAGCTCCTCGCACCTCAGGGACCGGCCGGCGGCACACAACCCGAGTAGATCGGCACTTCCGAAGGTCTTCCACACATCACGAGCCGTGACCCCTTCAACGAAGGGTGAGATATAGATCAGGTTAGTAGTTGTTGTAGCCGGTGTGGACAGTGTGGAGAACCGGTATCTGCGCAGGTCACCGCGCTGATCTGGTGGTGGACGACAGCGGGACGGCGACGTGGAGGCACCCCCGCAGGGTGTGGACGGGGTGTTGGTCGTTCGCCGACTGTTCACACGAAATTGTCATCTATCCACCTCAGGTGGAGAGTTACCCACAGACTCGTCCCCAGCTGGGGACGACGGGAGTCGGTCATTGAGGTGCGCCCTTCGAGGCTCGGCCGCAGGCGGCCTCACACCTCAGGGACCGGGCCCGGTGGCTGAGGTGCGAGCTCGCGAGCCTCGAAGCCACCCCACTTGCCCGGTGGGGCCTACGCCTGGCGGGCCTGTTGCTTGATCCGGTTGGTCAACTCGGTGACCTGGTTGAACACCGTATGCTTCTCAGTCATCAGGCTGCTGATCTTCTTGACCGCGTGCATGACGGTCGTGTGGTCGCGGCCGCCGAACTCCTGACCGATCTTCGGCAGCGAGGTCTCGGTCAGCTCGCGACACAGATACATCGCGATCTGGCGGGCCAGCACGAGATCGCGCGCGCGGCTCGGGCCGCAGATCTCCTCGATGGAGAACTCCGAATAGGCGGCGGTCTGCGCGATGATGAGCGCGGGAGTCACCTCCGGGTCCTCCCCGGCCGTGACGAGATCCTTCAGCACGATCTGGGCCAGGCTCATATCGACGACCGACTTGCTCAGGTTGGCGAAGGCGGTGACGCGGATGAGCGCGCCCTCCAGTTCGCGGATATTGCTCTGCACCTTACTGGCGATGAACTCCAGCACATCGGCCGAGACCGTTAGTCCGTCGTTGGAGGCCTTCTTACGCAAGATAGCGATGCGGGTCTCCAGTTCCGGCGGGGTGACGTCGGTGGTCAGCCCCCACTCGAACCGGTTGCGCAGCCGCTCCTCGAGGGTCTTGAGGTTCTTCGGCGGGCGGTCGGAGGTCATCACGATCTGCTTGTTCTCGTTGTGCAGCGCGTTGAAGGTGTGGAAGAACTCCTCCTGGGTGGCTTCCTTGCCCTCGATGAACTGGATGTCGTCGACCAGTAGTACGTCGATCTCGCGGTACTTGCGCTTCAGCTCACCGGTACGCCGTTCGCCGATGGCGTTGATGACGTCGTTGGTGAACTCCTCGGTGTTGACGTAGCGCACCCGCGAGGAGGGGTACAGGCTCAGCACGTAATGACCGATGGCGTGCAGAAGGTGGGTCTTGCCTAGGCCGGAATCGCCGTAGATGACCAGCGGGTTGTAGGCCTTGCCGGGTGCCTCGGCGGCTGCGACCGCCGCAGCGTGCGCGAACCGGTTCGACGAACCGGTGACGAAGTTCTCGAACAGATAGCGCGGGTTGAGCCGGGCCTCGGCGATGTCGGCCCTGCGGGACGAGACCGGAATCGGGCCGCGCTGCGGGACGAAGTGATCCATGTCGTTGTCGCTGTCGTTCTCGTCGGCCGGGGTGATCGCCGCGGGCGGAGCCACGGGTGGCTCTTCGGCGACGGCCGGCGGCTTCGGCGGTGCCAAGCTCGGATCGATGGTCACCACGAGGCGGACCTCGGTGTCGAGTTCGCGGCTCAGCGCCTGTTCGAGCACCGGGCGCACCCGAGACTCCAACTGAGCGCGCGCCAGGTCGTTCTGCACCGCAGCGATGAGGATGCCGTTGTGGAAAGTCAGAGGCACCGCCGGGAAGACCCACACACGCGCGCCGGGCGAGAGCTGATCGATGGCGGCCTGCCACGCCGCTAGGAGATCAGCGTCCGGTGACGGCTCTCGTGTGTTGGTCATGCGGCCTCCCGATGAGGTCCACATGGTTATCCCCATCTGTGGATGGTGATGTCCGGGACCACCTGAAATCTGTGGACAACGTTGTAACGCGGTGACGCTAGCAGCCGAGAAGCGGCTCAGACAAGCGCCGGTGGGTAAATCTACGGGCCTGGTCGGCGTGTCGCATGGACGTGTTCGAGGCTCACCGGGTAAGACAGTTGGTTTGACCGGTGTCCGACGGCCCCCGTACCGTTGGACCGTCGCGCGACCGTCGGCCGCGTACCCGCGACTGAATCGAGCGATCTCGATGGTGGTCGTGGGTGAGCGGTGATCGTCGATTCGATCAGTGATTCCCCTTTCGAGAAGGACTTTGTGTCGTGAGCAAGCGCACCTACCAGCCCAACAACCGTCGTCGTGCCAAGAAGCACGGCTTCCGCCTCCGCATGCGCACCCGCGCCGGTCGCGCGATCCTGGCCTCGCGTCGCAGCAAAGGCCGCGCGAAGCTCTCTGCCTGAGCCGTGCTCCCGCAAGCGGCGCGAATGCGTGACGGCGAGGAGTTTCGCCGCACGATGCGCCGTGGGTCGGCCGCCTCGATGCCGGCGGTCGTCGTCCATGTCTGGAGTGGCGAACCCGGCGACAACCAGACCCGTGTCGGGCTGATCGTCGGCAAGAAGGTCGGCCCGGCGGTGGTCCGCAATCGGGTCAAGCGGCGCATCCGACATGCGGTGCGCGCGGAGTTCAGTTCGATTCCGGCGGGATCACGAGTCGTGATCCGCGCCCTGCCCTCGGCGGCCGTCGATCCTGCGCTGCAGGCGACGGTCGCCGAGGGTCTATCTCGGGCTGTGCGCCGCAGCCGCGCCGCACAACACTCCGCATCGGTGCGCGACTAATGCGTCGGGTGCTCATCGCGGCCTTGAAGGCGTACCGCTTCGCGATCAGCCCCCTGTACGGACAGGTGTGTCGCTACCATCCCACTTGTTCGGCCTATGCCCTCGGTGCCGTGGAAACCCACGGTGCCTGGCGCGGTTCGTGGCTCGCCCTCCGGCGGCTGCTGCGATGCCATCCCTGGAGTCCTGGCGGGTACGACCCCGTCCCCCCGACGCCGGCTGCGGCCGGCGTCTCATCGAGGAGAAAACGTGGAGATCTTCGGACTGATCGGTTCGGCGATAATGACGCCGCTGTACTACGCGGTGTCGGCGATCCTGCTGGCCTGGCACTGGGTTTTCGAGCAGGTGCCGGGTCTGTCGAACGGCTGGACCTGGGCGCTGTCGATCATCGGCCTGACGGTGACGATCCGTGCGCTGCTCATCCCGCTGTTCGTCAAGCAGATCAAGAGCAGCCGCAACATGCAGCTGTTGCAGCCGCAGATGAAGGAGCTGCAGAAGAAGTACGGCCATGACCGCGAGCGCCTGACCCAGGAGCAGATGAAACTGTGGAAGGAGACGGGCACCAACCCGTTCGCTTCCTGCCTGCCGCTGCTGGCGCAGATGCCGATCTTCTTCGCGCTGTTCCGCACCATCGACCAGGCCGCGAAGAATGGCGGCGCGGGTGCGAAGGGTTTTCTCAGCGAGGCTGATGCGGAGTCGTTGAAGGCCGCCATGTGGCTGGGCGGCAAGATTTCCGACACCTTCATGGGTGCTGAGCACACCGAGACGCGCATTGTCGCGGCGGTGCTTGTGCTGGCGATGTGCGCCACGCAGTTCCTCACACAGCGTCAGCTCATGGCCAAGAATATGCCGGCCGACGCGCTCAACGGCCCGTACGCCCAGCAGCAGAAGATGCTGCTCTACATCCTGCCCCCAGTCTTCGCGATCAGTGGCGTGATCTTCCCAGTGGGCGTCTTGATCTACTGGACGACGACGAACCTGTGGACCATGGGTCAGCAGTTCTACGTCATCCGCAACAACCCGGCTCCGGGGACGCCGGCTTTCAAGGCTAAGCAGCAGCGCGACCTGGCCAAGGGCAAGGGTTCCGCGCAGGACGTGATTGACGCATCCTCGGCCAGTGAAGCCGCGCCGAAGCCGCGCACCCAGCCGAAGAAGACCTCTCGTAGTGAGCGCAAGAAAGGCGGCGGTCGATGAGCACCGATGCAACGAAGTTGGAGGCCGAGGGCGATATCGCCGCTGACTTCCTCGAAGGCCTGTTGGACATTGCCGATCTAGACGGTGACATCGACATGGACGTCGATGGCGACCGTGCGGCGGTCAGCATCGTCGGTGGTGACCTGAAGCATCTCGTCGGTGGCGAGGGCCGGGTGCTCGACGCCCTCCAGGAGTTGACGCGGTTGGCGGTTTACCGCGAGACCGGCGAGCGGAGCCGGCTCATGCTCGACATCGCCGGATACCGGGCGGGTCGCCGTGAGGTGCTGCGCGAGGAGGCCTCCGGCGCAGTCGCGGCCGTGCGTGACGGCGCTGAGCGCATCGAGTTGTCCCCGATGTCGGCCTTCGAACGCAAGATCGTCCACGACGTGGTGGCCGAGGCAGGCCTGCGCAGCGAGTCTGAAGGTGCCGAGCCGCGGCGTTTCGTGGTGGTTCTTCCCGCCGGTGCCTGATGTCCGTTTCACGTGAAACGGAACCACCGGAGAACGCAGCCGACCTGTTCGGCGAGGCCTGGCCTCAGGCGCAGCGCTACGCGGAAATCCTCGGTACTTGGGGTGTTGACCGCGGCATGATCGGTCCGCGCGAGGTGCCGCGCCTGTGGGATCGGCACCTCGTAAACTGCGCTGTTGTGGTGCCCCGACTCCCCCACGGCTCCACGGTGGCCGACGTGGGCACTGGTGCGGGCCTCCCCGGCCTGGTGTGGGCCATCGCTCGGCCCGATATCGAGATGACGCTCGTCGAGCCGCTGCTGCGCCGGGTGACCTTCCTGGAGGAGGTCGTGGCCGATCTCGGGCTGACCAATGTCGTCATCTCCCGGCAGCGGGCCGAAGATCACCAGGGCCGCTACGCGGTGGTGACCGCCCGAGCGGTGGCCGCCCTGGACAAACTGGTGCGCTGGTGCTGGCCGCTGGTGGCTCCCGGTGGCGTGCTCTTGGCGATGAAGGGCCGCTCGGCACCGGACGAGGTGGAGGCCGCGCGGCCGTTACTGAGGCGTCTTGGAGTGTCGGATGTCCGTATCAGCACCTATGGTGAAGTCGCGGTGCCGACGACCGTGGTGGAGATCAGCCGGTGACCAGTCACGTACAGACGTTTCACGTGAAACACGAATGAATGAGGAAGTGGCGATGACCGTGGTGTATCCCGATGAACCCACGCCCCTGGCCCGCGCGGCCGAAGAGCACGTCTCCCTGGCGCGCAAAGTGCAGAGCATCACGAGTCTGCCTCGGCCGGAGCAGACGCGGATCTTCGTCGTCGCCAATCAGAAGGGCGGCGTCGGCAAGACCACGACGACGGTGAACCTCGCGGCGGCCATGGCGGTCAAGGGCCTGCGCATCCTCGTCATCGACCTCGACCCGCAGGGCAACACCTCTACGGCGCTCGACATCGAGCACTCCGAGGGCACCCCCGGCGTGTACGAGGTCCTGGTGGAGGGCGAGTCCATCGGCTCGGTCATCCAGCCCTGTGAGGCACACGAGAGTATTTCGGTGCTGCCCGCGTCCATCGACCTCGCCGGCGCCGAGATCGAGCTGGTCTCGCTGGTGGCCCGTGAGACGCGCCTGGACAAGGCGGTCCAGTCCTACCTGATCGAGTCCGAGCGCGCCGGGGACCGATTCGACTACGTCTTCATCGACTGCCCGCCCTCACTCGGCTTGTTGACGGTTAATGCGCTGGTCGCCGGCCGTGAGGTGATCATTCCCATCCAGTGCGAGTACTACGCGCTGGAGGGCCTGGGCCAGTTGCTGCGCAACATCGAGCTGGTCAAGGCGCACCTCAACCCGCGCCTGGAGGTCTCCACGATCCTGCTGACCATGTACGACGGCCGCACCAACCTTTCCTCCGGTGTGGCCCAGGAGGTGCGCCGGCACTTCGGGGACACCGTGCTCAAGACGGCGGTCCCCCGGTCAGTACGTATCTCTGAGGCCCCGAGTTACCAGCAGAGCGTTGTTACCTACGACCCGTCGTCCTCCGGTGCGCTGTCGTACATCGAGGCTGCGCGGGAGATCGCCGAAGCCGCTACCCCGCTGACGGAGGCCGCCCGATGAGTAATCGCCGAAGCCGCGGTCTCGGCCGCGGCCTGGAAGCCCTGATCCCGCAGAACTCCGAGGAAGCTGCCAGCGCAGGCCTGCAGCAAATCGAGGGCGCGCGCTTCGCGGAACTGCCGGTGGAGTCGATCAGCCCGAATCCGCGCCAGCCCCGCACGGTCTTCGACGAAGAGGCCATGTCAGAACTGGTCCACTCGATCACGGAGATCGGCCTGTTGCAGCCGGTCGTCGTCCGCGAGGTGGCACCGGATCGCTACGAGCTCATCATGGGCGAGCGCCGCTGGCGGGCGCATCAGCAGGCGGGCCTGGCGACTATCGCCGCAGTCATTCGCGAAACGCAGGACGAGGATCTGCTGCGTGACGCCCTGCTGGAGAATCTGCATCGTTCGCAGCTCAACCCGTTGGAGGAGGCGGCGGCCTATCAGCAGTTACTTGACGACTTCGGTTGCACGCACGAGGAGCTGGCTTCGCGTATCGGCAGGTCGCGCCCGCAGATCAGCAACACGCTGCGACTGCTCAAGCTCACTCCCCCAGTGCAGCGCCGGGTGGCTGCCGGGGTGCTGAGCGCCGGCCACGCCCGGGCGCTGGTCACCGTGGTCCATCCAGAGATCCAGGAGCGGCTCGCTGCGCGCGTGGTTGCCGAGGGGTTGTCGGTGCGCGCGCTGGAGGAGATCGTCACGCTGAGTGACGACTCCCCTTCGGATCGCTCGTCGCGCCGGTCCACGCCGACGGTGTCGTCGCCGAAGGTCGAGGAGGTCGCTCGGCGGCTTTCGGATCGCTTCGATACTCGGGTCAAGGTGGCGCTGGGCCGCTCGAAGGGGCGGATCACCGTGGAGTTCGCCACGGTCGACGACCTGGAGCGCATCGTCGCCCTCATGGATCCGAAAAAGGACTGAATCGGCGGGTTCGCTGCTATTCGGTCCCTTCGAGGCTCCTTCGTCGCACCTCAGGGACCGGGCTTCGGGTCTCTGAGACACCTCGAAGGCACCTACAAAGTCGATAAAGAGAGAAATCCCCCTGTCTCCGAAGAGACAGGGGGATTTCTCGATGAATTCAGAGATACTTGTCGATCTCGGCGACCAGGACTGACTTGGGGCGCGCCCCCTTGATGGACGAGACCAATTCACCGTTGCGGTAGAAGTTGATCGTCGGCATCGCCGTCACACGCGCGGCAGCCGTGGTGATCGGGTTGGCATCGGCGTCGAGCTTGAGAATAGTCAGGGCATCGCCCTTGTCCTCCGCGATCTCCTCCAGGATCGGTGCCAACTGACGGCACGGTGCGCACCAGGAGGCCCAGAAGTCGACGATGACCAGGCCGTCGGCCTGGAGGACCTTCTCGTCGAAATCGGCGTCGGTGACGTTGTCGAGCGTGGACATATTTCTCCTCAGGGACGTAGTCGTAGATGACACAACATGGATCAGTGGGCTAGAGCAGCGAGGAATCGCTCGGCGTCGAGCGCGGCCGCACAGCCGCTCCCGGCAGCGGTGATGGCCTGCCGGTAGGTGTGGTCGACGAGGTCGCCTGCGGCGAATACGCCGGTCAGGTTGGTCGCGGTCGAACCGGGCTGGACCAGCACGTAGCCCTCGTCGTCGAGGTCGACTTGGCCGGTGAGCAGTTCGGAACGCGGATCGTGGCCGATGGCGATGAACAGGCCGGTCGCGTCGAGGCGGCGGGTTTCGCCGGTGATCGTGTCACGCAGCGTCAGCCCCTCCAGGCGCTCGTTGCCGTGCAGTTCGGCGACCTCGCTGTTCCAGGCGAACTCGATCTTCTCGTTGGCCTGGGCGCGGTCTTGCATGATCTTGGACGCGCGCAGCTCGTCGCGGCGGTGGACGAGGGTGACCTTCGAGGCGAAGCGGGTCAGGAAGGTGGCCTCCTCGAGCGCCGAGTCGCCGCCGCCGACCACGACGATCTCCTGCTCACGGAAGAAGAAGCCGTCGCAGGTGGCGCACCAGCTCACGCCGCGCCCGGACAGTTCGTCCTCGCGCTCGATGCCGAGCTTGCGGTAACCCGAGCCGGTGGCCAGGATCACCGCGTGCGCGGAGAAGGCCGAGCCGTCGGCGAGCTTGACGGTCTTGACGTCCCCGGTCAGGTCGACCGAGACGACGTCGTCGGCCACCAGCTCGGCACCGAAGCGCTCGGCCTGCGCACGCAACTGGTCCATGAGGTCCGGCCCCATGATGCCCTCGGGGAAACCGGGGAAGTTTTCGACCTCGGTGGTGTTCATCAGCGCACCGCCGGCGGTCAGAGACCCCTCGAAGACCAGGGGGTTGAGGCTGGCCCGGGCCGCATAGATCGCCGCCGTGTAGCCCGACGGTCCGGACCCGATGATGATGAGGTTGCGCACGCTGCTCATGGCCTGCTCTCTGCTGGGGACAGTGGTACCAACACAGCCTAGTCGCCGTGCATTCCCGGCCGAGCGGTCAGGAACGCCCCTCGACGCGCACCTCGCGGATCTCGCCGCGGAACTCCCCCGGAGCCACCGATGGCAGCGAGGTCAGCCACACGACGACGTAGCGACTGGTGGTATCTGCCGGCAGAGCCAAGGTGACGTCGGTTCCGGCGTCTTGGATTGAGCCGACCTGACTCAAACCGGTCAGTGATTTCGGCGGGCCGTCGAGGCTGGGCGGGGCGGTGAAGATCGCCAAACTGGTCGGTGCGCCAGCCAGATTGAGGCGGACGGATTCGATTTGTGCGGTCGATCCGAGGTCGATCACCAGCCCGACTCCGTCCTTTAGCCCACCGAGATCGGCGCGGGATCGGTAGGTTTGAGTGCTCCAGCCGGTGTCAGGATCGCCGTCGATGACGAGATCAACCAGGTCGGGGGACTCGTCTCCGTCGCCGTCGGGGTCGAAGTCGACCACCCCGTCGATGGATAGCGACCCGACCTCACCGGTCGATAGCCCGGGAGCATCGTTGATGACGACCGATGTTCCTTCTCGGCCGACGAGGGCGATGATGACCAGCAGTAGGGCCAGGGTGCCGCATACGCCGAGCAATACCAGCCCCCGCTCCCCCGCAGTGAGCTGGCGGGCCTGGGCCTTGCGTCGTTGCAACAGCGTGGGTGGGGCCGGCTCGAAGGCCTTGGGCCGAGGGCGCGGAGGTGTCAGGCCCGGCGGCGGTCCGAGGGGTTCGATGACGGGGTCGTAGGGTGCCAGATCGGTCTCGATCACGTCGGTCTGCTCCGCGTCCTCCGCGACGGCCGGTTCGAGGTGGTCGAGGATCGTGCGTAACTCGTGGGCCACCTCTGCCGCAGTGGTGATCGGACGGCGGTGGTGAGCCGGTGGGCGGCCGAGAATACGGTCACAGACGGCGTCAATCCGTCGGTCTACCCCAGCGCGCACCTGGCGGGGCCGCAGGTAGCGTCCGTGTTCGGTCGGAGCGGGGTCTAGGCCGTCGACGTAGCCGCCCGGCCAACGTGCGACGAGACACGCGTACAGCAACTTGCCGAGACCCTGGACGTCGAGCCGTTCGAGTTCCTCATGTTTCGGCGGCTCGTCGGAGCGGCTGATGGGGACGAGTGCGGTGGCGACCCCGAGGCCCGTGACCCGCACGCCACCGCTCTGTTTGAGCAGGATCTGCTGAGGACTCAGGCGTTGGTGGTACTGGCCGTGTTCGTGGGCCTGTGCGAGCGCTTCGGCGACCTCGGCGACGACCAGGGCGGCACGAGTGCTGGGCAGTGGTGCCTGAGCGAGAACGGCGTTGAGGGGGAAGGCGCGCGCCCATTCGCGCACGACGAGGTGGTGGCCGTGGTCGTCGCGGATCAGGTCGAGGACGCGCAGGAAGCGAGGGTCGCTGACCTTAGTCGAGTCCCTGGCGGCGTCGAGGAAACGCTGGGCGCGCTCGTCGTCGTCGGGTAAGAACTCCAGGCCGACATTGCGTGACAGCACTGTGTCGTGCGCGCGCCAGGTGGTCACGCCGAGGCGCTCGTAGACGCGGTCCTGCAGGTGATAACGCTCGGCGATGACGTCACCGGAAACCAGGGTTCGCCGGTCTGTCATGAAATATCCACCCCTTCCCACCAGCAGTCTAGAAGATCGCTCCCGGCCAGCGGCGCTCCCTGAGGTGCGACGAGGAACGAGGAGCCTCGAAGGGCGAAGCTTGCGATGGTAGGTCATTTCGAGGCTCGCACCTCAATGACCGTGGCTCCGCAACCGCCGCGAGCGTGAAACGCCGAAGTCCGGACTTACCTGCGGGAGGCGATTGCGGCGAGCTGGCGCAGTTCGGTCATGCCGGTCAACGTGGCGGTGAGCAGATAGGCGGCCGCGCCGAGTGATCCGGCCACCGCCAGGCGAGCGAGTGCGGGGATCGGGTCCATGCTGTCGAGTCCGAGGTGCTGGAGCAGTTCGCGCATGCCGACCATGCCCGCCGCCGAGACACTGCACGCCAAGGTCAATTTAGCGATGAAGGTACACATCGATTTATCGATGAGGCGACCGAAACGTCGATGAATCCACAGGATCGCCCCGATCACACCAGTCAGATAGGCCAGACTCAGCGCGATGCCGAGCACGGGGGCAACGTGCTGCGGGGACACCGAGCCGGTCAGGCTCACCGCCGCGACCACGTTGACCGCCGCGACGAGTGCTTGCAGAACGAACGGGACGCGAGTGTTCTCGTCGGCGTAGAACGCCCGCACCAGAAGGAACATCGTGCTGAACGCCACGATGGCCGGTGCCAGCGCGACCAGCGTGTCGCCGATGGCCTCGCTGCTGTCACCGGCGGCACCGAGCGAGATGCTACGCGCCAACTCGTGCCCGAGGCAGGCCAACGCCACCGCTGCCGGCACCAGCAGGAACAGCGCGGTACGGGCGGTGTCGGCGAGCGAGGCCAGGAATCCCCGGTAGTCGTGCGCGTGCGCGAGCGCGGCCAGCGAGGGCATGATCGCGGTCGCCAGCGAGACGGTGATGACACCGTGCGGCACCTGGCTGACGATGTAGCCGAGACTGTAGATCGCCGAGCCGGAGCTGGCCTCGCCGGTTGAGGCCCCCTGCAGATTGCCGCGGGTGCCGAGGCGGCTGACGACGATGAACGCGATCTGATTGACCACGATAGAAGCGAGCGTCCATGCACCAAGTCGCAGGGTGTGGCCGAGGCCTACGCCGCGAAAGTCGAAGCGTGGCCGGTAGTGGAAGCCCGCCGAGCGCAGGTAGGGGATCAGCGCCGCCGCCTGGGCCGCGATGCCGAGCGTCGAGCCGATGCCGAGCACCAAGCATTCACCGGCTGTGAAGCCGTCCGAGCCGCCCTGACGGCCGAACATCACCATGTACAGTGCCAGCGCGCCGCAGGCGACGACATTGTTGACGATGGGTGCCCACATCATCGGCCCGAACCGCTCGCGGGCGTTGAGCACTTGCCCGACCAGCACGAAGGCGCCGTAGAAGAACACCTGCGGCACGCACAGGTACATGAGCCACAGCGCCGAGGTGTGCTGGGTGGAGAACTCGTCGGTGAAGAGCAGCGAGTCGAAAACCAGCCGTACCAGCAGCGGCGAGGCGACAACGAGGATCACCGTGGCTGCGGCGAGCACCAGTAGCCCGAGGGTGATGACCCGGTTGGCGTAGGCCGCGCCGCCGTCGGCGTCCTCGCGCATGGTGCGGACCAGCTGCGGCACGAGCACGACGTTGAAGATGCCGCCCGCGACGAGGATGTACAGCGCATTCGGCACGGTGTTGGCGTTGTTGAAGATGTCGCCGTTGAGGCCGGTGCCGATGGCCCAGATCAGCAGCAGCGCGCGTAGAAATCCGGTCAGCCGCGAGACGACAGTGCCGAGTGCCATCCACGCGCTCGCACGGGCCACCCGTGAGGCGTCCGGGGCTGTCGGGTTACCGGCGAGGCGCCGGGACTCGTCAGGCCGGGCCGGCTTCCCGTGTTTCGGCTTCGGAGGGAAGCGCCGCCGCCACAGTCGCCGCCCGACCGCTACGACGAGCAGCGCCGCCGCGATACCCATGCCGATCCAGACGACGATGCCGGTGTTGCTGGAGCGTACGTTGAACTGTGCAGCGTGTCCGAGGGCGATGCCGTCCGGCGTCACGAGTTGCGCGGTCAGGGAGGTGGTGTTCTGCTGACCCACGTCGAGCGGGATCGTGACCGTGGTGCGTGACCCGGCAGGGACTGCGACCGGGGCGATGTCGTCCACCCGCAGTTGCGGATTGGACGAGCGCACTCGGATGCCGACTTCGAGGGCGTAGTCGGTGGGGTTGTCGATAGTGACCGGAACCTCTCCGTGACGGCCCGCGAGGAGGAAACTGGGCGGTCCCTCGATGGACGGGGCGGCGAGGTCGGTCTCGATCTCACCGAGCCGGTCGGCGGCGATCTGGATGGCTTCGGCGGTACGCGAGTGCCACGACAGGCCGAGCAGGTCGGCGATGAGCCGCTCGTCACCGTTCGTTGCGGCATCGTCGGGAGTAATCGAATCCAACTGTGTGACGGCGACGAGCAACGGCTGCATTGCGTCGACGACGGTCGTATCGGCACCTGCGCTCGCGGTCGGTGACTCCAGTTCGGATCCAGGCGGGCGGGTCGTCAGGTCCGATATTCCCGGGTGCAGCCGGCCGGTCCCCCACAGCGCGGCGAGGTCGGCTGAATACCAGACGGAGCCGGGATCCCAACCCGGCGCGGTCACGATGACGGCGTCGGCCTGCGATCCGGAATCCTCGGCGCGGCTACGAGCGGCGAGGTCGGCCTCGGCGAGGAGTTGCTGGCGCAGGGTCGCGGCGGTCTCCGCTCCGGGCATAGCCCCCGACAGATCGCGTCGCACCAGCGTATCGGCACCGGCCAGCCGGACGACGGAACCGTCGGCTTCACTCCACCCGGTCAGATCGTCGACGGAGACCAGGTAACGGTCGCCCTCGGTTCCCCCGGCGACCACCCCGTTGTCCAGTCCGCCGGCGTCGACCCACGAGGCCGTCGGGAAGCCGGCCAATTCGAGGTCGTCGATGACCTGTCCGGTCACCGAGCGCAGCATCTCGCGCAGCGCGTTCGCTCCGTCGCTCGCGGCGATAGCGCCGAGGTCGGGCAGCCCGTAGTCGAGTAAGAGCGTCGGCATCGTGCTCATGGCCTCGGTCAGATCGGCCGTGAACGCGGTGAGATGGTCCCGGTCTACGGGGTTCAGGTCGTGGCCGACGGGTGATTCCTCATCGGTTGCTTGGGCAAGTGCGTCGAGCAGTTGCGCGTCGACGGCCAAGCCGGCCGTTCCGCCCGGCAGGCTGCGCGCGAGGTCGATGAGGTGACGTAGCGACCCGGCCGGCTCGGTCTCTTCGATGAGATCGGTCAGATCGGCGAGTTGCCCATGCCCGTCGAGATCGACCGGTGAGGCCAGGGTGAGCACGAGGCCGGTAGGCACCGCAGAGGTGGGGGAACCGACGGGGGCGAGGGTGGCGGCGCGGCCGATGGGACTGGTCGAGCGCGACCCGTCCGGCGCGGTGCCGAGCACCTGCACGCCGAGAGTGTGGACGCCTGCGGTGGTGGAGATGCCGAGCGAGGCCCACGGCACGGTGATCGAGAAGGCGCTGGTTTCACCGGCCTGTAACTCGCCGAGGTCGGCGATGCTGTCGAGCGCGGTGATACGCCCGCCGGAGAATCCCTTCTGCGCCTCGACGGCCTCGGTCAGGTCAGTGCGGTCGGTGTAGGCCGTGTCGGAGATCGACACGTAGACCTGAGCGTTGGTCCAGGCGTTGTCGTTGTCGTTGCGCACCGTTCCTGTGATCGTCACCGGAGCACCGGGGACCAGCGTGTCCGGGGTGAGTGAGTCGATACGCACTGAGACGGCCGGATCGGTACCGCTCTCGCCGGGGGCTGCGATGGCCTGCGGGACCCAGGAGAGCGTCGCCGCGGCCACGAGGGCGGCGACGAGGCACACCCATCGTCGCTCCTGTCGCTGGCTCACCCGGCCAATGGTAGGGCGTGGACCCGGCATCCGACCCGATCCCGAAGCAGCCGGTGTAGGCGGAGTGTCTGCGGGCCTGCCGGGCGCTCGGCGGCCACGTAGACTTCTGGCCCGTGTCGCCTGCCCCCATCACCGACGAGCACCACCGCCGTATAGCCGCGCTCCTGAGCGAACATCCGCTGTTGACCGCGCTCGGGCGGCGGTTCGCCGAGCAAGGCCACGAGATCGCCCTCGTCGGGGGTCCGGTCCGCGATGCGCTGCTAGGCCGGCCGGTCTCGGATTGGGACTTCACGACCTCGGCGCGACCCGACCAGATCGACGAGGTGGTCGCGGGCTGGGCCGACGCGAAGTGGGACATCGGCCGCGACTTCGGCACCATCGGCCTGCGCAAGGGCGGCGAACAGGTCGAGATCACCACCTACCGCAGCGAGACCTACGATCCGGACTCGCGCAAGCCGAGCGTCGCCTTCGGCGATTCGATTGCCGGGGATCTGTCGCGCCGCGACTTCACCGTCAATGCGATGGCCGTCGCGCTGCCGAGTGGTGAGTTCATCGATCCGTTCGACGGGCGGAGCGCGCTGGCGCAGCGGCGGCTCTCGACCCCGGTGACCGCGCGGCAGTCCTTCGACGACGATCCGCTGCGCATGATGCGAGCGGCGCGCTTCGTGGCGCAGCTGGGCTTCCGGGCCGATACCGAGGTGATCGCGGCGGTCGAGGATCAGGCCGAGCGCATCGACATCGTTTCGGCCGAGCGGGTGCGCGACGAACTGGACAAGCTCCTCTGCGCCGCCGATCCGGTGGCCGGGCTGCGGCTCCTGGTCGACACCGGCCTGGCCGAGCGGGTGCTGCCGGAGTTGCCCGCGCTGCGCCTGACCGACGACGAGCATCACCGTCACAAGGACGTCTACGAGCATTCGCTGACGGTGCTGGAGCAGGCCATCGCCCTGGAGGACCGGCTGGAGCAGCGGCCCGATCTGGTGGTGCGGCTCGCGGCACTACTGCACGACATCGGCAAGCCGCGCACCCGCCGGTTCCAAGCCGGTGGCGTGGTGACCTTCCACCATCACGATGTGGTCGGTGCCAAGATGACCCGCAAGCGGATGAAGGCGCTGCGCTACAGCAACGAGGTCGTCGAGCAGGTCTCGAAGCTGGTCGAGCTGCACCTGCGCTTCCACGGCTACGGCTCGGGCGAGTGGACGGACGCTGCGGTCCGCCGCTATGTCCGCGACGCTGGCGACCAACTGGACCGGCTGCACATTCTCACGCGGGCCGACTGCACGACCCGCAACGCGCGCAAGGCGGCGCGGCTGCAGCGCACCTACGACGACCTGGAGCGGCGCATCGCCGAGCTGCGCGAGCAGGAGGAGATCGACGCGATCCGGCCGGACCTCGACGGCACGCAGATCATGGCGATCCTCGGCATCGGTCCGGGCCGGGAGGTGGGCGAGGCCTACCGCTTCCTGCTCGACCTGCGCATGGATCGCGGGCCGCTCGGCGAGGAGTTGGCGACCGAGGCCCTCAAGGCCTGGTACGCCGCCCGCCCTTGAGGTGTGGTCCCTTCGAGGCTCCTCGTTCCTCGTCGTACTTCAGGGACCGGCGGGCGACGCATAACCCGAATACATCAGCGGTTCCTAGGGCGGCGTGATCCGGAGCGCTGCCGGAAGACGGGAGGCAGTGTCTGTGCGCTGTGACACACTGAAGGCATGAGCGACGAGCAGCCCAAGAAGAAGGTCGTGCGCCGCGTCGTCAAGAAGACGGTGGCACCGCGCCAGGCCGTCGCGCCGGGCGGTCGCGTCCGCACGATCACCAATCCGCACACCGGCCGCACGGTCACCATCGACCGCGGAGCCTCCACGCCCGAGGTGCCCGCAGTGCCCACCCGGAGCACCGCCGCCCAGGCCCGCCGCGACCAGCGCGAGAAGAAGTCCTCCCGCCCCGAGGCCGCGGTCCCCGTCACGCCGCGCCGCAGCGCGCGCGACGTCTGGGACGACTGGCGCCTGGCCGCCTCCGAGCACTCCGCCTCCCTCGCCCGCGCGGCCCGCCGCGGCGGTGTCGCGGTCGGCTCGGCC
>NZ_JASGDU010000011.1:0-22039 GCF_047607065.1 Aeromicrobium sp.
CCTGCCCGCAATCGGCCCTACAGTCCCGAAAGGCGGACGCAGGGCAGCAAGGCAGCAGCCCGAAACAGGTCCCTACGCCCATCCCCAGGCCCGCTCACCCGCCGATGGCCTATAGATCAGCGATTCCCTAACTCGCTGCCTGGGAACACCAGCGGCACGTCAGCGAACGACGCCCGCGGAAGTCGTCCTGTAGACGACTTCCGCGGGTCCGTTCACCGACGATTGACTCGCCCTTCTAGCATGTAGGCACTACATTTGTGTCATGCGTACCGTGACCTTGACCCAACTCAATCAGCGCACCTCCGCCATCACGCGAGAGATCGTGGAGTCAGGCGAGCCGGTCCAGGTGACGAATCGCGGCAAGGTCGTGCTGCGCATGATCCCCGAGGTCCCCCCGGCTCAAGATCGGCTCGCGGAGTTGATCGCCCTGGGGCTGGCTCGTCCGGCGGTCGCCCCTGGGCAATGGCAACCCCGCCGCAAGCCTGCGACATTAAGTCGGCCCATCGACGAGATCCTCGACGAGGTCAGGGCCGATCATGAGGTCTGAGAAGTACCGCTACATCGATTCCTCAGTCGCACTACGAATCCTCTGGGGACAGAGTTCCGAGGCCGTGGAATGGTTCCTACGCGCCCGCGCCGACGGCTGGAACATCGTCTCGTCACAACTGCTGGAGCTCGAGGTCATCCGTGCCGCACGGCGTGAGAACACCGACCTGGATGACGCACGACGCTGGCTCGGAGAACTGCCCCTACTCGACCTCGACCGGCAGCTCGTGCGCGAAGCCAGCGACATCGAGCCTCACGTGAAATCGCTGGACGCCCTTCATCTCGCCGCCGCCCTGCGTGTCGGAGTCGACGACGTGGTGATCATCTCCCACGACACGGCGCTGAAGCGCGTCGCGAGCCTCCTCGGCTTCGACGTCCACGATCCGGTGACTGCCTGAATCAGCACTTCTCACAGACCCGTCACGAGCCGCAACGCGGCGTCGACCGCCCGCAGTTCGTCGAACGCCAGATGCCCGACTCGTTCACTGAGCCGAGCGGGGTCGACAGCGCTCGTCTGCTCGAACAACACCCTGGTCATTCGTCCGTCGATCTTGACCTGTGGCCGGAAAGTCGCAGGTCGCGCGGACGTCGAGGTCGGCGCCACCAACCACGTCGACAGTAGATCGAAGTCGTCGGACTGCACGACAACCGCGTAGCGGCTTCCCTGTTGGTCATGCCCGCGAGCGTCACGCGGGGCTCGGAGGCGGTACACGTCACCACGCACGCAGATGCTCCATGTCTCGGAGCACCTGAGCCGCCTCGGCTCGATCCTCGGGATCAGCCGCCAACGCCTCGACCTCGGCACGGACTCGCGCCCGCACATGACGTGCCGCCGCCTCGATCAACGCCTCGCGCACCACCACCGAGACGGGCGTGCCGTCGGAGGTCAACTCGTCGAGGGCCAGTCGCGCGTCATCATCAGGACGAAAGGTGATCGTTGCCGCCATGAGGCCAACGTCTCACACGATGTAAGACATTTCAAGGAGTATGGAGACGCCGACGCCCCGCTCCCAGTAGGGAACGGGGCGTCGCGTCAGCGGGCTGCCTCAGAGCAGCGAGCGCAGGACGTACTGCATGATGCCGCCGTTGCGGTAGTAATTCGCCTCGCCGGGGGTGTCGATGCGGACCACGGCGTCGAACTCGGTGACCGTGCCGTCGGCCGCGGTCGCGGTGACCTTGACCGTCTTCGGCGTGCGGCCCTCGTTCAGCTCGGTGACCCCGGCGACCGCGAAGGTCTCCTCGCCGGTCAAGCCCAGCGAGTCGGCGTTCTGGCCTGCGGGGAACTGCAGCGGCAGGACGCCCATGCCGATGAGGTTCGAGCGGTGGATGCGCTCGTAACTCTCGGCGATGACGACCTTGACGCCCAGCAGCGCGGTGCCCTTGGCCGCCCAGTCGCGCGACGAACCCGAGCCGTACTCCTTGCCCGCTAGCACGACGAGCGGGATGCCTGCGGCCTGGTAGTTCTGCGAGGCCTCGAAGACCGTGGTGACCTCGCCGTCGGCCGAGAAGTCACGGGTGAACCCGCCCTCGGTGCCCGGCGCGATCTGGTTGCGCAGGCGGATGTTGGCGAAGGTGCCGCGGATCATCACCTCGTGGTTGCCGCGACGCGAACCGAGGGAGTTAAAGTCGCGCGGCTCGACGCCGTTGTCCATGAGGTACTTGCCGGCCGGGCTGTCCTTCTTGATCGCGCCGGCAGGGCTGATGTGGTCGGTCGTGACCGAGTCACCGAGCTTGAGCAACACGCGCGCACCCGCGACATCGGTAACCGGGGACGGCTCGAGCGCCATGCCGTCGAAGTACGGTGCCTTGCGCGCGTAGGTCGACTTCTCGTCCCACTCGAAGGTGTCGCCCTCCGGCGTCGGCAGGCTCTGCCAGCGCTCATCCCCGGCGAACACGTCGGCGTACTCCGCGCCGAAGGTCTCGGCGGTGATCGCACCGGCGATGACGTCCTCGACCTCGGCCGGGGACGGCCAGATGTCGCGCATGTAGACCGGGTTGCCGTCGTGGTCGGTGCCCAGCGGATCGTTGAACAGGTCGACCGTCATCGAACCGGCCAGCGCGTAGGCGATGACCAGCGGCGGCGAGGCCAGGTAGTTCATCTTGATATCGGGGTTGATGCGACCCTCGAAGTTGCGGTTGCCCGACAGCACCGAGACGACGGCGAGGTCGCCCTCATTGACGGCCGCAGAGACCTCCGGGATCAGCGGACCGGAGTTGCCGATGCAGGTGGTGCAGCCGTAGCCGACGAGGTTGAAGCCGAGCTTGTCGAGGTACGGCGTCAGGCCCGCGCGCTCGTAGTAGTCGGTGACGACCTTCGAGCCGGGCGCCAGCGTGGTCTTGACCCACGGCTTGCGGCTCAGGCCCTTCTCGACGGCCTTCTTCGCCAGCAGCGCCGCGCCGATCATCACCGACGGGTTGGAGGTGTTGGTGCAGGACGTGATCGCGGCGATAGTCACCGCGCCGTGATCGATCTCGAAGGAGGTGCCGTCGGCCAGCGTGACCTGCTGCGGGTTCGAGCCGTTCGGCGCATACGTCGGCAGCGTGCCCGCGAAGGACTGCGCGGCCTCGGCCAAGATGACGCGGTCCTGCGGGCGCTTCGGTCCGGCGATGGACGGCACGACGGTCGACAGGTCCAGCTCGAGGTACTCGCTGTAGCGCGGCTCGTGGTCGGGGTTGTGCCACAGGCCCTGCGCCTTCGCGTAGGCCTCGGTGAGCGCGATCTGCTCCTCGCTGCGGCCGGTCAGGCGCATGTACTTGGTGGTCTCGTCGTCGAACGGGAAGATCGCGACGGTCGAGCCGTACTCGGGACTCATGTTGCCGATGGTGGCGCGGTTGGCCAGCGGCACCGCGCCGACGCCCGAACCGTAGAACTCGACGAACTTGCCAACCACGCCGTGCTGGCGCAGCATCTCGGTGATGGTGAGCACCAGGTCGGTGGCGGTGGCACCCTCGGGCAGTTCGCCGTGCAGCTTGAAGCCGACGACGCGCGGGATGAGCATGGAGATCGGCTGGCCGAGCATGGCGGCCTCGGCCTCGATGCCGCCGACGCCCCACGCGACGATGCCCAGGCCGTTGGCCATCGTGGTGTGCGAGTCGGTGCCGACACAGGAGTCCGGGTAGGCGACCGTGCCGTTCTCGGTCTCCTTGGTGAACACGACGCGGGCGAGGTGCTCGATGTTGACCTGGTGGACGATGCCCGTGCCCGGCGGGACGACCTTGAAGTTGTCGAACGCGCCCTGGCCCCAGCGCAGGAACTTGTAGCGCTCGCCGTTGCGCTCGTACTCGATCTCGACGTTGCGCTCGAAGGCTTCCGGCGTGCCGAAGACGTCGGCGATGACGGAGTGGTCGATGACCATCTCGGCCGGGGCGAGCGGGTTGATCTTGGACGGGTCGCCGCCGAGTTCGACCATCGCCTCGCGCATCGTGGCGAGGTCGACGACGCAGGGGACGCCGGTGAAGTCCTGCATGATGACGCGCGCGGGCGTGAACTGGATCTCCTTGGACGGCTCGGCCTGCGGGTCCCAGGCACCGAGCGCGCGAATGTCGTCGGCGGTGATGTCCGCGCCGTCCTCGGTGCGCAGCAGCGCCTCCAGGAGGATCTTGAGGCTGAACGGCAGGGAGGCGACATCCACGCCGTCGCCGGTTACCGCATCGAGGCGGTAGTAGTCGTACGCGGAATCGCCGACCTGCAGCGAATCCTTGGCGTTGAAACTGTCGACGGACATGTGACGCATCTCCTTGGGGCCGAGTTGCTTCCCATCCTGCCGCGCCTCACGGTGTCGCCGCTCGGTCAGGTTCACCTAACCCGTGTTGCAGGGGGAAACAGGCATTGTGTCTTGACATCAAGATACACGACGTCAAGACAGGGCGTGTGCCGCGACACTCACCACAGGCCCGGCATACGGCCGATCAGCGGCCACAGGAAACTGAGATACAGCGCGAACACCCCGAGGACGCCGAGCACCCCCAGCGCGTCGAGCAGGAGCAGCGTCCGCGCCCGCTGCGGTGCTGTGACATCCGGGGAATCGATCACCCGACTGCCGGCAAGCAGGTCGGCTAGGCCGCGGTCGCGCGCCAGCAGAATCGGCACCGCCACGACGGCCACCGCCAGGTAGGCGAACAGCCCCACATGCCATTCGTCCGGGGTGAGCCGGCGCAGCACCGTCGGCAACCCCACCGGCACGACCGCCAGCGCCAGATCCAGCAGCACCACCGAGATCAGGCCGCGCCACAGACCCCGCCAGGCACCGATGGGGCGGTCCTCGGCGGCATCGACCACACGCAGTCCCGTGCGGTGCTTACCGATGCTGTGACCGCGCACCCCCTGGCGCAGGCCGTTGTTCCACAGCAGGAAGGTCTCCCCCACCACCAGGCCGCTGACGATCAGCCCGTCGGACAGGCTGACCGACCAGAACGTCTCGGCGTCGTCGAGCACCAGCACCCCGAGCGCGTAGGCGAGCGCCCCGGCGGAGAAGGCGGTGCAGAACAGCAGCGCATCGTGCAGGGCCGCGTCGCGGCGACGCTGGCGGACGGTCAAGGGTTCGGCGAGCGGCGCGTCCACGCCGTCGGCTACCTGGGTCATAGCCCCATCATGGCCCCCACGGCTGCCGATGTCACCGCATTGAGCCGACGAACCGCGCGGCGGCGCGTCCGTCCCGCACCCGGTCCTCCCAGGTGATGCCCGCGCCGAGCAGCAGCGCCCCCGCCGCGCCCAGCAGGATCCATCGCGGCAGCGCCCAGCCGTACGGGGCGAGTTCGACCAGCGCGAGGATCGCCAAAGCTGTCCCGCCGATGACGAACGGGGCCTGCCAGCGCCGGACCAGTCCCACGCCGATCAGGACCGCCGCAACCAGGCCGACGAGCAGTGCGCGCACCGAGACCGGTCCGGCGTAGGCGAGCAGCGCGCTGGGCACCACGGCGAACAGCAGACCCGGACCGAGCGCCAACCACGTCGGCACCGACGCGCTGCGGGCCATCGCCACCGCTCCGGCACCGAGCGCGGCCGCCGCGAACGGCAGCGTGTAGACCTCCAGGACGTGCGTGTCGGAGGCGGTGAGGTAGACGATCCACGCCAGCACGAGGAAGGCCAGGCCCGCGTACCGCGCCCAGGCACGGCGCTCGACCAGCAGGCCGGCCGCCACCAGCACCGCGCCGATGCCGGACAGCCAGGCAACGGTCCAGCCATAGTCCGCCTGCGGCGTCCCGGCCAGCAGCGTCATCACCACGGCCGCGGTGCCGACGGCCTCCACCCCCCAGCCCAGCCGCAGCGACGCGGGCGGACCGGACATCGCCAGGCCGATCCCCGTGGCCGCGAGCGACGCGACAAGGACCAGCGTCACGACCGGCCCGGTCTCCAGGTCGAACTCGGGATGGTCGGCCAGCAGCGCGACGACGCCGATACCCCAGCCGGTGCCCAGGCCGGCCGCGACGATGCCGGCCTCCTTCCACCGGCCGGTGGACGCCAAGACGAACAGGGCCACGGACGCCGCCGCGCCGAGCACGATCAATCCGTCATAGGTCGCCACGGCGAACAGCGGGGCCAGCGCGACGAGGACGTGTCCGACCGGCTCCCAGCCCTGGCCGAACCAGCGGCCCGTCACCGCCAGCGCGATCCCGGCGGCCAGGATCATCGCGCCCAGTAGGACCACGGCGACTCCCACGTCGGCGAGCACCGCGCCGATGGTGATCGCCGCGATCAGCCCGGCCCCCAGGTAGAAGTGACGGCGCGGCAGTTGACGGGCCTCGGGCCAGGAGGCGACCGCCACCAGTGCCGTCGCCAGGGCCAGCCCGCCGCACAGCGTCGCCCACCACTGCAGCGGCGTCGCACCGCCGACGGACGAGGTCGTGACGAAGAAGTCGCCGCGACCCGCACCGTCCGAGGGGAGGTCCACCGAGGCCAGCAGGGCCACCAGGCCGGCGCTCCAGCCGATCACCGTAACGATCCCGACTGCGGCTGCGGCGATGAGCGTGCCGATGCCGGCGGCGCGGTCGACGCGGCGTGCCCGAGGGCGGGCGACCACCAGCGCCGTGCCGTAGAGCGCCACCCACAGGTACCACCCCTGGTGGTGGAGCGGCTCGCCCAGCGGCAGGCCGACCAGCAGCGCCACGAGCGACAGCGCCACGGCCACCGCCGCGGCGCGCGCGGGCTGCCAGGCGGCCGCAGCGGCGATGGCGAGCGTGACCACGAGAAGCGGCAGCCCGTGTCCCTCACCCAGGTACTCCGCAGCACGCGGATGCGCGAACGCCTCGACCAAGGCCGTCACTACCGCGATCACCGCAGTCGACTCGGCCCCGACCGCCACGATCTTCGACCACACCGTCTGACCCACGAGTTTCGCCCCGAACGCCACCGCCGCCAGCAGGACCCCGACGGTCAGCAGCAGCCAGAAGAGCCGGAAACCGGCGTCGTCCAGCGCATCGGCGAGCGCGCCGCCGAACCACCAAGCGGCCCCGCCGGCGACGATCTGCAGGGTCATCATCGAGCGTCCCATCGCCCGCTGCGCGGCCGCACCGACGACCACGGCGATCAGGCTCATCACGGCGGCCCACACGCCGACCACGGCCCAGTCGGGCAGCCCGTCCAGGCCCGCCAGCCCCAGGTCGCAGGCGGCATACCAGTCGGCTGAGACGAAGCAGGCGAACACCAGCCAGACGGCTTCGGCCGAGCCGCGCAGTTCACGGCGGGTCACCCAGGACCCGAGCGCGCCGACGGCGGCCGTGGCCGCGCCGAGGATCGCCACCCGACCGCCCAGGCCGACGGTCTCCCACGCGCGCGAGATGAACACGATGCCCGCAACGATCAGCAGCACCGCACCGAGGCCGAGCAGCACCGACCCGACCGTCAGCCCGCCGCCGGAGGGCGGCCCGTGCGCAGCAACGGCGGGATAGGACGGCAGGATCGGCGGGGCGACCGGCGGTGGCACGGGAGCGGCCCCAACCGACGGCGGTGCGACAGGCGGCACCACAGGCGCCGGCGGTGGCACGACCACAGCGCGTTGACGACTGCGGACCGTTTCGACCAGCGCGTCGATCTCCTCCAGAGAACGCCAGATCGCCGGAATCTCTGCAGCAGTGAGGTCGAATCCACAGGCCGGGCAGGCCGGTCGGCCCACAAGACCGGCCCGGCAGCCGGGGCACCGGGTGGCGTCGGCATAGCGCATCACAGATCACTCCCGTTGTTCGTCGTTCCCGTTGCCGCCGTCGTACGCACACCGGCAGCACGGTCCAGGACCGCCACGCATTCGACGTGGTGCGTCATCGGAAAGAGCGCGAAGGCGCGCAGGTCGCGGAACTCGTATCCACGCTCACCGAAGCGCGCGAGGTCGCGCGCGAGCGAGGCCGGATCACACGAGACGTACACGATCCGGCGCGGACCGAGTCCGGCGATGACCGAGACTGCTTTCTTGGCCCCGGCGCGGGGCGGATCGAGGATCACCACATCCATGCCGCGGAGGCGAGGGGCGATTCGCTCCGTCGCCCCCTGCCGCACCCGCGCCTGGGGCAGATCGGCAAGGTTCTCGCGGGCGAGCGCCGAGGCCTTCCGGTCCCACTCGACACTCACGACGTGCCCCATCCGCCCGACCGCCTCGGCCGCGAACGCCGAGAACAGCCCGACTCCGGCGTACAGGTCGGCCACGCGCTCCCCCGGCCGCAAATCGGCAGCGGCCAGCACCGCATCGACGAGGGTCGTCGCGGCGCTCGGATGAACCTGCCAGAAGCCGTCGGCCTCCACACCGAAGGTGCGATGGTGAACATGCTCGGTCAGATGACGCGGGCCCCGGCGAAGTTCCCCGTCGATCACCACGGCCTGCTCGCCGCTCGACGATACGGCCGTCTCGATCCGCTCGGCGCGCACGCGCTCGTCCACCTGGGGCAGGTCGGCATGGGCGATGCGGCAGCGGTCCACCGCCACCACCTCGTGCGAGCGATGCGCCCGCAGTCCGAGCCGGCCGGAGGCGTCGGTCGTGTACTGCATGCGGGTGCGCCAGCCCAGGTGCGGCGTCACCTCCTCGACAACCCCGTCCCAGGTGATCGCGGCGATCCGGCGCAACTGTTCGCGTACGACATCGGTCAGCAGACCGCGCTGGGCCGCCGGACTCACGTGCTGGAAGTCGCAGCCGCCGCAGGTCGCGGCCCAGGAGCACGGCGGTTCGACCCGGTCCGGCGAGGCATGCAGCACCTCGACGGCGTCGGCACGCAAAAAACTCGCGCTGCGGTCGGTGATCCGCAGCCGCACCTGCTCCCCCGGCAGCGCATGGCGGACGAAGACGACCTGGCCGTCCAGGCGTGCGACGCAGTGACCCCCGTGGGCGACCGGGCCGACCTCCACCACCGGCAGCGGCTCAGGCATCGTCGTCGCGACCGGTGACCTCGACGCCCCGCCGCGCGTCGCCGGGCATCGGCCGGGAGGACCGCCTCGGCGCGCTCCCGGCCGAGTCGAGTTGATAGGGGACGCTCGTGACCATGACGCCGGGCAGGAACAGCAGCCAGCCCTTGAGCCGCAGCGCGGTCTGGTTGTGCAGCAGCTGCTCCCACCAGCGGCCGACGACGTACTCGGGCACGTAGACCGTCACGACATCGCGGGGTGACGCACGCCGCCGCTCTTTGACGTAGCGCACCACCGGGCGCACCAGCTCACGATAGGGCGAATCGAGCACGACCAGCGGCAGGTCGAGGCCCCGCTCCTGCCATGCGTCCTGGAGCGCCGTGGTCGAGGCTTCGTCGAAGGACACCGTGACGGCCTCCAGCGAACTGGGCCGCGACGCCTTGGCGTAGGCGATGGCCCGCATCGTGGGCTTGTGCAGGGCGCTGACGAGCACGATGCCGTGCACCCGTGAGGGCAGGGTCACGTCGGAGTCGTCGATGGCCAGCTCCACGGCCACCCGATCGTAGTGCCGGCGAATGGCCCGCATGAGCACGAAGACCGCCGTCATCGCGGCGATGGCGATCCAGGCACCGGCGAGGAACTTGGTCAGCAGCACGATGACCAGGACCGTCGCGGTCATCGCCAGCCCGAAGGTGTTGACCGCGCGCGACCGCTGCATCTGCCGCCGCGCGGCGGGGTCCGGCTCCTGGGCGAGGTGGCGGTTCCAGTGCCGGATCATGCCCAACTGGCTCAGGTTGAACGAGACAAACACCCCGACGATGTACAACTGGATGAGTTTGGTGACCTCGGCGTCGAAGGCGAGGATGAGCGCCGCTGCGGCCAGCGCCAGCAGCACGATGCCGTTGCTGTAGGCCAGGCGGTCGCCGCGGTGGGCTAGCTGCCGGGGCAGCCAGCCGTCGCGCGCCAGGATCGAACCGAGCACCGGGAACCCGTTGAACGCGGTGTTGGCCGCGAGCACGAGGATCAGGCCGGTGCAGGCGATGGTCAGGTAGAACAGCGGGGTCGGCCCGTACAGGGCGTCGGCCAGCTGGGCGATGACGGTGTGCTGCTCGAAGTCCGGGCCGGGCGCGCGGCCGTCGATCAGCAGCTGGCTCTCGGGGTCCTCGACGTAGCGCAGGCCCATGAGATCGGCGAGCACGATGATGCTCATCAGCATCGTCACCGCGATGGTGCCGAGCATGAGCAGGGTGGTCGCCGCGTTGCGGCTCTTGGGCCGGCGGAAGGCCGGCACGCCGTTGCTGATCGCCTCGACCCCGGTCAGCGCCGCACAGCCCGACGAGAAGGCCCGTGCCAGCAGGAAGGCCATCGCCAGGCCGGTGAAGGCCGCATACGGCGGCTCCCCCACCACCTCGTAGTCGGCGCTCTCGGCCCTCGGTAGGTCGCCGCCGAGGTAGCGCAGGTAGCCCCACACGGCCATGCCCAAGATGGCGGCCATGAAGGCGTAGGTCGGGATGGCGAAGGCCGTGCCCGACTCCTTCGCACCGCGCAGGTTGATCGCCATCAGCACGAGCACCAAGACGACGGCCGCGCTCGCCTCGTGGCCGAGCAGCCCCGGCACTGCGGAGGTCGCGTTCTGTACGCCCGAAGAGATCGAGACCGCGACGGTCAAGATGTAGTCGACCAGCAGCGCGCTCGCCACGGCCAGTCCTGCCTTCGGTCCCAAGTTGACCGTGGCGACCTCGTAGTCACCGCCGCCGCTGGGGTAAGCATGGACGTTCTGCCGATAACTGGCCACCACCGTGAGCATCACCACGACGACGCACAGGCCGATCTTCCAGTTGTAGGCGTAGGCCGACAGCCCGCCCATCGACAACACCAGGAAGATCTCGTCGGGCGCGTACGCCACCGACGAGAGCGCATCGCTGGCGAAGACCGGAAGGGCAATACGTTTGGGAAGCAGTGTCTCACCGAGCTGGGTGCTGCGCAGTTTGCGCCCCACCACCGCCCGTTTGGCGACGCGAAGTAAGCCCACGCGGTGATCGTAGACCCGCCGGTGCGGTCAGGACGGCAGCACGGCCCGGCCCGGCGGCGGGGCGATGACCGACAGCGCTGCCGGAGCGACCGCGATCTCCACCGGCAGCGGGCCGATTCGCTCCCCGTCGCCGTAAGCCACGATGCCCGGCGCGTCCAGGCGCAGCCGCCGCACCCGATGACGCTCGAACTGCGGCATGCTCACGTGGGTCCCCTTCATCAGCCTCGGGAACGTCCGCACCAGGAGCGCTCGGCTGACCGGGCGGATGAGGCAGACGTCGAGCAGACCGTCGTCGAGTTCGGCACCCTGGGCGATCCGCAGTCCGCCGCCGAAGGACGGGCCGTTGCCGACCGCGACGAGCATCGCCGGGGCCTGCACCGTACGGTCGCCGTCCGGGCCGGACAGGTCGAGGCTGAAAGTGAGCGGCTCGAAGGATCGCAGTTCCGCGCCGACCGCCAGGACGTAGCGCAGGTGGCCGCGCGGCCAGGTCATCGCGTTGGCCCGCTCGTTGACCTTGGAATCGAACCCCGACGCGACGACGGTCGCCACCCAGCGATCACCGGCCCGGATCAGGTCGATGCGGCGCTCGTCGGCACCGCTCAGCAGGTCCAGACATGCCTCGACGTCGCGGTACGGCAGGCCGAGCGCCCGCGCGAGGTCGTTCCCCGTACCGGCCGGCAGCAGCGCGAGCGTCGCGTCGGCCTCGACCAGCAGATCGAGCACCGCGTGGACCGCGCCGTCACCGCCGACGACTACCACCGTATCCGCGCCGCCGGCCAGCCGGCTCTGAGTCGACTCGCGAACCTCGTCCAGGGTCTCCCCCTGGGCGTGCTCGACCGTCCAGCCGTACGACCGCAAGCGCGGCACCGCCGCCTCGGCGATCTGCTCGCCCCGCCGCCGTCCGGAGACCGGGTTCACGACCAGGACCACGTGCCGCGCCGCGCTCACAGCGGCGAGGCCTCGTCGTCGGACCACGCCGCGCCGGGGCCTTCCCGAGCGCGACGCCGGTCGGAGATGCGCGCGATGGTCTCGGCGATCAAGTACAGGACCGTCATCGGCAGTGCGAGGAACAGCATAGTGATGGGGTCCGTGCTCGGCGTGGCGATGGCCGCGAAGACGAACATCGCCACGACCGTCCACGGCCGGGCGCGTACCAATGACCGGGCACTCACCACGCCCAGGCGGTTGAGCAGGACCACGGCCAGCGGAATCTCGGACGCCACGCCGAAGACCAGCATCATGCGGATGATGAAGTCGTAATACTCCGCCCCCGACACGAGGCTCTCGAATCCGTCGGGCACGAAGCCGATGAGCACTAGGATCGCCTTGGGCAAGATCACGTAGGCCAGCGCCACCCCGCTGAAGAACAGCGGGACCCCGGTGCCGGTCAGCAGCAGCGCCCAGCGCCGCTCGTGCCGGTGCAGCGCCGGCAGCACGAAGGCCCACAACTGCCACAGCCAGATCGGGCTGGAGGCCACGATGCCGGCCACCAGGGCGATCTTGAGCTGGAACTGGAAGGCCCCGCCGACTCCGGTGATGACCAGGCTCGTATCGATGCCTTTGGCCGCCAAATCCGGCTCGATCTGGTGGTAGGGGTGGGTCAGGAAAGTCAGCAGCGGCTCGTAGAAGACGAAACCGCAGATGGTCCCGACAAGAATCGCCAGGACGGCTCGGATGAGGCGGCTGCGCAACTCACGAAGATGCTCCATGAGCGGCATGGTGCCACCGGGTGCGGCCAACTGCGCAGACTCAGTTCGTCTCGTCGGAGGCATCGATGCGGCTGCTCTCGACCCGTCGCGTCACCGGCACGTCGTCGGAGGCGGGGATGACTGCGGCGTCGTCGGCCTCACGCGCCTTGTCGTCCTCTTCGAGTCCCTTGATCTCGGACTTGAAGATGCGCAGGGCACGGCCGCTGCCACGCGCCAGTTCGGGCAACTTGGCCGCACCGAAGAACAGCAGTACGACCGCGAGAATCAGCAAGATCTCGGTGGGGCCGATATTTTTGAGCATCAGGACTCCTCGGTTGCGAACGTGGCCTCATCGTACGCCGCCAGCGCTGTGAGCGCGTGCTCACGCACCTGTGTGCGCACTGAGTCCGGGGAAAGAACCCGGATCGCGCCGCCGGCCCGCAGTGCCAGGCGGCATACCCAGGACTCGTCGGCAGCCACCACCTGCACGCGCCAGGTGTCGCCGGAGTCGTCCAGGACCTCCGCATCGTAGTGCTCCACGATCCAGCGCGCACTCGGTTCGACCGCCAGTTCGGCGTGCAGCAGCCCATCTCCAGCGTCCCCGGAGAAGAAGCCCGCAACCGGTCGCGGCGTACGCCCCCGGTCGGCGACCGCGTCGTCGAGCACCTCGGCGCGCTCGATGCGGTCCAGCCGGAAGAACCGGTGGCCCACGGCCCGGTGGCACCAGGCGTCGAGATATTCGCGGCCATCGCGCGTGAACGTCGCCAGCGGGTCGATCCGCCGCGTCGTGAGCGCGTCGCGCGAAGCCGGGGCATAGACGATCTCCATGCTCCGCCCACGTGACAACGCCTCGCGCACGGCACCCAACACCGACGGGTCGACCGGCTCGACGACGACCGCCACGGTGTTCTCGGCCTCGGCGGCCCCGGCCACCGCAGATTGCAGTTTGGCCAGTGTGGTGTCGACGACCCCGGCATGCTCGGTGCCGGCGGTATCGCGCAAAGTTCGCAAAGCGACGATCAGCGCCGCAGCCTCGTCGGCGTCGATGCGCAGCGGGCGGGACATGAAGTCGGCGTTGGAAATGTAGATGCGGTCGTCGCCCTCCAAGGCGAACAGGTCCACGTCGATCAGGTCGCCGCCGTAGGCCCCGACCCCGGTCAGCATGATCTGTTCGACGTCGCGGCGCACCACGCCGGGCTTGACCCCGAACTCGCGGGCGACCTCCTCGACCGAGACGCCCTGCTTGCTCTGCAGATAGGGCACCAACGCCAGTCGTCGCTGAACATCGCGGGCCGACGGCTTCCTCATGCGTTGGCCTCCGCCGCGCAGCGCAGGATGGAGACGGCCAAAGAACGCGCCTCCGGCGGGTCCACGACGACCACGTGCGGCGCGAAGGACGCGGCGGTCATGGCGATCTGCCAGGCGGAGTGATAGCCCACCCGCACGAGGTCCACGTCGTCGCCGGCCGGCTCGACCGACCGGGCGTGACGCCGCAGCGGGACGGCCCGGTCGCGCCGCACGCGCAGGGTCGCCTCGCCGACCGGCTCGGTGGAGGTGAAGTCCGCGAGATCACGGATCGAGGTCCCCTCCGGCACCGTGTAGGACCCGGCCTCGCCGTCGCCGCGAACCTCGCCGCGAATGCGCGAGAGCCGAAAGAGGCGTGAATCCTCCCGGTCGATGTCATAGCCGCCGACGTACCAGCGACCACGCCACGACAGCACTCCCCACGGCTGGAGGTGGCGCTGTTGCGACTCCTCGCCAATCCGCCCGTAGGCGAACGCGATGGGCCGACGCTCCCGCACGGCATCCCACACCGCGTCAAAGGCCGACTCGTCAGCACCCAGTCTCGGCTGCACGAGCGGGACGGCGCTGGTGTCGATCTCGACACCAGCCGCCTTGAGTTTCAGGAGCGCGTCGGCCGAGCGGCCCGCCAGCCCCCCATGCTCCCACACCTGGGCGGCCAGGCCGATCACGGCCGATTCCTCTGCGGTCAGCTCCAGGTCCGGCAGCTCGGCAGCCTCCCGTGGGATGCGGTAGCCCCGGAGGTCGTCGTGCAACGGATCGAAGCTACCGATCTCCAACGGGATGCCGAGCGCGCGCAGTTCCCCCTTGTCGCGCTCGAACATCCGATTGAAGGCGTCCTCGGACAAACCTTGGTAATCCTCGATGGAAGCCCGGACCTGCTCCTTGGTGAGGAACTGGCGGGTCGAGAGCAGCAGGAAGATGAGATTCATCAACCGTTCGCTCTTGCGCTCGGCCACGCCGGTTCCCCGCCTCGGGTCAGAGTGTGCCGACGATGTCGACCACGAAGGTCAACGAATCCCCCGGAGCGATGCCGCTGCCCTCGCCGGGGTTGTCGCCGTAAGCGACGTCGGCCGGACACGTCAGCACGACACGCGAGCCGACGGTCTGGCCGGTCAACATGTCGGTCCAACACGGGATGACACCGGCCAGCGAGAACAACGACGGCGCACCGCGTTCGAAGGAGGAGTCGAAGACCGCGCCGTTGGGGTAGACCTGACCGAGGTAGTTCGCATAGACGTAATCATCGGCCTCGACCTTCGGACCGGTTCCCTTGATGACCGGGTAGACGGCCTCGGTGGCCGGGGCCGTGACCGCACTGCCGTCAACCCCCGTGACCGTGTCGCCATCGACGACCGGCGTGGGCACGCCCGCCGGCAGATCGACCTTCTTGCCCGACGGAGCGGTCTTGGTGTCGGCGTCGATGGAAGCGGTGATGTCGAAGTAGAACAGCATCGGCTGGGCTTCCTCGAAGCCGAACTGCTGGACTGCGTCGCCGAAGAAGTCGCCCGCGGTGATACCGAGGATGACCTTCGAGCCGACCTTGACGTCCTTGAGCACCTCGAGCGCCGACTTGGGCAGGCCCGGCGCGGTGGCAGTCGTTGACTTCGCCGAGTCGATGAACTGGAAGACTGCGGGGGTGCCGGGTTCGCCGGTGGTCGCATTGGTGCCGAAGGACGAATCCAACTGGGAGCCGTCGGTGCCGTCAGCGATGATGTAGTCGGCGCTGAAGTAGTCGTTGTTCTGGAGTTTGCGACCGTCGCCCTCGGAGACGATCTGCAGTTTCGCCTCACCGCTCTTGATCTCGTCGGCGAGTTTCTCCGGCTCCTTGACCGAGAGTTTCGGTGTCTCCCCCCCGGAAACGGTGACTCCGGAGAACGCGAAGCCCTTGTTGGACAGCACGATGACCGACGCGGCCAGCACGGCCACGACCGCTAATGCTGTCGAGATAAGGATGATGTTGCGGCGCACAGGTATACCTCGAATGAGTGAGAGGGGGTCAACGGCCCGAGGCACGCTGAACGAGAAACCGGGACCACCCTAACCAACCGGACCACACACTCGCGCATTCGACACCCGAACCGGATCGGTCACATCGCGTCGATGAGCCGCTGTACCCGCTCGTCGTGGGCGCGGAAGGGGTCCTTGCACAAGACGGTGCGCTGCGCCTGGTCGTTGAGTTTCAGATGGACCCAGTCGACGGTGAAGTCCCGGCGGCGCTCCTGGGCCCGCCGGATGAACTCCCCGCGCAGGCGCGCCCGCGTGGTCTGCGGCGGCACCGACTTGGCGCGGAAGACCTCCAGGTCGCCGGTCACCCGTGCCACCGCACCGCGGCGGTCGAGCAGGTAGAACAGGCCGCGGTCGCGCCGGATGTCGTGGTAGGCCAGGTCGAGTTGGGCCATCTTCGGGTCGCCCCAGCTCAGTCCGTGGACGCTGCGATACCGCTCCAGCAGCCGCAGCTTGATGACCCAGTCGATCTCACGCTCAACGAGCGAGAGGTCTTCGGACTCGACGGCCTTCAGGGTGCGCTCCCACAGGTCGAGCGCCCGGCGGGTCACGGGATCGTCGATCTGGCTGCGGTCGACGAACTCGGCGACCTTGGCGAAGTACTCGGCCTGGATCTCCAGCGCGGACAGCTCGCGGCCGTTGGCCAGCTGGACCTTCTTGCGGCCGGTCATGTCCTGGGAGATCTCCCGGATGGCCCGGATCGGGTTGTCGAGGGTGAGGTCGCGCATCGTCACGCCTGCCTCGATCATGCGCAGCACCAGCTCGGTGGTGGCCACCTTGAGCAGCGTCGTGGTCTCGCTCATGTTGGAGTCGCCGACGATGACGTGCAGGCGGCGGTAGCGCTCGGCGTCGGCGTGCGGCTCGTCGCGGGTGTTGATGATGGGCCGCGACCGGGTGGTGGCGCTGGAGACGCCCTCCCAGATGTGCTCGGCCCGCTGGCTGATCGAGTAGATCGTGCCGCGTCCGGTCTGCTGGACCTTGCCCGCGCCGCAGATGATCTGGCGCGAGACCAGGAACGGGATGAGCACGTCGGCCATGCGGCTGAACTCCCCGCCGCGCGCGATGAGGTAGTTCTCGTGGCAGCCGTAGGAGTTGCCCGCCGAGTCGGTGTTGTTCTTGAACAGGTAGATGTCGCCCTCGATACCGTCGTCGCGCAGCCGCTGCTGGGCGTCGAGCATGAGCGCCTCGAGGATGCGCTCGCCGGCCTTGTCGTGGGCGACGAGTTCGGCGACGTCGTCGCACTCGGGGGTGGCGTATTCCGGATGACTGCCGACGTCGAGGTACAGGCGCGAGCCGTTGCGCAGGAAGACGTTGCTGCTGCGACCCCAGGAGACGACCCGGCGGAACAGGTAGCGCGCGACCTCGTCCGGCGAGAGCCGGCGCTGCCCGCGGAACGAGCACGTGACGCCGTACTCGTTCTCGATGCCGAAGATGCGCCGGTCCATGACGAGAGCCTAGCCGTGCCGGTGCCTTGAGAGTGCACGCATGCGACACACGCCGCGGTATGTGCTGGACGACCCCGACGAGGTCAAGCGTCTCGTGCGCGAAAACCCGTGGGCGACCCTCGTCTCCTGGACCTCGTCGGGCCTGGTGGCGTCGCACTACCCGGTACTGCTCGACGAGGATGCCGACGACATCGTGCTCGTCAGCCATGTCGGGCGGCCCGACGACGTCCTGCACGAGCTGGGCGCGAGCGAGATGCTGGTCATCGTGCAGGGGCCGCACGACTACGTCTCGGCCAGCTGGTACGACCCGGGCGAGCTCGCGGCGACCTGGAACCACGTCACGGCGCACCTGTACGGCGTCCCCGAGGTGTTGGACGAGGAGGAGACCTACGCGATGCTCTCGCGCCTGACCGACCACTTCGAGCGGCGCTATCCCGGCGGCCGGAGTCTCGGCGAGGACGAGGCGGGCACGCGGCGGATCGCCAAGGGCGCTGTCGGCCTGCGGATGCGGGTGACCCGGTTCGACGCCCGCGCCAAGCTGAGCCAGAACAAGCCGCCGGAGGTCGTCGAGCGGATCACCGAACGGTTCGCCGAAACGAACCCGCGGCTGGCCGACGAGATGCGCCGCGTCCGGGAGCAGGCATGACACGGGAGGACCGGGCCGCGGGCGTGCTGCTGGGGGCGGCCGTCGGCGACGCGCTGGGCGCGGGCTACGAGTTCGGTTCGGCGCCGCTCCCCGGCCGTCATCGGCGGTAGCCTGGAGTGCGCACGAGCAGGCCGAGCGCAGCGGAGGCAACCGCTCGCTCATACGCACCGCTCCGGTCGCGCCGGCACACCTGGACGATCCCGAGACCCTGGTAACTACGGCCCGCGCGGTGAGCCCCCTAACCCACCACGGCCCGGAGGCGGGCGACGCCTGCGCGACCTCGCCTGAGAGGTTGCGCGAGTAAGAGATTCCGCAGATAGGCGGAGCCGGTCATTGAGGTGGGAGCGCAGCACACCTCGAAATGACCCGCCCACGGCAGGCTTCGCCCTTCGAGGCCGCTCCTTCGTCGGGGCACCTCAGGACCCGGCTCGCTCGTTCCTCGCGGTCCCTGAGGTGCGTAGGCCGCCTGCGGCCGGAGCCTCGAAGGGCGCACCTCAGCCAGCGGAACCTACTGCCGGAACCTCGAAGCGACTACGGACCGGGCCTCAGCCGAGCGCTTCGGCCACCACCGGGTCGGCCAGGCGCTTGAACTTGCGCTGCTGAGTGCGAGTCCGGTCCAGCACCGCCACTTCCAGCGACTCGGCCGGGATCGCGCGCGGGGCGGCCGCATCGTGCCCCAGCGCCGTACGCGCCAGCGAGATCGCCCCGGCCAGATCGAGGCCGGGCGTGTAGTGCTCGGTGAACCACTGTTCCACCGGCTCGGTGGTGCCGCCCATGACGCCCCACCCCTTCACGTCGGCCACCGAACCGTCATAGGTAAGCCGGTAGACCTGATCGGCTTCGGGACGCTCGCCCAGCTCGGCGACGAACAACTCGACCTCGTAGGGCTTCTCGCCGCTTGCCGAGAAGATCGTGCCGAGCGTCTGCGCGTAGGCGTTGGCCAGGCCCCGCCCCGTGACGTCGCGCCGGTCGTAGGAGTAGCCGCGCAGGTCGGCCAGGCGCACGCCGGCGATCCGCAGGTTTTCGAACTCGTTGTACCGCCCGACGGCCGCGAAGCCGATCCGGTCGTAGATCTCGCTGATCTTGTGCAGGGCCTGCGAGGGATTCTCGGCAACGAAGACGATGCCGTCGGCGTACTGCACGACGGCGACCGACCGGCCGCGGGCGATGCCCTTGCGGGCGAAGTCGGCGCGGTCCTTCATCACCTGCTCGGGCGAGACGTAAAAGGGTGCGGTCATGGCGGCGCTCCTCTCAGATCGGCCGGTCAGATCAGGGGCGCCGACGGGCCGTCGGGCGCGGTGAGGCGGGCGGCGACGACCTCGTCGGCGACCGCTGCGGTCTCGGTCTGGCTCCAGGCGCGGAAGCCCTCGGCACCGATGGTGGCGACCATCGGGAAGATCCGGCGGGCCATGTCGGGTCCGCCGGTGGCCGAGTCGTCGTCGGCGGCGTCGTAGAGCGCCTGCACGCACGCGGTGACCGCCTCCCGCTCGGTCAACCCCTCGCGGTACAGCTTCTTCAACGCGCCGCGAGCGAACAGCGACCCGGAGCCGACCGAGCAGAACTGACGCTCCTCGTTGCGGTTGCCGGTGACGTCGAAGGCGAAGATGCGTCCGGCTCCGGCGTCCGGATCGTAGGCGGCGAACAGCGGCACGACCGCCAGGCCCTGCATCGCCAGGCCCAGGTTGCCGCGGATGAGCGCCGCGAGGCGATTAGCCTTACCGTCGGTCGACAAGACGGTGCCCTCGATCTTCTCGTAATGCTCCAGCTCGACCTGGAACAACCGGGTCATCTCCACGGCGATACCCGCCGTGCCTGCGATGCCAACGCAGGAGAACTCGTCGGTCTGGAACACCTTCTGGATGTCGCGCTGAGCGATGACGTTGCCCATAGTGGCGCGCCGGTCACCGGCCATGACGACGCCGCCCGGATACGTCGCGGCGACGATGGTGGTGCCGTGCGTGATGCCGTCGAACTGCCCCGGCCCGGCCGCGTCCGTCGCACGGGCGCCGGGCAGCTGGTCGGGGGCGTACTGGACGAGGAAGTCGGCGAACGAGGACGAGCCAGCCGTGCGGAAGGCCTCCGGCAGCATCACTGCCCGCCCTTCTGCACGAAGCTGCGCACGAACTCCTCGGCGTTCTCTTCGAGCACGTCGTCGATCTCGTCGAGGATCGCGTCGACGTCGTCGTCGAGCTTCGCCTTGGCTTCGGTGTCGATCTCGGTGGCCTCGACCTGCTCGTCGGATTCGCGCGACGGCCTGCTGCTCTTGTGCTGCTGCTCGGACATGACGCCAGCCTAGTCGCGCCCGGTCAAGGTACGGAACAGCTCGGTCGCCGTCGGGTCGGCGTCGAAGAGCGCGCCGACGTGCTCGCGCGTGCCGCGCAACGGTTCGAGGGTCGGCACACGCTGCAGGGAGGCGTAACCGGGCAGGTCGAAGATGACCGAATCCCAGGAGGCGGCGGCGATGTCGTCGGAGAACCGGCGCAGGCAGGTGCCCCGGAACCAGGCCCGGGTGTCGCCCGGCGGCTCGGTGACCGCAGCGGCGATCTCGGCCGGGTCCACCAGGCGCTTCATGCGGCCGGTGCGGACGAGCTGGTGGTACAGGCCGCGCTCGGGCCGGATGTCGTGGTACTGCAGGTCGATCAGGTGCAGCTTCGCGTGATCCCAGTCCAGGCCGTCGCGGTCGCGGTAGCGCTCCAGCAGGGCGAGTTTGGCGACCCAGTCCAGCTCACCGGCCAGGTCCATCGGGTCGCGCGCGAGGCGGGCGAGCACGCCCTCCCACCGGTCGAGGACGTCGGCTGTCTGCTCGTCGACGTCGCCCTGCCGCTGCGTGAAGGCGCGCGCGCGACGCAGGTACTCGGCCTGTAGGTCCAGCGCGGTGATGCTGCGGCCGTCGGCGAGATCGACAGTGACCCGCAGGGACGGATCGTGGGAGATCGCGTGCAGCGCCGCAACCGGATTCGCCAGGTCGAGATCGGTGACGACGGCACCGCCCTCGATCATCGCCAGCACGAGCGACGTCAGGCCGTGCTTGAGGTAGATCGATGTCTCGGCACAGTTCGCGTCGCCGACGATGACGTGCAGGCGGCGGTACTTGCGCGGGTCAGCGTGCGGCTCGTCACGGGTGTTGATGATCGGCCGTTTGAGCGTCGTCTCCAGGCCGACCGGCACCTCGAAGTAGTCTGCGCGCTGGCTGATCTGGAACTCATGGACACTACCGTCTTGCTGCTGGCCGACCCGCCCGGCACCGCAGACGACCTGCCGGGACACGAAGAACGGTGTCAGGTGGGTGACGATCTGCTCGAAGGGCACCTGGCGGTCCATGAGGTAGTTCTCGTGCGAACCGTAGGAGGCACCCTTGTTGTCGACGTTGTTCTTGTAGAGCACCAGCGGGCCGTTGCCGGGGATGCGCCCGGCCAGCTCGGCCGCCTCGCGCATGACCTCCTCGCCGGCCTTCTCCCAGATCACCACGTCGCGCGGTGTCGTGACCTCGGGGCTGGAGTACTCCGGGTGCGCGTGATCGACGTAGAGCCGTGCGCCGTTGGTCAAGATGATGTTGGCCAGCCCGAGGTCCTCGTCGGTCAGCTGCGACGGATCGGCGTCGCCGCGGCTCAGGTCGAAGCCGCGGGCGTCCCGCAGGGGACTTTCCTCCTCGAAGTCCCATCGCGCCCGGCGGGTCAGCCGGTGTGCGGCGGCATAGGCGTTGACCACGTGCGTCGAGGCGACCATCGGATTGGCGCGCGGCTGCCCCTGCACGGTGATCCCGTACTCGACCTCGCTGCCCTGGACCCGGCGGACCGTCATGCGCCTCAGCCTAGTGCGCGCGGCCGGGTCCGTCGTCGGCGATCACAGGGTCTTCGCGAGGTGAACCGAATCGGCGGAGTCGGCGTAGAAGCCGAACGGCTCGATGCGCTCGAAACCGCTAGGGAAGTGCTGATCTTTGCGGCGACCCGGCTCGGCGGGTGGCCTGGCGGCTGGGATCGCGAAATCATGGGGTCGTGGACAGCGACCAGCCCTCCTTCACTGATGTCGAGTACGGCAACCGGCGAC
>NZ_JASGDU010000012.1:0-38883 GCF_047607065.1 Aeromicrobium sp.
CCGCAACTCCCCCACCGCCGCCGGGGGGCCCCCACCTTTTCCGGGGGGCCGGCCCCTCGGCGTTCAAGCAGATCAGGCGTAGAAGCCGTCGAGGATCGCAGCGTAACGCTCCTCGACCACCTTGCGCTTGACCTTGAGGCTCGGCGTCAGTTCACCGGTCTCGACCGACAGGTCGCTGGGCAGGATCGACCACTTCTTGATCGTCTCCCAGCGGTTGAGCTTGGAGTTCAGCTCCTCCACGTACTCGCCGACGACCTTCTGCATCTGCGGGGACGCCACGATCTCGCTGTAGGACTTGCCGGCCATGCCGTGACCCTCGGCCCACAGCGCCACCGCGTCGGGATCGAGCGTGATGAGCGCCGAGCAGAAGTTGCGCTGGTTGCCGTGGACGATCATCTGGCTCGCCAGCGGGCAGACGCCCTTGAAGACGCCCTCGATGTGCGACGGCGCGACGTACTTGCCGCCGGAGGTCTTGAACAGATCCTTCTTGCGGTCGGTGATCCGCAAGAAGCCGTCGGCGTCGAGTTCGCCGATGTCACCGGTGGCCAGCCAGCCGTCGTCCAGCGTCTCCTTGGTGGCGGTGTCGAGGTTGTGGTAGCCGTGCATGACGTTCGGACCCTTGATGAGCACCTCGCCGTCCTCGGCGATCTTGACCTCGGTACCCGGGAACGGAATACCCACGGTGCCCAGCTTGAGGTGCTCGGGGTGATTGACCGTCGCGCCCGCGGAGGTCTCGGTCAGGCCGTAGCCCTCCAAGATGATGACGCCCGCAGAGTGGAACCACTCGGCGACGTCGGCGCTGAGCGCGGCCGAACCGGAGATGAAGAACCGCACCCGGCCGCCGAAGCGGTCGCGGACCTTGCTGAAGACGAGCTTGTCGGCCAGGCCGTGCTGGATCGCCAGGCCCTTGGGCACCGTCTCGCCGGCCCGCGTCTTGCGCGAGTACTCCAGGCCGACCTTCTCGGCCCAGCGGAAGAGTTTGAGCTTGACGCCGCCCTCTTCCTCCATCATGCCGACGACGCGGCCGTACGCCTTCTCGAAGATGCGCGGCGCGGCACCCATGAAGGTCGGCTTCACGACCGCGAGGTTGTCGACGATCTTGGTGACCCGGCCGTCGATGGCCGCCGGGAAGCCGATCTCCAGCTGCACCATCTGCAAGACCTTGCCGAAGGAGTGCGCCATCGGCAGCCAGCGGAACTCCAGGTCGTCGATGCTCAAAATACCGTTGGCGTGGATCGCGGCTCCCTCGAAGACCCAGCCGTCGTTGCTCAGGCGCACGCCCTTGGAGCGGCCCGTGGTACCGGAGGTGTAGATCAGCGTGGCCAGGTCATCGGGCTTGACCGCCGAGACTCGCTCCTCAACGATGTCGGGGTGGTCGGCCAGGTACGCCTCGCCGACCTTCTCCAGATCGGCCAGCGTGATGACCCAGTCGCCATCGGCCTGGCCGTCGAAGGTGACGACCTTGGCGACCTCGGGAAGCTCGGACTTCTTCTCCACGAGCTTGGCGATCTGGTCGTCATCCTCGGCGAAGACGATCACGCTGCCCGAGTCGGACAGGATGTAGGCGACGTCGGCGGCGACGGTGGTCGGGTAGACCGTCGTGGTAGCGCCGGCGGCGGCGTTGATCGCCAGGTCTGCGAGAATCCACTCCACCCGCGTCCCGGAGGCAACGGCCGCGCGCGACTGCGGCTCCAGGCCGAGCGAGACCAGGCCCGCAGCGAGCCGGTTGACGCGGGCACCGACCTCGGCCCACGAGAGCGAGTGCCAGCGCTCGTTGGCGTCGGGGTAACGGAAGGCCTCCCGGTTGGGCGTCTCGGCGACGCGGTTCAGGAAGAGCCGGCCGATGCTGGGGGCGCGGTCGTCGATGAGCGACTGCTGCTGCGGCGTCAGGACAAGGGGACTCATGCAGATCCTCACAGAGGGCAACGGATTGTGGTGCGTGTCACCCTAACCTACCGGCGAGGTCGCCGGGCAGGCTCGCGCCCCGAAATAAGAGATTCCGCAGATAGGCGGAACCTGGTCATTGAGGTGCGAGCTTGCGAGCCTCGAAATGACCCAACCAGGGCAGGCTTCGCCCTTCGAGGCTCGTCGCACCCTTCGAGGCTCGGCCGCAAGCGGCCTCACACCTCAGGGTCCGCTCCTCGCACCTCAGGGACCGGCTGACGGCGCACAACTCGACATAAGTCAGCGCTCCCCTCATGGATCCGCTTGAACGCGGGCAGCCTCAGGAGGGGCCGTCACCGGTCGACAGCGCGGCGATGAAGGCCTCCTGCGGCACTTCCACGCGGCCGACCATCTTCATCCGCTTCTTGCCTTCCTTCTGCTTTTCCAGCAGCTTGCGCTTGCGGCTGATGTCGCCGCCGTAGCACTTGGCGAGCACGTCCTTGCGGATCGCGCGGATGTTCTCGCGGGCGATGACCCGCGCGCCGATGGCGGCCTGGATGGGCACCTCGAACTGCTGGCGCGGGATGAGTTCCTTGAGTTTGCCGGCCAGCGCGACGCCGTAGGTGTAGGCGTTGTCGCGGTGGACGATGGAACTGAAGGCGTCGACCACCTCGCCCTGCAGCAGGATGTCAACCTTCACCAGATCGGCGGCCTGCTCGCCGGACAGTTCGTAGTTGAGCGAGGCATAGCCCTTCGTACGGCTCTTGAGCGCGTCGAAGAAGTCGAACATGATCTCGCCCATCGGCAGCGTGTAGCGGATCTCGACGCGGTCCTCGGAGAGGTAGTCCATGCCGCCGAGCTGGCCGCGCCGCGCCTGGCACAGCTCCATGATCGTGCCGATGTAGTCGCTCGGGGCGAGGATCGTGGCGGCCACGACCGGCTCGAAGACCTTGTTGATCTTGCCGCTGTTCGGGTACTCGCTCGGGTTGGTGACGGTGTGCGTCGACCCGTCTTCCATCTCGACGCGATAGACGACATTCGGCGCGGTGGCGATGAGGTCGAGGCCGAACTCGCGGGCCAGTCGCTCGCGCACGATCTCCAGGTGCAGCAGGCCGAGGAAGCCGATGCGGAAGCCGAAGCCGAGCGCCCCCGACGACTCCGGTTCGTACACCAGCGCCGCATCGTTGAGCTGCAGTTTCTCCAGTGCCTCGCGCAGGTCGGCGAAGTCGTCGCCGTCGATGGGGTACAGGCCGGAGAAGACCATCGGATTGGGGTTCTGGTAGCCGCCCAGCGGTTCGGTGGCGGGCTTGGCCGCCGAGGTCACGGTGTCGCCGACGCGGCTCTGGCGCACTTCCTTGACGCCGGTGATGAGGTAGCCGACCTCGCCGACGCCGAGGTCCTTGGCCTTGACCGGCTCGGGGCTGATGACGCCGACCTCCAGCATCTCGTGGACCGCGCCGGTCGACATCATCTTGATCTTGTCACGGTGGCTGAGCAGACCGTCGACCACCCGGACGTAGGTGATGACGCCGCGGTAGGTGTCGTAGACCGAGTCGAAGATCAGCGCGCGCGGGGCACCGCCGGCGTCGCCTGCCGGCGGCGGCACCTCGTCGACGATGAGGTTGAGCAGCGCCTCGACGCCCTCGCCGGTCTTGGCCGAGACGCGCAGCACGTCGTCGGGGTCGCCGCCGATGATGCCGGCGATCTCCTCGGCGTACTTCTCCGGCTGCGCGCCGGGCAGGTCGATCTTGTTGAGCACCGGGATGATGTGCAGGTCGGCGTCCATCGCGAGATAGAGGTTCGCGAGGGTCTGCGCCTCAATGCCCTGGGCGGCGTCGACCAGCAGGATCGCGCCCTCGCAGGCCTCCAGCGAACGGCTGACCTCGTAGGTGAAGTCGACGTGACCAGGGGTGTCGATCATGTTGAGCACGTAGGTCGTGCCCGCGTCGTCGCCGTCGCTCTTGGTGAACGGCATGCGCACGGCCTGGCTCTTGATGGTGATACCACGCTCGCGCTCGATGTCCATGCGGTCGAGGTACTGGGCGCGGGCGGCGCGCTCGTCGACGACGCCGGTCAGTTGCAGCATGCGATCGGCGAGCGTGGACTTGCCGTGGTCGATGTGGGCGATGATGCAGAAGTTGCGCAGGAGTTCCGGCGGCGTCGCGCCGGGCTGCGGGGCAGGAGTGGTCACTCGGTCACCAGAAGTAGGCGATGCCGACGTTGACCAGGATCAACGCGACGACGACGTGGGCGAAGGGATTGGGGGCAGGACGCTTGCGCGTGCCGTGGGCCAGGCCGACCGCAGCGGTGGCCACGAGGAGCTTGACGGCGACCTTGGCGTGGTTCGGATCATCGACGTCCTCGCTCATCGAGGCGATGGCGACGAGCACGAGTCCGAGCACCCATGCGGCCCCGACCCCGTGGGCCAGGAGGCCGTTGATCTGGGGAGACGACAACACCGTCACATAGCCGAACAGGGCGATGGCCCAGCAGCCGATGTGCGCCCAGACGAGAGCGTGGTACAGAGTCTCCATGAGGAGATAGCCTAGTGACCGGCCTGGATTTGGGACGCACCGGACAGCGGTGGTAGTCTTAGCGGTCGCGTGCCAGCGCACGCCGCTGAACTTCTTTGTCTCGTATGTCAACTGTAAGGAAATAGGTACGCCCCGTGGCGAACATCAAGTCGCAGATCAAGCGCAACCGTCAGAACGAGGCGGCCCGCGAGCGCAACAAGGCCGTTCGTTCGGCTCTCAAGACCGCCGTGCGTCGCTTCCACGAGGCTGTTGACGCGGGCAAGGCCGACGAGGCCAAGACGCTGGCCGCCGACGCCGGGCGCAAGCTCGACAAGGCCGCCAGCAAGGGCGTCATCCACAAGAACCAGGCGGCCAACCGCAAGTCGGCTATCGCCAAGAAGGCCGCCGCTCTCTGAGCCAGCCACCATACTTCGCCGTGACCCCCGATCCCTCGGATCGGGGGTCCGCGTCTGTCAGGGGCCTCCCGCGAGGCGTGCGCAGACCAGGAGGTCAATACCGCTCATTGTCCCCCGCAAGCGGGAGGTGCCCCCAGTGCGGAGCGAGGAACGAGCGAAACCTCGAAATGAGCTAAGGTTCGGGTCCCTTCGAGGCTCGGGCGCTGGGCGCCCTCGCACCTCAGGGACCGGCTGTCCCCCGCCGCGGGCGACTGACCGCGCGAGCGAGGGCTTCCAGCGGGCCGCGCGGGGCGATAGTGCGCCACCGCCACGCCAGCAGCACCGCGTGCAGGAAGTTACAGGGTCATGCTGCTGGCGGCGCGGCGCGGGGGCCGGCGGCGCAGCGAGACCACCCGCAAGATCATACGCTCGGTCGCGTAGCCGGGATCGGCGGCGGCACCCTTGACGTCGAGGTCCGCCTGGGCCACAGCGGCGAGGGCACCGTGGAGTCCCTGCGCGTCCCACTGCCGCAGTTGGCGGCGCAGCACCTGGAGCTTGAACGGCGGCGCGCCGACGTGCTTGGCGAGGTCGCCATCGCGCAGGTTCGGCGGAGCGGTGGCCAGTCGCACGAGCTGACGCAGCCCCGAGGCCAACGAAGAGACGATGACGACGGGAGCGACCTTGGACGTCAGCGCCCAGCGCAGGCGCTCGACGGCGAGGTCGAGCCGTCCGTCGAGAACCGCGTCGGCGATCTCGTAGCCGCGCACCTCGGCCCGGCCGCCGAAGTAGCGGCGGACCACCGCATCGGAGATCTCCTCGCCTTCGGGCACGGACGCGACAAGCTGGTCGGCGGCTCCGGCAAGCGCCCGCAGATCCATGCCGAGCGCGGCGACCAGCGTGGTCGCCGCCTCTTCCGGCATCGTCGCGCCGAGCTGGCGGACCTCGCCGCGCACCCAGGCGACGTGGTCGCGCTCGTACTTCAGCGGCTCCTGCTTCGCCTCGGAGACCGCGGCGGCCTTGCGGAGCTTGTCGAGCAGCCCGCGCGCCTTCTGACCGCCGCCGTGGACGAGAATCACGGTGACCTCGGGTGCCGGCGCGGCGACGTAGGCGAGCAGTTCGGCCTGGACGTCGTCGCCGAGGTCCTGGATGTCGTGGACGACGACCGCGCTGGAGGCGCTGAACAGCGACGGACTCGTGAGGGTCAGCAGTTCGCCCGGCCCGAGCTGCCCGCCCTGCGCCTCGGTGACCTCGCACTCGGGGTCCTCGGCCAGCACTGCGGCCACCGCACGCCTGCGCGCCCGGTCGGCCAGGAACTCGTTGCCCCCCGTGATGAGGAAGACCTTGCCGAACAACGAAGCCACCCCGCGAGTCTAGGAGATTGCGCAGCTCAATCCAGTCGGCGTATCTCGACGACCGGCGACGTCACCCGGGTCGTCGAGACGTAGCCCTCGTCGCCGCTGAGGTCGCCCACCACCAGGTAGGCCGAGCGGCCGACCTGAATGGGCGGCTCGATGAGACCGAGCAGGGGCAGCGTCTCGCCGTCGCGGCGCAGCGTTGCGGCCGCATCCGTGTCAGCCTGCAGCCGCTGAATGGTCCGCTGCTCGCCGTCGAGATGCATCGCATACCGAGCACCGGAGGCCGTCGAGATCACCCACGACCCGCCATCGGTGAGTTCGAGACTGCTCCGACCGACCACACCCGACCGCTCGGCAGTGATCCTTGCCACGACGTCCCGCTGGTGCTCCGTGAGTCCTTCGGCGGTGACCCCTTCCATCGTGATCGCCCACCACACCGTCTGGCCCATCCCGCACTGGCCGCAGGTGCGCGGAGAGACCACTTCCCAGGCACCCATGCGCGGCGGGAAGTCCCAGCCAGCCTCATAGGCCGCCTGTGACGTCAGCCGCTCCTCCCGACCACACACCTCGCACCAATGCTCGAACGGCTCGTCTGCCCGATCCATGAACGTCCTCTCCTCGACTGGCACCACCCTCCCACGAGCTGCGGACACCTCCGGTCTCTTCGAGGCTTTCAGGTGCCACCGGCGACGATGCTCCACCGGCCCTCGCGGACGAGAACGGCCAGATCGCCTTGCAGGTCGGTGCGCCACCAGGCCATGTGACAGTCGGCGAGCAGCTCCAGGGCCGACGGGGCGGGATGGCCGTGCGGGTTGTCGCGGCCGGCGCTGATGAGGGCCGCCGCCGCACCGGTAGCGGCGATGAAGTCCGGGTCCTGATGGGCGCTGCCGTGGTGCGGCACCTTGAGCACGTCGGCGCGCAGATCGGCACCCGAGCGCAGAAGCGCCCGCTGCGCCTCCGGCTCGACATCGCCGGTCAGCAGCACCCGGACGCCGTCGACCTCCAGCCGCATCACCAGGCTCAGATCGTTGCGATCCTGACCCGGCGCCGGTTCGCGTTCGACGGGCCAGAGCACGTCCAGTCGCACCTGCTCCCGGCTGCCCGCAACGATCACGTCGCCCGCATCCGCCTGGGTGGTCGGCAGGCCCGTCGCCGGCCCTCCGGAGGCCCCGACGATGACCGCGTCCACCCGCCGTCCGCGCAGTACGCCCCGCCAGCCCGCAACGTGATCGGCGTCCGCATGCGTGAACACCAGGGCGACCACATGATCGATACCGAGACGCCGCAGACACCGGTCGATAGGTCCCGGATCCATGCCGGTGTCGACCACCACCGCCTGCCCCTCCCCCGCGTTCAGCACCAGCCCGTCGCCCTGCCCGACGTCGCAGGCGACGACGATCCAGCCGCCCGGAGGCCAACCCGGATCGGGAGGATGCACGACCACGATCCCGAGGCCGAGCGCCACACCGGCGGCCAACGCGGGCCGCCGCATGACCCACCAGCCGGCCGCCACCACCGCCACCGTCGCGGGAATGCTCCACCACCACGGCCCGCCCCACCCCACCGCCGCGCCCTCGAATCCCGCACACGTGCGGCCGACCGCGATGATCCACGAGGCACACCACGACGCCACCTGACCGGCGGCTTCCCCGACCGGTGCGGCGACCAGCCAGAGCAGGCCTCCGGCCAGGCCCGTCACGGTCGCCGGCGCCACTGCAGGGCCTGCGGCGAGGTTGGCCGCGACCGCCACCAGGGAGACCTCGCCGCTGAGCGCCACCAGCATCGGCATGCAGGCCGCCTGGGCGGCCACCGGGACCGCGATGGCGACCGCGAGCCAGCGCGGGCACCACGCCATGCGCTCGATCAGGGGCGGGGCCAGCACGACGATGCCCGCCGTCGCACATACCGACAGCACGAATCCGGGCGAACGTCCCAGCCAAGGATCGAAGGCCAGCAGCGCGATGACGGCCACCGCGATAGCCCGCACGCCGCCGGCCACTCCGATCCCCAGCGCCGCGAGGCCGACCAGGCCCATGACGGCCGCCCGCAGCACGCTCGGCTCGGGGCGCGCCACCAGGACGAACCCCACCACCGCCACCACGCCCAGCACCACCCACCACCGCCGGCCGATACCGGCCGCACGGGCCATGCCGAGCAGCGCGGCGACGATGATCGTCAGGTTGGTGCCCGACACCGCCAGCAGGTGCGTGAGGCCGCTGCGGCGGAAGTCCTCGTCGAGGTCGTCGGGGATCGCGGCATCGTCGCCGTCGACGAGCGCGGGTACCAGGGCACGCGGTGCCGCCGGCTGATGCGCGACGGCCTCCCGGACCCCGGTCCGCACCCGTTCGCTCGCCGCCCACCACCAGGGCCGCCCCGTCATCGGATGCACGCTCGATGCCCGGAGGGTCGCCACCTCGCTACTGCCCTCGGCCGGGGTGACGGCGGCCGTGACGCGAATCCGGCGGCCCACGGTCAAGTCGCGGGCGTCGACCCCCGCCTCGGTGACGAAGATCGTGACCTGACCCGCGCTGCGGATGACGCCCAACCGTGAGGTGGCCTCCACGACCTCGCCGGTCAGCACGAGGCCGTCGCCGCCGGGTGCCCGATACGCGCGTGCGTCCGTCTCGACCTGGAGCACCACCTCGGCGTTCACGCCCTTCTCGGCCCAGGCCGACATCGGCGAGGCTTCCACGGCGGCGACGCGCCAGGCGACCGACAGGCCGACCAAGGCGAGCAGGCAGCCGGTCACGACCACGGCGGGGCGGTGCCACAGCGCCACGAGGACCAGGCAGCCGACCGCCACCGCGAGCGCCACGACCGAGGGCCGGCCCACCGCCCAGGCCGCCAGCGCCCAGCCGAGCACTGCGGCCGGGACGAGCCGGAGGTCATGCTGCGGCCCCGGCTGGCCGTCGGCGGACTCAGACCGTGACGAGATCACGCAGCTCGTCCAAGGTGGCCTCGCCGATGCCGCGCACCTCCAGCAGGTCCTCGACCCTGGTGAACGAGCCGTTCTCGGTGCGCCAGTCGAGGATCGCCTGCGCGGTCACCGGGCCGACTCCGGGCAGTTCGTCGAGGTCGTCGAGGGTGGCGGTGTTGAGGTTGAGCAGGCCCCCGGCTCCCTCACCCCCGCCGCCGGCCGGCGCTACCGGCGCGATCCCGACGAGGATCTGCTCGCCGTCGACCAGCTTGCGGGCGAGGTTGAGGCCGGTGGTGTCGACGTCTCCGGCGACGCCGCCGGCCGCCTCGATGGCCTGATAGACCCGCGACCCGGCCGGCAGCGTGACGATGCCCGGCTTCTGCACATGCCCGGCGACGTCCACCACGATGTCGCCGGCCTGCACCGGTTCGCCCGACTCCTGAGACGAGACCTGGGTGGTGCCCGCATTCGCCGGTTCACTGTTCGGGCGGTGCGACAGCAGCGCCCAGGCCGCCACCACGGCCACCGCCGCAACGACGGCCACCACGAGGCGGGCGTGCAACTGAGTCAGGCGGCGGCGCAGCGGCTCGACCAGCGAGGCCGCCATCGACCCTGTGCCCGTCGCGGCGACCGGTGGCTCCGGGACGGCTGCTTCGTCGTCGCGGCGCGGCGGACGGCGCTCGCTCGGCAGCGGGGTCTGCTCGTCGAAGGACCCGACGAGCTGCGCGAGGCGTTGCCGGGCGATCTCGGCCCGAGTCTGGTCGTCATCGAAGTCCATTCTTCGACGTTAGGCATCGGCGATGCCCTCGAACAGCCTCGCTCTGCGTCCTGTGGACAAAATTTCGAGGCCACCCCGAATCTGTGGAAAACACCCCTCCCGACCGCGCCGCAGGACGGCATCAGAGGGGTTAGAGGACGCGCCAAGAGGCAAGACCCCGGTCATTGAGGTGCAAGCAGGACCTGGCGGCAACGGATCAGTGCGGGGTGACGGTGACCGCAACCGTCCCTGGGCCGACGTGGGCACCGATAACGGCCCCCATCTCGTCAACCGGCACGCTCTCGCGCTCCAGACGCTTCGCCAGCCGCTCGGCCAACTGTTCGGCCACCGCCGCATTGGCCAGGTGCTGCACACCGATGTCGTAGTCGTCGCAGCGCTCGGCGGCCTCCACGGCCAGCGCCTCCATCCGGGCCAGCGCCTTGCCGGTCGTGCGCACCTTCTCCAGCGGCACGACCAGGCCGTCAGCGATGGTCAGCAGCGGTTTGACCGACAGCGCCGAACCGATGAGCGCGGCCGCCGAGCCGACCCGGCCGCCGCGGCGCAGATACTCCAGCGTGTCGACGTAGATGAGCACGGTCGAGTTCTCCCCGGCCGTGCGAGCCAACTCGGCGACCTTGGCGGCCTTCACCTTCGAGCCGCGTGCGCGGGCCGCGATGCCCGCCGCGAACCCGGTGGCCAGGCCCACCTGGCGCGAGTCGACCACGGTGACCGGGACGGCCGCCGCGCGCGCGGCGAATATGGCCGAATCGACGGTGCCCGACATACGGCTGGACAGGTGGATCGAGACGATCTCCTTCGCGCCCTCGTCGGCCAGTCGCCGGTAGACCTCCGCGAACTCCTGCGGATTCGGCCGCGACGTGCTGACCGGCACGAACTCGCGCAGTGCCGTGGCGATGACCTCCGCGTCGGCATCAACGCCCTCGATGAGCGTGTCTGCCCCGACGATCACCGACAGCCCGATGACCTCGATCCCCTCGTCGGCGGCGTCGCGCGGCGACAGAGATGCCGTGGAGTCGGTGACAATCGCCACTCCGCCCGGAAACCTCGTCCGCCGCTTCGCCATGAGGCCAGCCTAGCCGTGCCGTCGGCTCTCTTCGAGGTATCGTTCCTCGCCGCGCCTCAGTCAGCGGACCTATGCGAGCACGTTCTATATTTCGCACCCGTGGTCACTTCTGGTCCCACGAGGTGAAAGCGCAGGTGAGGACCGACTACGCTGCCGCCATGGACTTCCAGGGCGACTTCGCTACCGAACCGTCGGACACCCCGGCCCCGAGGCGCATCGGTCTCGGTCACCGCATCGCCTCGGTCATCGCCATCGTCGGCGGCAGTTACGCCACGGTGGTCGCCGTGCAGCGGGTCAGGGACCTCGGCGGCACCTGGGAACTCATCAACCCCTTCAGCAGCCTCGATCCGGTCCTGACGACCGCCCAGTTGCTCGGCATCCTCACCCCCGCCGTGGGCTTTCCCTTGGCGCTGACCGGCTTCCTGGCGTTGTTCCCCAAACTGCGGCGCTGGGCCACGGCCTTCGCCGTCACCGCCCTCGTCTACCTCCTCGCCTGGATTGTCTATCTGGCCCTCTTGGTTGCTGCGGACGCCAAGTACGGCGGAGACATGCCCGCCTACTGGGTCGGAGACGGAAGCTGGCCGCACGACATCGCCACCGTCATGGCACTGTCGGTCCTTGCTCTCCTCGTGGCCGCGCTCGTGCCGCTGCCGGGCGACCGCAAAGAGGCCGGTGCGGAGCCGCGACGCAAGCGCAAGAAGAAGGAAGCCATCGTCGTCACCCCGCCGGAGGCCGACGCCCCACCGGTCAACGAACCGGACGACGATGATGCCGTCGAGGAACCCATTGAGGAACCGGTTGCCGACGAGCCGTCCCACACCACCACGCCCGAGATCGTGCCCGAAGCGATTCCGGTCGTCGCCGAGGAGGTCGAACCGGTCACCGAACCCGAGCCGGAACCCGCTTACGCGCTGCCGGAGACCCCTGTCGACACCGGCACCATCCCCGCGTACAGCGAGCCAGAACCGGAGCCGCGCCCCAGCCGCCTACCCGGCGGACGCCGACGCCGCCGGATCGAAGAGGACGAACTCACCATCCCGAATCTGCCCGCCGACGCGCTGGCCGACGAACAGGACGACTTCACGATCCCGCAGTGGAAGGTCGATCTGCCCACGCACTTGCCGACCTCCGAGGAGTCGGCCGTCGATCCTCTGACCGCACCGGCACCACTTCCGGCAGAGTTCGCCGGCGACGACCGCGATGAGACGGATCGAGAGCGCGATGAACCGCGCTTCCCGCTGTCTTCGCCGCTGACCGCCGGGGAGATCGTGGGCAGCGAACTGGCGGCACCGGTCGAAGACCGGGCACTGTCGAAGCCGGAGCCGCCCGTCGAGGATCGCGATCTCGGCTACCTTGCCGAGGCCGTCGAGTCCGAGCTGGACCGTGATCCGGAGCCGCAGCCGCCGGAGGTGGTCGCCACCGAGGAGAGCAGCGACCCGGAGGCTGTGGACCTGCCTGCCGCCCCGGCGGCTGTGGAGACCGAATCGGAGACCTTCCCGGAGGAGGTCGGATTCCCGGAACCCGAACCGGTCGAGGTCGAACCGGTGGAGGTTGCCGAAGCGGAGCCTGTCGTCGTCGAATCCATTGCGGTGGAGCCGGAGATCGCCGAGCCGGTCGAGGCCGAACCGGAGACTGTCGCCGTGCCCGAACCCGTGGTCGAGGCCGAACCCGTGATAGAACCCGAGCCGGAACCGGAGCCCGAGCCGACACCGGAACCGGAGCCCGAGTCTGAACCGACCCCTGAGCCGGAACCCGACGTCACCGAGGAGCCGGCGAACGAGGATGCCGCCTGGTTCGTCAAGATCGCCGGCGGCGAGTACGGCCCGTACCGCTGGGACCAGGTGCGCGCCTTCGTCACCGAGGGACGCATCCGCCCGACCACCCAGGTCCGGCGCGACACGGGTGAGTTCGGGCCGGCCGGCGAGGTCTGCGGCCTGCTCGATGCCGAGTAGTTCGGCGAATCACGTGAGTCGTACCCGCAGATCGGCGCTCCGCGGCTCTAGTCTTCGGGCATGAGCAGTACGTCTTTGCCGCCGGCCGCCTCGCCCGAGCCGATGCCCCTGTTCGATCCGCCGAAGGTGCGGCGCTTCGGCGCGGCGCGGGCCTCCGGTCTGGCCCTGGCCGCGCTGATCGGCGGCTACCTCGGACACCTCGCGCTCGAGGAGCTCATCACCGCCTTTCGCGAACGCGACTTCAGCGCCTACGACATGTTCGGCGACGAGGCCGCCATCGCCCGCGCCCACGTGCTCGCCCTGCTCGCCGAGCTGATCGGTGCCGTCGCCGGACTCATCGCCGTCATCGGCATCGCGGCCCGCCGCTGGGCCGTCGGCATCCTCCTCCTGACGCTCGTCTCGATGGCCTGCTACGGCGGTTTCATCGCCCAGATCCTCGACACCGCGCTGCGCACCGACTTCCTCCAACCGAGCGAATACTGGAGCGCCTCACGCGGCCTTCCGGTAGCCGCCACACTGCTGGCCTTGCAGCTGGTCGTCGTGGTCTTGTGCCTGATCCGCGGTCCCAAGCCGCCGGCCCCCGCCGTGCCGGTCGCCCCGGCCGCCGAGGCGCAGGAGGAGGCCACGACTTCGTGGGACTTCTTCGCCGTCGACGAGGCCCTCGGCGAGGAGCAGGGCGAGACCCCCGCCGTCGCGTCCGACTCCGAGGAGGACACTGACGCGGGCGAATCCGAGGATGACGAAGGCAACGAGGGTGACGTCTTCCTCGTCATCCACGACCACGAGTACGGCCCGTACCCGCCCGAGCGCGTCCGCGGCTTCCTGGTCGAGGGCCGCATCCACCAGGGCACGCTGGTCCGCATCGGCGACGAGGTCAGGCCCGCCTCCGAGGTGCCCTCCATCTACGGCGACGACGCGCCAGCCTGACAGGCAGGGCCAGGTCCCTTCGAGGCTTCGGCCGCAGGCGGCCTACGCACCTCAGGGACCGGGGCCGCCGGTCCCTAACACCTCCGCTCATTGAGGTGCGGAGCGAGGAACGAGCGGAGCCTCGAAATGAGTTACGGTCGGGGTCCCTTCGAGGCTCGCAAGCTCGCACCTCAGGGACCGAATTCGCCTAATGCGCATGCTCTCAGAGGGGCAGGGTGAGGATCTGCGGGCCGTCGGGGGTGATGGCGACGGTGTGCTCCCAGTGGGCCGCGCGGCTGCCGTCCACGGTGACCGCGGTCCACTCGTCGTCGAGGATGCGCGTGTAGGCCGACCCCCGCGACACCATCGGTTCGATGGCGATGACCAGACCGGGCTTCAGACGCATTCCCTTGCCCCTCTGGCCCTCGTTCGGCACGTCGGGGTCCTGGTGCATCGCCGTGCCGATCCCGTGGCCCGTGAAACCCCGCACAATCCCGTACTCACCCGCAGACCGCACGAAGGACTCGATGGCGTGACCGATGTCGCCGATCCGCGCGCCCGCCCGTGCGGCCTCGATCCCGGCATACAGCGCCGCCTCGGTGACCCGCGACAGCTCGGCATCGGCCGGATCCACCTGCCCGACACCGACGGTGATGGCCGCGTCCCCATGCCATCGGTCGATGACGGCTCCGGCATCGACCGAGATCAGGTCGCCCTCGCGCAGCACCCGCTCACCGGGAATCGTGTGGACGACCTCCTCGTTGACCGAGGTGCAGATTGTCGCGGGAAACCCGTGGTAGCCCAGGAAGTTTGAGGTCGCGCCGTGCTCGGCGAGGACCCGCCGGGCCACCTGGTCGAGGTCACCCGTACTCACCCCGGGCACCACGGCCTCGCGGACCGCAGCCAGCATCTCGGCCACGACCGCGCCGGCGCGCCGCATGACGGCGATCTGCTCGGGCGTCTTGTACTCGATCTTCGGACCGAACATGGGGCACTCCTCTTCCGCTCCCTGAGGTGCGCCCTTCGAGGCTCGAAGGGAGCTGACGCGAACTCACGTTCCTTCCCTTCGAGGCTCCGGGCGCGGAGCGCCCTCCGCACCTCAGGGAACGAAGAGAATTACAGGCCGATGGCGTCGTTGATGCGGGCGGCAACCTCGCCGATGGACCCCACGCCGTCGACCTCGCGCAGCAGCCCGCGCTCGCGGTAGACCGGCAGCAGCGGGGCCGTCTCGGCCACGTAGACGTCCTGGCGGCCCCGGATGACCTCCTCGGTGTCGTCGGAGCGCCCGCTCGTCTCGGCACGCTTGAGCAGCCGGGCGATGAGCTCCTCGTGATCGACCGTCAACACGACAACAGCGTCCAACTCCGTGCCGAGGTCGGCCAAGATCCCGTCGAGCGTCTCGACCTGGTCGAGGGTCCGCGGATAGCCGTCGAGCACGAAGGACTGCGCATCGTCGTGCGCCAGGCGGTCACGCACCATCGCGTTGGTGACCTCGTCGGGCACGTACTGGCCGGCGTCCATGTAGCGCTTGGCCTTGACGCCCAGAGGCGTACCCTCGGCCACGTTCGCCCGGAAGATGTCGCCGGTCGAGATGTGCACGCCGCCGATCCGCTCGGCCAGGCCAACGGCCTGGGTCCCCTTGCCCGCACCGGGCGGACCCATCAGGAGGAGCTTCGTCATTTGAGGAACCCTTCGTAATTGCGCTGCTGCAACTGGCTCTCGATCTGCTTCACGGTGTCGAGACCGACGCCGACGATGATGAGGATCGTCGTGCCGCCGAACGGGAAGTTCTGACTGGCATTCAGCAAGGCGATGGCGAACATCGGAATCAGCGCGATGAGACCAAGGTACAGCGCGCCCGGCGCAGTGATGCGACTGAGCACGTACGCCAGGTAATCCTGGGTCGGCCGGCCCGCGCGGATGCCGGGGATGAAGCCGCCGTACTTCTTCATGTTGTCGGCAACCTCCTCGGGGTTGAAGGTGATCGCCACGTAGAAGTACGTGAAGAACACGATCAGGACGAAGAAGGTAATCATGTAGTACGGGTGATCGCCCTTGACCAGGTGGCCATTGACCCAGGTCGCCCACTTCGACCCCTCGTTGAACTGCGCGAGCAGTGCCGGCAGGTACATGAGGCTGGAGGCGAAGATGACCGGGATGATGCCGGCCTGATTCACCTTGAGCGGGATGTAGGTCGACGAGCCGCCGAACATACGCCGCCCGACCATACGCTTGGCGTACTGGACCGGGATGCGCCGCTGGGCCTGTTCGATGAAGATGACACCCGCCACCACCGCCAGGCCGACAGCCAGAACCACGGTGAAGGTCACCCAGCCCTCGCGCGGCGAGGGTGCCTGCGCCTTGATCTGCCACATGGCACCGGGGAAGGTCGCGATGACCTGAGAAAAGATGAGGATCGACATACCGTTGCCGACGCCGCGGTCGGTGATGAGTTCGCCGAACCACATGATGACGGCAGTCCCCGCGACCATGACGAGCACGATCAACAGGAACGACGGGATGCTGTCCTTGTTATAGAGCAGATCCTGGGTGCAGGCACCGCCGAACAGCCGGCCGCTCCGTGCGAGCGCGACGATGCCGGTCGCCTGCAGCACCGCCAGGCCGAGGGTCAAGTACCGGGTGTACTGGGTGATCTTCGCCTGGCCGGCCTGGCCCTCTTTCTTCAGGGACTCCAGCCGCGGGATGACCACGACGAGCAGCTGCAAGATGATGCTCGCGGTGATGTACGGCATGATGCCGAGTGCGAACACGGTCAACTGCAGCAGCGCCCCGCCCGAGAAGACGTTGATGAGCGCGAACAGGTTGCCGTTCTCATTGCCGCTGGCCGTGGCAAGGTTGATGCACTCGCGGACGTTGCCGACATCGATGCCGGGAGCCGGGGTCATCGACCCGAGCCGGAACAAGATGATGATGCCCAGTACGAACAACAGCTTGCGCCGCAGGTCGGGTGTGCGGAATGCGTTGACGAAAGCGCTGAGCACTCTTCGTTCCTCCTCGGATGCCCGTGGGCAGTAAGCGCCCAGGCGAGCCTAACAGTCGGTTCTCACGCCTCTACGTTCCCTAGAGCGCGCGAAGGCGGCGAGGCTCAGGAGCCTCGCCGCCAGCTAGCCGTACGCGGCCTCAGCGCTCGGTGACGCTGCCGCCGGCCGCTTCGATCTTGGCCTTGGCGCTGGCCGAGAACTTGTCGGCCGTGACCTGGACAGCGACCGAAATCTCGCCGCCGCCGAGGACCTTGACGAGCTGGCCCTTGCGCACCGCGCCCTTGGCGACAAGCGCGTCAACATCGACGGCACCGCCCTCGGGGAACAGCGCCTCCAGGCGATCCAGGTTGACGACCTGGTACTCCTCGCGGAAGGGGTTCTTGAAGCCCTTCAGCTTGGGCAGGCGCATGTGGATCGGGATCTGGCCGCCCTCGAAGCCCGCCGGCACCTGGTAGCGGGCCTTGGTGCCCTTGGTGCCGCGGCCGGCGGTCTTGCCCTTGGACCCCTCGCCGCGACCCACGCGGGTCTTGGCGGTCTTGGCGCCCGGGGCGGGGCGCAGGTGATGCAGTTTGAGCGTCATGTCACTCACCAGCCTCTTCATGGGAAACGGCCTGAACATCCAGCAGGTGCCGGATGGTGTTGACGTAGCCGCGCGTGACCGCGTCGTCGGAACGCACGACGCTGTCGCCGATGCGCTTGAGACCGAGCGAACGCAGCGTCTGGCGCTGGTTGTCCTGGCGGCCGATCGCGGACTTGACCTGGGTGATCTTGAGCTGAGCCATCAGACTGCCGCCTCCACGCTCTCGGCCTTCGCCTTGGCCTCGGCGACGCCCTCGGCACCGGAGCGCAGGAGCGCCGCCGGGGCGACGTCCTCGACCGGCAGGCCGCGACGCGACGCCACGGCCTCGGGCGACTCCAGCGTGCGGAGCGCCTCGACGGTCGCATGGACGATGTTGATCGCATTCGACGAGCCGAGCGACTTACTCAGCACGTCGTGGATGCCTGCGGCCTCCAGCACGGCGCGCACCGGGCCACCGGCGATGACACCGGTACCGGGCGACGCCGGGCGCAGGAAGACGACACCGGCGGCCTTCTCACCCTGCACCGGGTGCGGGATGGTGCCCTGGATGCGCGGGACGCGGAAGAAGTTCTTCTTCGCCTCCTCGACACCCTTGGAGATCGCCGTGGGGACCTCCTTGGCCTTGCCGTAGCCGACGCCGACCTGACCCTCGCCGTCACCGACGATCACCAGAGCGGTGAAGCTGAAGCGCCGACCGCCCTTGACGACCTTGGCGACACGGTTGATCGTGACGACCTTTTCGATGTAGTTGGACTTCTCGCCGCGGTCGCCGCCGCGGCCGCGACGATCTCCGCCGCCTCGACGCTGGCTCATGCCGTCATCTCCGTCGTGTTGGTGTGAATCTTGGTCATCAGAACTCCAGTCCGCCCTCGCGAGCGCCGTCGGCCAGGGCCGCGACGCGACCGGCGTACTTGTTGCCCGCACGGTCGAACACGACGGTCTCGATGCCGGCCGCCTTGGCGCGGTCGGCCACCAGCTCGCCGACCTTCTTGGCCTTGGCGGTCTTGTCGCCGTCGATGCCGCGCACGTCGGCTTCCATCGTGGAGGCCGAGGCCAGCGTGTGTCCCTCCAGGTCGTTGACGACCTGGGCGACGATGTGCTTGCTCGAACGGGTGACCACCAGGCGCGGCCGCTCGGCCGAACCCGCGATCTTCTTGCGCCCGCGGATCTGGCGGCGCGCACGTGACGCGGCGCGACCCGCGAGGTTCTTGTTGTGCTTGATCGAGATGGCCATCACTTACCAGCCTTTCCGGCCTTGCGCAGCACGCGCTCGCCGGCGTAGCGCACGCCCTTGCCCTTGTACGGCTCGGGCTTGCGGATCTTGCGGATGTTGGCAGCGACCTCGCCGACCAGCTGCTTGTCGATGCCGTGGACCGCGAACTTCGTCGCGGACTCGACCGAGAACGTGATGCCCTCGGGGGCCTCGAACGGCACCGGGTGGCTGAAGCCGAGGTTGAGTTCGACGGCGTTCGGACCCTTCGGGAGCACGCGGTAGCCGACGCCGACGATCTCAAGCTTCTTCTCATAGCCCTCGGTGACACCGACGACCATGTTGTTGATGAGCGTGCGGCTCAGGCCGTGCAAGGCCTTGCTGCGGCGCTCGTCGTTGGGGCGCTCGACCGCGAGCGTGCCGTCCTCGGCCTTGCTGACCGTGATCGGCTCGGCGACGGTGTGCGTCAACTCGCCCTTGGGACCCTTGACGCGGATGTCCTGGCCCTCGATGGTGACCTCGACGCCCGCGGGGACGGCGACTGGAATCTTGCCAATGCGCGACATATCAGTTCACCTCACCAGACGTAGGCGAGGACTTCCCCGCCTACACCCTTGTTGTGCGCCTGACGGTCCGTCAGCAGACCCTGGCTCGTGGAGATGATCGCCACGCCGAGGCCGCCGAGCACCTTGGGCAGGTTGCTGCTCTTGGCATACACGCGCAGACCCGGCTTGCTGATGCGGCGGATGCCGGCGATGGAACGCTCACGGTGCGGGCCGTACTTGAGGGTGACGGTCAGCGTCTTGCCGACCTGCCCCTCGGCCGGCTCGGTCACGGTGTAGTCGGTGATGTAGCCCTCCTGCTTGAGCAGGGCGACGACGCCCTCCTTGAGCTTGCTGTAGGGGGCGCTCACCTGATCGTGGTAGGCCTGATTGCCGTTGCGGATCCGCGTCAGCAGATCCGCAATGGGATCGGTCATCGTCATGGGATGTTTTCCGTTTCTCGCTGCGGTTTCGCTTCTCGTATCCGGGTCGGATGAGAGAGGACCTACAACGGGTTGTGGGGGTGGGGAGAAGCCGGTTCCTGAGGTGCGAGCTTGCGAGCCTCGAAGGGACCAACCTCAACTGGCTTCGAGGCTCCGGCCGCACCCTTCGAGGCTCGGCCGCAAGCGGCCTCGCACCTCAGGGCCAGCGGCCTTCGCACCTCAGCCAGCGGCTTCGTTACCAGGAGCTCTTGGTGACGCCCGGCAGCTCGCCGCGGTGGGCCATCTCGCGCAGGCAAATCCGGCACAGGCCGAACTTGCGGTACACGCTCTTGGGCCGGCCGCAGCGCTGGCAGCGCGTGTAGCCACGCACCGCGAACTTCGGCTTACGGGCCGCCTTGACCTTCAGGCCAGTCTTCGCCATGTCAGTTCTCCTTGTACGGGAAGCCGAGCAGCTTGAGCAGCGCGCGACCCTCGTCGTCGTTCGTCGCGGTCGTGACGACCGTGATGTCCATGCCGCGCGAGCGGTCGATCTTGTCCTGGTCGATCTCGTGGAACATGACCTGCTCGGTCAGACCGAAGGTGTAGTTGCCGCGGCCGTCGAACTGCTTGGGGCTGAGGCCGCGGAAGTCGCGGATGCGGGGCAGCGCGAGCGTCAGCAGACGGTCGAGGAACTCCCACATGCGGTCGCCGCGCAGCGTGACGTGCGCGCCGATCGGCATGCCCTCGCGCAGCTTGAACTGCGCGATGGACTTGCGCGCCTTGGTGACCTGCGGCTTCTGGCCGGTGATCGCGGTGAGATCGCGGACGGCACCCTCGATGAGCTTGCCATCACGAGCCGCCTCGCCGACGCCCATGTTGACCACGATCTTGGTCAGACCGGGCACCTGCATGACGTTGGCGAACTCGAACTGCTCCTGCAGGGCGGGAACGATCTCCTCGCGGTACTTGAGCTTCAGACGAGGCGCGGTAGCAGTGTCCGTCATCGTCAGATCTCCTTTCCGGTCTTGCGGGCGATCCGCACGCTGCGCTGGGCCGCGTACGTCGAGCCGTCGGGCCGGGTCTTGGTGACGTCATCGCGGCGGTACCCGATGCGCGTCGTGGTCTTGCCCTTGCCGCCGTCGACGACGAGGGCCACGTTCGAGATGTGGATCGGGGCCTCGACGGTGATGATGCCGCCGGTCTCGGCACCGCCGGCCTGCGCGGCCCGCGTGTGCTTCTTGACCCGGTTGACACCCTCGACGATCACGCGGTCGGCGTCGGTCAGGACCTCGATCACCTTGCCGGTGACGCCCTTGTCGGCGCCGGCGATGACCTTGACCTGGTCACCCTTCTTGATGCCTGCCATCACAGCACCTCCGGTGCGAGCGAGATGATGCGCATGAACTTCTTGTCGCGCAGTTCACGGCCGACGGGACCGAAGATGCGCGTGCCGCGCGGGTCGCCGTCGTTCTTGAGGATCACGGCCGCGTTCTCGTCGAACTTGATGTACGAGCCGTCGGGGCGGCGGCGCTCCTTGACGGTGCGCACGACCACGGCCTTGACGACATCGCCCTTCTTGACGTTGCCGCCCGGAATCGCGTCCTTGACGGTGGCGACGATGGTGTCGCCGATGCCGGCGTAGCGCCGGCCCGAGCCGCCGAGGACACGGATGCAGAGGATCTCCTTGGCACCGGTGTTGTCGGCGACCTTGAGCCTGGACTCCTGCTGGATCATGTCGTCACTTCGCCTTCTCGAGAACCTCGACGAGACGCCAGCGCTTGGTGGCCGACAGCGGGCGGGTCTCCATGATCCGCACGCGGTCGCCGACTCCGGCGCTGTTGGCCTCGTCGTGGGCCTTCAGCTTGATATTGCGGCGCTGCACCTTGCCGTACAGCGGGTGCTTGAAGCGCTCCTCGACGTCGACGACGATGGTCTTGTCCATCTTGTCGCTGACGACCAAGCCCTCGCGCACCTTACGGGTGCTGCGCTCTTCGGTCACAGTCTGATCCTTCTCGCTCATGCGTCCACCTCGACGGTGCTCTCGGCGGACTCGATGATGCCGAGCTCGCGCTCGCGCAGCACCGTGTAGATGCGGGCGATGTCCTTGCGGACGGTGCGCAGACGCGCGTTGTTCTCCAGCTGCCCGGTGGCGTTCTGGAAGCGCAGGTTGAACAGCTCTTCCTTCGCGTCGCGCAGCTTCTCAGCGAGGTCGTCACCGGAGAGCGCACGCAATTGCGCGGCGGTGGTGTTCGCCATCACTGGCCTCCCTCGGTCTCACGGGTGATGAAGCGGGCCTTCATCGGCAACTTGTGGATCGCGCGGCGCATGGCCTCGCGGGCGACGTCCTCGGACACGCCCGACAGCTCGAACATGACGCGGCCGGGCTTGACGTTGGCGACCCACCACTCCGGCGAACCCTTACCGGAACCCATGCGGGTCTCGGCGGGCTTCTTGGTCAGCGGGCGGTCCGGGTAGATGTTGATCCAGACCTTGCCGCCACGCTTGATGTGGCGCGTCATGGCGATACGAGCGGACTCGATCTGCCGGTTGGTCACATAGTGACCCTCGACCGCCTGGATGCCGTAGTCGCCGAAGGCGAGCGTGGTGCCGCCCTTGGCGACGCCGCGGCGCTTGGGGTGGTGCTGCTTGCGGTACTTGACCCGTCGGGGCATCAACATCAGGCTTCGCCTCCTTCGGCGGCGGCAGCGGCCTCCACCTTGGGCGTGTCGGCTGCGGGGGCCTCGGCGGCCGGAGCCGCAGTGTCATTGCTGCGGGCGGGACGCTCGGGGCGACGGCCGCCACCGCGACCGGCGCGGCGGGCACCCGGAGCGGCGGCGCGCTTCGCTGCCTCGGCCTCGCGCTCGGCGCGGGTGCCGGCGACCTCGCCCTTGTAGATCCAGACCTTCACGCCGATGCGGCCGAAGGTGGTCTTGGCCTCGTAGAAGCCGTAGTCGACGTCGGCGCGGAGCGTGTGCAGGGGCACGCGGCCCTCGCGGTAGAACTCCGAGCGGCTCATCTCGGCGCCGCCGAGGCGACCCGAGCATTGGATCCGGATGCCCTTGGCACCCGAACGCATCGTGGTCTGCATCGCCTTGCGCATCGCGCGGCGGAACTGCACGCGGCCGCTGAGCTGCTCGGCCACGCCCTGCGCGACGAGCTGGGCGTCCATCTCGGGCTGCTTGACCTCGAGGATGTTGAGCTGCACCTGCTTGCCGGTCAGCTTCTCCAGGTCGCCGCGGATGCGGTCGGCCTCGGCACCACGGCGGCCGATGACGATGCCCGGGCGCGCGGTGTGGATGTCGACGCGGACGCGCTCGCGCGTGCGCTCGATCTCCACGCGGCTGATGCCGGCGCGGTCCATGCCCTTGGTGAGCATCTTGCGGATCTTGACGTCCTCACCGACGTACGCGCTGTAGAGCTTGTCGGCGTACCAACGGCTCTTGTGGTCGGTCGAGATGCCGAGACGGAACCCGTGCGGGTTGATCTTCTGTCCCACGGGGTCACGCTCCCTTCGTGTTGGCCGGCGTCACGACGACGGTCAGATGGCTGGTGCGCTTGAGGATGCGGTTGGCCGCACCCTTGGCGCGGGGGCGCCAGCGCTTCATGGTCGGACCCTCGTCGACCATGACCTGACTCACGATCAGGTCGGCGGCGTCGAGGTCCTCGGTGTTCTCGGCGTTCGCCACGGCCGACAGCACGAGCTTGAGGAAGTTCTCACTGACGGCCTGCGGGGCGAACTGCAGCGTGGCGACGGCCTCGTCGACCGAAGCACCCCGGATGAGGTCGGCCACACGGCGGGCCTTCTGCGGGGTCACGCGCACGAAGCGGGCGACGGCGAAGGCACCGGGCTCGTCGCCCAGCAGGCGCTCGCGGCGGGCGGAGGTGTTCTCACGAGTCTGTGCACTCATTAGCGACGCTTCGCCTTTCGGTCGTCCTTCTCGTGGCCACGGAAGGTGCGGGTGGGCGCGAACTCACCGAGCTTGTGGCCGACCATCGAGTCGGTGATGAACACGGGCACGTGCTTGCGCCCGTCGTGGACGGCGATCGTGTGTCCGATGAAGGACGGCAGGATCATCGAGCGACGCGACCACGTCTTGATGACGGTATGGGTACCGGCTTCGTTCTGAGCGTCCACCTTCTTCTCGAGGTGGCCGTCGACGAAGGGGCCCTTCTTCAAACTGCGAGGCATGTACTATTCCTTCGTTTCCCTCAGCGGCCGGACTTGCGGCGGCGGACGATCATCTTGTCGCTGGCCTTGCGCTTGCGCGTACGGCCCTCGGGCTTGCCCCACGGGCTGACCGGGTGACGGCCGCCGGAGGTCTTGCCCTCACCACCACCGTGCGGGTGGTCGATCGGGTTCATGGCGACACCGCGGACGGTCGGGCGCTTGCCCTTCCAGCGGTTGCGGCCCGCCTTGCCCCAGTTGATGTTGGACTGCTCGGCGTTGCCGACCTCGCCGATGGAGGCGCGGCAGCGAACGTCCACGTAGCGCATCTCGCCCGAGGGCAGGCGCAACTGGGCGCGCGAGCCTTCCTTGGCGACGAGCTGCACGCGGGTTCCGGCCGAGCGGCCCATCTTGGCACCGCCGCCCGGACGCAACTCCACGGCGTGCACCACGGTGCCGACGGGAATGTTGCGCAGCGGCAGGTTGTTGCCGGGCTTGATGTCGGCACCGACGCCGGACTCGACGGCCATGCCCTGCTTCAGGCCCTCGGGGGCGATGATGTAGCGCTTCTCACCGTCGGCGTAGTGCAGCAGCGCGATGCGTGCGGTGCGGTTGGGGTCGTACTCGATGTGAGCGACCTTGGCCGGCACGCCGTCCTTGTCGTAGCGACGGAAGTCGATGATGCGGTAGGCGCGCTTGTGACCGCCGCCCTGGTGACGGGTGGTGATGCGTCCCTGGTTGTTGCGGCCGCCCTTCTTGGGCAGCGGCTCGACCAGTGACTTCTCCGGCGTCGTGCGCGTGATCTCGGCGAAGTCCGCCACCGAGGAGCCGCGACGGCCCGGGGTGGTCGGCTTGTACTTACGGATAGCCATGTCTACTCAGTCCTCAGCTCGGGCTCGAGAAGATGTCGATGCTCTGACCGGCAGCCACGCTGACGATCGCCCGCTTGGTGTCCTTGCGCTTACCGAGACCGTTGCGGGTCCGGCGCACCTTGCCCTTGCGGTTGAGCGTGTTGACCGCAGTCACCTTGACGCCGAAGATCTGCTCGATGGCGATCTTGATCTCCGTCTTGTTCGCGTCGGGGTGAACCACGAAGGTGTACTTGTTGTCGTCGATGAGGTTGTACGACTTCTCACTGACGACCGGCGCGAGCACGATGTCTCGCGGGTCCTTGGTCACGGCACTCATCGTCACTTCCCTGCCTTCGTGAAGCCGGCAGCCTGAGCGGACTCCTCGGAGTCGAACCAGACCTCGGCGATCGTCGCGTCGTACCACCGGCCGCCCGGCAGGTGGTACTTCATCGAATCCGCGTTGCCCTTGATGTCGTAACCTTCGGGTGCCTCGCCGCTCTCGAGCGGAGCCGCCGAGCCGGGGCCGTGGGGCTGTGTCTCAGCGGTCGCGGGGTCATCTTCGGCGGGAGCCTCGACGAGCTTGGCGGGCTTGGCAGCCTTCTTCGTCTCGGTCTTCTTCGGCGCGGCCTTGGCGGGTGCCTCAGCCTCGGTGACCGCCTTGCTCAGCTTCACCGTGTCGGAACCCTCGGCCGAACGCGCGGCGACGAAGGCGTCGAACGCGGCCTTGGTGAAGACCACATCGTCACTCTTGATGACGTCGTAGGTGTTGAGCTGGTCGAACGGCAGCAACACGACGCCCGAGGCGTTGCGCAGGCTCAGGAAGGTGACGTCGTCGGCGCGATCCAGGACCACGAGCACCCGCGGGCGGGTGGTGATCTCGGCGAGCGCGGCGACGGCGGCCTTCGTCGAGGGCGCATCGCCGTCGACTAGGGACTCCACCACGTGCAGGCGGCCCGAACGCGCCCGGTCCGACAGGGCCCCGCGCAGGGCGGCGGCCTTCATCTTCTTGGGGGTGCGCTGATCGTAACTGCGCGGCGTGGGGCCGTGGACGACGCCGCCGCCGGTGTAGTGCGGGGCGCGGATCGAACCCTGGCGGGCGCGGCCGGTGCCCTTCTGGCGGTACGGCTTCTTGCCGCCGCCGGCGACCTCGCCGCGGTTCTTGGTGTCGTGGGTGCCCTGGCGCGCGGCGGCGAGCTGGGCGACGACGACCTGGTGGATCAGCGGGACGTTGACCTGGGTGCCGAAGAGGTCAACCGGCAGATCGACGTCGAGCGTCTTGGTGGTAGCCATGCTCAGGCTCCCTTCGCAGCGCTGCGGATGACGACGAGCTGGCCCTTGGGACCGGGGACGGCACCCTTGACAAGGATGAGGCCCTTCTCGACGTCGACCGCGTGGACGGTCAGGTTCTGGGTGGTCACCGTGTCGGTGCCCATGTGGCCGGCCATGCGCAGGCCCTTGAACACGCGACCCGGCGTGGCGCAGCCGCCGATGGAGCCGGGCTTGCGGTGGTTGCGGTGCGCGCCGTGGGAGGCCGAGACACCGGCGAAGCCGTGACGCTTCATTACGCCCGCGAAGCCCTTGCCCTTGGAGGTGCCGGTGACGTCGACCTTGTCGCCCGCAGCGAAGATCTCCGGGGAGATCTCCTGGCCGAGGGTGTAGTCGGCGACCGCCTCGGTGCGGATTTCGACGATGTGGCGGCGCGGCGTGACGCCAGCCTTGGCGAAGTGGCCCGCAGCAGGCTTGGTGACCTTGCGGCCGTCGATCTCGCCGAAGCCGATCTGCACGGCACTGTAGCCGTCGGTCTCCCGCGTACGGATCTGCGTGACGACGTTGGTGTCGGCAGCGATGACGGTGACGGGCACGACGCGGTTCTCGTCGTCCCAGACCTGGGTCATGCCGAGCTTGCGGCCGAGGAGGCCGCGCGCGGTGGCGGTGGAGTTGCTCATGGCTCGCTATCCCCTCAGAGCTTGATCTCGATGTCGACGCCCGCAGGAAGGTCGAGACGCATGAGCGAATCGACCGTCTTGGGGGTCGGATCGAGGATGTCGATGAGCCGCTTGTGGGTGCGCATCTCGAAGTGCTCGCGGCTGTCCTTGTACTTGTGCGGCGAACGGATCACGCAGAACACGTTCTTCTCCGTCGGCAGCGGCACCGGGCCGGCGACCTTCGCGCCCGTGCTGGTGACCGTGTCGACGATCTTGCGCGCCGAGGAATCAATGACCTCGTGATCGTAGGCCTTGAGCCGGATACGGATCTTCTGTCCCGCCATGCTCGCGTCTGTCCTTTACGTCGTGTTACCGCTTGCGATCCCCGCTCCACCTCGGAGCGGTTCGGCCGCTCCGGTCCCACGCTCCCCGAGGTCGGGCGTGTCGCTTCACGGCGCACATTTCTGGGCATCGAGCGCGGACAGGCACAGATCTCAAGTTGGGTGGTTGGACCCGCTGTAGCGCGTATTCCTCGCGACGAGGGACGGCTTTTCTGCGAGTCGGGCGGACCTCAGGTTCGGTGCCCTCGCGGTTCCCGGCGTGAGTTCCGGACGAACGCACCCCAGCGGTCCGGCCGGAGCAACCGCACTAGTCTGACAGAGCCTTCGGCCCGAACACAAATCGGGTCCGGTGATGCCTGCCGGAAGGCACCCCGGACGCAGGCTCCTTAGACTGGTCAGGTGCGGGCCAAACTCATCCAGACCGTGACCATCGGCGTTCTCCTCGTCGCCGTCACGGCAATCGGGATGGGCCTGAGCACGCCCGACGGCACCGTGCGCAGGGCCGAGAAGACGCCGAGCGCCACCGCCCCGACGGCAGCCAGTTCGCCGTCGCCGTCGCCGACCCCCTCCCCCACACCGACGCCCGAACCCGGTTCGCTCTCGCCCATCACCGGCGTCTGGCCCGGCCGCCCGGCCGAGACGGTCGAGAACGCCGGCGTCGTCGACTGGTGCCCGGCGGTTCAGGTCACCATCTCGTCGGCGGCCCTGCGCCAGGTCGGCGAGCAGGCGGCCCGGCAGGCGGCCTGCAACGCCGTCGCCTTCACCTTCGACGTTCGGTACTCGCGGCTGTCGCTGCCGCACCAGGGCTATGCCGAGAGCGATTTCGCGCCGGTCGTCGAGCGCCTGAGCGACCGGGCGCGCGCCCATACCTATCCCGCGCGGATCCGTGCGGTCATGGCATCGCCCACCGACCGAGCGGCACGCGAGGGAACCGGCGTCGTGCTGCTGACCGGACCGCAGCCCGGCAACGGACGCCGCTACTTCGGACCGCCGTGGTCCGATGCCGGCTACGCCGACCGCCCGGCGTGGGTCGATCCGGTGTGGACGACTGTCACCGTCGACCTCCGACGCGGCGGCTCGCGGCCGCTGCTGCAGACCTCGTTCGAGGCTTCGGCGGGCCTTCCGGTCTGGAATCCGGGGACACAGAAGACCGAAAAACTGACCGTCGCCACCACCGCGACCTACGTGCTGGCCGCACCGGACTGGCGCGTCGACGGCTGGACCCTCGCCACCGAGGCACGGGGTTTCACACCCCTCGGCTGAGCGGGTTCCCCTACCCCTCAACCGACGGAGCCGACCATCCCCCCGAGGTGGTCGGCTCCGTCATGTGCTCTGCCAAGAAGACTAGACCGGAATAGTTCTTTATGACTAGTCCCCATGACCCGCTCATGGCATCTCTGTGAACACAAGCCGCGCGCAACACCGATGACCTGCACAAACGCCGAGCAGACTCGCCGCAGTGGCGCGCCGACAACATGCCCGCTGTCTCGATATGCGAGATATCGCACGAAGATGTGTCACGAAGCCGACCCCTGCGGTGTGGGCTTTTGGAGATTCCGCAGAGAGGCGGGACGTCTCATGGAACCGCTGATGTATTCAGGTTGCGTGCCGCTGGCCGGTCCCATCCACGCACGTTCTTATGCGTCGTAGGCGGCGAGGATGCGGTCGGCGGCCTCGGCGGCCCCCAGCCGCCCGGCGAGGATCTCCTCGCGAATCCCCTCACGGACTGCCCGGACCCCCTCATGGCGGCGGAGACGGTCCTCCAGCTCGTCGCGCACGAGCGCCCAGGTGAAGTCGATCTGCTGGCGTGCCCGCTTCTCAGCCAGCCCGCGCTGCCCGAGGAACTCACGGTGCCGGATGACCCGCTTCCAGACGGTGTCGATCCCGGCCCCCTCCAGACCCGAACAGGTCAAGACCGGCGGCACCCAGTCCTGGGTTCCGGCGTAGACCAGACGTAGCGCACCGGAAAGGTCCTTGGCGGTGATCTCGGCCTCGCGGACCCGCTCGCCGTCGGCCTTGTTGACCGCGATGACGTCGGCGATCTCCACGATGCCCTTCTTGATGCCCTGGAGCTGGTCCCCGGTGCGGGCGAGGGTGAGGAAGAGGAAGGTGTCGACCATGCCGGCGACGGTGATCTCCGACTGCCCCACGCCGACGGTCTCGACCAGGACAACGTCGAAGCCGGCCGCCTCGAGGATCGTCATGGCCTGACTCGTGGCGCGCGCGACGCCGCCGAGGGTGCCGGCCGACGGGGAGGGACGGATGTAGGCGTTCGGATCGACCGCAAGCGCCGCCATACGGGTCTTGTCGCCGAGCACCGAGCCGCCGGTGCGCACGCTGGACGGGTCGACCGCCAGCACGCCGACGCGGTGCCCCTGCCCGGTCAGATAGGTGCCGAGCGACTCGATGGTGGTGGACTTGCCGACGCCGGGCACGCCGGAGATGCCGACCCGGACCGCTCCGCCGGCCTGCGGGGTCAGCGTGGTCAGCAGTTCCCGTGCCGCAGCGCGATGATCGGCCCGGCGCGATTCGACCAGGGTGATCGCCCGTGACACCGCCGCGCGCTGCCCGGCCCGCACGCCGCCGGCCAACTGGTCGAGATCGATCACCCGCCCGAGTCTAGGGGTCGCTGATTTATTCGGGTTGCGCGCCGTTGGCCGGTCCCTGAGGTGCGAGCGAGGAACGAGGAGCCTCGAAGGGCGAAGCCTGCAGTGGGGGGTCATTTCGAGGCTCGTCGCAAGCTCCTCGCACCTCAATGACCGGGTTCCGCCTATGCGCGCAATCTCCTAGTACGCGACCACGTCGATTCATCGCCGGAACGGCCCATCACCAGCTCCAACGGCTCGGCCTCGTGTGGCGGAAGCGGCCTGCCCGCCACCTCATACCTAGAACTGCGAGGTATTATGGCGGTAGCAGGTCTCGACGGGAGGAAGCATGCACATCGACAAGGACCTCGTGGCCGCTTCAGCCACGCCGCTCGTCCTGGCGATCCTCGCCGAGAGCGATTCCTCGTACGGCTACGCCATCGCCAAGCGGGTCACCGAACTGTCCGGCGGCCGCATGACGTGGACCGACGGCATGCTCTACCCGCTCCTGCACCGGCTCGAACGACTCGGGTTCGTCTCGTCGTCATGGCAGCGCGCCGAGGACACCGGCCGGCGCCGCAAGCACTACACGATCACCGATGCCGGCCGTGCCGCGCTGGCCGAACGACGCGCCCAGTGGGGCGTCGTGAGCGCTGCCCTGGAGAGCGTCTGGGCCTCCCTGCGCTCGGCTCCTGCACCGGCCCCCACGCAGGGCGGAGGGGTCGCATGAACGCCCTGGAGGCGCAGATCCAGCACTGGCGCACCTACGTGCAGCGTCAACGCACCATCGGCCACGACGACACCGACGAGCTGGAGGAGCACCTGCGCGCCCAGATCGGCGACCTAACCGAGGCCGGCCTGGCCGAGGACGAGGCCTTCCTCGTGGCGGTCAAGCGCATGGGCTGCCTCGACGCGATCTCCCGTGAGTTCGCGCGCGAGCACTCCGACCGGCTGTGGAAGCAACTCGTGCTGCCCGCCGAGGCGGCCCCGGAGCACGCCGGCCACCGCAGTTCTCTGGCCGTGGCACTCCTGCTGGGATGCTGTGCCGGGGCGGCCGTGCGCGGCCTCGTCGCCTGGGGCGGCGAGGCGACGGGGCCAGACAACCTGTCCCTAGTCACCCTGCCGTTCCTGGCGGCCTATTTCGCGTGGAGCCGCCGCGTCACCCCGGTCGTCGGCGCGGTACTCGTGGCGGCCGCGGCCGCTCTCGGCCTGCTCGTCAACCTCATGCCCGTCGAGACCGGTGGATCGACCCACGTCCTGATGCTGATGCACGTGCCGGTCGCCCTGTGGTTCGTCTGCGGCGGCGCGTATCTCGGTGGCGGCTGGTCCCATCTGCGAGCGCGCATGGACTTCGTGCGCTTCACTGGCGAGTGGGCGGTCTACTACGGACTGATCGCCGTCGGCGGTGGGGTGCTCACCGCCTTGACCATCGCGGTCTTCGCGGCGGTGGACATCGACGCCGGCGAGCAGATCGCCGCCTGGGTGGTGCCGCTGGGGGCCGGCGGCGCGGTGCTGGTCGCCGCGTGGCTGGTCGAGGCCAAGCAGGACGTCATCGAGAACATCGTCCCGGTCCTGACGCGGGTGTTCACCCCGTTGACCGCGCTCATGCTGGTCGCCGTGCTCGGGGCGTTCGTGGCCAGCCCGGATGTCTTGAGCGGCAACCGGGATCTGCTGATCGCCATGACGCTGATCCTCGTCCTCGTGCTCGGCCTGCTGCTCTACGCGATCTCCGCACGCGACCTGCTGGCCCCGGCCGACTGGTTCGACCGGCTGCAGACGCTCGTGGTGGTCCTCGCCCTCATCGTCGACGCCGTCGTGATCGTGGCGATGCTGGGCCGGATCGCGGAGTTCGGGGCGTCGCCGAACAAGGTCGCCGCCCTCGGACTGAACCTGGTGGTGGCCGTCAACCTCGTGTGGTCGGCGGTCCTGTCGGTGCGCTTCCTGCGCGGCACCGGAACCGCCGGCGCGCTCGAACGCTGGCAGACGGCCTACCTGCCCGCGTTCGGCCTGTGGGCTATGGCCGTCATCATCGTCCTCCCCCCGGCCTTCGGCTTCGCGTGAGCCGCCCGCTAACTGAGGCGCGGCCGTCCGAGAACGCCCGCTCCTCGCGGCTCAGGCGCCCGGCTGGGCGCGGAGCTTGTCGAGCAGGGCCAGCGCCGAGTCGGCGATGACGGTGCCCGGCAGGAACACCTCCGCAGCGCCCATCTCCTTGAGCGTCGGCACGTCGTCGGGCGGGATGACTCCGCCCATGACGACCATGATGTCGCCCCGCCCCTGCTCGGCCAGCGCCTTCTTCAGCTCCGGCAGCAAGGTGAGGTGACCGGCCGCGAGCGACGACACCCCGACGATGTGCACGTCGGCGTCGATGGCCTGCTGGGCGACCTCCTCGGGCGTGGAGAACAGCGGTCCCACGTCGACGTCGAAGCCCATGTCGGCGAACGCCGTGACGATGACCTTCTGGCCGCGGTCGTGACCGTCCTGGCCCATCTTCGCCACGAGGATGCGGGGACGGCGCCCCTCGGCCTCCTCGAACTCGGCCGTCGCGTCGATGACGCGCTGGATGTTGCCGCCCTGGCCGGCTTCCGTGCGGTACACACCGGAGATCGTACGGATGACCGCCTGGTGGCGTCCGTAGACCTTCTCCAGCGCGTCGCTGATCTCGCCGACCGTCGCCTTCGCGCGGGCCGCATCGACCGCGAGGGCCAGCAGGTTGCCGTCGAGCGAACCGTCCGTGGTCGAGCCGCGCTCTGCCGAGGCGGTCAGCGCATCGAGGCACCGGCGCACCTCGTCGGCGTCGCGCTCGGCGCGCAGCCGCTCCAACTTGGCCACCTGCGCGGCGTAGACCGCCGCGTTGTCGACCTTCAGGACCTCCAGCGGGTCCTCGTCGCGCAGCCGGTAGGTGTTGACGCCGACGACGGTCTGCTGACCCGAATCGATGCGGGCCTGCGTGCGCGCGGCGGACTCCTCGACGCGCATCTTCGGGATGCCCTCTTCGATGGCCTTGGCCATGCCGCCGGCGGACTCGACCTCCTGAATGTGCGCCCAGGCACGGTTCGCCAGCTCGTGCGTCAGCTTCTCGACGTAGTACGAGCCGCCCCACGGGTCGATGCTGCGCGTCGTGCCCGACTCCTGCTGCAGCATCAACTGGGTGTTGCGGGCGATGCGAGCGCTGAAGTCGGTCGGCAGGGCGATGGCCTCGTCGAGCGCGTTGGTATGCAAGCTCTGCGTGTGGCCCTGCGTGGCCGCCATCGCCTCGATGGCCGTGCGCTGAACGTTGTTGAACACATCTTGGGCGGTCAGCGACCAGCCGGAGGTCTGCGAGTGGGTGCGCAGCGAGAGCGACTTGGGGTTCTTCGGACCGAAGTCCTTGACCAGGCGCGCCCACAGCGCCCGCCCGGCGCGCATCTTGGCGATCTCCATGTAGAAGTTCATACCGATGGCCCAGAAGAAGCTCAGCCGCGGCGCGAAAGCGTCGATGTCCAGGCCCACGTCGAGGCCGGCGCGGATGTACTCGACGCCGTCAGCCAGCGTGTAGGCCAGCTCCAGGTCGTTCGTGGCCCCGGCCTCCTGGATGTGATAGCCGGAGATCGAGATGGAGTTGAACCGCGGCATCTTGGCCGCCGTGTACGCGAAGATGTCGGAGATGATCCGCATCGACGGTGCCGGCGGGTAGATGTAGGTGTTGCGGACCATGAACTCTTTCAGAATGTCGTTCTGAATGGTTCCGGCCAGCTGTTCGGGCTTCACGCCCTGCTCCTCGGCCGCGACGATATAGAGCGCGAGCACGGGCAGCACGGCACCGTTCATCGTCATCGACACGCTCATCTGGTCCAGCGGGATTCCGTCGAAGAGGGTGCGGGTGTCGTAGATCGAGTCGATGGCGACGCCAGCCATGCCGACGTCACCGCGCACGCGCGGGTGGTCGGAGTCGTAGCCGCGATGGGTGGCCAGGTCGAAGGCGACCGACAGGCCCTTCTGGCCGGCCGCGAGGTTGCGGCGGTAGAAGGCGTTGGACTCCTCGGCGGTCGAGAAGCCCGCGTACTGGCGGATCGTCCACGGCTGGGTGGTGTACATCGCCGGATACGGGCCGCGCAGGAACGGGGCCTGGCCCGGATAGGTGTCGAGCGCGTCGAGGCCCTCGAGGTCGGCGGGCGTGTACAGCTCCTTGATGCCGATGCCCTCGGGCGCGAGCCACGGCTCGGAGCCGCCGGCCGCCTGCGTGTAGGCGTCGGCATCGGGGATGGGTGCCTGCTCGGGATCGAGTGGCAGTCCGGCGAAACTGCTGGGTACCGTCATGCGGCCTGCTCCTCTCGGGTGGTTTCGAGGCTCGGCCGCTGGCGGCCTCGCATCTCAACCACCGGCGACTGAGGCCCGACGAGTCCTGCGGTACTCATCATTTCGCCAGTTCCTCTCGGGTGCGGCGCAGGAAGGCCAGGGCGTCGAGGCCCGCGAACGCCTGGTCGTCGGCACCGATATCTGCCTTGCCCGCGACGATCACGTGGCGTACGCCCGCCTCACGCAGCGCGGCGACGAGATCGGCTCCCCATTCGCCGTAGGCGGCGTCCGTGCCCGCGACGCAGGCGACCGGCGAGCCGTCGTAGGCCGCGACGACCGCCGGGGCACCGTCGGTGGCACCGGCACTGACGACGTCGATGCCGCCGGCGGCCAGCAGGTTGCTGGCGAAGGTCGCCCGCGCGGTGTGCGCCGCGACCGGCCCCATCGTGGCCAAGAAGACCTTCGTCGCGGCCGGTTCGTCGCGCATCGCCTCGTACTCGTGGGCGTAGCGGAAGACCTGAGGCGCGCTCGGGTAGGGGCGGCGCTCGGGCAGCTCCTCGTGGAGGTTCGGGAACTCGCTGACACCGGTCAGCGGCATCGAGCGCTTGGCGATCTTGGCCGCGCGCGCCTCGACGGTCTCGGCGATGCGGGCGATGATCCGGTCCCGCGCGGCGAGCACGCCGCCGGCCTCCTCGATGCCGCCGAAGGACGCCCACGCGGTGCGGGCGAGATCGTCGGTCAGCTTCTCAATCACGTGCGAACCGCCACCGGGATCGGTGACCTTGGCGACGTGCGACTCGCTGATGAGCAGGCTGGAGGTGTTGCGCGCGATGCGGCGGCTGAATGCCTCCGGCAGGCCGAGCGGTTCGTCGAACGGCATGACCGTGACCGAGGCGGCCCCGCCGACGCCTGCGGCGAAGGAGGCGACCGTCGTGCGGAGCATGTTCACGTACGGGTCGTAGCGGGTCATCATCGGCCGCGAGGTGACCGCGTGCTGCAGCTGGCCGCGAAGATCCCCGGCGACGCCGCTCAACTCGGCCGCCCGCGCCCAGGTGCGACGGGCCGCGCGGAACTTGGCGATGGTCGGGAACTGTTCGTCGGTCGCCGCGATGCGGAACTCCAGCAGGCCTGCGGCCTCGTCGACACTGAATCCGGCCTCGGTCAGCAGGCGCAGGTAGGCCGCTCCGGTAGCGAGTAAGTAGGCGAGTTCCTGCACATCGGAGGCACCCTGGTCGTGGACCGCCGTGCCGTCGATCACGATGGCCTTGATGCCGAGCGGCAGCGCGATCCGGGCGGCCTCGACGGCGATGTCCGGGTCGGTCTCGCCGCTGCCTCGGATGGCGTTGCCGAGGGGGTCGACGCCGAGGTTCGTGCCGGGGTGCGCCTGAACGGCCTTGTCCTCGATGACCGCAGCCAGGGCGCGCGCCGCGCCGAGCGGGTCGTGGGGGTCCTGCACGACGACGGGCGCGAGGTCGAGGAAGACCGGTTCGAGGATGCGCGCGAGCGCGTCGGCGGGCACGCCGTCGGCACCGAGCGTCAGCCACAGCGAGTTGACGCCGTTCTCCAGATCAGTGAGGACGTCGTCAGCACTCCTCTGGGCATCGGGGTCGGTGAACCAGCCCCGGATGTCCCAGGCGCGGTTCTCGCGGACCGCCTGGGTGCCGCGCGTGTAGGGGGTCTGGCCGGGAAGGCCGGTGGCCGGCAGTGGCGACGACAGCGCTGGGGTGCCGAGCGGCGTGACCTCGATGCCGTCCAGCGTGCGGGTCGTGAGCCTGACCCAGGCATCGGCGTCCGGGGCGTCCTCGGCGAGTTTGCGCGTCTTGCGCAGGACGGCCGCTGCGGCCTTCTCCCACGCCTCGCGCGTCGGGTTCAGCCCCTCGGCGAGCGGAACGGCCACCTGGGCGGCCGGCATCTCGGCAGACATAGGCCGCATCGTACTGAGGTCTGTCTGCGGCCACCGCCACCGGTCCGGTCCTGCGGGGCGTCGGGACGCTGTCGGCTCAGGAGGCGAGGGCGCCCAGGTCTGACAGGGCGGGCATGAGCGCGCGAGCGCGGAGGAGGTGGTCAGCGGCGGCGGCGATCCGGGCGTGCTCGCCGGTCGCCAGGTCATCACCGAAGTGCTTGGTGAACCAGTCAGCGACGACGGTCCAGGAGTAGAGGGACCAGCCTTCACCGGACATGGGCGCAGGGAAGCCGCCGGGGCCTCGCTTGCCGAGGGACAGCAGGCGGACGCTCTCGTAAGTACGGCCGACCCTCTCGGCGATGGCCTTCAGGGGGAGGAGGTCGTAATCGTCGTCGGTAAGGCTGCGGTCAAGGTGGATGGTGAAGTCGTAGGTGTTCATCGCGGGACTTCCTCCTGGTACTGGCTGTGGCGGCGCGGAACGGCCGGGGCAAGCGGCGATAAGAGGCTACGCCGATAGGTCCCGTTGGCTGAGGTGCGAGCGAGGAACGAGCGAGCCTCGAAGCCTGCGATGGCGGGTCCCTTCGAGGCTCGGCCGCAGGCGGCCTACGCACCTCAGGGACCGAGGAACGTGCGACGAGCCTCGAAAGGCGGCTCAGGCGGTGGCGGCGCGGAATGGCCGGGGCAAACGGCAACGAGAGGTTGCGCCGATAGGTCCCGCTGGCTGAGGTGCGAGCGAGGAACGAGCGAGCCTCGAAGCCTGCGATGGCGAGTCCCTTCGAGGCTCGGCCGCAAGCGGCCTACGCACCTCAGGGACCGAGGAACGAAGAACGTGCGACGAGCCTCGAAAGGCGGCTCAGGCGGTGGCGGCGCGGACGGCGTCGGCCAGCTGGGTGCGCGCCCGGTTGATCCGGCTCTTGACGGTCTGCACGCCGATCCCCTGGTGCGTGGCGATCTCGTCGTAGGTCATGTCGCCGTACTCGCGCAGCACCAGCGCCTCACGGAAGTCCGGCGAGACCTCCCGCAGCGCCGCAGTGATGAGGTCTCGGTCGTCGACCTGCCCGGTCGAGTCGGCGGCGATGAGCAGTCCGGCGATGTCGTCGGTGTCGACGGGGACCGACCGGCGCTTGCGGCACACCGCGATGGAGGCGTTCGCGGCGATCCGGTAGCACCAGGTACTGAACTTCGCGTTGCCGCGGAACTTGCCGATGTTCTGCCAGGCCGCGATGAGCGTGTCCTGCAAGGCGTCTTCGGCGTCGAGCGGGTCTGCAGTGATGCGCAGGCATACCGACCACAAGATGTCGCGGCTCTGCGTCACCAGGTTGCCGAAGGCCTCCGGATCACCCGCGCGGGCGCGCTCGACCAAGGTCTCGTAGGCACCGTCGGCCTGCGCCATCACGCCCCCTCGGGTTCGGACGGCCACCAGTATGTCCTAAGCGACTCCCCGACAAGGTGAACCGGGTCTCGCAGGGCGCTCCCGTCACCGGACGTAGGCCGAGCCGTCCCATCGATAGTCGACGTAGGTCATCTCCCCTCCGGCGCAATCGGGGGTGCAGTCGTTGCTCGCCGACCGGATCACGTAGAGACCGTCCGCTCCGGGGCCGATCAGTTCCGATCCGTAGAACTCACTCAGATACCCGCTCTCGTCCCGGCGGCTCTGCGGTACCTCCTCGAATCCCGTTGGCGTTGCGCGCATCACGATGGTGCCGTCGTAGCGCCCGGGGTTGAAGTGAGCGAACAGATTGCCCGAAGCATCCGCCGCCGGCTCGGCAAAGCCGAAGTCCTCGCTTGGATACGCACTGACCGGATCACTGACCCACACCTCTTCGCCGTCGGGAGTGAAGGCCGAGATGAACGCGGCGTTTTCCCAGTAGACGTCGTCTCCGCCACGGTGGGCAATGACGATCAGCTCGCCCAGATACGGATGCCTCACCGTCAGGGCGTCACTGACGACATCACCGCCGACGTAGCTCGCCACATCGGAGGCAGACCGGGGTTCGGCGGTGAGCGTACGTACCGGCGCGCACTTGCAGAGGACGATCTTGGTGATCTTGCCGCTCAACTTTTCACTGGTGGTCTTGGGCTTGTAGGTGATCTCATACCCCGTACCCGCAGCCTCGTCAGCGGCATAAATGACCGTGTGGTCCTCCTCAGGCACCGAAGGCGTATCGGGCAGCCCATACAGGGCTTCAGCGTCGCTGATGTCATCACCGATCCCGACACCATCGAGAGTCTGCATGCTCTTGTCATCGGAGACCACCTGCGTCAGGACCCCATCGGTGAACACCAGCGTGCAGTCCACATACACGACCTCCACCGTCCCCGACCCGGCAAGATCGGCCTCGAACTCCTCGCCCGCCTGCTCCGCCGCAGCCCGAACCTCGTCAACCGTCATCCCCGGCACCACACCCCGATACCCGCTCGGCTGGATCGTGGTCGCCGCCCAGGCCGGGTTCAACACCGCAGGCAACCGCGCCTCCAACTGCGCCGGGTTCGCCGCATCCAACGACAACCCACCCGTCGCCTCAGACACACACTCCAACTGCCCCGTGGCCGCAGCATTCCCGCCAGTCTTGAACCCCACCGTATGCACCGTCACCCCAGCCTCAGCCAGATCACCAGCCACCTCACACGGCTCCGGACCCAAACCCAACTCCCCACACCGATCCTCACCATCAGAAACCACCACCACCGCCCGCTCACCCGAACCCGGCAGTTGCTCGGCAGCCGTCTGCAACGCCAACCCCATCGGCGTGAACCCGCTCGGCGTCACCCCCTCCACCGCCGACGTGAACTCCCCCTTATCCAACGGACCAGGCTCGATCAGCGTCGACACATCCGCGCACCCCGCCACCTGCTCAGCATCACTACTGCCCGTCCCCGTGCCGTACACCACCAACCCGAGCTCATGCGAGACGGGCAACCCCTCCACCAACGAGTTCACCGCCGCCCGAGCCGCATCAAAACGCACCCCCGGCGCATCATCGGCCAACATCGACGCCGACGCATCCAACACCACCACCGTCGGCACCGCAGGCACCTCCCGATCGGCCTCCCGATCCGGCGCGGGACCCCCTCCACGGTTCAACACCACCACCAACGCCACCACCGCGACCACAACAGGCACCAACGCACCCGCCACCACCGCTGCAATCCGACCACGAGTCCACACCCACGACGACATGGCGCAGAATCTAAGGAATCGCTGATCTATAGGCCATCGGCGGGTGAGCGAGCCTGGGGACGGGCGTAGGGACCTGTTTCGGGCTGCTGCCTTGCTGCCCTGCGTCCGCCTTTCGGGACTGTAGGGCCGATTGCGGGC
>NZ_JASGDU010000013.1:0-37573 GCF_047607065.1 Aeromicrobium sp.
TCAACAGGCTCAAGCAGTGGCGCGGTATCGCGATGCGCTCAGACAAACTCGCCCGCAACTACCGCGCTGGCATCTGCCTCGCCGCGACCCTGATCTGGATCAAGACCAACTTGATCAACACGACCTAATACTGTTGCCAAACCTTTCTGATCCACAACTTTCACTAGACGTTTTTGGCGCAACTGAAGTTGAATGGAGTCACTGAAACCCTGGATGGGTTGAGGATCAGTTGCCCGATGGAAGGACGCCTCATGGTTCGACAGTTTGATATTGAGGAGCGTTGGCCGGAGTTGTTCGCGTCCCTTGACGCCGCGCAGCGTGACGCGGTCGTCCAGGCGCTTGCTGCCGGGTGGCACGAGGGCTTTGAGCCGACGCGGGAGGACGTGGAGAACCTCACTGATTTCGCTCGTGGCGCTATCGACGGTGATGAGTACCAGCGGCGCGCGCTCGCTACGGCTGAGCGAGTCGTGAGGCCTGCCGCCGTCGGCATGTGATGGCCGGACGGTTCGACAGCTGGGAATCGTATTTCTACCCGGAGACGTTCAACCCAGCCACCAGAGAGGGGACTCTGCGGAACCTCTACGACGAACGTGATCCTGACGCGCTCGCGCGGAAGGAGTATGTCAGCACGGCTCGACGAGCGTTTGAGATTCACCGTGGCGTCGTGGACATTCCCAGAACCTACGACGCTGTGCGCGTCCGCGCCATCCACAGGTACTTGTTCCAGGACGTGTACGAGTGGGCTGGGGAGGAACGCACCGTCGGCATGGCGAAGGACGTGAGCGATTTCGCCGATGTCTCTAGCGGCCAGGTGGATCGCTACTTCGAAGACGTGAACCGGATCGTGCGAAGCGCCCAGTGGGCGCGCCTGGATCGACCTCAGTTCGCACGGGCGGCGGCCAACGTGTTCGCTCATCTGAACCAGGCCCATCCTTTCCGTGAGGGCAACGGGCGGACCTCGAAGGTTTTCATGGAACACGTCGCGGAACAGTCCCCGTATACCCTCCAGTTCGATCGCGTCAGCCCCTATATCTGGAACAACGCGAGCAAGATGAGCGGCCCGGATCGCGGGAGCTACGCGCCTGTGCCAGACAGCCTGATCCCTGTCTTCGAGCACATCGCGGTCGAGCGGTCGCCGTCAGCCGTCGACCCCGCCATCGACTTGCCGGACCCGGAAGACTACGAGCGATGACGCTCATCGGATACGGCCGAGTGTCGACGCGCGACCAGAGCCTTGACGCGCAGGAGGCGGAGCTGCGCGAAGCGGGTTGCAGCCGTGTCTTCGTCGACCACGGCGAGTCGAGTTGCACGAGGGACCGTCCGGCTCAGGAGCCTCGCCGAGTCCTTCCTCGACATTGACCAGTCGACGGCGATGGGCCAAGCCGTCGTCGGCATCCTCGCCGTCCTCGCGCAGCTCCGGGTGCAGACGATCCGTGAGAACACGCGCCGGAACTTGGCGCACGCACGCGCGCAAGGGCGTGTCGGAGGACGGCCAACGGTGATGACGTCCGAGAAGATCCAGGCCACGCGCGCCATGCGCGAGGAGGACCGGTCGTACGCGCAGATAGCCCGGACGCTCAGCGTCGGCGCGAACACGGTCCGACGCCACCTCGCCGGCAGGGCTGCCGGGTAGCGCACGCCATCTCCTGGCCTCTGCCAGTCGACAAGGTGACCTGACTCTGAGGCACCTGAACCCACATCATCAAAATGATGAAAGATTCAACAATCGTAAAATCAATAGCACGAAACGGCATAGTTATTCAATAGTTCTTTGTAACTATGGTGGGCAAGCGAAATTCTCGCTAGCCTTCCGAAGTGAAATGCGGTCGGATCGTTGCATCATTGCTGGTTGGAATATTCCTCCTGACGGTCTCGGCAGGCTTCCTGTTATCTCATGTCGATGCATCGACATCTGATCCGGAAAGAGGGACGGACTGCGGGTCATCCTGGCGCGCATACTTTAGCGATTCAACATATTCTGGCGGGGAATTTCGCACCGATCAACACGAGTTCGATGTTGCTTGCACTGAGAAAGCAAAATCAAGGATATATCTTTCCGGTATCAGTGGAGTATTGGGTTCAATAATTTTCCTTGCCAGTATCTTTATCTTCCTGAAGATGTGGCGCGGGTTGGCTTCAAGGTCGGCGCGTGGGTGACTGAACTAGCCAAGATCTTAAATTCAAGAATCATAGCCTTCCGAAAGAATGAGGTGAAGGAATGAGGGTTCTGACAGTGTCCCTGGTGGCTTTCCTCGCTGGAATAGCGACCATTGGGACCGTTTATGCTGACGGCGAGGGTAATAGTTCGTTCTCGGCCGAAGAGTTGACACCCGAAAAGCAGAGTGCGATCAGTGAGTCGCAAATCGTTGACCCGGGTGAAGTTGAGTTTGGTACGGCGGAGGTTGTTGAGCCAGTTGCCGATTCGGGAGACGCAGCGAAGGTTCTTGCTGTCAAGACGGCGGTTCCCATTCTCCTCCGGCAGGACGCCTCTGTCGGTCGAATGCCAAATCTCGAACCTTCGCTCAGGACAGTTGCAGTTACGGCAACGAGCGCAGTCACTCTAGTGGACACAACGCTGAAGAACGTTTGGTCACCGCAGGTCGTGGCTGGCGAGGTGCAAACGTGGCTGAGTTCTTTGCAGTTGGCGGCAGCGGACCCGAACTATATCCCTTATAGTGATAACTCTTTTACTGTGAGTGAGTGGCAAGGTGTTCAAGTTGATGGGAATGCCGCCACTGCGACATTCCTGGGGCATAACTCTTACAAGCTTCCTGATGGATGGAAGAGCGACCCGGATGACCAATACCAGATGACCTTGCAGTATGTGTCGGGGCTGCTTGGGGTTGGCAGTGGTTGGCGATTGTCTAACGTGACTATTATCGATAGTGCAGACTTTGGAAATGAGGACTGATGATTAGCGCAATCAACGGTAAAGCGATCCGGCTGCTTGTTACCGCACTTCTTGTCAGCGGATCTTTCCTTGTGGGTGTTGCTCTGGCTTCGCCGAGTGTCGCCTCGGGTTATAACGGAGCAAATGCTGCCGCATACGCACAGAAGTATGCCTGCAACGGAAAGAGTTGTGGCAACTCCGCATACAAGCGACAGACCAATGACTGCGCCAACTTTGTCTCGCAGGCGATGGCTGCTGGCGGATCACCGCAATGGGGACCTGCGTACACGTACCGTTGGTACTACAACAAGTCAAATCACAGCAAGAGTACCAGCTGGATCAATGTCGGAGCCTTCCGTCAGTTCATGGTTGACGGATCAAAGCGCGCTGTTTATCGATCGGTAAGTATGGGCGCTGCAAATTCGCCCGCAGCTCGAGGCGACGTGTACGTCTACGATTGGGGCAAGGGGAATGGGTACTCCCATGTTTCCATGTCGACCGGATCTGGAACCTTTATCAACTACTACGATTCTGGAAAGAAGCGGAATTACAACCAGATCACTGGTGGTAAAGGTGACAAAATGGCCCAGCATACTGCTGATCGTGATGGGGCGCCGTGGAACTGGGGATACCATACGGAGAGCAATCCCAAGGTCCGTGCGAAGATGAAAACGGTTGTGCTGGATGTCAAGTAGTACATCTGTCAGCCAGGTTCCTCTGAGTTGATCCAGTCAAGGTGGCCAACCAAGGTTCCGATCCATCAGTGGAGGGTGTCAGCGAATACGCTGACACCCTCCACTGGCATTGCTCATAGTCGACACCCTCGCATGGCCGTTGCCCGCCGCTGACGTCACTCGATTCTGGGAGAACGTCGCGCGCGGGCCAGGGGAGCGCGATTGCCGGCTACGGCCGGTTCTGGATCACCGCGCCTAACGGTTCCCAGCGAACCCTACGGCCCCACCGCCTCGCGTACGCGCTGGCGACCGGAAAGCCGGTCGACCAGCTCGACGTTGTCGATCTCGTGACCAGCATTTCCTTCAGTGGTCGACCTCGCCAACCCGGTGATCGATGCTGAAGCCGCGCAGGAGCAGGGCCGAGGTGCCGACGGCCAGGCCGGTCGCGGCGAGCACCCCGGACGCCCCGGTGCCGAGTGCGGCCGCCCCGAGCGCGGTGGGGATGACGACCTGGCCGATGCGGTTGCCGGCGAGCCGCAGCGACAGGGCCTGGCCGCGATGGGTCGGCGGTGCCTGCTCGGTCAGCCACGACATCGTCAGGGGCTGGCCCACGCCGAGACCGAGACCCAGCACCGCGACCACGGCCAGCAGCGCCGCCGGAGGCATCGGCACGGCGCAGGCCGCCAGCGCGGCGGCCGAGACGCCGATGGAGCCGGCCATCAGCCGCGTGCGACCCCACCAGCGCGACAGCCGGCCGAGCATCACCCGCGAGATCATCGAGAACACCGCGCGCACGGTCAACAGCGCGCCGATGACGGCCGCCGGCAGGGAGCGCTCGGCGCCGAGCGCGGGCAGATAGACGAGTGTCAGGTCGACCGCCGACAGGATGATCGCGCTGGTGGTGAGCGCCCGGCCGAGACCGGGGGTGCGCAGCAGGGTCACGAGGCCGCCGCGGGTCTCGCCGCGCTCGCGGGGCACCGGGTGCCGGTGCGGTACGGCGAGCGCCGTCACGAGCATGGCGATGCTCATGCCCAGCGCGAGGGCGAAGATCGGCCGGGTGTCGGGCTGGGTCGAGGATCCGCCGACCGCCGCGATGAGGCTCGGCCCGGCGGCCTGGCCGAGGGACGCCATGAAGGTGTAGTAGCCGAAGCGGGCGTCGAGTTCATCGGAGGCGGCGGTATTGGCGACGAGCGCCTGCTGGCCGATCACGCAGGCCAGGTGGGCCGCGCCGAGCAGCGCATTGGCCAGGACGAGTCCGGCGACCGAGGCGGTGAACAGCAGGAAGGTCGCCGAGGCCGCCACCATGAGGACGCCGCCGGCCAGCATCAGGGTCTTCTCGCCGAGCCGGTCGACGAGTCCGCCGACGGGCAGCGCCAGCACCAGCGGGACGACGGCGAAGGTCGCGCCGATGGCACCGAGCGCGCCGCCGGGCACGTCGAGCGCGAGGGCCTGATAGGTGCTGGCCGGGCGCAGGAGGAAGGTGATCGCCTGCACGAGGACCGAGTGGGCCAGCAGGGCGGCCCAGGCGGTGCGGTTCACGGTGTGTCCGCGAGCGGTCGAGGCATGGACAAAAAATAGAGATCCGTCCCGAACGGCCCTGTGCCCGGTCCCGGAGGTGCGAGCTGTGCGCCTCAGGGACCGGGCGTACCCCTACCGCTCGGAGATGGCGTCGCGCACGCGGGCGGCCAGGGCGGTGAACTCCGGCAGCGTGCGCACCTCGTCGGTGGGTACCGGCTGCCCGTCGCGCAGGAATCGCGCCGACTCGTCGAACACGATCCGCCCCGGTCGCGGACTCATCACCAGCACCCGCGACCCGAGATAGACCGCCTCGTCGACGCTGTGCGTGATGAAGACGATGGTCTTGCCGGTGCGCCGCCACAGCGCCAGCAGCTCGGCCTGCAGGCGCTCGCGGGTCAGGGCGTCGAGCGCGCCGAACGGCTCGTCCATCAAGACGATGTCGGGGTCCCCGGCGAGCACGCGCGCGATCTGCGCCCGCTGCTGCATCCCGCCGGACAACTCGTACGGCTTGCGGTCGGCGGCATCGGTGAGGCCCACGGTCGCCAGGTGGCGGTCGGCGGTCTCTCGGCGCTCGTCCCGGCCCACCCCGCGCAGTTTCAGGCCGACGGCGACGTTGTCGCGCACCGTCAGCCACGGATACAGCGCGGGCCGCTGGAACACCACGCCGCGCTCGGCACCCGGCCCGGTGATGGGGTTGTCGCCGAGCGTGATCGTGCCCGTGCTGGGGCGCAACAGTCCGGCGAGCAGCCGCAGCAATGTGCTCTTGCCGCAGCCGGACGGTCCGGCCAGCGTCACGAACTCGCCCGGCTCGATGGTCAGGTCGATGCGCGCGAGGGCGGGCACCGCGCCGCCCGCGGCCCGGAACTCGTGCTCCAGGCCACGGACGGCGAGGCGCTGCGTCGTCATGAGGTCGCTGCGCTCTCGGCCGGCTCCGCGTCGACGCCGGCGGCGTACACCGAAGCGTCGGCGACGGCCGCGATGCCGTCCTGCGTGAGGAGGAACTGCGCGGTGGCGAACAGGTCCTGGCCGAGCTTGCCGCCCAGGTACTCCGGCCCGGCCTGCTCGGCGGCGGACAGGAACACGAAGCCGTCGAACAGTGCCTCGGCTTCCTCGGTCGTCACCCCGACCTCGACCGCGACGCTCTCGGCCGCCTTCTCCGGATCGTCCTTGATCTGCGCGACCGCGTAGTCCTGTGCCTTGGCCCAGGTCTCCAGCACCTCCGGGTTCTCGGCGATGAAGGTGTTGTCGGCCAGGGCCAGATCGTAGGTCGGCTTGCCGGCCTCGGCGGTGTCCTCGCTGGTCAAGATCACCTCGCCGCCTTCCTTGGTCAACTCGCTCAGCGTCGGATCCCAGATCCACGCTGCGTCGATGTCACCGCGACCCCAGGCCGGCGCGATCTGCTCCGGCTCGGAGTTGACGAGGTGGTAGTCGGCCGGGTCCTGACCGGCATCGGCGATGGCCTGCAGCAGCGAGAAGTGCGCGGTCGAGCCGAACGGCGTGGCGATGGTCTTGCCGACGAGTCCGGTGATGTCGGTGGCCGTGCCGGGCTGCACCACGAGCGATTCGGCCGAGCCGATCACATCGTGGATCCAGATGACCGAGACCGGCAGGTTCAGCGGCTCCGACAGCGCCTTCGTGCTGGGGGAGGAGCCGGCCAGGCCGATGTCGAGGCTGCCGCCGCCGAAGGCCTGGATGACGTCGCCGCCGGAGGCGAAGTTGCTCCACTTGATCGTGGCGTTCGGGAGGCAGTTCTCGAGGATCTTCTGGTCCTTGACGATCACGTCGCCGTTGGGGATCTTCTGGTAACCGATGCGGACCGTCGCGGTGACGGACTCGTCGGCCTCCCACGGGCAGGCATCGGCGTCGGCCTTGGTGTCGGAGCCGCCGAGGCTGCACGCCGACAGGCCCGCGAGCAGTGCCGCAGAGGCGGTGGCCGCCGCGAGGGAGCGGGTACGGGAGATGGTCATGTCAGTCCTTTCCTCGCCAGCCGACGAGCTGGCGTTCGGTGATGCGGATGAGAGCGTCAAGGGCGATGGCGGTCAGGCCGATGACGATGATGCAGGCGACCGACAGGGCGGTCTTGTTCTGCGACCCCGAGAGGTAGGCCAGGCCCCCGATGCCCGGCAGTCCGTTGACGAGTTCGGCGGCGACGACGGTCGTCCAGGCGAACCCGACGGCGACCCGCAGGCCGCTGAGGATGTCCGGCAGCGTCGCCGGGAGAAGAACGTGGGTGGCGGTCTGCCACCGGCTCGCGCCGAGGGTGCGGATGGCGTCGAGGTAGTCCTCGCGCACGCCGCGCACCCCGTTGACGGTCGCCAGCGCGATGGGCGGGAACGCGGCGAGGAACAGCAGCCAGACCTTCGAGGTGTCGTAGATGCCGAACCAGGCGACGAGGAAGCCGATGTAGGCCAGCGGCGGGATCGAGCGCAGGAAGTCGACGTAGGGACCGAGCAGTGCGCCGACTGCGCGTATGCCCATGAGCAGGCCCAGCGGGATGCCGGTGGCGATCCCGAACAGCAGGCCCAGGCCGATGCGCTGCAGGCTGGCGAGCAGGTGCTCCCACAGGTAGTAGTTCTCCTCGCCGCGCACGATGCGGTCGACGCCGCCGCCGACGGGATGGTCGGTGTTGGCGCGGACGAAGGCGTCCCAGACCTCGCGCGGGCTGGGAGTCAGGTAGTGCGGGGTCACGAGGTCGGCTGCGGCGACGGCGGTCCAGACACCGAGGACGGCGGCGATCAACAGCAGGTGCGGCAGCGCGGCGAGGGCGCGGTGGCGCAGTGCCGGGGGTCGGAGGTAGCTCACGGGAAAGGACGCTAGGCGCTTGGATGGCCGGTCCAGGGGTCGTCTCAGTCGGTGGCCACCGCGCGGTGGGACCCGGCCGATGCGGTAAACGCGGCGCGCGCGACCTCAGGACCCGGTGTGCTGCGCTCGCACCGGTGGCCCCTCCTGCTTGCGGGGGGCAATGACCAGGTTCCCCCTTACCCCGCCTCGTCGCCGCGCATCGGCTCCGTCCGATATGTGGGACGGCCTTCATCGGCTTAGATCGGCCTCTTAGTGTCCCGGTATGACCACCACGCTCGCCCCCGATGTCGACACCCCGTTGCAGCACGCTTTCCGTGGTGCGATGGGCCAGGTGGCCGCTCCTGTCGCGGTTGTCACCACGCTGCGCGACGGCGTGCCGTACGGAACGACGGTGAGCGCCTTCATGTCGCTGTCGATGTCACCGCCGATGTTGTCGTTCGCGCTCGATGCAGGTTCGCGGCTCCTGGGGAGGATCGCGGTGGGATCGGTGGTCGGCGTGAACGTGTTGGCAGCGCATCAGAGCGACCTCGCGTTGCGGTTTGCGAGCCGCAGTGACGAGGATCGGTTCGCCGGGATCGGCTGGCGGATCGAGAATGACGCGCCGGCCTTGGCCGAGCGGCATGCGTGGGTTGCGCTGCGCGTGTCGCGCCTGGTCGAGGCCGGCGACCACACGTTGGTCCTCGGCGATGTGACGGGGGCCCAGGCCTGTTCTACCTCCGGTCCGCTGACGTACTGGTGCCGTAGTTTCGGCACCCACGCCCCCCGCTGACCGGTTTCCGCAGCGGAGCGGGAGGCGGTCAGGCCAGCAGGCCGCGGCGGCGCAGCAGGGGGAAGACGCCCTCGGCGACCCAGTAGGCCTCCTCGACGTGCGGGTATCCCGACAGGACGAACTCCTCGATGCCGACCGCCGCGTACTCCTCGATGAGGTCGGCGACCTCGCTGTGGCTGCCGACCAAGGCGGTCCCGGCACCGCTGCGCATGAGGCCCACCCCCGACCACAGGCCCGGATGGATCTCCAGCGAGCGGGCGTCGGAGGCGTCGAACCGGCCGCCGTGCAGTTCGCGCATCCGCTTCTGACCCTCGGACTCGCTCGCTGCCAGGACCTCCTGCGCGCGGGCCACGTCGGCGGGATCGAGTGCGGCGAGCATGGCGTCGGCGACGGCCCAGGCGTCCTCGGAGCGGTCGCGCGTGATTGTGTGAAGACGGACGCCGAAGCGCACTGTACGGCCCTCGTCGGCGGCGAGCTTGCGGATCCACTCGACTTTCTCGGCCACTGCGGACGGCGGTTCTCCCCACGTGAGGTAGACGTCGGTGTGCGCCGCCGTCACCGGCCCGGCGGCGGCCGACGACCCGCCGAGGTAGATCTCCGGTGCGGCGGCGGCCTGCCGGGTGCGGGCGTCCTCGACGTCGTAGTAGCTGCCGCTGAAGCTGCCGCCGCCGGCGGTGAGGGCCTGGCGGAAGACCTGGATGAACTCGGCGGCCCGTTCGTAGCGGTCGTCTTTGGCGACGCGGTCGCCGAAGCGCCGTTGCTCGGCCGGGTCGCCGCCGACCACGACGTTGAGCAGTAGTCGGTCGTCGGAGAGCCGCTGGAAGGTCGAGGCCATCTGGGCCAGCAGCGTCGGGCTGATGAGTCCGGGCCGCAGTGCCAGGAGGAACTTCAGCCGAGTCGTCTCCGGGATCAGGGCAGAAGCAACCACCCAGGCGTCCTCACAGGGGGTGCCGGTCGGGGTGAGGACGGCGTCGAAGCCCAGGTCCTCGGCCGTGCGTGCGACGTGTGCGAGGTACTTCAGATCCGGCTCGCGGAAGCGCCCGGCGGTCTGCGGTCTGCCGTCGCGTCCGAGGTTGGTCGGGATGGTGTGGCCGCCGCCGACGAGGGCGCGGCTGTCGCCGGTGGTGGGCAGGAACCAGTCGAAGCGCAGACTCATGGGAGCGAGTGTGGGGCACGTTGCGCTGCAGTCTTCGCCGTGTCTTGCATCCCGGACGGGTGACGGCTCGTTCGCCGCCGATCGCCTCTGACGCGGCAGGATGGTCACACCCCGTCGGTAGCGTGGGGGTATGAAGGCCACTTTGTTCGTCGATGTCACCGATCCGTGGTCGTTCATCGGTGCCACGCGCTTCACCCGCGCTGCGGCTACCTACACGATCGTCACGGGCGAGCCGGTCCGCGTCACACTGCGCGCGCACCTGCTCGCCCCCGACGCGCCGTCCGACGGGCGTCCGCTCATGGCCGCTCTGTCCGAACGCCTGGGCGGGGCCGACAGGGCCGAGCTGCTCAACATCCGCGTCTCCGGGGCCGCCCGCATCACCGGCATCGACCTCAACTTCGCCGATGCCGTCGAGGCCAACTCCTTCGATGCCTGGCGGTTGCTGACCTGGGCCGACGAGGCCGGTCCGGGGGTTCAGTACGACCTCGCCCAGCAGTTGTGGCGGGCGCACCTGCTGGAGGGTGCCGACATCGCCGACCACGGCGTACTCGCCGCGCGCGCGGCGCTCGTCGGCCTCGACATGGAGACCGCCGAGGCCCTGCTGGCCAGCAACGAATACGCCGAAGCGGTCCGCGCCCAGCACGAGGCCTCGCTCGCCATCGACTCGATCGGCCTCGGCTCGAACGAACTGCCCGGCGTCGTGGTCGATGATCGCTGGTCGGTCTGTGGCGTACATTCTCAGCACGAGTATCTGCGGGTCCTGGAGCGCGTGGCGGGCGAACAAGCCCCCTGAGGTGCCGACTCGCTAGGCTCGGCCCATGACCTACACGCTTGTCCTGTTGCGCCACGGCCACAGCGAATGGAATGCCAAGAACTTGTTCACCGGTTGGGTCGACGTCGATCTCAACGAGCAGGGCGTGGCCGAGGCCGTTCGCGGTGCCGAACTGTTCGCCGAGGCCGGGATCGCCCCCGACGTGCTGCACACCTCGGTGCTTCGCCGCGCCATCCGCACCGCGCAGATCGTGCTCGACGGCGTCGACCGTCACTGGATCCCCGTGCGCCGGTCCTGGCGGCTCAACGAGCGTCACTACGGCGCGCTGCAGGGCAAGGACAAGAAGGCGACGCTGGAGGAGTTCGGCGAGGAGCAGTTCATGGTCTGGCGCCGCTCTTACGACACCCCGCCGCCGCCGCTCGACGACGACTCGGAGTTCAGCCAGTCCGACGACGCGCGTTACGCCGATCTGCCCGACGAGCTGCTGCCGCGCACCGAATGCCTGGCCGACGTGCTCGACCGGCTGCTGCCGTACTGGTACGACCGCATCGTCCCGGACCTCTACTCGGGCAAGACGGTGCTGGTCACCGCCCACGGCAACTCGCTGCGCGCGCTGGTCAAGCACCTGGACGGCATCGGCGAGGACGAGATCGTGGGCTTGAATATCCCCACGGGCATCCCGCTGGTCTACGAACTCGACGAGAACCTGCGCCCGACGGTCAAGGGCGGCACCTACCTCGATCCCGAAGCTGCCGCCGAGGCCATCGCCGCCGTCGCCAACCAGGGTCGATAGGACTCGCCGGGCGGTTGGATCAGTTGTCGAGTTTGTAGCCCAGGCCGCGGACGGTGGTCAAGGTGAAGGGGTTGGCCGGGTCCGGCTCGATCTTGGCGCGAAGCCGCTTGACGTGAACGTCGAGGGTCTTGGTGTCGCCGACATAGTCCGACCCCCACACCCGGTCGATCAGTTGCCCGCGGGTCAGCACGCGGCCGGGATTGCGTAAGAAGAACTCCAGCAGTTCGAACTCCTTGAGCGGTAGCCGCACCTCGTGCCCGTCGACGGTCACCAGGTGCCGGTCGACGTCCATGCGGATGCGCCCGACCTCCAAGGACGTCTCGTCGTCCAGATCCTCGCCCGCGCCTCGGCGCAGCACGGCCCGGATGCGGGCGACCAGCTCGCGCGGCGAGTACGGCTTGGTCACGTAGTCGTCGGCACCCAGTTCCAGGCCCACGACCTTGTCGACCTCGGTGTCCTTCGCGCTGACCATGATGATCGGCACGGACGACGTCTGCCGGATCTGCCGGCACACCTCGGTTCCCGACAGGCCCGGCAGCATGAGATCGAGCAGCACGATGTCGGCACCGCCCCGGTCGAACTCGGTTAGCGCATCGGGACCGGTCTCGGCAATGGCCACGTCGAAGCCCTCCTTGCGCAGCACGTACGACAGGGCCTCGCTGTAACTGGTCTCGTCTTCGACGACCAACACCTTGGTCATGGTCTCTCCTCGTCGAGGTCGGGGTCGAATGCGGGAAGGATCAGGGTGAACGTCGAGCCGGTGCCCGGTTCGCTCCACACCTCGATGGTCCCTCCGTTGCTGGCGGCGACGTGTTTGACGATCGATAGCCCCAGGCCCGTCCCCCCGGTCGAGCGGGCGCGGGCAGGGTCGACGCGGTAGAACCGCTCGAAGATCCGGTCCAGCTCGTGAGCGGCGATGCCGACGCCGTTGTCGGTCACGGTGACGAGCACGTTGCCGCCCTCGCGGCGCGCCGAGACCGCCACCCGGGAGTTCTCCGGAGAGTAGGTGACGGCGTTCTCGACCAGGTTGCTCACTGCGGCGTGCAGTTGCGCCCGGTTGCCGTGGACGTACAGCTCGCCGTCGGTGGTCGCGCGCAGGTCGATGCGCTTGGCTTCGGCCTCCGTCACTGAGTGCTCGCAAGCGTCATCGACGAGGTCGGCCACGCGGACGGCGGAGACGTCTTCGCTCAGGACGTCGTTCTGCAGGCGGGACAGGTCGATGATCTGCTGGACGAGCCGGGTAAGCCGGGCGGCCTCGTCGCCCATGCGTCCGGCGAAGCGGGCCACTGCCTCGGGATCGTCGGTGGCTTCGGCGACGGCCTCGGCGAGCAGGGTGATCGCCCCGATGGGGGTCTTCAGCTCGTGGCTGACGTTGGCGACGAAGTCCCGGCGGATCGCGTTGAGCCGTTCGGCCTGGGTGCGGTCCTCGGCCAGGACGAGGACGAGCCGGGAGGTCAGCGGGGCGACACGGGCGTGTACCTGGAGCGGGGCAGAGCGGCGCACCGGCACCTCCACGTCCGCCTCGCGCACCTGGCCGTCGCGGCGCACCTGGCGGACGAGGTCGACCAGGGTGTCGGGATGCAGTTCTCCGTCGCGGACCAGGCCGAGCGCGACGGCAGGGGCGGAAGCCTGCCGGACCTCGTCGGAGGCGTCGACGATGACCGCCGACGACGGCAGCGCCTTGAGCACCGCGTCGGCACCTGCCGGTACGAGTGGCGGGTCAGCGAGCACGGGGATCTCCTCTCGTCGGCTTTCGTCGTACTTCCATACGAAGGTCACGAGCGCGCCGATGACGAATCCGACGGCACCGGACAGTACCCACGCGACCTCTGCGTCCACATCGGTGATCGTACGGCGGAGTTCACCGGACGATCACCGTACGAGGCCCCTCACAGCCGGACTTTCGGCGGCCGTTCATGCCTCGTTCACTCCACGTCGCCTGGCGTTCACCGCTTGCGCCTACCGTCACGGTCATGCGTGATTCCTATTACGAGCAGCTCGACTCCATCGTCGACGACCTGGTGAGCCTCACCGGATCGGTTCGCCGTGCCGTTGCCGCTGCCACCGCCGCTTTGCTCAACGCCGACGCGCCGCTCGCCGAGCAGATCATCGACGGCGACAAGGCCATCGACGAGACCATCGAGGGCATCGAGGAGCGCGCCCTTCTGCTCTTGGCGACCCAGCAGCCGGTCGCCACCGACCTGCGCCAGCTGGTCGCCACGCTGCGCATGCTTGCGGACCTGGAGCGGATGGGGGACCTGTCGGTCCACGTCGCCAAGGTCGCTCGCCTGCGTATGCCGGAGGTCGCCGTGCCGGAGAACCTGCAGCCGACCATCATGGCGATGGCGTCGGTCGCCGATCAGATGATCCATGCCGCGTCGCGGATCGCCGCCAACCGCGATCTCGTCGCGGCCGGCAAGCTCGAGGACACCGACGACGAGATGGACAAGCTGCGCAAGGAGCTGTTCCGCGTGCTGCTCAGCGATTCGTGGGAGCACGGCGTCGAGCCGGCCATCGACCTGGCGCTGCTCGGCCGCTACTACGAGCGCATCGGCGACCACGCGGTCTCGATGGCCCGCCGGGTCGTCTACCTGGTCACCGGCGAGGTCCCCACCCACGAGTGAGGACGCGCCTGTCCAGGCCGACCCCGGTCCCTGAGGTGCGACGAGCTTGCGAGGAGCCTCGAAGGGACCTGCCCCGGCCGCTTCGCCCGCTGCGGGTTCAGTGCTCGTCGGTGCCGTGCTCGGCTTCCGCGCCGTCGTCCTCGGTGGCACCGTCGCCGGGGCGCTTGTCGTTCTCGGCCGGGTCGGCACCGGGCGGCAGTGCGACGCCCGCGTAGATCGAGTTGCGCGCGACTGACGGGATCGAGATGGTCACTTCGCCGGCATCGGCGAAGGTTAGGGTCAGCGTGTAGTAGAGGCCCGGGTGGTCGATCCCGGTCGTCGTATAGACCTTGCTGGCCTGCTGGTCCGAGTCGGCCTCGGCCATGCCGAGGGTGCGGGCCTGGCCCGGTGCGACGAGCAGTTCCTCCTCGTCGTCGCTGGCCAGCACGAACTGCGTGCCGTCGGCGTCGGCCAGCGTGACTGTGGTGAGCCGCTGGTCGGTGTCGGTGGTGTTGACCAGCGTTCCCGACAGTGTGGCGCTGCCGTCTTCGTTCGCCACGAGCAGAGCACCGAGGACCTGGACGTCGGTGCCGCGCTCATCGGCACCGATGCCGGCCTGGTACTGCTGGTTGGTCTGGGCGTCGAAGCTGGTGCCACAGGCTCCGGCGGTCAGCGCGGCGGCCACCGCGACGGCGGCGAGGGTGGTTCGGCGGTAGCGGTCCAGTCGCACGGCAGGGGCCTTTCCCAAGAGGCGGTCAACGCGCCTGATCGTAGCGAAGTCAGATGGCCGGCGGGTGCCGGACCGGGGAAATCACGGCCGGCGACGGGCGGGGGCATCCGGGATGAAAAACAACCAAGGGTGCCCTGAACGAACCGTGGTAGACTGGGTTTTCTAGGAAAGGTGCTTTCTCAATGACTTTTACGGTCGGTGAAACGGTGGTCTACCCCAATCACGGGGCGGCCGTCATCGAAGACATCGAGACCCGGAAGATCAAGGGAGAGGACCGCGACTACCTCGTCTTGCGGATCATCTCGCAGAACGATCTCGTCGTGCGCGTTCCTGCGTGCAATGTCGATCTCGTGGGCGTGCGCGAGGCCATCAACGCCGACGACATCGAGCGCGTCTTCGGCGTCCTGCGCGCCGAGCACGTGGAGGAGCCGACCAACTGGTCGCGCCGCTACAAGGCGAACCTCGAGAAGCTGCACTCCGGCGACGTGATGAAGGTGGCCGAGGTCGTGCGCGACCTGTGGCGCCGCGGCAATGATCGCGGCCTGTCGGCCGGTGAGAAGCGCATGCTCGCCAAGGCGCGCGAGTTCCTCGTCGGCGAGCTGGCGGTCTCGGAGAACACCAACAAGGACAAGGCCGAGGCCCGCCTCGACGAGGTCCTCGCCAGCTAGAGAAAGCGCGGGCTTCCCGTGAGGGGGCTGGCTTTGGGGGCCGGTGTGAGTCGACAGCGACTTAATGACGTACCGGGTCGGCATCCCATGAGTCCACCCGCAGGGCCTGGGCAGGTCGCGGTTCTCAAAACCCACTATGCGCGAGTGGGTATCGGCCCGGTGGCCTTTCTCGATGAGACGTACCACGTCGAGAAGGATGGTCGACGTCGTTTCTATGTCATGGCGGCCGTGGTGGTGCTCCACGGGGACCGGAACCCTCTGCGTGAGGAACTCGACTCCCTGGTTCCCGGCGGCTGGTGGCACACCACGGATCAACTGCGTACCGAAGAGGGCCGTGCACGCACGCGGGCGCTGCTTCGGACTTTTCGCGTCCCCGATGAGAGTTGTGTCGTCGTCGACAAGGTCGTTCTGGACGACGATGACGACGGACTTCAAGCCCGAGGGGTCGTGCTCGGGCGGCTGTAGATGGCGCTGCGCACGGCGGTGTCGGGTTCTCATCCGCCGGTAAACCTCGTGGTGATCGAGGAGCAGCGGGAGGCTCGCAAGAACAACTTCGATCGCCTGGTCAGGAAGCGGCTCATCGCTGAGGAGGCGATCAGCGAGTCGATGGCACTCGTGTCGGTCTCACCCGGCTCGGAGCACTTGCTGTGGCTGCCCGATCTCGTCTGCAGCGCCTACCGGCAGAAGTTGTTGTTCGGACGCGGAGCGTTGTTCGAGGAGATCGCCGAGTTGACTCACGTGGTTCAACGCGGCTGAAAGAAGCAACCCCCGGCTGCCGTGGCTACACCGGGGGCCGACCTGACTCACGAACCCGAAGGTAAGAGGTCGAAGTCTTGCTACCGTCAGGATAGGCGACCGCGTGAGTCGCTGTCCGCCGGTCGTATCGGGAGATGTGGTCGAGTGCGGAGGTCTTTCGTTGCCTCAGGTGTCGAGGAGCAGGGCGGTGGCGATGGCGGCGATGCCCTCGCCGCGACCGGTCAGGCCGAGGTCACCTTCCTCGTGCCGGTCGGCTGACTGACCGCGATGTGATCGTTCAGGTGCGTCGAGGGTCTTACGGGTGCGGAGTCCAGAGGAGTTCAGGGTCGGGGGTTGCCTGGTCGCGGGGACTCGCCTCGGCCGATGGTTCGGCGAAGGTCTCGATGAGACCCGTCCGACTTTGCCGAAGGCCGAGTCGGGTTGTCGGGTTGGGTTCGTCGCCGATGGTTGCTGTCGTCGTCTCGACCAACCATGTAGCCAAGACTTCGAGGGGTCCCCCGAGCAGAGCAGCGTCCTGCGCCTCCTGTTCCACCCAGGCATTCAGAAGCTCGTCATCCATCACCAACTGTGGTCGGTGGAACAGGGGCACGCCGTTCTCGGCGGTCAAGTGAAGACTTCCATGTATCGCTCGGACGTCGATATTCCAACGCTCCAACGCCTCAATGAGGTCAGCGAGGGTCTTGGCGTTCACATCCACCTCTCCTGGACTCAACAGCCGCTGCCTTTGGGGTAAACGGTCACGATGTTCAACGAGGAGTTCACGTAGTACATCGCGAATCGCTGTTGCCGGACGACTTGGTTGGTACGGTTGTTCCTCAGGAACAAGAGCCTTGACTTGCATCCTTTGCCGCCCCCGACGTTCATCACAGTCTTGTCGGGATCCTTTGCGGCCCAAGTCATGGCCATGTCGGCTACATCACGCCAGTTCTTGCCAGTACCGGCCGCTAAAGCCTCAAACTGTGACCGATGGTTCTGCAAGATATGCCGGTAACCGTAGTTTTTGTCGCCACATCGCAGAGTATATGTTCCCCCTTTGCCTGGGTAGCGATCAACGACCTTGGTTGGTGAGGTTCTCAACCCACAAGCACCCCATGCATTCGTGCTGGGGTCCGCGACAATTCCGTATTCCCAGTCGCCGCCGATGTGCTCAACGACTTGAGTGAGGGTCAGCCCGTCAACCTCAAAGTGAGTGGGAACCTCGGCGCCAGCAGCGTCGACTGCCCACGGCGGGTCGACGTTACCGATGATTTCTCCGGACTCTTCGAAGAGATCTACACCTCCGTCGGCCCGGAGAATCAATTAAGTGACATCTCCGCCGAATGGAAACTCAAATCTCTCCGGGGCGTCGTGACCAGAGATGTGGATAAGGGCTCGGGCTCCATCGGCGGTGGGTTGTACGGCGATGGCAGTTTCGGGTTCTGTTCCCTCATAGATCGTAAACTCTTGGCTGGCCGTAGCCACCACCGTTCCGGTGCCTTCTGCCGGAACATCCATCACGACTGCGGTCGCGAAATCGTCCCCGATCACCAGTCCCGCCTCAGCCACATCGGGAAGTGCCAACTGAGTATTGCCGGTTGACTCTTCAGCATCGGTCAGGGTGAGGCTCTCAGCGATCTCATCGCCAAGAACTTGAAGTTCGGGGTCAACGTTCTCTCCATCATCGGCGACTACAAGGAGAGGCGTGTACCAGACAGTGAGGCAAACCAAGAGGAGGGAAATCAGAAGCCGTCGGATCATGTCTGTTCCTTCATCACATTCCCCGAGGGCACCACAATAGCCGCTGTATCGAGAGTTTCGGAAGCGTTCAGGAGCGATTTCTGCGGTCCCAGCCTCACGGGTTGCGACGCTCAGGTGCGGTGGGTTTCCGGTTCGAGGAGTAGGGCCGTGGCGATGGCGGCGATGCCCTCGCCGCGACCAGTCAGGCCGAGGCCGTCGGTGGTCGTGCCCGAGACGCTGACCGGGGCACCGACGGCGGCACCGAGCACCGCCTGAGCCTCCTCGCGGCGACTGCCGATGCGGGGGGCGTTGCCGATGACCTGCACCGCCACATTGGCGATCTCGTAACCGGCCTCACGCACCCGCGCGGCGGTCTCGGTCAGGAACTCCGCTCCCGAGGCACCCGTGCGGCGCGGATCATCGACCCCGAACACCGAGCCGATGTCGCCGAGGCCCGCAGCGCTCAGCAGCGCGTCGACCATCGCGTGCGCGGCGCAGTCGCCGTCGGAGTGCCCGGCGAGGCCCGCCTCGGCACCGGGCCAGTGCAGCCCGGCGACCCAGAGTTCGCGTCCGGGAGCGAGGCGGTGGACATCGGTCCCGATCCCGGTTCTCATGGCTCGATCATGCCGCACGGCGCTGCAGGTCCGGGCCGATAGGCTGGTGACCATCATGGCTCTGCATCTGTACGACTCCGCCACCCGCCGGACGACCGAGTTCGTCCCGGTCGTCCCCGGCCGCGTGAGCATCTACCACTGCGGACTCACCGTGCAGGGGCCGCCGCACCTGGGCCACATCCGCAAGGAAGTCGTCTTCGACGTCCTGCGCCGCTGGCTGGAACGCGCGGGCTACGAGGTCACCATCGTCGCCAACGTCACCGACATCGACGACAAGATCCTCGCCAAGGGGGCCGACCAGGGCCGCCCCTGGTACGCCGTGGCCTACGAGAACGAGCGTGCCCTGCACGCCGCCTACGAGGTGCTGGGCTGCACGCCGCCGACCTACGAGCCGCGGGCGACCGGCCACGTGCCGGAGATGATCGAGATGATCGCCGAGCTGATCGAGCGCGGCCACGCCTACCCGGCCACCGACGACTCCGGCGACGTCTACTTCGACGTGCGCTCGTGGCCCGAATACGGCGCGCTGAGCAACCAGCGCGTCGACGACATGCAGGACGCCCCGGACGCCCCGGCCGACGGCAAACGCGATCCGCGCGACTTCGCCCTGTGGAAGGGCCACAAGGACGGCGAGCCGCGAAGCGCGAGCTGGCCGACCCCGTGGGGCCGCGGGCGGCCCGGCTGGCACCTGGAATGCTCGGCGATGGCCGCGAAATACCTCGGGAGTGAGTTCGACATCCACGGGGGCGGCCTCGACCTGCGCTTCCCGCACCACGAGAACGAGATGGCGCAGTCGCGGGCGGCCGGGCAGGCGTTCGCGCGCAGGTGGATGCACAACGCGATGCTCAACCTCGGCGGCGCGAAGATGGCCAAGAGCGTCGGTAACACGCTCAGCGTCAGCGAGGTCGCCAAGCGCTTCCCGGCGATTGCGGTGCGCTACTACCTGCTCTCGGCGCACTACCGCTCGATCATCGAATACAGCGAGGAATCCCTCGCCGAGACTGCGGTCGCTTTCGAGCGGATCGCCGGGTTCGTGCGCCGGGCGGCCGAGCTCGTCGGTGCGGGCGAACCGGGTCCGGTGCCCGAGGAGTTCACCGCAGCGATGGACGACGATCTGTCGGTGCCTGCGGCGCTCGCGGTCCTCAACGGCGAAGTGACCCAGGGCAATGGCCTGCTGACGGCCGGCGGCGAGGCGCTGGCGGCGTCCCTGGCGCGCGTGCGCGGCATGCTGGACGTGCTCGGCGTCGATCCGCTCTCGCCGGTCTGGGCCTGCAGTGTCGAGCCGTCCGGTGCCGGTGCGGCGCTCGGCAGTCTCGTCGACGACCTGCTCGCGCAGCGTGCGCAGGCCCGCGCGGCCAAGGACTTCGCGGCCGCCGACCGGGTTCGTGACCAGCTCGCGGCCGCCGGTATCGAGATCGAGGACACCCCGCACGGTCCGCGGTGGTCGGTGAAGGGAGCCTGAACATGGCAGGCAACAGCCAGCGCCGCGGCGCGATCAAGAAGTCCGGCAAGGGCAATCCGACCGCCGGGTCGGGCGGCCGTCGGCGTAAGGGCTTGGAGGGCAAGGGGCCGACGCCGCGTGCCGAGGAGCGGCCCAATCACAAGGCGTACAAGATGGCTCGGGCCACGGAGAAGCGCGAGGCGGCCAAGCCGCGCCGGCGCAAGTCCGACGGCGGCCCGGAGTGGGTGGCTGGCCGCAACGCGGTGGTCGAGTTGCTGCGCTCACGGGTACCCGTGGCGGGCCTGTACGTGGCCGACGGCATCGAACGCGACGAGCGGCTGCGGGAGATCTTCCGGCTCTCTTCGGAACTGCATGTGCCGCTGCTGGAGATCACCCGGCCCGAACTCGACCGGCTGACCGCCGGGGCCGTACACCAGGGCATCGCGGCCAAACTGGACGCCTACGAGTACGCCCACCCCGACGACCTGCTCGACGTCGCTGCGGAGCGGGGCGAAGATCCGCTGATCGTGGTGCTCGACGGGGTGACCGACCCGCGCAACCTCGGCGCGGTCGTGCGGTCGGCGTCGGGCTTCGGCGCGCACGGCGTGGTGATCGCCGAACGGCGCTCGGCGCAGATGACTGCCTCGGCCTGGAAGTCGTCCGCAGGCGCAGCGGCACGGGTCGCCGTGGCGCGCGCCACCAACCTGACCCGCCAGCTCAAGGCTTATCAGGAGGCCGGGCTGATGGTCATCGGGCTGGCCGCCGACGGCGACGTGTCGCTACCGGACCTGACGCTCGGTGACGGGCCGCTCGTCGTGGTGATCGGCAGCGAGGGCAAGGGCCTGTCGCGGCTGGTCGCGGAGACTTGCGACCAGTTGGTCGGCATCCCGATGGCCTCGGACCTGGAATCGCTCAACGCCGGGGTCGCGGCCGGCATCGCCCTGTACGCCATCGCCCAGTCGCGCCCCTGACCGAGGGCCTTCGGTATCGAGGTGTGGCGCAGCACAGCGGTCCCTGAGGTGTGAGGCCGCTTGCGGCCGAACCTCGAAGGGACCCGGCCGATGGCAGGTCATTTCGAGGCTCGCTTCGCTTCGCACCTCAATGACCGGGTCCGGTTGTGGGTGGGAAGCCTCGAAGGGACCCGCCCTTCAGCGGGCGGGGCGGTGGAGGAGGTGGCCGGTGGCGGTGACGGCAGCGGTGAGGGCGGCGGCGATCAGCACACCCAGCCCGAGGTGGACCTGCAGCGCCAAGGCACCGACCCCAGCCCCGGTGGTGATGAGGGCGATAGCGGCCATGCGGCGGTTCGCGTGTCCCGGCTTGCCGCCGCCCAGCACCGAATCTGCGGCCAGGCCGGTGATGGTGGAGGTCACCACGACGGTCGTCACGTCCTTGACCGCGATGAACCGGGCGACCGCCGCCTGAAGCCCCATCGCTGCGCCGAGCGCTGTGGTGAGGGCGAGCGCCGGCCCGTGCGCCGGATGCTCGTCGGCCAGGAGCACGCCGCTCACAGCGAACAGCACCGCAGCGACCAGCCCGAACAACACCGTGATGCGCCCGTCCCAGCCCGTCGAGGCACGCCCCCGCAGGGCGCGCCCGCCGAGGGCCGCGCCGGCCAGGAAGCCGCCGAGGGCCAGCAGCGGACCGGCGATAGGCAGGTCGTCCGCGCCCGCGACCGCCATGCCGAGGATGACGACGTTTCCGGTCATGTTGCCGGTAAAGACCCGGTCCAGCCCCAGGTAGCCGACCGCGTCGATCACGCCGGTCGAGAAGGTGAGGGCCAGCATCAGGCCCAGGAGCAGGGGTTCGCGTCGGGTCGTGGTCACCGGGTCAGTGTGGGTGATCTCCGGCCCGCTGTCGCCCGGCGCGCGGTCATATCGGATTTCCTTCACCTGTTTGTCACATTCGCGTGATCGGGGGCCGTCGTCGTCTCCGTAGCGTGGGCGTCCATGATCCTGCAGCCCGGCAGCGGCCCCCTCGCCTCGACGCGGTATCTGCCTTCGACCGGGGAGAACGTCCGCTGGGGACGCCTCCCGTGCGCCGCCGACCGGCCGGTGCTGACCATCGACCCCGGCGATCAGGTCACCATCGACACGCTGAGCCATGAAGGCATACTCGAAGACCAGGGGCGCGATCCACGGGCCTTCTTCGAGCCGTACGACGTTCCGGGTGTGCTCGACGATGCGGTCGCCCTGGCGGCCTCGGACTACGCGCGCACCTTCGGTGTCGACGGCCCGCACGTCGTGACCGGCCCGATTGCCGTTCGGGGAGCCGAGCCGGGCGACCTGCTCGCCATGACCCTGGTCGAGGCGCTGCCTCGGGTGCCGTACGGCGTCGTGTCGAACCGGCATGGCAAGGGCGCGCTGCCGGGAGAGTTTCCGCGCGGCGACGGTGTGTTCAGCGTGTTCGCCTCGGTCGACGAGCAGACCGGCTGCGGTGTCATGGCCTACGGGCCGGGCGACGAACGCACGGTGACCTTCCCGCTCGCCCCCTTCCTCGGCATCATGGGCGTGGCCACGCCGGGACCGGAGCGGCTGCACACCGTCCCGCCGGGGCGTCACGGCGGCAACATCGATATCCGGCTGCTGACCGCCGGTGCGACGCTCTATCTGCCGGTCCAGGTGCCCGGCGCGCTGGCGTACGTCGGTGACCCGCACTTCGCGCAGGGCGACGGCGAGGTCGCGCTGACCGCCCTGGAGGCGTCGCTGCGCGCCACGGTGCGCTTCGACGTCATCGCGGCCGAGGAAGCTGCGGCCCGGTTCGGCGATCTCGCGGCCCCGGTCGCCGAGACCTGCGACTACCTCATCCCGACGGGTCTGGACGAGGACCTCGACCTCGCCGTGCAGAACTGCGTGCGCGCGGCCATCGGTCTGCTCACCCTCCGCTACGGCATGGACGCCGGCCACGCCTACGCCTACCTGAGCGCCGCGACCGACTTCGACATCTCGCAGGTGGTCGATGTCGTCAAAGGAGTCCATGCGCGCATCAGGAAGGCGGACTTCGCGTGAACGCGACAGGCGAACCCGAGGGGCTGATCGACGCATTCTGGCGCTACGAGCGCGCCTTGATGGCCGACGATGTGGCCGAACTCGACGCGATCTTCGCGCCGGGGCCGCAGACGGTCCGGGCCGACGCGACCGGGGTTCTCGTGGGGCACGACGAGATCGCGGCGTTCCGCGCCCGGCGCGGGGGAGCGCCGCGCCGGACGGTGCTGCGCGTCGAGACGAGAGTCGTCGACGAGGACTGCGCCTGGGTACTCGCCGAAACCGCGCTGGCAGCCGGCGGACGGGGCCTGCAGAGCCAACTGTGGCGGCGAACCGACGGCCATTGGCACGTCCACGCCGCACACGTGTCCGGCCCGCCACCGGCTTTCGATGCGCGGACCTGGCGGGTCGTCGGCGATCCGTTGGTGCGCGCGAGCGGACCGGGCGCTCTGTCGGGCGAGCGGGTGGCGGTCAAGGACCTGTTCGCCGTCGCCGGCCAGCCCATCGGCGCGGGGAACCCGGCGTGGCTCGCCCAGGCATCCGCGGAGCCGGTCCATGCCGAGGCGGTCGGGCGGCTGCTCGCTGCGGGTGCGGAGGTGGCCGGCATCTCGCGCACCGACGAGTTCGCCTACAGCCTCGCCGGGGTCAACGCGCACTACGGCAGCCCGGCCAACCCCGCCGCGCCGGGCCGCCTGGCCGGCGGGTCCAGTTCCGGATCGGCCGCCGCCGTGGCCTCGGGGCAGGCGAGCATCGGACTCGGCACCGACACGGGAGGCTCGATCCGCATCCCGGCGGCATACACCGGCCTGTTCGGTTTCCGCCCGTCCCACGGGGCGGTTCCGATGGCGGGCGTGATGCCGTTGGCACCGTCCTTTGACACGGTGGGATGGCTCGCCCGTGACGCGGACACGTTGCGCCGGGTCGGTCGTGTCCTGCTGACGGACGCACCGCCGTCCGCCCCGGCGCGGCTGGTGCTGCCGGTGGCCCTGCTCGACCGTGCGAGCGAGGAGGTGCGCCGGGCCGTGCGCAGCGCCGCAGAAGCCTGGGGCGCGGAGACGGTCCACTGGGATCTCGCGCTGCTGGAGTCCTGGCGGGAAGTCTTCGTCGCGCATCAGGCGGTTGAGGCCTGGCGTTCACACGGTACCTGGCTGGCCGAGCGCATGGACACCCTCGGCCCGGACGTGCGCGCCCGGTTCGCCGCCGCTGCCGAGCGGGCCGATGACGGTGGGGCAGCGCTGGCGCTGGCCCGCGAGCGCATCACCGATCTGGTCGGCGACGATGTAGCCGTCGTGCCCACGGCACCGACCGTGGCACCACGGCTGGGCGACGACCTGGCGGCGGTGCGCGAGGCGAACCTGAACCTGACCTGCCTGGCCGGCCTCGGCGGGTTGCCGACGGCCTGCGTGCCCACCCGGATTGCGGACTCCGGATTGCCGTGCGGCGTCGGACTCCTGGCGGGCCGGGGACGAGACCACGTTCTGCTCGACCTGGCCGCATCTCTCGAGTAGGTCCCTTCGCCCTTCGAGGGCGCTCGTTCCTCGCGCCACCTCAGGGACCCGCGCAGTCTGGGTCCCTGAGGTGCGAGCTTGCGCGCCTCGAAGGGACCGAAGGGGACCGGACCCCGCCCGACGGCCTATAGAAGTTCCGTTACATGCCGGTAACGAATCTGTCTCCGGCGCGAACTGCGGCGACCCTAACGTCGGCAGCATGAGGGTCGATGCGGTGCGCGGGGAGCGAGTGCTGATCGACGGGGCCTTCGTTCCGGCCACGGTCACCTTCCGGCGCGGGACCATTGAGTCGATCCAGCCGCTCGACGCCGAGGTGTCCGGCTACGTGCTGGTGGCACCGGAGAGCGCCTACGTCGTTCCCGGCATCGTGGATACCCATGTCCACGTCAACGAGCCGGGCCGGACCGAATGGGAGGGCTTCGGCTCGGCCACCGAAGCGGCGGCCCTCGGCGGCGCGACGACACTCATCGACATGCCGCTCAACTCCATCCCGCCGACCACGACCGTCGCCGGGCTGGAGGTCAAACGCGCCGCGACGCGCGATCAGCTCATGGTCGACGTCGGATTCTGGGGCGGCGCGGTGCCCGGCAACCTGCCCGACCTCGAACCGCTGTGGGAGGCGGGCGTCTTCGGCTTCAAATGTTTCCTGTCGCCGTCGGGGGTCGATGAGTTTCCCCCGTTGGACGGCGAGGAGTTCCTCGCCGCGCTGCGCGAGATTGCCCGCTTCGACGGCCTGATGATCGTGCACGCCGAGGACGGCCCGACACTCGCCGCCGCGCCGGCGATGCCGACCCGCTCCTACCGGGACTTCGTGCGCTCGCGCCCCGACGATGCCGAGGTCGTCGCGATCCGCCGGGTCATCGAAGGTGCCCGCGAGACGGGCGCTCGCGTTCACATCCTGCATCTGTCGAGCGCCCGTGCTCTCGATCTCATCGCCGACGCACGGGCCGAGGGCCTGCGGCTGACGGTCGAGACCTGCCCGCACTATCTGTGCTTCGCCGCCGAGACGATTCCGCCCGCCGCGCCTCAGTTCAAGTGCTGCCCGCCGATCCGTGACACCGGGAACCGCGAGGAACTGTGGCGGGCACTCGCCGACGGCGTGATCGACACGATCGTCAGTGACCACTCGCCGGCGACCGCCGAGGAGAAGTTGCGCGGTGACGGCGACCTGCAGCAGGCGTGGGGCGGGGTCTCGGGCCTTCAGGTGGGCTTCAGCGTCATCGCGCACGAGGCACGCCGCCGCGGCATCCGGCTACAGCGGGTCTGCGAATGGATGTCGTCCAACACCGCCGACCTCGTCGGGCTGACGTCCAAGGGACGTATCGCCGTCGGCGCGGACGCCGACATCGCCCTGTACGACGCGGGTGTCGGCTTTCGCATCGAGGCGACCAGGCTGGCGCACCGTAACCCGATCTCGGCATACGACGGCCTGCACTTCGGCGGGCGCATCACCAAGACCATCGTGCGCGGCAACGCTGTCGACATCGAGCGTGTCGACCACGCTTTCGGGCGCACGCTCGTTCGTGAACAGGCGGCTTCTCATGCATGACCAGATCCATCCTCCGCACCGGTTGCTCATGGGGCCGGGGCCGATCAACGCCGACCCCCGGGTGCTGCGGGCGATGTCGGCGCCGCTGGTCGGCCAGTACGACCCGGCCATGACGGGCTACATGAACGAGACGATGGCGTTGTACCGGGAGGTGTTCCGGACGGCTAACGAGCAGACGTTCCTCGTCGACGGCACCTCGCGCGCGGGAATCGAGGCGGCCTTGGTCTCGTTGCTGGAGCCGGGCGACCGGGTACTCGTGCCGGTCTTCGGCCGCTTCGGTCACCTGCTGGCCGAGATCGCCGAACGCTGTGCCGCGGAGGTCCACACCATCGAGGTTCCGTGGGGCGAGGTGTTCGCGCCCGAGCAGATCGAGGCGGCCGTCCGCGAGATACGGCCCAAGGTCGTCGCGGTCGTGCAGGGCGACACCGCCACGACGATGTGTCAGCCGCTCGCCGACCTCGGTGACATCTGCCGCCGCTACGGCGCGCTCGTGTACTGCGATGCGACGGCCTCCCTCGGGGGCAACGACTTCCGCACCGATGCGTGGGGGATCGATGTGGTCACTGCGGGTCTGCAGAAGTGCCTGGGCGGCCCGTCGGGAACCGCGCCCATCACCCTCGGCCCGCGCGCGGTCGAGGTGATCGAGGCGCGGCGTCACGTCGAGGCCGGGATCCGTGACGACGGCGACGTGGCACGGGGGCGGCGGATCGCGTCGAACTACTTCGACCTGGCGATGATTATGGACTACTGGGGCGAGCGGCGGCTCAACCACCACACGGAGGCGACCTCCGCTCTGTACGGGGCGCGCGAGTGCGCCCGGCTTCTCGTAGCCGAGGGGCTGGACGCCGCTGTCGAGCGACACCGACTGCACGGGGCGGCGATGCTGGCCGGCGTGCAGGCACTCGGCCTGAGCGTGTTCGGCAACCTCGACCACAAGATGCACAACGTCGTCGCCGTGTGCATCCCCGAGGGCGTCGACGGCGACCGCGCCCGCGCCGGGATGCTGGAGGACTACGGCATCGAGATCGGCACCTCCTTCGGTCCGTTGCACGGCAAGGTCTGGCGGATCGGGACGATGGGCTACAACGCTCGCACCGATGCGGTGCTCGTCACCCTCGCGGTGCTGGAGCAGGTGTTGCGCGCTGCGGGGGCTTCCCCCACGCCCGGTGCCGGGGTCGGTGCGGCGCGGGAGGTGTACGCCGATGTCTGACTGGTCGGCCGCCACCGTGCTCGACCGTTGCGCCGAGCTGGACCGGTTCTCCGCGCTACCGAAGGCGCTCGAACGGGTCTACCTGTCACCGCAGCACGCTGCAGCCAATCAGGCGGTCGCCGACTGGATGCAGGGGGCGGGCCTGGCCACCTGGGTCGATGCCGCCGGTAATCAGTACGGACGCATCGAGGGGCGTGAGCCGGGCCTGCCCGCACTGCTGCTCGGTTCCCACCTCGACACCGTTACCGATGCCGGCAGTTACGACGGCATGCTCGGGGTCGTCATGGCGATTGCCGTCGCGGGCCGGCTGCGCGAACGCATGGCGACGATGCCGTTCGCCCTGGAGGTCGTCGGGTTCAGCGACGAGGAGGGCACCCGCTTCGGCAAGGCCCTGCTCGGCAGCAGCGCGGCGGCGGGCCTGTGGGACGAGGACTGGTGGGACCTGCGCGACCGCAACGGCGTCACGGTGCATCAGGCGTTCCGCGATTTCGGCCTGGACCCGCGCCGGGTTGGTGAAGCCGCCCGTCAACCGGCAGAGTTGGTCGGCTACCTGGAGGCCCACATCGAGCAGGGTCCGTATCTGGAGGCTGCCGATGCCTCCCTCGGCTATGTCACCTCCATCGCCGGTGCGCGCCGGTTCGTCTTGAGTGTCGTCGGGGAGGCTCGGCACGCCGGCGGTACGCCGTACGAGCGCCGCCGTGACGCGCTGGTCGGCGCGAGCCGTGCGGTCACGCTCATCGAGGAGCTGGCGCGGGCCGGATCGTGCATCGCGACGGTGGGGCAGATTACGGTGCGCCCCGGTGGCGTCAACGTCGTGCCGGGGCGTGCGGATTTCAGTCTCGATCTGCGGGCCGAGCACGACGAGGACCGCGATGCGCTCTGGGACGAGTACGAGCGCCGTATCGGCGAGTTGTGCGCCGCGCGGGGGCTGCGTTTCGAATGGCGGGAGTCGCATAGCGCTCCGGCGATGCCGTGTGCGCGATGGCTCAGCGACGCGGTGGTCACGGGCATCGTGGCGACCGGCGATCCGGATCCGATGGCACTGTGGAGTCGAGCCGGTCACGACGGCATGGCGATCGGCACGGTCACCGAGATCGCCATGCTCTTCCTGCGCTGCCACGACGGGATCAGTCATCATCCCGGCGAGAATGTGCGCGAGATCGACGTCGCCCGCGGGTTGGACGCCTTTGAGGCGGCGGTGATCGCCGTGGCCGAGGCGGTGGACGCATGACGCGATCACCGGGAGGCCCGCGCCGTCGTTCAGCGTTCACCGCCCGCCTGCAGAACTCCGCCATTGCGGGGGAACAGCCGCTGGTGCTCGATGACATGCGCGCGGCGATCCTGCGCGGCGATCAGCCGCCCGGGACCTCGATCCCCATCGACGCGGTGGCCGACTTCTTCGGTGTGAGTCAGATCCCGGTGCGGGAGGCGCTCAAGATCCTACTCGGCGAGGGACTGGTCGAGCACGTGCCGCATGTCGGCTACAGCGTCGCCAAACTGACCTTCGGTGAGTTCCGCGAACTGTACGAGGTGCGCCGGGCGTTAGAGGAGGCGTCGTTGCGGGCGGCGGTCGGATGTGCGACGGCCGAGGACGATGAGGCCGTGCGCCAGGCGCATGAGGATATCGCCGATGCCGCGCGTAGCGGCGACGAGCGCGCCTATCACGACGCCAGCCGGTCCTTCCATCTCGCGCTGATCGCACCTTCCCGGATGCGCCGGTTGCTGCGCATGTACGAGTCCGCCTGGAACCTCACCGAACCGGCCCGACCGATGTCGCGGCTCGACGGTTTCCACTGGGAGCAGTTCGGCCGTGACCACGAGGCGATGCTCGAGGCGTTCTGCGCCCGCGACGTCGACCGGCTGCTGGCCGAATCCGATGCTCATTACGACCATCTGCTCGAGGGCATCGAGATGCTCGCCGACGACCGCGAGAACTTCCGCGTGTAGGAGTCGCGCTGATAGGCGGATCCGGTCCCTGAGGTGCCCCGACGAAGGAGGGGCCTCGAAGGGCGAAGGGACCTCCGCCGACCAGCGGTGGTGGCTTCGAGGCTCGGCCGCAGGCGGCCTCACACCTCAGCCACCGAAAGCCCCGATCCCTGAGGTGGCGCGAGGAGCGAGCGCCCTCGAAGGACGCACCTCAGCCAGCGCTGATCGGCGCACGGTCCCCATTCCGTCGGCCGGTTCCTATAGGACTCGCGTGAACAACCTTTTACCTGCGGAAACGTTGGGTGAAACAGGTGATTCTTAGCGTTCGGGATGAACGGTACGGACGTCCATCCACCCTGAGGAGCACCCATGGCCGACAGCCACAAGGAGTTGCCCAACGACATCGTTGAGGCAGCCGGATACCCGCCCGGCGCGGGAGCCGCGAAGCGCGATTACGACCCGCGTCTGACCAACGAGGACCTGGCTCCGCTGAAGAACCAGACCTGGACCTCCTACAACATCTTCGCCTTCTGGATGTCCGATGTGCACAGTGTCGGCGGGTACGTGACCGCAGGCAGCCTGTTCATGCTCGGCCTGACGAGCTGGCAGGTGTTCCTCGCCCTCATCATCGGCATCGTCATCGTGCAGGGACTGGCCAACCTCGTCGCCAAGCCGAGCCAGTTCGCCGGCGTGCCGTATCCGGTCATCAGCCGGGTTGCGTTCGGTGTTCTCGGGGCCAACATCCCGGCCATCATCCGCGGCTGCATCGCGATTGCCTGGTACGGCGTCCAAACCTTCCTGGCGGCTGGCTCGCTGTCGATCGTGTTGATGAAGATCTGGCCGGGCCTGGCCGACATCGCCGGCAGCGACACCTCGTTCCTCGGTCTGTCGTACCTGGGCTACATCTCGTTCGCGATCTTGTGGTTCGCGCAGGCGCTGGTGTTCTGGCGGGGCATGGAGGCGATCCGTGCCTTCATCGACTTCTGCGGCCCGGCGGTCTATGTCGTCATGGTGGTGCTGTGCGGTTACATGCTCTACCGCGCCGACTTCGACATCAACATGAACCTCAGCGACCACCAGGTCTCCGGCTGGGCGGCCATCGGCGCGTTCTGCTCGGCCATCGCGCTGGTCGTGTCGTACTTCTCCGGCCCGACGCTCAACTTCGGCGACTTCTCGCGGTACGGCAAGAGCTACGAGGCGGTCAAGCGGGGCAACCTCCTGGGCCTGCCGGTCAACTTCACGCTGTTCGCCCTGCTGGTGGTGCTGACGGCCGCCGCGACGGTGCCGGTCTTCGGAGAACTCATCACCGATCCGGTACACACCGTCGAGCGGATCGACACGTGGACGGCGGTGCTGCTGGGCGGCTTGACCTTCGTCATCGCCACGGTCGGCATCAACATCGTCGCCAACTTCATCTCGCCGGCGTTCGACTTCTCCAATGTCGCGCCGCAGAAGATCAGCTGGCGTATGGGCGGCATGATCGCGGCGGTCGGCTCGGTGCTGCTGACGCCGTGGAACTGGTACGACAACGCCGATGCGATCTTCTGGACGCTGGGCTTGCTGGGTGCCTTGATCGGCCCCCTGTACGGCATCCTCATCGCCGACTACTACCTGGTCCGCAACCAGGAGGTCGTCGTGGACGACATGTTCACCCTCGACGAGGACGGCGAGTACCACTACGTCAAGGGCTACAACCCGGCTGCGGTGTACACGGTGATCGCGGCGGGCGTCGTATCGATTCTGTCGGTCGTGATCCCGAAGCTGACCGGATGGCTGCCGTCGTTGCCGGACTACAGCTTCTTTGTCGGCGCCATCGGTTCGGGCCTGGTGTACCTGGCCCTCGCGCGGGTCTTCGACGTGGCCGGTTACGGCGCGGCCAAGGCCGAAGCGAGCCGCTGACCGCCATGACCACGATCCGCGTCATCAACCCGAATACGACGGTGTCGATGACGGCCGCTATCGGGGCCTGCGCCGCTGCCGTCGCAGGCCCCGAGGCGGTGGTCGAGGCGGTCAGCCCGGTCGCCGGGCCGGTGTCCCTGGAGTCGCAGGTGGACGACGCCCTCGCGGTTCCGGGGATGCTGGCCCGGGTCGCCGAGGGGGAGGCCGCCGGGGTCGACGGCTATGTCATCGCCTGCTTCGGCGATCCGGGCCTGGCGGCGGCGCGCGAACTGGCCGCCGGGCCGGTCGTCGGGATCGCCGAGGCTGCCATGCGCACGGCGGCCTACCTCGGCCGCCGGTTCAGCATCGTCACGACGCTGGCGCGCACGGTGCCGCACATCGAGGAGCTGGCGGTCTCCTACGGCTTGGAACGGCAGTGCGCGGGGGTGCATGCTTCGGGTATCGCGGTGGTGGATCTGGAGACCGATCCGCTGGCGCGCGAGAAGATCGCGGAGTTCGCCGAGGCCGCGCTCGTGGCGGACCGTTCCGACGTGATCGTGCTGGGCTGTGCGGGCATGACGGAGTTCACCGCCTGGCTGGCCGAGCGCCTCGGCGTCCCGGTGGTCGACGGGGTGGCCGCGGCGACGGCGACGGTCGCCGGACTGCTTCGGCAGGGGTTGCGGACCTCCAAGCGGGGCGAGTTCGCGGTGCCGGGGGCGAAGCCCTTCACGGGCACCCTCGCCGCCATCGAACCCCGAGCACTCCTCGCCCGCTGAGGGGTGGGTGTGCGTCAGCGGTAGTTGACGAACTGGACGGCGAAGTCGAGGTCGGCGGCCTTGACCAGCGCGATGACCTCCTGCAGGTCGTCGCGCTTCTTGCCCGAGACGCGCAGCTCGTCGCCCTGGATCTGCACCTTGACGCCCTTGGGACCCTCGTCGCGGATCAGCTTGGAGACTTTCTTGGCCTGCTCGGAGCTGATGCCGTCGCTGAAGGTGCCGTTGATCTTGACGTCCTTGCCGCTCTGGCGCGGCTCGCCGGCATCGAGGGATTTGAGGCTGATGCCGCGCTTGATGAGCTTCTCCTTGAACACCTCCAGCACCGCGAGCGCGCGCTCGTCGGCGTTGGCGGTGATCTCGAAGCCGTTCTCACCCTTCCACTCGATAGCCGCGCCGGTGTTCTTGAAGTCGTAGCGCTGCGAGATCTCCTTGGCCGCCTGGTTCAGCGCGTTGTCGGCTTCCTGGCGGTCGAACTTGCTGACGATGTCGAACGACGAATCGGCCATGTGTGCTTCTCCTGCGTACGCGGTCTGGTTTCGGCCAGCCTAACGGCGTGCGGTAGTCTTGCTCACCGTCGCCCGCGCGCGGGCGGCACGCGAGGCAGGTTGCCCGAGCGGCCAAAGGGAGCTGACTGTAAATCAGCCGTCACTGACTTCAGAGGTTCGAATCCTCTACCTGCCACCGCACGCCAATGGCCCCCCAGCGTTCTCTGCTGGGGGGCCATTGGCGTGCATCGAGCCGAGCGGATTCGGGGAGGAGCGAGCGCCAGCGAGCGACGGAGTCCTCTACCTGCCCGGTTCTTGAGCCGAGCGGATTCGGGGAGGAGCGCCCTTCGAGGCTCGCAAGCTCGCACCTCAGGATCCGCAGCGAGCGATGGAGTCCTCTACCTGCCTGGTTCTTGCGCGGACGGGTCCGCCCGCGCGCACCACTACGCTGGCATCGTGGCTTCCCTCTACGACCCGTTGTTCCGGCATGTCTTCGCCCGCATGGACCCGGAGGCCGCCCACGAGCAGGCGTTCCGTGCGATCCGCCTCGGCGGCCGGGCGGTCCGGCCCCTTGCGCGGGTGCCGGAGTCGCCGCGCACGGTCATGGGGGTGCGTTTCCCGCACGCCTTCGGCCTGGCGGCGGGCTTCGACAAGAACGCCAAGGCCGTCCCCGGCTTGCTGGCCCTGGGCTTCGGTCACGTCGAGATCGGCACGGTGACCGCGCGGGCGCAGCCGGGCAACCCCCGCCCGCGCCTGGTGCGATTGGTCGAGGACCGGGCCGTCGTCAACCGGATGGGCTTCAACAACGACGGTGCCGCCGCCGTCGCGGCCCGGCTGCACCGCCTGCGCCGCACGCGCGCGGGCCGAGACGCGGTGATCGGCGTCAACATCGGCAAGACCAAGGCGGTGCCCGCCGAGCAGGCGGTGGCCGACTATGTCGAGAGCGCCCGCCTGCTGGTGCCGTACGCGAGCTATCTCGTCGTCAACGTGTCCAGCCCGAACACGCCGGGGCTGCGCGACCTGCAGGCCACCGCGCAGCTGGCGCCGATCCTGACGGCGGTGCGCGAGGTGACCGAGGCCAACCACGGCGGCCGCGTGCCGCTGGTGGTCAAGATCGCGCCGGACCTGGCCGATGCCGACATCGACGCGGTCGCCGACCTGGCCCTCGCTCTCGGCCTGGACGGCATCAGCGCCACGAACACCACCATCGCCCGGCCGGACACGCTCCGGACACCGCGCGGCGAGGTCGAGGCCGCCGGGGCGGGGGGCCTGTCCGGCCCGATCCTGGTGACCCGAGCCAGCGAGGTTCTGACCCGGCTACGCGCTCGTGTGGGCGAGCGCCTGGCGCTCATCGGCGTCGGCGGCGTGACCACGCCCGAGGACGTCCGCGCGCGGCTCGATGCGGGTGCCGACCTGGTCCAGGGCTACACCGGATTCATCTACGAAGGCCCCGCCTGGCCGGCCCGCCTGGCCCGCGCCGCCGGGTGAGCGAGGGGTCGATTTTCGTTCTGGCCCGAGTGCCTGTATGGTTGGGCGTCGGCTTGCCCCTTTAGCTCAGTCGGCAGAGCGTTTCCATGGTAAGGAAAAGGTCTACGGTTCGATTCCGTAAAGGGGCTCTGGATTGCGGTGAAGACCGCGAATCCCTGTCGCGAGGTGACTCGCGAAGCCGGCGGGGTAGCTCAGTTGGTCAGAGCGCACGACTCATAATCGTGAGGTCGCGGGTTCGAGCCCCGCCTCCGCTACCGAGATCATCAGCACGAACTTGATTCACCACCGACGATTCACCAAGAACTGAGGCACTCCCGTGGCCAGCAAGAGCTCCGATGTCCGCCCCAAGATCACCCTTGCCTGCACCGAGTGCAAGGAGCGGAACTACATCACCAAGAAGAACCGTCGCAACGACCCCGAACGGCTCGATGTGAAGAAGTTCTGCCCGCGCTGCAACAGCCATCAGGTTCACCGCGAGACGCGCTGACGCCTCGCCTTCGACGGCCCCTACCCGCATGACGGGTGGGGGCCGTCGGCGTTGCCGGCCGGTAGAGTCGCGGCCATGATGCGGCTCTCGGAGGTGACGACACTGCGCCTTGGCGGCCCGGCTCGCGAGGTAGTCGAGGCGACCACGACGCAGGAGTTGATCGAGGCGGTCAGCCAGGCCGACGCCTCAGGGATCTCTGTGCTTCTGGTCGCCGGGGGTAGCAATCTGGTTGTCGCCGACGAGGGCTTCGACGGCCGGGTGGTGCTGGTACGCACCCGTGGTGTCGAGGTCGACCAGGACGCCTGTAGCGGCGCGACGGTCACGGTGGCTGCGGGGGAGCCGTGGGACGGCTTCGTGGCCCGCGCGGTCGAGGACGAGTGGATCGGTGTCGAGGCGCTCTCGGGCATTCCCGGGTCGGTGGGCGCGACGCCGATCCAGAACGTCGGTGCCTACGGCCAGGATGTCGCGCAGACCCTCGTGCGGTTGCGCACCTGGGACCGAATCGACGGCGCGGTGCGCACCCTGACGGCCGATCAGTGCGACTTCGGGTATCGCTCCAGCCGTTTCAAGACCGCCGAGCCGGGCCGTCACGTGGTGCTCGACGTGACCTTCCAGTTCCGTCTCGGCTCGCTCGGTGCCCCGGTGGCCTACGCCGAGCTGGCGCGCAGCCTCGGCGTGGAGCCGGGAGAGCGGGTGCCGTCGGCGCGGGTCCGTGAGGCGGTGCTGGCGCTGCGCCGTGGCAAGGGCATGGTGCTCGATGCCGCCGATCACGACACCTGGAGCGCCGGATCGTTCTTCACCAATCCGATCCTGAGTGCCGAGCAGGCCGCTCGGCTGCCCGATGACGCGCCGCAGTTCCCCGGTGCTGACGGTTCGACGGTCAAGACCAGTGCCGCGTGGCTCATCAGCCACGCCGGATTCGACCGTGGCCACGGCGGCGCGCACGGGCCGGTTGGGTTGTCGACCAAGCATGCGCTCGCGCTGACCAATCGGGGCGGTGCGACGACCGGCGAACTGCTGAGCCTGGCCCGCGAGGTGCGCGACGGCGTGGCTGCGCGCTACGGGGTCGTCCTCGAACCCGAGCCGGTGCTCATCGGCTGCGCCCTTTAGCTGCGGCACCTCAGGGACCGGTCAGCCGATCCAGTTCAGCAGCATCGAGACGGAGTCGTAGTAGTAGTCGTCGGTGGACTCGTCGACCACGATTGCGAGCACGATGAAGCCGATGAGAGCCAACACGCCGAGGATCAGCAGGACCGTGCCGATGATGCCGGTGACCATGCCGGTCTGCGCCTCGCTGCGCCCGCGCAACTGCCCTCCGGAGGCGTCGATCTCTTTGACGGCCTTGGCACCCATGATCCAGGCGACCGGTGACAAGAACAGCAACAGACCGCACAAGATGGCGGCACTGGCCAGGCCGATGATGCCGAGGATCATCGAGGTCTGGGCCTGCGGCTGCATCGGCACCAGCGGGCCGGCTGGCGGGGGGAACATCGGCTGGGGCGCGGCACCGTAGGGCGGCTGTTGGGGCGCGCCGTAGGGGTTCTGCGGAGGCGGAGTCGGCTGTCCTTGAGGTGCTGCGGCACCGTAGGGGGGCTGCGGCTGGTACGGCGCTTCGGGCCGGTACGGATCCGTGGGGGGCTGCTGTCCGGGGTCACTCATAGCCACGAGCATGCCATGAACGGGGCCGCTCAGTACGGTGACGGGGTCAGCATCGCTACCCACATGAGGGTGATGACGACCACAGCGAAGATCGTCAGCATCGCCAGCAGGGCCGATCCGACCATGCCGAGCACCATCGCGGTCCGGGCTGATCCGGCTCCGCGCCACCGTCCCGGCTCGCGCTCGGCGAGGCGGCTGGCCTTCGCGCCCAGGTACCAGGCCAGCGGTGCCACCGCGAGCGGCACGACCAGGACCAGCCCGCCCGCGAGCGCGACGATGCCCAGCACGAGCGCGGTCGTCGCGCCGGGAAGCTGGGGTGGCAGCGGGGCCACCGGCCACGGATAACCCCACGGCACCGGGGCCGCCGGCGTCGCGGGATACCGGGGGTATAGGGGCGGGGGAACGTCGCTCATCGCGCCCAGCCTCCCACATCGGAGGCGGCCCAGGAACCCACGTCGGCCAGGGCCGTGTCGACGAGATCACGCGGGGCCAGCGAGGCCCGCCACGAGCCTGCGGCGAGGTCGGCCAGCTCACCGTCGGAGAAGTCCTGGGCGGCGCGCAGCAAGGCGTACTGTCCGGCGAGTCGGGTGCCGAACAGCAGGGGGTCATCGGCCCCGAGGGCGACCGTCGCCCCTGCGTCGAGGAGGTCGCGCACGGGGACCTCCTCGACGGTCGCATACACGCCGAGGGCGACGTTGGAGGCGGGGCACACCTCCAGGGCGACGCCGTCGCGCACGATGCGCTCCAGTAGGCGCGGGTCCTCGGCGGCCCGTACGCCGTGGCCGAGCCGCTGGGGATGCAGATGGTCCAGGCAGGCGGTGACGTGTTCCGGGCCGCGCAGCTCGCCGCCGTGCGGCATGGCCGCCAGGCCCGCCTCGGCCGCGATGCGGAAGGCCGGGGCGAAATCCTCGGTGTCGCCCCGGCGCTCGTCGTTGGACAGCCCGAATCCGACGACGCCGCGGCCGGCGTACTGGGCGGCGAGCCGCGCGAGGGTGCGGGCGTCGAGCGGGTGGCGGGTGCGGTTGGCCGCGATGACGACGCCCATGCGCAGCCCCGTGCGTGCCTCGGCCTCGCGCACGGCATCGAGCACGAGGTCGGTGAAGGCGGTGATGCCGCCGAACAGGGCACCGTAGCCGGAGGGGTCCACCTGGATCTCGGTCCAGCGTGCTCCGTCGGCGGCATCGTCCTCAGCGGCCTCGCGCACCAGCCGACGTACGTCGGCTTCGGTGCGCAGGACCGCGCGGGCGGTGTCGTAGAGCCGTTGGAAGCGGAACCACCCTTTCTCGTCGGCACCGCTCAGCGTCGGCGGCCAGTCCTCGTGCAGTGCAGGCGGCAGGTCGATGCCGTGGGCCTGGGCCAAGTCGAGCAGGGTCGCGTGACGCATCGAGCCGGTGAAATGCAGGTGCAGGTGTGCCTTCGGCAGGGTGTCAAGCGGCCGCATCGCCCCATCCTGGCCCATCGGGGTCCACCCTCAACGACCGGGAAGCCGCCCGGTCCCTGAGGTGCGTAGGCCGCCTGCGGCCAGAGCCTCGAAGGGACCCGCTGCCACCCACCGCGAGGGTTGCGTCGTTTCGAGGCTCGCTCGTTTCTCGCTCACACCTCAACGACCCGAAGCCACTTGGTCCCTGAGGTGCGTAGGCCGCCTGCGGCCGGAGCCTCGAAGGGACCCGCTGCCACCCACCGCGAGGGTTGCGTCGTTTCGAGGCTCGCTCGTTTCTCGCTCA
>NZ_JASGDU010000014.1:0-9355 GCF_047607065.1 Aeromicrobium sp.
CGCCGAACCGGCCCCCCGCCCCCCGGCCGCACCGCCGTCTCGGCCCGCCACGCTGCGGCCGGCCCCGGCTCCCGTGCCCGAGGCGGTGCGCGAGGCGCTCGCGCACCCGGTCGCTCCCGGCGAGCGCCCCGACCCCGATGCGCACGCCGATCCGACCGATCCGGTGCTCGCCGAGAAGTCGGTCGCCGATGTCGAGGCGCTGCTGAGCCGCGAGCTGGGTGCCGAGGTCATCGACGGTCTCGACCTGCCATGACCCCGCGCGCGAGCCGCCTGCGGCTCGGTGACGTCACCGACTCGCCGACCACGCTGCTGCGCCGCCTGCGACACCGCCGCCGGCTCGTCGCCCTGACCGGCGCCTGGCATCACGGCGAGGCGCTCATCACCTTCGACCCCGACGCCGAGGTCGCGGCCGGTGCCGACCCCTTCGAGATCGGTGCCGAGCACCCGCCGGCACCCGCCGACGGCACCTTCGGCGGCGGCTGGATCGGGCTGTGGGGCTATCGGCTCGGGCGACGCCTGGAGCAGATCGGTGCCGAGCCGGGCCGCCCCCACCTGCGGCCCGACCACATCGTCGGGCACTACCGGCACGTACTGCGCCGGGTCCGCGGGGTGTGGTGGGCCGAATCGCTCGGCCCCGACGACGAACTCGCGGCCTGGGTCGATTCCCTCGCCGACGACCTGTACGCCGACTCGGCCGCGACGGGCCGCTACACGTTCACGCCGTTCTCCTCCGTGCCCGCGCCGCACGCCCACGAGGCGGCCGTCGCCCGCGTCCTCGACCACATCGCTGCGGGCGACATCTTCCAGGCGAACCTCTGCCAGCGGCTCGAAGCGCGCTTCGACGGCGATCCCCTGGACGTCTTCTGCGCGGGCGTCGAGGCACTGGACCCTGCGTATGCGGCCTATGTGGCCTTCGGCGGCGGCGCGGTGGTCAGCCTGTCGCCCGAGCTGTTCCTGCGGCGCACCGGCCGCGAAGTGCTGACCTCGCCGATCAAGGGCACCGCGCCGCTCACGGCCGAGCCGGGCGAACTCGTCGCCTCGGCCAAGGATCGCGCCGAGAACGTGATGATCGTCGACCTCATGCGCAACGACCTCGGCCGGGTCTGCGAGCCGGGGTCGGTGCGGGTGCCGGCCATCGCCCGCGCGGAGAGGCACAGCGTGTGGCATCTGGTCTCCGACGTCGTCGGCCACCTGCGTCCGGGCCTGACCGATGCCGACCTGCTGCGTGCGACCTTCCCGCCCGGATCGGTCACCGGGGCACCGAAGGTGCGGGCGATGCAGATCATCGCCGCGCAGGAGGCCACCGCCCGCGAGGCGTACACCGGGGCCATCGGCCACCTCAGCCCGCATGCCGGACTCGAACTGAACGTCGTCATCCGGACCTTCGAGTTCGACACGTCGTCCGGGGCGGTATGGCTGGGTGTCGGCGGCGGCATCGTGGCCGACTCCACGCCGGCGGCCGAGCAGGCCGAATGCCTCGTCAAGGCCGCCCCGCTGCTGGCCGCCGTCGGTGCTACGTCGGTCATTGAGGCGCGAGGGCGCCCCGCGCCCGAGCCTCGAAATGACCCGACAATGCAGGCTTCGCCCTTCGAGGCTGGTGGCCCCTCCCTGAACGGAGCGCAGCGGAGTTCTCGGGGGACTCCTTCGTCGCAGCACCTCGGGGAACGGGCTGTCTTCGACACGGTGCTCGTCGTCGACGGCCGACCGGTCGACCTGGACTCCCACTTGGCTCGCCTCGACGCGAGCGTGCGGTCGCTGTACGGCAGCACCGTCCGCGCGGGCCTAGAGGCCGCCGTCGCCGCGAAGGTCCGCGGCCTGCACGGTCGTCACCGGCTGCGGATCGACGCCGCGCCTCGGGGGTCGCAGGGCAACGGCGGGGACGTCGAGGTACGGCTCACCGTCGCGCCCCTGCGCAGCGAGCCGGACGCCTGGGAACTCGACGTGCAGGTCGTGCCCGGCGGCTGGGGTGCCCACAAGTGGGCCGGTCGCACCGAACTGGGAGCGCACGTCCCCGGCCGCGACCGGCTGCTCGTGGACGCCGACGGATCGGTGCTGGAGACCGCCCGCGGCTCGCTGTTCGTCGTCCACGACGACGGCGTACACACCCCGCCGCTCGACGGCCGCATCCTGCCCGGCACCGAGCGCGCGCGGGTAATCGAGCGGCTGCGGTCGTCCGGCATCCCCGTTTATCAGCGCCGGCTGACCACGGCCGACCTGCGCACGGCCTCGGAGGTGTTCGTGACCAACGCGCTGCGCGGCACCGTACCGGTCAGCGCGGTGCCGGGCGTCGGGGCCTGGCCGGTGCCCGGACCGCTCGCCCGGCGGCTGCGGTCCGGCGAGCGGCCGGAGCATCCCGTGCCGCGCCGCGACCGCAGCGACGGCACACGGGTCCTGTTCGTCGACAACTACGACTCCTTCGTCTACAACCTCGTGGACTACGCCGGGGAGTTGGGTGCGACCACCGAGGTCGTGCGCAACGATCACGGCGATGTCGATGCCCTGGTCGGCCGGGCGCGGGCCGGGGAGTTCACCCACGTGATCGTCTCGCCCGGCCCCGGCACGCCGGCCGAGGCAGGCATCAGCGCCGACCTGATCCGGCGGCTCGGACCCGCGCTCCCGGTGCTCGGCGTCTGCCTGGGCCATCAGGTCATCGGGGAGGTGTACGGAGGGCGGGTCGCGCGCGCGCCGCAGGTCGTTCACGGCAAGCCGTCGCTCGTCCACCACGAGGGCACCGGGGTCTTCGCCGGGCTGCCGAGCCCGCTGACCTGCGCGCGCTATCACTCGCTCGTCATCGACCCCGCGAGCCTGCCGCCGGCCCTGGAGGTCACCGCGCGCACCGCCTCGGGGGTCATCATGGGCGTGCGGCACCGCGTACATCCGGTCGAGGGCGTGCAAATGCATCCCGAGTCGATCCTCACCCATCACGGACACGACATGATCGCTGCCTTCTTGGCCCGCTGAACCCCTCACCCGGAACGAAGTTGAGCGTTCGCGGCGGCGGCTGCGGCGCGGGAGCAGGTACGGCCCGTAGGCTGGGCGGGTGTACGACGGCGTAATCCAGGACCTCATCGACGAGCTCGGGCAACTCCCGGGCATCGGTCCCAAGAGCGCCCAGCGCATCGCCTTCCACATCCTCGACGCCGACCCCGACGATGTGCGCCGGCTCGCCGCAGTGCTGAGCGACGTCAAGGCGAAGGTCCACTTCTGCGCGATCTGCTGCGTCGTCACCACCGACCCCGAATGCCGCATCTGCAGCGACCCACGCCGCGATCCGACCGTGCTGTGCGTGGTCGAAGAGAGCAAAGACGTCGTCGCCATCGAGCGCACGCGCGAGTTCCGCGGCCGCTATCACGTCCTCGGCGGCGCGATCAGCCCCATCGACGGCATCGGCCCGGACCAGCTGCACATCAAGGAGTTGTACGCGCGGCTCAACGACCCGGCGATCACCGAGGTCATCATCGCCACCGACCCCAACCTCGAAGGCGAGGCGACCGCCACCTATCTGATCCGGGCGCTGACGACCTTCGGCATCAAGGTCAGCAAACTCGCGAGTGGCTTGCCGATGGGCGGCGACCTGGAGTACGCCGACGAACTCACACTGGGCCGAGCGTTCGAGGGGCGCACGTCGGTTGGCGTCGCCTGAACGGCTCCCTCAATCGGTTTCTTCGCGAAACTTTCGCTAGGCTGCATCGTGTCAGCGCCGCCGGGGCGGTGACCATGTCAGTTGATCGAGGGGTACAGATGAAGATTCGCAGCCGACTCACCGCCACCGCCCTGATCGTCACCATCGGCCTCTTCGGCTTGGCCGCCTGCGGTTCGGACGACAGTGACACCGACACCGAGAAGGACGACACTTCCACCTCGAAGACCGAGGACACGACGGAGGAGTCTGACGGTGACAAGCCCAGCAAGGACGAGGTCATCGCCGGTTACGCGGAGTACGTCAACGCCCAGGCCGGCGGCGGACTGCCCGAAAGTGTCGTCACCGACGTCGTGAGCTGTTTCGTCGACGAGGTCTACGACGACGCCTCGGCCCAGACGCTGCAGGCCATCGCCGACGGTGACCCGACCGGGGTCGATCCGGCGGACGCTCAGTTGTTCACCGATGCGAGCACCGCCTGCATGCAGTCCCTCGGCTGAGCATCACACCCGCGCGAAGGGGGATCGCCTACGGGGCGGTCCCCCTTCGTCATGCCGGAGCGGGAGGAAACGGCAGGATTTCGGCGCTCGCTGACCGGATCGCCGGCCAAGGCCACCCTGACCGGCCGGTAGCATGGACCGGGGCGTGCCGACCGGCGTGCCGAAGGTCGATCGAGGGACATCATGGGCATCGTCGTGCAGAAGTACGGCGGCTCGTCGGTGGCGGACGCCGCCAGCGTCAAACGAGTCGCGCAGCGCATCGTCGCGGCCAAGAAGGCCGGCCATGACGTCGTTGTCGTGGTCTCCGCGATGGGCGACACGACCGATGAGCTGATCGACCTCGCCAACGAAGTCTCGCCGTTGCCCCCGGCGCGCGAACTCGACATGCTGCTGACCGCCGGTGAGCGCATCTCGATGGCCGTCCTGGCTATGGCCATCGGCAACCTCGGCCAGGAGGCCCGCTCGTTCACCGGCTCGCAGGCCGGCGTCATCACCGATGCCGACCACGGCCGCGCGAAGATCATCGACGTCACGCCCGGGCGCATCGAACAGGCGCTCGCCGAGGGTGCCATCGCTATCGTCGCGGGCTTCCAGGGCGTCTCGCAGACCACCAAGGACATCACCACGCTCGGCCGCGGCGGCTCGGATACCACCGCCGTCGCGCTGGCCGCAGCCCTCGGGGCCGATGTGTGCGAGATCTACTCCGATGTCGACGGCGTGTTCACCGCCGATCCGCGGATCGTGCCCACGGCGCGCCGCATCCCGCAGATCTCCTACGAGGACTGCCTGGAGATGGCCGCCAACGGCGCGAAGATCCTGCACCTGCGCTGCGTCGAGTACGCCCGCCGCACCAACTTGCCCATCCACGTGCGCTCGTCCTTCTCGCAGAAGGAGGGCACCTGGGTGGTTCCCGCCGAATCCGTCCGGAAGGACCCCGCCATGGAAGCCGCCATCATCACCGGCATCGCGCACGACCGCAGCGAGGCCAAGGTCACTGTCGTGGGTGTAGCCGACAAGGTCGGCTACGCCGCCTCGGTCTTCGATGCGCTCGCCGATGCCGGGGTCAACATCGACATGATCGTGCAGAACATCTCGGCGGCGGCCACCGGGCTGACTGACATCTCCTTCACGCTGCCGCGCGCCGACGGAGCACGCGCGATGGAAGCGCTGACCAAGGCGCAGGACTCCATCGGCTTCGAGCGCCTGCAGTACGACGACAGCGTGGGCAAGGTGTCGGTCATCGGTGCCGGCATGCGCAACTCGCCGGGTATCAGTGCCACGTTCTTCCGGGCGCTGGCCGATGCGGGCGTCAACATCGAGATGATCTCGACCTCGGAGATCCGTATCTCGGTCATCACCGCCGAGAGCCAGGTCGACGACGCGGTGCGCGCGGCGCACGAGGCGTACGGCCTCGGGGCCGACGAGGTCGAGGCCGTCGTCTACGGAGGGACGGGCCGATGACCGCTATCGGCATCGTCGGCGCGACCGGTCAGGTCGGCGTGGCCATGCGACAGATCCTGCTGGAGCGGAACTTCCCCGCCGACGAGGTGCGGTTCTTCGCCTCCCCCCGGTCGGCGGGCACCGTGCTGCCCTTCGGCGACCGGGAGATCACCGTCGAAGACGTCACCACCGCCGATCCGACGGGCCTGGACATCGCCCTGTTCTCGGCCGGTGCCACGGTCAGCCGCGCCCAGGCACCGCGCTTCGCCGAGGCCGGCGTCACGGTCGTCGACAACTCCTCGGCGTTCCGCAAGGACCCGTCGATCCCGCTCGTGGTAAGCGAGGTCAACGCCCATGACATCCCCGCCGGCGACGGTCCGGGCGGGCGCGGCATCATCGCCAACCCGAACTGCACGACGATGGCCGCGATGCCGGTGCTCAAGCCGCTGCATGACGCGGCGGCTCTTCGCCGGCTGGTGGTCAGCTCGTATCAGGCAGTGTCGGGCTCGGGGGTGGCCGGCGTGCAGGAGCTGCACGGGCAGGCGCTCGCCGTGGTCGAGAAGGCCAACGCCCTCGCCTATGACGGGTCGGCGGTGCCCTTCCCCGATCCGGTCACGTACGTCGCGCCCATCGCGTTCAACGTGGTGCCGCTGGCCGGCTCCATCGTCGACGACGGATCGTTCGAGACCGACGAGGAGCAGAAGCTCCGCAACGAGAGCCGCAAGATCCTCGGCCTGCCCGACCTGCTGGTCGCGGGTACGTGCGTCCGCGTGCCGGTGTTCACTGGTCACTCGCTGTCGATCCACGCCGAGTTCGAGGCGGCGATCACGCCCGAGCGGGCGCGCGAGATTCTGGCTTTGGCACCGGGCGTGCGGATCGTCGACGTGCCCACGCCGCTGCAGGCGGCCGGCACCGATCCGAGCCTGGTGGGCCGCATCCGTCAAGACCAGAGCATCGCCGGCAACCGGGGCCTGGTGCTGTTCGTCAGCGGCGACAACCTGCGCAAGGGCGCGGCGCTGAACACCGTCCAGATCGCCGAACTCCTCCTCACCAACTGAGGCTCGCACCTCAGGGATCGAGTCACCCGGTCCCTGAGGTGCGAGGGCGCCCAGCGCCCGAGCCTCGAAGGGACCTCACCACCCCGCAGGCCGTCGTTCACTGGCTGCGGGCGGGGGCCAGGTCCGGTTCGTCGGCACCGATGATCGAGCCGCCGCCGAGATTGCTGGCCGGGTCGACGGGTTCGATACCGCAGGCGACGCGCCGGTACCACCATCCGCTGCTGGTCCAGCCCGAGCCGATGGCTGCCGCCGGTGCCACCACGTCTTCGTCGTAGGCGTCGCCGACGGCTTCGGGCAGGCCCTGGGCGCACACGACGGCAAGGGCGGTCATGGTCGCCTCGCCGGGGTTCGCCGGGTCGGCCTCGATGGCGGCGATCAACTCGTCGGGAAGCACCGCGTCGGCGTCGAAGGCATACACGTACTCGATGCGGTGGTCGCGCTCGCAGTCGGTCGGCGACAGGCTCTGGTCGGTGGCGCTGCGGTTCACGCAGTAGCGCAGGTCGTCGGGGAAGTCCTCGGTGAGGAAACTGCCGGCGAGCTGGCCGGTCACCTCAACCGACCGCTGCGAGTCGGCCGATTCCGACAACTCGCGCTGCTCGGTGTAGCGCGACAGGCACACGACCCGAGGGCGCTCGGCCCAACTCTCGTCGGGGAACTCGTACCCGGAGGCGATGCTCAGGCTCATCGGCACAATGGAGAAGTCCTCGACCGCCTGCTCGCCCTCCATCTCGATGTCGTCCAGGCCCTCCACGGCCCCGAACTCGACCGCGCAGGTGTCGCGGATCCAACTGCGCAGATCCTCTTCAAGATCGTTCTCGGGGTAGAAGAGCCGGTCGTCCAGGCTCTCGCGGTACTCCTCGGTGGGGGTGTCGTCCTCGACGAGGTCGTCGGGGAAGTCCTCGACCGCGAGGATCTCGATGGTGTGCGGTTCGTCGCAGTCGACGACGTTCTCGGTGGAGACGACCGCCGAGGCCACGCCGCGCTTGCCCTCACCGGCATCAATACAGTCCCCGGCCGCCACCGATGCCGGCTCGTCAGGACTCGGCGACGGCTGCGGGCGTGGATCGCTTCCCCCACACCCGGACAACGTCAGCACAGCGACCACCGTCAGTGCCGCTGCCGACCGGTTCCAGCCGCCTCGCACCGCGCATGCCATCGACATGCCCCTCAGCCTCGCGCCACGACGGCGACCTTCGTCTCGCCGAGGCCGAACAGTGACCCGGCGGGCAGCGCCACGGCCGGATCCTCGGGCATGCCGTAGCAGTTGACGACATTGGTCTGGCCGCCCGCACCCCATCCCTCACTGCCGCGCAGCGCGTGACCGGCCACCGCTTCGTCGCGGTCGTCGCCCATGACGAGGTCGAGCGCGTCGTCGCAGGCTTCGTCGAGGCGCTCCTGCACGTCTTCGGGCAGCGGGCTGTAGGTGTCGCCGGAGGAGGCCGCCAACTGTTCGGCGTCCAGCAGGGAGGTCGCGTCGAAAGTGACGGTGTACTCGGCGTCGTGGGTCGCCTCACAGGAGGCATCCGCCGGGATGCCGGTGGCGTCGAAGGAGAAGCACAGGCGCTGCGCGAGCGGCAGGTCGGCCGACATCAGCAGCGCGGTCTGCGGGCCGGTGACGGCAGCGACGGGGGCTGCGGCAGGATCGGCCGACACCTCGACGAAGCGGTTGACGCACAGGAGTGAGGGCTGTTCGGTCCAGCCGGACTGCGGCAGGACCGCATACGGAACCGAATCATGACTCATAGGCCGCACCTGGAGCGTCGCGATGTCGGTTCCGGCGATCTCGGCGTCGCCGTCGAGACCCGCTGCGCGCTGCACCGCGATATCGCAATAGGCGCGGGCGAAGGAGGCGAAAGCGATCTGCACCGAGTCGGTGCGGGTGCCGTCGAGCGCGGCTTGCAGGCGAGTACGGTCGTCCTCGGTCGCGGCGGTACCGGCGATGTACTGACCGGGCATGTCCTGGGCTGCCACCACTTCGTAGATGTGCGGATCGGCACAGTCGACGATGGCGTCGTCGGTGATCGTGGTGTCGCCGAGGACGCCGGCCTCGCCTTGGGCGGCCACGCACGCGCCGGGCACCAGATCGCTCGCGACTCCGGTCGGCGTCGGTACCGGTTCGGCGGTGTCCGCGTCGTCACCGCAACCGCTCAGGCAGACCGCAGCGACGACGGCGAACATGGTCACGGCGAGCAGCGGACGCACGGGTTTCCTCACGTCAGACAGGGTACGGGAGCGATGGCGTCAGCCCGTCGAGACGGGTTCGGTCGAGGAGGCCTCTTCGGCGTTGGCCGCGCGGATCGCCCCGTGGGCGACGAGGTAGGACACGAGGGCGACGGCCGGGACGATGAGCAGCGCCCAGAGGCTCTGGTCGCTGCTCGGCAGGGTGATGAGCAAGGCGACCACGCCGACCAGTTGGCCGAGGCCGGCGACCGGGCCGGCACTGTCGTAGCCGAACCAGCGCAGCAGCGTGCGGCCAACGGCGAAGCCCGCAGCGGCCAGCAGGGCGAAGGCGAACACGCCCCAGACGCCGCCGGACTTCACCCCGAAGAGGCGGTCGAAGCCGGCGAGCACGGCCCAGCCGAGGCCGACGGTCAGCAGGCCGACGACGAGCGCGGTGACGACGACCGCGCGGGCGTCGGGCCACTGCGGCAGGCGCACGGCGAGGGCGCGGCGGGTCACGGCGCGCCCGGCCGAGCCGACCGCGACACCGCCGCGGC
>NZ_JASGDU010000015.1:0-31543 GCF_047607065.1 Aeromicrobium sp.
CCCTTCGAGGCTCGCTCGTTCCTCGCTCGCACCTCAGGGACCCGGTTGCCTCCGGTCGTTGAGGTGCGAGGCCGCCCGCGGCCGAGCCTCGAAACGACCCTCGCGCGTGGTAGGTCCCTTCGCCCTTCGAGGCTCGCTCGTTCCTCGCTCGCACCTCAGGGACCCGGTTGCCCCCGGTCCCTGAGGTGCGAGCTTGCGAGCCTCGAAGGGACCTCCCTTACGACACTCCGCGCTGGAAGGCGACGTACTCGTGCAGGGCCGGGCCGTCGGTGACCCCGTACAGCACCGGAGCGGTGAGGTTGATCGTGATCGACCCGTCCTTGCGCGGCTCGTTGACGCGCACGAACAGCCGGGCCGACTGGTGCCGCAGCGACAGGACGCCGTCATTGCCGAGTTGGATATTGGAGAAGTCCTCGGTCAGGTACTGCTGGACTTTGTTGACGACACTCTGGCGATCGGTCACGGTGGCCTCCTGGGCGAATCGGATGTGGGTTCGCCGTAGTGGCTGACACCGACATGTGTCTGCCCGTTGCTGTCGGTAGATGTGACGACACCTTGTGGGCGTGACCGGAGTCACCCCTATGCTGTAGCGCGGTCAGGGGTGAACCGAGAGATCCCTATGTCCCAGGAGAACCCATGATCCGTGCCGCCGTCGTCGGTGTGATCGCGCTGATCGCCGTCCTCGCGCCCCTTCCCGCCGCCGAGGCGGCCGAGCACGTGGTCAGCGACACCTATCCGAGCATCGAAACCGCGCCCATCGACCTGGCACCGGATTCCACCAGTTCGGTGTCGGCGGTCGGCCAGGTGATGAGTCCGGACGAGTCCCGGATCTACGTGCTGGTCGAGGGCAGTTCGCCGGAGTTACTTGTGGTCGACACCGCAACTCGCGCCGTCGTCAGCCGCTCGACCCTGCCGCAGTCCTTCTACGGTCTGGTGCTCTCGTCGGACGGTTCGACTCTGTACCTGGTGGACGAGGGTCAGGTGCTCGTTGTCGAGACTGCGGCGGTGGCCGACGGTGTGCCGATCCCCGGTTCGGTCACGTCCGTGCCCGGCATGGTGTCCAATGTGGACTACCGGCGGTGGGCCGGCCGGATTATGTGGACCTCGCCGGATGGTCAACTGTTCTACACCGTCGTGCAGCGGTACTGGTACAACCCGGCGGTCTCCGCCTGGCAGCAGGAGAAGGTCCTGCGGGTGTACGACACCGACACGTGGGCCGTGGTTCGCACGTTCACCGGTGAGTCGGGCACGGGCACGTCGGGCGTGGTGCAGGCCGCCACGATGAGTCCCGACGGTGCGCGGGTGTACCTCGTGACGAGCGAGTATCCCTCGGCGCTGGTGGCCTATGCCGCCGACGATCCCGGCACCGAACTGTGGCGGCGCGACCTGGAGTTCCCAAGCGTGTCCGATCCCGACTATATGGAAGGTTTCGAGGCCGGGACGTTCGGCATGACCGCCGACGGCAGTCGCCTGTACATCGGCGTTCGGCCCGGCTGCAGTTGTGCCCCGGACATCGTGGTGGCGAACGACGTGGACACGGCTTCGCCGGCCGTGAGTCTGTCGCGGATCGATGAGCAGTCGGCGCCGGGGGCGCCCGGAGAGATGGTCGAGATGCCGAACGGAGCCTTCGTGCTGGCGATCCATCCGCCCTATTACTTCGGTGCCAGTTTCTATCCGGTGCAAGCCGGTGGCGACGTCCAGAACCCGGTGGCGACGTTCTGGGGTGACGACGCGGCCCAGCCGGAGCACCCCACGTTCCCGTTGGTCACCGCCGACGGGGCGACCGTCTACCTGATGATCGACGGGAGCCTCGTCGTGCTGGATACTGCGCCTCGGCAGGTGGAGTGTCCCGACGAGGCGGCGACGCTGGGGGCCGCGTACGCCGGGGAACTACGGGTGGCCGGGTCGGGCGTCATTACCTTCGCCCTCGCTCCCGATGCCGAACTGCCGCCGGGGCTGACGCTGGCCGACGACGGCACGCTCAGCGGCACGCCGTCGAGTACGGGGGAGTTCGACTTCTCGCTGGTGGCCTCCAACGCGGCCGGGTCCAGTGACCCGGTGACCTGCAGCCTCTCGGTCGCGCAGGCTGTCGACCCGGACGGGGACGATCCGGATACAGGCGACGACGAGGACACGGTGGCCGCGGCCCCGTCTGCGGAGGGCGGGGTCCTTCCCGAGACGGGCATTCCGGCGCTCACCGGGTGGCTGCTCGCCGCCGTCCTCGCGGCCGTCGTCGGCCGCCTGGTCCTCCGCACCCGTAAGGACCGGGCGGCTTCCGGTCATTGAGATGCGAGGCCGCCTGCGGTGGGCGGTGGGTCCCTTCGAGGCTCGCTCGTTCCTCGCTCGCACCTCAGGGACCCGGTGGTTTCCGGGCGTTGAGGTGCGAGGCCGCTTGCGGCCGAGCCTCGAAACGACCACACCACCCGCGGTAGGCCCCTTCGAGGCTCGCTCGTTCCTCGCTCACACCTCAGGGACCCGGCGGGTTCCTCAGGACACCCCGCGCTGGAGGGCGGCGGCGATGCGGGCGATGGCCGCCGGGGCACTGTGCCCGAAGGAGACCATGTTCGCGAAGCCGTGGATCAGCCCCTCCTCGCAGCGATACTCCACCGGCACGCCGGCGGCCTTCAGCGCTTCGGCGTAGGCGATGCCCTCGTCCAGCAGCGGGTCGAATCCGGCGGTCACGAGGTAGGCCGGAGCGACCCCGGTGAGGTCGCCGTGCAGGGGCGACAGGCGGGGATCGGTGCGGTCCTCCGCTCCGGTTAGGTAGGTCTCCTCGATCTTCGACATGAAGCCCTCGGTCAGGTAGAAGCCGTCGCCGAAGGTCTCCCGGCTTCGGTAGCGCCGGGAGAAGTCCGTCGTCGGGTAGATCAGCAACTGGAAGACCGGCTGCTGCCCGCCCTCGCGCACCGCCTGCTGCGCGACGCCCGCGGCCAGGTTGCCGCCCGCGCTGTCGCCGCCGACGGCGATCCGCTCCGGGTCGATGCCGAGTCCCGGTGCCTGATCGCGGACCCACGCCCACGCCGCCCAGGCGTCCCCGGCGGCCGCCGGGAAGGTCGCCTCCGGGGCCAGCCGGTAGCCCACCGACACGACGCGCACCTGGGCGGCCTCGGCGAGGTGGCGGCACAGGGCGTCATGGCTGTCGAGGTCGCCGAAGACGAAGCCGCCGCCGTGGAAGAAAACGAGCGCCGGGGACGGACCGGCAAGGTCGCGCGGCGTGTAGAAACGCAGCGTGATCGGACCGCCTGGGCCGTCGATGATCCGGTCGGTGACCGCCCCGATGGGCGGGTTGCCGCCGACGAGCTGCGCCCCCGACCGCAAAATGCGCCGCCCGCGCCGGATACTCACCTCGGCCACCGCCGGGCCTTCGAGCCGCTGCAGCCGCAACAGCAACTGCATCTCGTGATCGAGCCGCTTCCCGTCGATCCGGACCGACGGGCCTGCCGCAGCCTTGAGGACGGGTGCGGGGAGCCGCATCAGGTTCCGCGCGGTCACCGCCCGGACCGTACCGATGAACGCCATGATCGCAACGTACAGGATGCGCCCACGGCCGTCCGGCAGTTCACCTCCCGTCCATCTCGGCGTGCCACGATGGCGTCATGGAGAGCGCCGAACTGGAAGTCACCGACCTCACCTCGCCCGACGAGTTCGATGTCGACCCGCCCTTCGACGCCGCCGATGGCACCCTGCCCGTCGACCGCTTCCTCGACCGCGAATTGTCGTGGATCTCCTTCAACGAGCGGGTGCTCGAACTGGCCAGGGACCCGGCGCTGCCGCTGCTGGAGCGGGTGCGGTTCATGGCGATCTTCGCCAGCAACCTCGACGAGTTCTTCATGGTGCGTATCGCCGGCCTCAAGCGCCGCATCGCGGCCGGGGTCGCGGTGCCGTCGGCTAGCGGCCTGCCGCCCAAGGAGGTGCTGGCGCGCAGCCTGGCGGCGAGCCAGGAGTTGCAGCGCGGTCACGCCGCTCACCTGCGCGACGAACTGGTCGCCGACCTCGACGAGGCGGGCATTGCGCTGCTGCACTGGGACGACCTCACCGACGCCGAGCGCGAGGTGGTCGCCACGACCTACCGTGAGCGGGTCTTCCCGGTGCTGACCCCGCTGGCCGTCGACCCGGCGCACCCCTTTCCCTACATCTCCGGGCTGTCGCTCAACCTCGCGGTGGTGCTGCGCAATCCCGAGACCGGCAAGGAGCACTTCGCCCGGGTCAAGGTGCCACCGGTCATCAACCGCTGGATGGAGGTCGGACCGCAGCGCTACCTGCCGCTGGAGGAGGTCATGGCGGTCCATCTGCCGATGCTCTTCCCCGGTATGGAGATCCTCGCCCACCACGCCTTCCGGGTGACTCGTAACGAGGACCTGGAGGTGGAGGAGGACGACGCCGAGAACCTGCTCAAGGCGCTCGAACAGGAGCTGCTGCGCCGCAAGTTCGGCCCGGCGGTCCGCCTCGAGGTCGAGCCGGACATCTCCGGGGAGGTGCTCGACCTGCTCGTGTCCGAACTCGGCGTCAGCACCGACGAGGTGGTGCGGCTGCCCGGCCCGCTCGACCTGCGCTCGCTCCACGAGATCGCCGACCTCGACCGGCCCGAACTGCACTTCGAGCCGTTCGTGCCCGGTACGCACGAGCATCTGGCCGAAGTCGAGACGGCCAGCCCGGCCGACCTGTTCAGCGCCCTGCGCAAGCGCGACGTACTCGTACATCACCCCTACGACTCCTTCGCCACGAGCGTTCAGCGCTTCATCGAGCAGGCGGCCGCCGACCCGAAGGTGCTGGCGATCAAGCAGACGCTGTATCGCACCTCGGGCGACTCGCCGATCATCGACTCGCTCATCGACGCTGCCCGCGCGGGCAAGCAGGTGCTCGTGCTGGTCGAGATCAAGGCCCGTTTCGACGAGCAGGCCAACATCCACTGGGCGCGCAAGCTGGAGCGCGCCGGCTGCCACGTGGTCTACGGCATCGTCGGCCTCAAAACACACTGCAAGCTGGCGCTGGTGCTGCGCGACGAACCCGACGGCCTGCGCCGCTACGCGCACATCGGCACCGGCAACTACAACCCCAAGACCGCGCGCAGTTACGAAGACCTGGGCCTGCTGACCGCGAACCGCGACATCACGCGGGACCTCACCGAGTTGTTCAACCACCTGTCGGGCTTCTCCCAGCAGAGTGAGTTCGGGATGCTCCTGACCGCGCCGACCCACCTGCGCGACGGGCTGATCGAGCGGATCGGGAGGGAGGTGGACCATCACCGGGCCGGCCGCGAGGCGCGCATCCGGATCAAGGTCAACTCGCTGGTCGACGAGGCGGTGATCGATGCCTTGTACGAGGCGTCGATGGCCGGGGTGCCGGTCGATATCGTCGTGCGCGGTATCTGCACGATCCGGCCGGGCGTGCCGGGACTGAGCGAGAACATCCGCGCGGTGAGCGTGCTCGGGCGTTTTCTGGAGCACAGCCGGGTCTACTGGTTTGCCGGAGGCGGGCAGCCGGAGGCCTGGATCGGTTCGGCCGACCTCATGCACCGCAACCTCGACCGCCGTGTGGAGGTGCTGGTGCGGGTGCCGTCCGAGGCGCACACCGCCTCGCTCGGGGAGCTGCTGGCGACGGCGGCCGACGACGACACCTCCACCTGGCACCTGGACGCCGACGGGGCGTGGAAGCGGCACACCGGCTCGCGTGACCTGCAGGCATGGCTCATCGACAAGGCCCGTCACCGCCGCTCCCGGCCGTCGGCGTGACCTGTGTCAGCAGGAGGCGAGGACGAGCGGGCCGTTGAAGGACATCAGCGCGACTGCATCGGCCTTCCGGTCGAAGTCGAGGACGGCAATGTTGCCATCGGTGCGCACGGCCCGAAGGTCGATGGAGTCTTCTACGCTGCCGCGCTGCCCGATGAACGCCCCGGTGGCGAGTGCCGCCCGAGCGCCGGCCTGCTCGGCGGCGTGCGCTGCGGAGTCGAAGGCCATCGCCACGGTGAAGTGCTCGCTGGGGGCGTCCAGGCCGCGCAGCAGCCAGCGGTAGGGGCGCAGCGGGGTGCCGGCCGCCGTCACCGCCACCTCGGCCTGGGCGGCGATGTCGGCCCCGGATTCGGCCGGATCGGTCGAGGCGCAGCCGGAATCGGTGTCGTGCAGCGACCAGGCCGCGAGGTCGGCGGTGCGGGGCCACAGCCGGCGGGCGGCCGGATCGGCCTCGGACAGGCTGGCCGTCTTGCGGTCGGCGGTGGCCGCGACGGCTTCGACGATCTGCGGGTCGGCTGCGGCGATGGCCACCCCGCTGTCGTGGACCAGGACGTTCGCGAAGATCTCCGGGGCGCGGTCGTTCCCCGATTCCAGGTCGCTCGCGGCGATGGTCCACAGGTCGCCGTCGGAGACGTAACCTACGTCGCGCATCCGGGCCTCGGTCTTGGCCACCGACTGAGGCAGCCCGATGAGCAGCGCCGATCCCTGCGGCGTCTGTATCAGGGCTTCCCAGCCGACGGCAGCCGGACTCCAGCCCAGGTCGTCGGTGACGACTCCTCCGGCGGACAGAATCGCCGAGCGTGTGGCCAGATCGAGCGCTCCGGCGCGCGCGATCACCTGGTCGCCGGGTACGTCCAGGGCGTCGCGGATCGCCGACCAGTTCGTCACATCGAGTGCGATGGTGTCGGCGGGTACCAGGCGGGCGATATCGTTCGCATCCGCAGGAGTAGGCACCTGGGCAGAGGCCCACAAGACACCGGCGATGACGGCTCCGGCCGTGCAGATGCCGAGCACACGTCGCACCACCGTCACCACCCTGTCTCGTCGAACTATCGCCGGAAAGGACAATACGACCATGGGCCGTGAGCGAACCATCGTGGCCGCCGGCGGCGTGGTGTGGCGTCCGCGGGCCGGTTCGCGCACGGGAGTGGAGGTGCTGCTCGTGCATCGGCAGCGTTACGACGACTGGACCTTCCCCAAGGGCAAACAGGATCCGGGCGAGCCGGTCCAGCAGACGGCGGTCCGTGAGATCGTCGAAGAGACCGGGATGCGGGTCCGCCTCGGCACGCCGCTGCCGGAGGTCCACTACCGCGTCGGTGCGGGGCCGAAGGTCGTCCACTACTGGACCGCGCGGCTCGATCCGGCCGACCCGGGGGCCTTCACCCCCAACAAGGAGGTCGACGAGATCGCCTGGGTGCGTCCCCGCGAGGCCCGCAAGATGCTGACCTACCCGCACGACCTGGACCTGTTGGAGGCGTTCGTGCAGATCCGTGACGCGGGCCATCTTGAGGCGGGGACCCTGGTCCTGCTGCGCCACGCCAAGGCCGCCGGCCGCCGTCGGTGGCGCGGTGACGACGCCGAGCGCCCGCTCACCGAGGCCGGGGTGCAACGCGCCGAGGCGGTCGCGGCGCTGCTGGCCCCGTACGGCCTCGGGCGGCTGATCGCGAGCACCGCCGTCCGCTGCCGCCAGAGCCTCGAACCGCTGGCCGCGATGATGCGGAGTGCGGTGGAGATCGACCGGCGGCTCGGCGAGACGAGTTCGCCGGTGAAGGGCGCGAAACTCGTGCGCACGCTGATCGATTCGGGGGAGTCGGCGGTGCTCTGCAGCCATCTGCCGCTGCTGTCGGCGCTGTTCGACGCGGCCGGGATCAAGCCGCTCGACCTGGCGCCCGGCGAGGGTGTCGTGCTGCACCACCACGGCGGCCACATCGTCGCCACGGAGCGCCTCACCACCTGAGGGACCTTCCCACGGGTCATGTCGAGGTGTGCCTGGTCCCTGAGGTGCGACGAAGGAGCCTCGAAGGGACCGCCCCACGCGCCGGGGGAATCGTTCCCGGCTCGTTCACGCCGCGTTCACCCACATCGGGGTGCCGAGACACCTGGCGCGCCTAACGTCCGGGATGTCAGTGCTCATTCCCGAAGGGATCTCCATCCGTGAAGCGCAACACTCTGCGTGCCGCCGTCCCCGTTGCGGCCGCCCTCTCCCTGTCCGTCGCTCTGGGAGCCTGCGGCTCCTCGTCGTCCGGCGGAGGAACGCTCAACGGCGCCGGTGCCAGCTCGCAGCAGGCCGCCGTGGCCGCTTGGAAGCAGGCCTTCCAGACCGACAACCCCGACGCCACCATCAACTACGATCCGGTCGGCTCCGGCGGCGGTCGTGAGCAGTTCATCGCCGGCGGCGTGGACTTCGCCGGCTCGGACGCCTACCTCGACGACGAGGAGCTGGCCGATGCGAAGGATCGTTGCGGCGGCGAGGTCGTTGAGGTCCCCGTTTACGTCAGCCCCATCGCCGTGGTGTTCAACCTCGACGGCGTCGAGGACCTGAACCTCTCGGCCGCGACCATCGGTGCGATCTTCGAGGGCACCGTCACCGCCTGGGACGACCCGGCCATCGCTGCGGACAACCCGGGCGTGACGCTGCCGAGCGACCCGATCGTCACGGTCCACCGTTCCGATGACTCGGGCACCACGAAGAACTTCACCGCCTACCTCGAGGAGACGTCGGGCGGTTCGTGGAGCGCCGGCGAGGTCGAGACCTGGCCGTCCTCCGAGGGCGAGAGCGCCCAGGGCACCGCAGGCATGATCGACCGGGTCAAGGCCACCCCGAACTCCATCGGCTATGCCGACGCGAGCCAGGCCGGCGACCTGTCGACCGCAGCGGTCAAGGTGGGCGAGGAGTACGTCGAGTACTCCCCCGAGGCAGCCACGGCGATCCTCGAGAAGTCCACGCCGGTCGAGGGCCGTGGCGAGACTGACCTGGCCATCGAGATCGACCGCTCCACCACCGAGGCGGGCGTCTATCCGGTCGTCCTGGTTTCCTACGCCATCGCCTGCCAGACCTACGAGGACGCCGACAAGGCCGAACTCGTCAAGGACTGGCTGGCCTACCTGGTGAGCGCCGAGGGCCAGGAGGCTGCGGCCAAGGATGCCGGTGCCGCGCCGATCTCCGGTGACATCGCCGACAAGTCGGCGGCTGCCGTCGACACCATCGCGGCGAAGTGATCCGCGGGTCGGGGTCGCCTGGTCACACCGGCCGGGCGGCCCCGGCCCCTTCCTCCCCTCTGTCGAAGGAGACATCAGCGCCGTGAGCACCACGACCACGCGAGGTCAGAAGCCGCCGCGTCCCGTAGTCCGCCCGGGTGATCGCATCTTCTCGGGCCTGTCCACCTCGGCCGGCCTGCTGATTTTGCTGACGTTGCTGGGTGTGGCGATCTTCCTGACCGTCGAAGGCCTGCCGGGCATCACCGCCTCGCCCGACGAACTCGGCGGTAAGACCGGCGGCAAGGGCTTCTTCGCCTACGTCTGGCCTCTGATCTTCGGCACCGTCTGGGCTGCGGTCATCGCCCTGCTCATCGCGGTGCCGGTCGCCATCGGTGTCGCCCTCTACATCTCGCATTACGCCCCCCGCCGGCTCAGCGCCACCCTCGGCTACGTCGTCGACCTGCTGGCCGCAGTGCCGTCGGTCGTCTACGGCCTGTGGGGCCTGCTGTTCCTGTCGCGCGAACTCGGTCCGTTCTACGAGTGGCTCGAGAAGACGCTCGGCTTCCTGCCGTTCTTCGCCGGCAATCCCCACGGCGGCGTGTCGGCCAACTCGATCCTCACCGCGAGCCTGGTGCTGGCGGTCATGGTCCTGCCGATCATCACCGCGATCTGCCGCGAGATCTTCCTGCAGACCCCCCGGCTGCACGAGGAAGCGGCCCTCGCGCTCGGCGCGACCCGCTGGGAGACGGTGCGGCTGGCGGTCTTCCCCTACGCCCGCTCCGGCATCATCTCGGCCTCGATGCTGGGCCTCGGCCGGGCGCTCGGCGAGACGATGGCCGTCGCTATGGTCCTGTCGGCCTCCGGCGTGGTGAGCGTCAACCTCATCAGCAGCACGAATCCGAGCACCATCGCGGCCAACATCGCTCTGCAGTTCCCCGAGGCCTTCGGCCTCTACACCAATGTCCTGATCGCCTCCGGCCTGGTGCTGTTCGTCATCACCTTCGCCGCCAACTTCGCCGCGCGCGCCATCGTGGAGCGCCGCAAGGACTTCTCGGGAGCCAACTGATGACCACCGTGCTCGACGAACGCCCCGATCTCGGGAGTGAACTGCGGGAGAACCAGCTCCCGGTCTGGATGCCGCGCGCGGTCCTCGGCGCGGCGGTGGCCGCCGGCTTGCTGATGATCCTCGCCGGGGTCTCACCGGCCCTGTCGGTGCTCGCCGGCTGGGCGCTGACGTGGGCGCTGCCGGTGGCCTCGCGGGTCGTGGAGGGCCGTCGCAAGGCGACCGACCGGACCGTGACGCTGCTCGTCGGCTCGTCCTTCGCGCTGGCGCTGGTGCCGCTCGGCTCGATCCTGTGGCTGGTCATCAGCAAGGGCGCCCCGCAGCTGCACGCGGACTTCTTCACCGAGTCGATGCGCAATGTGGTCGGCGAGGGCGGCGGCATCTACCACGCGCTCGTGGGCACGCTGCTCATCACTGCGGCGGCCACCGTCATCTCGGTGCCCATCGGCCTGCTGACGGCGGTCTACCTGGTCGAGTACGGCGACAATAACCGGCTCTCGCGCTGGATCACCTTCCTCGTCGACGTGATGACCGGTATTCCGTCCATCGTCGCGGGCTTGTTCGCCTATGCCCTGTTCGTGATCTTCTTCGGCGAGGGCGTGCGCATGGGCATCGGCGGCGCGGTGGCCCTGAGCGTGCTCATGGTGCCGATCGTGGTGCGGGCCTGTGAGGAGATGCTCAAGCTCGTCCCGAACGAGCTGCGGGAGGCGTCGCTGGCCCTCGGCGTGCCGAAGTGGCGCACCATCGTCAAGGTCGTCATCCCGACGGCGATTTCCGGCATCGTGACCGGTGTGACGCTGGCCGTCGCACGGGTGATCGGCGAGACGGCTCCGCTGCTCATCATCGCGGGCCTGACCGACTCGGTGAACTACAACCTGTTCGGCGAGCGTATGACGACCCTGCCGGTCTTCGCCTACAACGCGGTCAAGTTCCCGACCGTGCCGCCGGAGCCGAGCCTGGAGCGCGGCTGGGGCGCGGCCCTGGTGCTGCTGATCCTGGTCATGCTGCTCAATCTCGTGGCCCGGCTGGTCAGTTATGTCTTCTCCCCCAAGGGCGAGCGGTAAGCCGCCGCCTCCCTTCGTCTTCCTCCCCTCCCAGAGAAAGGACCCACGATGGCCAAGAGCATCGATGTGTCGGACCTGAACATCTACTACGGCGACTTCCTCGCGGTCCAGGGGGTCAACATCACCATCCCCGCGAAGTCGGTCACGGCGTTCATCGGCCCGTCCGGCTGCGGCAAGTCGACCTTCCTGCGCTCGCTGAACCGCATGCACGAGGTCATCAAGGGCGCGCACGTGGAGGGCAAGGTGCTGGTCGACGGCACGGACCTGTACGCCCCCGACATGGACCCGGTCAACGTCAGGCGGCTGATCGGCATGGTCTTCCAGCGGCCGAACCCGTTTCCGACCATGAGCATCTACGACAACGTGCTGGCCGGGCAGCGGCTCAACAGCAAGAAGATCAAGAAGTCCGAGGCCGATGCCACGGTGGAGCGGGCGCTGCGTCAGGCGGGCCTGTGGGCCGAGGTCAAGGACCGGTTGGACCGGCCCGGTTCGGGCCTGTCCGGCGGCCAGCAGCAGCGCCTGTGCATCGCGCGCGCGGTGGCGGTGCAGCCGGAGATCCTGCTCATGGACGAGCCGTGCTCGGCGCTCGACCCGATCTCGACCAGCGTCATCGAGGACCTGATCCACGAGCTCAAGAGCGATTACACGATCGTCATCGTCACGCACAACATGCAGCAGGCCGCCCGCGTCAGCGACGACACGGCGTTCTTCAACCTGTCGGGCGTGGGCCAGCCGGGCCAGCTCATCGAGTCCGGCCGGACGGAGAAGATCTTCTCCAACCCCGACAACGCCGCCACCGAGGCCTACATCCAAGGCCGCTTCGGCTGACCTCTGCTGGTCCCTGAGGTGCGCCCTTCGAGGCTCGTCGTTCCTCCTCGCACCTCAGGACTCGGCGAGCTCGTTCCTCGCGGTCCCTGAGGTGCGTAGGCCGCTCGCGGCCGGAGCCTCGAAGGGCACGGCCCCAGGGAACGGGTTTCCCCCGCCGCAGGTGCGAAGGCGTACCCGTATCGGCGTCAATGGGGAGTTCTCCCCATTGCTGGGCAAGGCTCGTCGCTCTTGAATGGCGGCCATGACCGCTGACGCTGCTGAGGCCACCGTTCGACGTCGAGGACTCCAGGTCGGGATCACTTCGACCGTGCTCGTTCTCGGTGTGCTGGGGGTCATCGGGACGATCATCGGCTGCGTGTACGCGGCGGCGAGCGGGCAGGTCTCTGGTAGTGAGGCGACGGTTGCGGCACTGGTCGCGGTGCCCGCGGTCCTGCTGTTGATCGTGGCGCCGGCCGTGTGGGCGCTGGCGCGCCAGGGCGTCGTGGCGACGATCTGGGCAGGTATCGTCTGTCCGTTGCTGTTTGGGTCCATGAATGTCGGCCTTGAATTCGTCACGTTGCCTGCGGCGCTGATCTTCGTCGGCCTGACGCTGTGGTGGCTGTTCTCGCGGGTTCCCGCTCCTGCTGTTGTTGATCCCATCGGCTCGGTACCGCCGGGGCAGTACACCGTCGTCGCCTTGGGGCACGAGTACGGGCCGTACGACCCCGAAGGCCTGCGGACGCTGGCCGAGCAGGGGCAACTCAACCGGGCGAGCCAACTGCGGCTGAACGGTGGGGCGGTCTTCTCTGCGGCGGAGCTTCCCGCGCTCTTCACGCCGCGCCCCCGCTAAGAACGAGCGTGCCGATAGGCGGTGGGGTCATTTCGAGGCTCGCAAGCTCGCACCTCAATGACCGTGAGGAGCGAGCCAGCCGAGTCCTGAGGTGTGAGGCCGCCTGCGGCCGAGCCTCGAAGGGCGAAGCCTGCGGGTGGGCGGGTCATTTCGAGGTGTGCTGCGCTCGCACTGGGGGCACCTCCCGCTTGCGGGGGACAATGACCAGGTTCCGCCCTACCCGCGCACGCCCTACGGCAGGAAGAGGTGGCCGATGCCGTAGGTGGCGGCGGCCACCACCGCAGCCGCCGGCATCGTGATGACCCAGGCGACGACGATGCTCTTGGCCACCCCCCAGCGGACCGCGCTGAACCGCTTGGTGGCGCCCGATCCCATGATCGCCGAGGTCACCGTGTGGGTCGTGGAGACGGGGGCGTGCAGGCCGATGGCCATGACATAGAGGGTGGTTGCCGAGGTGGCCTCGGCGGCGAACGCCTTGGGCGGATCCAGGTCGATGATCCGGCGGCCGAGGGTCCGCATGATGCGCCAGCCGCCCGAATAGGTGCCCGCAGCGATGGCCGAGGCGGCGGCGATGATGACCCACAGGGGCACCCCGTCGACGTCGGGTCCGGGCACGTCCTTCGCGTCGGGCTGGATGTAGCCGCCGGCGACGAGGGCCAGCACGATGACGCCCATCGTCTTCTGAGCATCCTGCAGGCCGTGGCCCAGCGCCATGCCCGCCGCCGAGACGGTCTGCGCGTGCCGGAAACCGCGGTTGATGCGCGAGGGACTGGCCTTGCGGAAGACCCACATGATCGCGGTCATCAGGCAGAACGCGCCGACGAAGCCGATGGCCGGCGACATCACCATGGGGATGGCGACCTTGTCAACGAGGATCGACCACTCGACGGTGGTCGCCGAGGCCAGGCCCGCGCCGACGATGCCGCCGATCAGGGCGTGCGAGGACGACGACGGGATGCCGAAATACCAGGTGATGAGGTTCCAGGTGATCGCGCCGACGAGGGCGGCGAGCACGATGGTCAGTGCGTGGGGTGCTCCGTCGGCCGAGACCGCGCGCTCTTCGATGTCGATGATGTCCTGGATGGTCTTGGCGACGCCGACACCGAGCAGCGCACCGACGAAGTTCAAGACGGCGGCCATAGCCAAGGCGACGCGCGGGGTCAGTGCGCGGGTCGAGACCGAGGTGGCGATGGCGTTCGCGGCGTCGTGAAAGCCGTTCGTGTAGTCGAACACCAAGGCGATCGCCACGACGGCGATGACCATCGCCAGGGTCAGGGTCACGCTCAGGACTCCTTGACGGCGATTTGCTCGACGATGTTCGCCACCGTTTCGAGCGCGTCGATCGCATGCTCGACCGACTCCACGACGTCCTTGAGCTTGAGAACCTGCATCGCCTTGTAGGACCCGCCGAACAAGTTGGCGAGGAGGCGGCGGTGGTTGCGGTCGCCGTCGTTCTCCAGGCGGTTGATCTCGATCCAGAACTCGTCGAGGTTCTTCATCGTGCGCAGCCGGGGCATCGAGTCGGCGGTGAGTCGGGCGGCGCGCTGCAGCACCTCGACCTGATCGGCGAAGTGCGGCGGGAACTCGTCGATGTCGTAGAGCAGGATCGAGTCGACCGCCTCGTCCATGAAATCCATGACGTCGTCGAGGGCGCTTGCGAGGGAGTAGATGTCCTCGCGGTCGAAGGGGGTGATGAAGGTGCTGTTGACGCGGCGGACGATGGCGTGCGTCGTCTCGTCGGCCTGGTGCTCGGCCTCGCGCATCTCGGCGGCGACGGCGGCCTTGTCGACGCCGTCTTCGAGGATCTTCGCCAGCAGGTCGGCCCCGGCGACGAGGTGGCTGGCGGATTCGGAGAAGAGATCGTAGAACGAAGTCTCTACCGGTCGGATGCGGAAGCGCACGCCATCACTCCTGTCGACGGTCTGTTGGCCGCAACCATGCTAGGGGTTCGCCGTGTGGTGGCCAACACGACCACGGGGTGAGGCCGGTCAGTCGGCACCGACGCCGAGGATCTCATCGACCTCGGCCTGGCTGAGCGGCTCGGTTCGCGGCGTCGCGGCGATGATGAGTCGGCTCGTCAACTCGATCTCGTCGAGTGCTTCGTCGTCGCGTAGGCGCTCGTCTAGCGGTTCGATCCCGCTCACATTCTCCCTCGTTTCTCCCCGCAGCAGCGTATCGTGCAGTGGCAGTTCGGGAGGGGCGAATCGGGAGGATTCGTCGGCGATGGCACACTGGGGAGCCGCTAGGGCCTCTAGCTCAATTGGCAGAGCAGCGGACTTTTAATCCGCGGGTTGTGGGTTCGAGTCCCACGGGGCCTACCGTGAACCTGCGGTGCAGTGCCTGAGAACGTGCGTGGATGGGCGCTGGCTGAGGTGCGTAGGCCGCAAGCGGTCGAGCCGGGTCCTGAGGTGCCGCGAGGAACGAGCGGCCTCGAAGGGCGCACCTCAATGACCGGGTTCCGTCTGTCCGAGCACGGTTCTTATGGCGTCGCCTCGTAGAGGGTGTCGCGGGCGTGCTCGGTGAAGCCGAGGTTGCGGTAGAGCGTGAGGGCTGCGGCGTTGTCGGCCTCGACGTAGAGGTCGACCACGGGAACGAGGGCGTCCAGATGACGCAGGCCGCGTGCTGTCAGTGCCGTGCCCAGGCCGCAGCCGTGCTCGCTGGGGTCCACCCCGACGACGTAGACCTCGCCGCAGCCGTCTTCGACCTTCGTCCAGTGGAAGCCGACGATGCGGCCCTCGCGTTCGGCCACGAACAGGCCGGCCGGATCGAACCAGTCCGCGCCGGTCCGGCGGCGGAAGTCGGTGAGGTCCATCGCGCCCTGTTCGGGGTGATCGGTGAAGGCGCGGGCATTGACCGCCACCACTGCCTCGGCGTCGGCGTCGGTGAAGGAGCGGATCGTGATGCCTTCCGGCACCCGATCCGGCGGCGGCGCGGCCCTCTCGCGGCGCAGTATCAGCAGCGTCCGGGCCGCGCGCAGTCCTGTCGCGCGGGCGAGCGCCTGAGCCGACGGAAGGTCTCCGTGCGCCCAGAACCGCCGCTCACCGTCGGCCCGCAGCGACAACACCAGGCGGGTGCCCAGGCCGCCGCGCCGGAAACGCGGATCGACGAAGGCCTCCACGGGGGCGTCGGCGGGTGCATAGGCTGCGGCCACGACCTCGCCCGCTGACTCGATGCGCAGGTCGACCCGTGCCTCGTCGTCGGCGGCGATCGCCAGCAGGCTCGCCTCGTTGAGCGGGGCGACCCCGTCGAAGGCGGCGATCCGCTTGGCGAGCCGTTCGAGTGTGCCGCTCACCGCTGTCGCAGGGCTTCCAGTTGGGCGGCGACCTCGGCCGCTACCGCTCGCGCCAGCGACTCGGAGTCGTCGTCGGGGTCCTCGCGTACGACCTGCTGGACGATGCCGTGCTCGTAGAGTTCGATGGTGCCGACCCGCTGCGCCGTGGCCATGTCGGCGGCATGGTCGACATCGCCGTGAACGATGGCGCTCGCGCCCTCGGGCGGCAGGGGCGACAGCCAGGCGTTTTCGGTGGCGATGACGACATCGGCCGGCAGCAGCGCCAGCGCTCCGCCGCCGCAGCCCTGGCCCAGCAGCACCGACACGGTCGGCACCGTCAGCGTCGACATCCGGCTGAGGCAGCGCGCGATCTCCCCGGCGACCGCCCCCTGCTCGGCCTCCGGCGACAGCTCGGCCCCGGGGGTGTCGATGAACGACACGAGCGGCAGGCCCAGCTCCTGCGCCAGCTCCATGCCGCGCCGGGCCTCGCGCAGGGCGGCCGGCCCCATGGGGGACTCGGGCGTCTGGGTGCTGCGGTCCTGGCCGATGACGACGCACGGCTGGCCGTCGAGCCGTGCGAGCGCGACGAGCATCGCCGCGTCCCGTTCGCCCTCGCCGGTGCCTTGGAGACGCAGCGTCGTGTCGCTCCCGTGCCGCAGCACCTCGCGGACGCCCGCCCGGCCCGGCGCACGGGTCAGCTCGATGGCCTGCCAGGTGCCGATCCGCCGCTCCACGGGGACCCGGCGCGGCTCCAGCTCGCGCTCCTTCGGTCCGTCGACCAGCAGGGTGAGCGCCTGGTCGACGATGAGCGGCAGGTCTTCGGGCGGCACGACGGCGTCGACGATGCCATGTCGCACGAGGTTCTCCGAGGTCTGGACGCCGGGCGGGAACGGCCGTCCGTTGAGCAGTTCGTAGACCTTCGGTCCGAGGAAGCCGACGAGTGCTCCCGGCTCGGCGATGCGCACGTGGCCGAGGGATCCCCAGGAGGCGAACACGCCGCCGGTGGTGGGATGACGCAGGTAGACGAGGTAGGGCAGGCCTTCGGCACGGTGGTCCGCGATCGCCCGGCTGATATCGATCATGCGGACGAAGGCCGGCGTGCCTTCCTGCATGCGGGTGCCGCCCGACGATGTGGCGGCGAGGATCGGCAGTCCTTCGGCGGTGGCGCGCCGCACTGCGGCGACGATGCGCTCGGCGGCGGCTTTACCGATGGATCCGGCCAGGAAACCGAACTCGTTGACGATGAAGGCCACCGGGCGGCCGCGCATTGTCGCCCGGCCGGTGAGAATCGACTCGTCGGTGCCCGCGCGTTCAGCGGCGGCGAGGAGTTCGCGCCGGTAGACGTCGGGGTGGGCGGAGATGTCGAGCGGGGCGTCCCAGGATTCGACCGAGCCGGAGTCGAGGACGAGGTCGATCAGGTCATGGGCGGTCAAGTGGGCCACCCCGGCAGTCTGTCAGATGTCGCCCGCCGCCGTCGTGGTCCTTCAGGCGGGGGAGTCTGCGGTCTCGCGGGCGATCTCGGGCTTGGTCGAGACGAAGCGGTAGCCGACGTTGCGGACGGTGCCGATCAGGGTCTCGTGCTCCGGGCCGAGTTTGGCGCGCAGCCGGCGGACATGGACGTCGACCGTGCGGGTGCCGCCGAAGTAGTCATAGCCCCACACCTCTTGCAGCAGCTGCTGGCGGGTGAAGACCCTGCCGGGATGCTGGGCGAGGAACTTGATGAGTTCGAACTCCTTGAACGTGAGGTCGAGCGAGCGGCCCTCGAGTTTGGCGGTGTAGGTGGCGTCGTCGACGACCAGGCCGCTGGTGGAGATCACGTGGCTCTCGCTCACGCCGTTCGACGCTGCGGCGATGCGACCGATGCCCAGCCGTAGCCGCGCCTCCAATTCTGCGGGGCCGGCGGTCGTGAGGATGACGTCGTCCATGCCCCAGTCGGCTGCGGCGACGGCCAGGCCTCCTTCGGTCAAGATGACCAGCAGCGGTACTTCGATGCCGGTGGTCCGGATGACTCGGGTCAGGCTGCGCACCTGGGCTAAGTCGTGGCGCCCGTCCACGAGCACCGCGTCGCACGCGGGCGCATCCAGGAGGGCGCTGGCTTCCGCCGGCAGGATGCGGACCTGATGGGGCAATAGGGCGAGCGAGGGGAGCACCTCCACCGAGGATTGCGGACTCTTGGTCAGCAGAAGTAGGTGGGACATGAGTACCTCCGGAGGGGCAGTGCCCCGGATACAGGACGAGGCCGCAGCGAATCCTCGCCGGGCCTCATTGCACGGTCCACTGTAGCCCAGATGTCGGGTCGGTCTCCAGAGCGTGACGGGCAGGTGACGAGAGTCACGCCTGCGGGGTCGCTGCGGGCAGGCGGCGTCATCGCGGTGTGACATGGGCGACCGTCGTGCGGGCCGGTGTGGTCCGTAGTGGCATCATTCGTGGGTGTCGCACGCTGCTCGGACGCCCTGGGCCTCCTCACTGTGGACGGTCGTCCTCGTCTCCGTCATGGCCTTGGCCGTTCGGGCCGATCCGGTTCTGGTCGCGGCGACGGTGTTGCTGGTCCAGGCGCAGATCGCTGTCGGACCCCACCCGGCCGACGACCGTGGACGCACCGTGCGCGCACCGAAACTTGTCGCCGTTATGGCCGCGTCCCTCACGGCGACCGTGCTGACGATGTGGCCGCGCGCCCTCGTCGGTGCCGACGGCACGCACGCGGGGGACCTGGCGACGGTGTTGCCTGCGTCGATGATGGCGGTTCTCCCGGCGACGGCGGTCGGGGTCATCGTGGTGCTCGTTTCCCAGATGTTCCGCCGTGACGGCCGCCGGGAATTGGTCACCACGACGGCTCACGCGGCTACTGCGGCGCTGCTGGCGACGCTGGCCGTCGGCTGGATCACTGCGGCCCGCAACCCCATCGGCGACGAGGTCGTGACGCTCGGCGCGGTGGGCGTGGGGGTCGCGGCGGCGTTATGGTGCCTGCCGGGTGATCGGTACATGGTGGGGGCCATCGCCATGTCGGGCAGTGCGGCGGCCTGTGCCCTGGTTGCGCACTTCTGCGACGGCTATTACACCTGGGTCTTCGGACTCATCATGGGCGTGCAGGTGTCGGTCGGTGCCGTGCTGGGCCTGATCGTCGGGCGCGCCTGGGGCGAGGGCCGCCGGCATGCCTCCTCGTCCGGTTGGGGCTTTCCCGGCGCGATGGCCGTCGCGGTCGCGGCACCGCTGGTCCATCTGATCGGGCAGCTCGGGAACTCCGCAGGATGACCGGAGTCTGGGTGCTGCTGGCCGTGATGGCGCTCGCTGCCGTGATCGCCGTGGGCAAGCGCTGGTACGACGGACGGTTTCGCATGCGTGAGGCGCAGGGGAGCAGTGTGGATCGGCGGCTCACTGCGGCCGACCTCGGCACCGACCTGGGATCGCGGGCGACGCTCGTGCAGTTCTCCACGTCGTTCTGCGCTCCGTGCCGGGCCACGCGGGTCCTGCTTGCCGCCCTGACGGCCGACCGTGCTGACGTGGCGCACGTCGAGATCGATGCGGAGGCGCAGTTGGACCTCGTGCGGCGGCTCGGCATCCTGCGTACGCCGACGGTCCTGGTGCTCGACGGGCGCGGGATCGAGCGCGGGCGAGCTTCGGGGGCACCCCGGCGTGAGCAGGTCGAGGCAGTCCTCGCCGCCGTCGCGCCCTGAGGCACGGGTCCCTGAGGTGCGAGGAGCGTGCGACGAGCCTCGAAGGGACCTGCTCGATGGTGCGGGTGGTCGTTTCGAGGCTCGGCCGCAGGCGGCCTCGCACCTCAATGACCGGGCCTGCGCCTGCGGACCTCAGGAATCCTTCGACACGGGCAGGTGGGTGGAGGAAATTTCCCTGCAATCCTGAGGATTCGTCCGCAATGTGGACTGATATCTCGAAATATGGTCATTCGAGGTGAGTCGTCGGCGCCGGGTGCCTACAGTGGGACACATGCTCGGACACGCCCACTTGACACGTCGCTTGGCAGTCGACAACTGCCGCACGCGGTCGGCGTTGTGTCGCGTCGTCATGGGCTGATCCCCTGCCGCTGAGCCTGGACAGCCCCGCTCGCCGAGGCGCGAGCGATGTCCGTCCGTCCTTCTTCGTCATGCGCCGTGTGCGCCAGGAGTCTCGATGTCCACCACCTTCTCGGCGGGTCCGCAGCAGGTCGACCCGCGCGGTCTGCGGTTCGCCGCGACCCTGACGGCACTCGTGTTAGCAGGGGCGCTGGTGAGCGTCACCGCACAGCGCGAGGTGGCGGTCGCGTTGACGGCCGTGCAGGCGGTCGTCTTCGCCGTGGGTGCCTTCCTCGGCGTTCGGCAGTCGCCTTACGCACGGCTCTTCGCCCGGTTCGTCCGGCCGCGGCTGGCCGCTCCGGCCGAACTCGAGGACGCGGCCCCGCCGCAGTTCGCCCAGGCCGTCGGCCTGGTGTTCGCCCTGATCGCCCTGGTCGGGTTCGCGCTGTCGGCCCCGGCCGTCGCCCTCACGGCCCTGGCCTTCGCGCTGGTGGCCGCCGTGCTCAACGCCGCCGTGGGCCTGTGCCTCGGCTGCGAGCTGTACCTGCTCTGGCGCCGCGTCGCGCCCGAGCGTGCCTGAATCCATCCCTACCCGTAACCGCTACGCAGTACCCCATCAAAGGAGAGAGATATGAGCCGCGAGACCGTGCTGGTCACCGCTGACTGGGTCGAGCAGAACCTCGACAACCCCAAGGTCGTCCTGATCGAGGTCGACGAGGACGCCTCGGCCTACGACAAGGGCCACATCCGCGGTGCCGTGAAGCTCGACTGGAAGAAAGACCTCCAGGACGGCGTGCGTCACGACTTCATCAGCAAGGACAAGCTGGAGAAGCTGCTCTCGGACAAGGGCATCGCCAATGACGACACCCTCGTCTTCTACGGCGGCAACAACAACTGGTTCGCCGCCTACGCCTACTGGTACCTCAAGTACTACGGCCACACCGACGTCCGCCTGCTCGACGGCGGCCGCAAGAAGTGGGAGCTGGACAGCCGTGAGCTGACCGACGAGGTCACCGAGCGTCCCGCGACGACCTACACCGCCACCGAGCCGAACGACGACATCCGCGCCTTCCGCGACGAGGTCGTCGAGGCCATCGGCGTCAAGAACCTCATCGACGTCCGCAGCCCCGACGAGTACGCCGGCCGCCTGCTGGCCCCCGCGCACCTGCCGCAGGAGGCCGCGCAGATCGCCGGCCACATTCCCACCGCCGGCAACGTGCCGTGGAGCAAGGCCGCCAACGACGACGGCACCTTCAAGAGCGACGACGAGCTCAAGGAGCTGTACGCCGAGGTCGGCTTCGATGAGGGCAAGGACACCATCGCCTACTGCCGCATCGGCGAGCGCAGCTCGCACACCTGGTTCGTCCTGAGCGAGATCCTCGGCTACCCGAACGTCAAGAACTACGACGGCTCGTGGAGCGAGTACGGCTCGCTGCGCGGCGTGCCGGTCGCCCTCGGCGACGAGCGCGGGGAGGCCTGACATGTGCGGAGCGATCTCCGGCGGCCCGAGCCTCGATGGGGTCGACGTCGCCAACCAGGCCGTGATCCAGGGCATCGTCACACGCGACGGTGAGCCGGTCGGCAACGCCTACGTGCGCCTGCTCGACCGTACTGGTGAGTTCACCGCCGAGGTCCCGACCTCGGCCACGGGCCAGTTCCGCTTCTTCGCCGCACCCGGTGAGTGGACGCTCCGCACCCTCGCGCCGCGTTCGGCCACGGTCGACCGCCCCGTCGTCGCCGCCCTCGGCAGCGTCGCGGAGGTTGCCGTCGCGGTCTGAGCGATTTTCCGTGCCGACGACGGGGCCGGACACCAATGACGGTGTCCGGCCCCGTCGCCTGTGTCGTCCCGGTCCCTGAGGTGCCGCAAGGAACGAGCGGCCTCGAAGGGACCCGGACAACGGGCCGCTGCCGGGGTCCCTTCGAGGCTACGGCCGCAGGCGGCCTTTCGCACCTCAGGGACCGGCTAGGGACCGCCTGGTCAGTGGATCTGGTCCTCGGAGGGGAGTAACTCGTCGGGATACTTGGTCAGGTATGCCTCGAGCTGATCGGCGCTGACTGCCTGCCACAACTCGACGGCCTGCGCCTCGTTGAGCGTGACAACGTTGCCGACACCATCGACGTCCTTGGTGCCGGCCACCGGGACGGTCATAAATGAGACGTTATCGGAACTGACATTGCGCAGCGACAGTGCGAGGGAGCGCAGGTCTGACGGCGTCCAATTGGTATCGAGCGTCATATTGCCCGAGAGCGCCTCAAGAGTGTTGGTCAGTTTGACCGGATTGGTCAAGACGCCCTTGGACAGCATCTTGTTCATCACGCTGCGCAGGAAGTTCTGCTGCCGGGCGATGCGGTCGAAGTCGCCGTTCTCCAAGCCGTGCCGGGTCCGGACGTAGGCAAGCGCGAGATCGCCCTCCAGGACTTGTGTTCCCTGTTCCCAGGTGATCTTCTGTTTCGTGTCGCGGAAGGTTTCGGGAATGTAGACCTCGACCCCGCCGATGGCCGTGGTGATGTCCTTGAAGCCCTCCCAGTCGATGATCGCCAGGTGGTCGATCTGCAGGCCGGTGAGCGCCTCGATGGTCGCCACCGCGCCGGCAGGCCCGTAGAAGGAGAACGCCGAGTTGATCTTCTGCTTCTCGCGCGGATCGCCGTCGGCGTCGTAGAGCGTGGTGTAGGTGTCGCGTGGGATCGAGATGAGTTGCACCTGGCTGCGGTCGGCCGGGATGTGGACCACCATGAGGGTATCGCTGCGATACTTTCCCGAGGGCCACTCCGCCAGGGCGGCGTCGGCTTCGATGGAAGAACTGCCCTTGGAGTTCTCGGCCATGTCCGAGCCGAGCAACAGGATGTTGAGCGCGCGTCCGTCGTCGGGGGACTTATCCTCGTTGTCGATTTCGACCTTGCCGAAATTGCTGAGCTGCTTGTTGAGGTAGTAGGCGTAGGCACCGACGGAACCGAACAGCAGGCAGACGATGGTCAGCAGGGTCAACAGCAGCTTGCGGTGCCGGTGCCGGAACGGCACCCCGCCCTTGCGTCGCTTGCCGGCGTCGCGGTACTTCGGCGACGACTTCGGGCGACCGGACATGCTGCTTCTCTCCTCGGGCGCCCGCGGCCGGGTGCCCGGTGCGCCGTCCTATTGTGACGGGTCAACCCCAGCGCCCGCCGGGCAACTCCCTGTTTGTGTGCTGGCTCTCAACTTTCCATGAGGAGGGTCACCGGGCCGTCCCCGCCGATCTCCACGGCCATGTCCGCGCCGAACCGTCCCGTCTCCACGTGGACGCCTTGCTCGCGCAGCGCCGTGCAGAAGGTCTCGTAGAGGGGTTCGGCCACCGGTCCGGGGGCGGCCGCCGACCACGACGGCCGCCGACCCTTACGGGTGTCGGCGTACAACGTGAACTGGCTGACGACGAGGGCTGCGCCCCCGTCGTCCAGGGAGGTGTCGTCGCGCAGGATGCGCAGGCGCGCGATCCGCCGGGCCAACCGGTCGGCGTCGGCGGGGGTGTCGCCGTGGGTCATGCCGAGCAGGATCACTAGGCCGCCGTCGATCCGCCCGACCGTCTCGCCGTCGACGGTGACCGCTCCGTGCGACACCCGCTGCACCACCGCCCGCATGGGGCACGAGCCTAGAGGAGGCCGGGGCGCGGCGGGCGTCGGTAGGATCGGTGCATGGCCTTCGAGATCCCCAGTGACCTGCATCCCTCCCTGATGCCGGTGGCGTGGCTCCTGGGGACCTGGCACGGCAACGGGCGCGGCGAGTACCCGACCATCGAGGCGTTCTCCTTCGAGCAGGAGATGGTCTTCGCGCACGACACCCGCCCCTTCCTGCACTACTTCAGCAGGTCGTGGATCACCGACGACGACGGCAACCGGGTGCGTCCTGGCGCTTTGGAGACCGGCTTCCTGCGGGCCACCGACGCCGGCCTGGAACTCGTCCTGGCACATCCGACCGGCTACGCGGAGGTCTGGTACGGCGAGACCGACGGCCCGCGGCTGCGGCTGGCAACCGACCTGGTCGCGCGCACGGCCACCGCCAAGGAGTACACCGCCGGCCAGCGGCTGTACGGATTGGTCGAGGGGCGTCTCATGTACGCCTGCGACATGGCCGCCGAGGGTCACGAGATGCAGTCGCACCTGTGGGGCCAGCTTGAGCGCGGCTGAGCGGGCGGGCGGCCGCTCACCGCTGCTCGGCCTGCCCGGCGCGGTCGAGGCCGACGCCCCCGACGCCGGGGTGGCGGCCCACTACGGGTCCATTGCCGCCGAACAGCGTCGCTTGGAGGCCGGGAGTGCGTTCGTCGACCTCTCGCAACGCGACGTGCTGACGATCTCCGGCCCCGACCGGCTCACCTGGCTGCACGACCTCACCACCCAGCACCTGCGCGATCTGCCGCCGCAGGCATTCACCTCGGCCCTGATCCTCACCCCGCAGGGGCGCATCGAGCACGGCTTCGACCTCGTCGACGACGGCGAGACGGTCTGGGCGCACACCGAGCCGGGGGCCGCCGCTGCGCTGGTGGCCTTCCTCGACCGGATGCGGTTCTTCGCCCAGGTCGAGGTGCGCGAGGTGAGCGCCGACTGGGCCGTGGCCGGGCTGTCCGGCCTGGCGTGGACGCTGCGGCCGCGTGCCGAGTTGGCGGACCTGCCGCAGGAGTTGGGCGAACCCGTCGGGCTGTGGGCCTGGGAGGCCGCCCGCATCGCTGCGGGCCGTCCGCGTATCGGGCTGGACACCGACGAGCGCACCATTCCCAACGAGGCCGGACTGCTGGAGGTCGCCGTCCACCTCGACAAGGGCTGTTACCGGGGCCAGGAGACGGTGGCGCGTGTCCACACGCTCGGGCGGCCTCCCCGGCGACTGACCCTGCTGCACCTGGACGGCTCGGTCGACCACCTGCCCGCCCCCGGCTCGGACGTTACCGCCGACGGCGTACGTGTCGGCACGGTCGGCACCTCGGCGCGCCATCACGAACTCGGGCCGCTGGCGCTGGCGCTGCTCAAGCGCTCCGTCGACGTCGCGGCACCGCTGGTCGTCGACGGCGTCGCCGCGGCGCAGGAAGTCCTGGTTGACCCGGAGGCCGGCCTGCACGTGCGACCCCAGGTGCGGGGCTGACATGGAGCCGCGTTTCGCCATCCTGGCCGTCTGCACGGCCAACATCTGCCGCTCGCCGTTCATCGAGGCGGTGCTGCGCGACCGGCTGGACCGCGAGCACTTCGAGGTCGCCAGCGCCGGCGTGCGCGGTTGGACCGATCACCCGATGGACGCGATGTCGGCGATGGAACTGATGCGCTTCGGCCTGGAGCCGGGGACCTTCCGCTCGCATCCGCTGGACGACTATTTCATCGATTCGGCGAGCCTGGTGCTCACCGCCACGACCGCGCACCGCGCGTCGATCCTCGGGTCGTCGCCGCACGCGCTGCGCCGGGTCTTCACGCTGCTGGAGTTCGCGCAGTTGGTCAGCGTGGTTGAGTGCGACGGGGGGCCGGCCGAGCTGGTCGCCGAGGCGGCGCGGTTTCGCAACCGGGCCAAGCAGGAGTTGGATATCGCCGACCCGTACCGCCGCAAGCCTGCGGTCTACCGGGCCGCAGCCGAGCAGATGCATGCCGCCTGTGTGACCGTGGCCGACCACCTCAACGTCGCCGCCCGGTCCGCCGCCGTCCGCTCGTAAGGGGCGGGAGCCGCTCATTGAGGTGCGAGCTAGCGAGCCTCGAAATGACCCGCCTCAGCGGCGGCGGTGTCTCCGGGGGCGGCGCGGTGCGGCGGTCTCACGGGCGAAGAACTCCGGCCCGTAGCCGCTGCCGTAGCCGTAGCGCGAGGTGCTGCGCCGGGGGGTCATGGTGATGACCGTGCCGAGCACCCGCGCTCCGACGGCCTGCAGTCGGTCGGCGGCCGCCTTCAGCTCGTCAAGACGGGTGCGTCCGTGCCGCACGATGACGAGGGCACCGTCGGACAGGGCCGCCAGCAGGGCACCGTCGGTGACCGCGAGCAGCGGGGGGGCGTCGATGAGGATGAGGTCGTAGCGTTCGGTCAGCCGCCCGACGAGCGAGAGCATCGCCTCGGTCTGCAGCAGTTCCGACGGGTTCGGCGGCAGCGTGCCGCTGGTCAGGATATCCAGCCCTGGGGTGCGAGTGGCCTGGATCGCCGACTCCGGCGCGACGCGGCCCACCAGTGCCGTCGTCAGGCCGATGGTGCGTTCGACACCGAACAATGTGTCGAGGCGGGGCTTGCGCAGGTCGCCGTCGATGAGCAGGACCCGGCGGCCGGTCTCGGCCAGCGCGATGGCCAGCGACGAGGTCGTGGTCGACTTGCCCTCGCCGGGCAGCGAACTGGTGACCGTGATGACCTGTTGCGGGGTGTCGACGTCGAGGAACTGCAAGTTGGTGCGCAGGATGCGCATGGACTCGCGCCGCGGGTGATGCGAGTCCAGCTGCGACAGCAGCGGCTTGGTCGCCATCTCCGGGTCGTGCGCGACCGTGCCGAGGACCGGGGCGTCGGTCAGGGATTTCGCGTCATCGGCCGTGCCCACGACTGCGGGAGCGCCCGAGCGTGCCAGGGCGATGAGGGCACCGAGGAGCAGTCCCGCCAGTGCGCCCACGGCCAGGCCGAGGCCCCAGCGGGGGCTGGTCGGCGATGTGCCGGCCGAGGCTGACGACACCGTAGTCACGGTCAGCCCCGGCTCGGGGGCCTGCTCGCTCACCAGCGCGGTGAACGCCTCGACGACCGCCCGCGTCCGGGCAGCGGCCTCGTCGGCCGAGGGGCCGTCGACCTCGATGACGATGGCGTCGGTCCCCGGTCGCGGCGTGGCGCGTACCTCGGCCCCGTCGATCCCTGCCTCGGCGGCCAGATCGTCGCCTTCGAGCAGCGCGGCGTACGACCCGACGACCCGTGCACCCGGCGACCGCAGTGCCCCGTCACCGGAGGCGGGAGCCTTCTGCACGAGGATCTCGGCGATGCCGGTGTACTGGGGCGTCGGGAAGGTCAGCGCGAGCGCGGCGACGGCCACGCCGACCAGGCTCGTGACGAGCACGAGGGGCCAGCGGCCGATGATGGCGCTGAGCATGTGACGCACGTGTCTGTCTCCCGATGGCGTATGAGGCGTGCCGGAACACTACGGTAAGGGAATGGGCCGATGCCGCCCAACTCTCGCCGAGCACAACGGAGCACCATGAGTTCTTCACCGTCCACCTTCGCCGAGCTGGGTCTGTCTGCCGAGCTGGTGACGGTGTTGGCCGACCTCGGCTACGAGACGCCCACGCCGATCCAGGCACGCGCGATCCCCGAACTGCAGAACGGCCGCGATGTGGTCGGGCTGGCGCAGACCGGCACCGGCAAGACCGCCGCCTTCGCCCTGCCCATGCTCGACGCGCTGGACCCCGACCAGGCCGAGACGCAGGCCCTCATCCTCGCGCCGACGCGCGAGCTCGCCCTGCAGGTCGCCGACGCGGTGACGAGCTATGCGGCCCGGCTGCCGGGTATCCGGGTGCTCCCGGTCTACGGCGGCCAGGGCTATGCGGCCCAGTTGCGCGGGCTGGAGCGCGGCGCGCACGTGGTCGTCGGCACGCCGGGACGGGTCATCGACCACCTCGACCGCGGCAGCCTGGAACTGTCCGGGCTGGCCCACCTCGTGCTCGACGAGGCCGACGAGATGCTGACGATGGGCTTCGCCGAGGACGTCGAGCGCATCCTGGCCGACACCCCCGACGACAAGCAGGTCGCGCTGTTCTCGGCCACGATGCCCCCCGCGATCCGGCGCCTGGCCAAGAAGTACCTCCACGATCCGGTCGACGTGTCCATCGACGCGAAGATCCGCTCCACCACGACCGTCCGCCAGCGCTGGATGGGCGTGCACCACCACGGCAAGTTCGACGCCCTGACCCGGCTGCTGGAGGTCGAGTCCGGTGACGGGCTGCTGATCTTCGTGCGCACCAAGCAGGCCACCGAGGACCTCGCCGAGCGGCTGCGCGGGCGTGGCTTCGACGCTGCGGCGCTCAACGGCGACTTGGTGCAGGCCCAGCGTGAGCGCATCGTCGGCGGGTTGAAGTCGGGGTCCGTCGACATCGTCGTGGCGACCGATGTGGCCGCGCGCGGCCTGGACGTGGATCGCATCACGCACGTCATCAACTACGACATCCCGCACGACACCGAGGCCTACGTCCACCGCATCGGCCGCACCGGGCGGGCCGGGCGCTCCGGCGAGGCCATCGTCTTCGTCACGCCTCGCGAGCGGCGCATGCTGTCGGCCCTGGAGAAGGTCTCCGGCGGCACGCTGGCGCAGATGGCGGTGCCGTCGCCCGACGAGGTCAACAGCCGCCGCGCCGAACGGTTCACGCAGTCGATCACCGAGAATCTCGGGTCGCCCCAGTTTCACGCCTTCCGGTCGCTGGTGGAGCAGTACGCGAGCGAGCACGGCGTGGACATGGCCGACATCGCGGCGGCGCTGGCGGTGCTCGGCGCGGACGATCCGGACTTCTTCGTGCGCCCCGACGCCCCCGAGCCGAGCCGGGGACCGTCCGAACGGCGCGAGCGGGCACCTCGGAGCGAGCGCGCCGACCGGGGGGAGCGCGGCGAGTCCGGCGGCCAGTGGAAGCGTTACCGGCTGGCGGTCGGCAAGCGCCAGAAGATCGGGCCGTCGGCCATCGTCGGCGCACTGGCGAACGAGGGCGGTCTGAAGAAGTCGGACTTCGGCAAGATCACCCTCGGCATGGATCACGCCATCGTCGAACTGACTGCGGACCTGCCAGATGCGGTTTTCGAGGCGCTGACCGACACCCGGATCTCCGGCAAGAAGATCGACTTGCGTCCCGACGACGGACCCCCGCAGCGCCGCTCCTCGGGGCACCGGGGTCAGCGCGACGACCGTCGCCCGGCATCGAAGGGCCGCAAGCCCCGCCATCCCAAGCAGTCCCGCAGGTAGAACCCCCAGCGGCGTCGCTGACTGCGGTGAGGGGCGCGGTGCGGCCCGCCTCCTACGATGGAGCGCATGTATCGGCTCCGTAACGCCACCCGTGGCTACGACTGGGGATCGGCGACGGAGATCCAGGGTTTCCTCGGCGGGACCGCCGATCCCGGACGGCTGGCCGAGGTGTGGATGGGCACGCACGAGCTGGGGCCGTCGACCGTTGAGATCGACGGGGCGGAGCGTTCGCTGACCGAGGTGGCCGGGCCGCTGCCGCTGATGATGAAGATCCTGGCGGCCGACCGGCCGCTGTCGCTGCAGGTCCATCCCAATGCCCAACTCGCTCGGGCCGGCTATGCCGCCGAGAACGCTGCGGGCATCCCGCTCGACGCGCCGCACCGGAGTTACAAGGATCCCTGGCATAAGCCGGAGATGGTTTACGCGCTGACCACCTTCGACACGCTGGTCGGCTTCCGTCCCACGGCCGAGATCCTGCGGGTGCTCGATGCGGTCAACACGCCGCTGACCCGGTACCTGGCCGACGAACTGCGACTCAAGCCCGGCTTCGACGGCATCGTGCGCATCCTGGAACTGGTGGTGTCGAATCCGCCCTCGGTCGGCGAGGTGGACGAGGTCGTCGCGTCGTGCCGCTCCCTGGTGGCCCAGCACGTCGACGTCAAGCGCGCCTACACGACGCTGCTGGAGGTCGCCGAGCATTTCCCCCGCGATCCCGGACTCGTCCTCGTGCTGCTGCTGAACCGGCTCACGCTGCAGCCGGGAGAGGCGGCCTTTCTCGGTGCGGGCATCATCCATGCGCACCTGCGCGGTATGTGCATCGAGGTGATGACCTCCTCGGACAATGTGCTGCGCGCGGGCCTGACCAGCAAGCACGTCGATCCGCTCGGCCTGGTGACCTGTCTCGAACGCGGGATGTCGCGTCTGGCGAGGATCACCCCCGATGTCGTCGGCACCGAGACGGAGGTCTTCGCGCCGGAGGTGGAGGAGTTCGCGCTGGCGGTGACCCAGGTGGCCGCGTCCGACGCGGAGGGGACCGCGCTGTACGGCCGGGGCCACCGGATCGCGCTGTGTACCGGCGGCGCGGTCGAGCTGGTCGCCTCCGACGGGTCGCGGCTGCCCTTGGTGCGCGGCGACTCGGTCTACGTGGCACCCGGTGACGGCCTGGTGCGGGTAATCGGCACCGGCGAGGTGGCCGTGGCCTTCGCGCCGTCGGACGAGACCGCTGCGGCCCGCCTCATCGATCTGGTCTGATCCACGGGTCCCTGAGGTGCGCCGTGCGCGCACTTCACCAGGCAAGAGCGGTGCCCGGTCATTGAGGTGCGACGAGCCTCGAAATGACCCAAACAGTGGGCCGTTGTTGTGGGTCCCTTCGAGCCTCGCTCCTTCCTCGCGGGTCCTGAGGCGCGAGGGGCCTTGAGGGCTAGCCCCGAGCTGTCACACCAGATCGTCGCGGCCGCGGGTGTGGAGGGCGGCCGGGATCTCCTTGACGCGCTGGGCGTGCTCGCGCGTGGTCACCAGGATCGCGTCGGGGGTGTCGACGACGATGACGTCGCGCAGGCCGACCACGGCGACGGTCCGCCCCCGCGCGGACAGCACCAGGCCGTCGGCATCCACGAAGACCGCCTCGGCGCTGGAGGCCACGCCCAGGTCGGCCAGTGCGGCGAAGTCGCCGATGTCGTTCCAGCCGAAGGCTCCCGGCACGACCGCCATTCCGCCTTCGAGCGAGACCGGCTCGGCGACGGCATGGTCGATGGCGATCTTCGTCAGGCTCGGCCAGACACGCTCCATCACGGCGTCGCGCTCGGGGGTATCCCAAGCGCGGGCAATCTCCCGCACGCCCGCGTGCAGGGTGGGCTGCAGCCGCGCGAGATGGTCAAGGAGCACCTGCGCGCGCACCACGAACATGCCCGCGTTCCAACTGAAGGCACCGCTGGCGACATAGGCCTCGGCGGTCGCGCGGTCGGGCTTCTCGACGAAGCGCCGCACCGCGTGGGCATCGCCCGCCCCCTCGATCCCCAGGGCATCGCCGCGCTCGATGTAGCCGAACGCCGTCGACGGCCCGGTGGGCGTGATGCCGACCGTGACCAGTAACCCGGTGCGCGCTGCGGCGATGGCCTGTTCGATGGCGGCGGCGAAGGCGAAGGCGTCGTCGATCACGTGGTCGGCGGCGAAGGACCCGATGATCGCCTCCGGATCGGACTCGGCGATGATCGCCGCCGCCACGGCGATGGCCGGCATCGAGTCGCGCGGTGACGGCTCGGTGATGAGATGCGGGACACCGGGCAGTTGCTCGCGCACGGCGTCCGCGTGGGCGGTGCCCGTCACGATGTGCATGCCGTGGACGCCGCTGAGGGGAATGAGCCGGTCCACGGTCTGCTGCAGGAGGGTGAGTCCCTCGCCGGTGCCGGTGGGATCGAGCAGGAACTTCGGCCGGGAACGGCGCGACAACGGCCACAGGCGTGTACCCGCTCCGCCCGCAGGCACGATCGCGTGGAAGGAGGGATCGGGGCGCTCGGTCACGTCCGTCAGCGTAGTGCGGCCCTAGATGATTGATGCGGGGAGATAAGGCCTTCGGCGTGGCTGCGTGACCTCATAGACCAGGGTGTCCAGACTCAGCGTTGCTTACCCGAACGCCGAACCCCTGAAGG
>NZ_JASGDU010000016.1:0-51367 GCF_047607065.1 Aeromicrobium sp.
GACCTCCCGGTCACCGTCGGCATCAACGGTTCCATCACCGACCACACCTCGTCAGAGATCTCCTGCCGCATCACCGTTCAAGACTCACCCATGCGAAGACGAAACCACTTGATCAACACGCCCTAGGAGTCCCGTTGGCTGAGGTGTCGCGAGGAACGAGCGAGCCGAGTCCTGAGGTGTGAGGCCGCTCGCGGCCGAGCCTCGAAGGGCGAAGTCCGCCTTGGCCGGTCCCTTCGAGGTGTGCTGCGCGGATCCTGAGGTGCCCCGACGAAGGAGGGGCCTCGAAGGGCGCACCTCAGGGACCGGTTGGCGGCACGCAACCCAAAAACATCAGCACTGTCTAGGACGGCTGCGTGGCCTCCAGGCCGGCGTTCACCAAGGCACCGACCGCATCACCGAGGCCGTCGAAGCCGGCACCGACGGTCTGCCCCTGGCTGTGCCGGAAATATATGCCTTCGAGGATCACCGCGAGTTTGAAGAACGCCAGCCCGAGGTGGAAGCCCATTGCGGTGACGTCGCGGCCCGAGCCGGTGGCGTAGCGCTGCAGGATGTCGCCGGCCGACAGGTAGCCGGGGGCCAGCGGGGCGTCGTTGACGACCGCAGCATTCTCGCCGCCGGCCTGGGCCATCTGCTGATAGGCCAGCAGTACGGCGACGTCGGTCAGCGGGTCGCCGAGGGTGCTCATCTCCCAGTCGAGGACCGCAGTGATCCGGTCGTCGGCGTCCACCAGCGCGTTGTCGAGCCGGTAGTCGCCGTGGACGATGGTCGCATCGGAATGGGCCGGCAACTGCCGGGCCAGGCGTCCGGCGAGTTCGTCGATGCCGGGCAGGTCGCGGCTGCGGGAGGCGTCCAGCTGCTTGTTCCAGCGCCGCACCTGGCGTTCCAGATAGCCGTCGGGGCGGCCGAAGTCGGCCAATCCGACCTCGGACGGATCGACCGCATGGAGGGCGACCAGGGTGTCGACGAGTCGTTCGGAGATCACCCGCGTCCGCTCCGCGCCCAGCGGGTCGAGCTGGCTCGCCCGCGCGTAGGCGGTGCCCGGCATGGCCTGCATGACGTAGAAGGGAGCGCCGATCACCCCGGCGTCCTCGCAGTGGGCGTGGACGGCCGGGACGGGAACGGCGGTGCCGGCCAGCGCCGACATGACCCGCTGCTCGCGGCCCATGTCGTGCGCCGTGGCGAGCACATGGCCGAGCGGTGGACGGCGCACGACGACCTCAGTGCGGCCGTCGCCGACCCGATAGGTCAGGTTCGACTTGCCGCCGGTGATGAGCGAGGCCGACAACGGCTCGCCTAGCAGGCCCGGGACCTCCCGCGCCAGCCAGCTGCCGAAGGCCGCCAGGTCGAGTCCGTCCACCGCCTCTGTCATGTCAGTCCTTCGGTCCGCCGGCGACGTAGATGACCTGGCCGGAGACGAAGCCGGCACCCTCGCTGACGAGGAACGAGACCGTGTGGGCGATGTCCTCGGGTTGGCCGACCCGGCCGACCGGAATCTGGTCGGCACTGAACTTGATGAAGTCGTCGAACGGCACGCCGATGCGCTCGGCGGTCGCGGCGGTCATATCGGTCTGGATGAAGCCGGGGGCGACGGCGTTGGCGGTGATGCCGAACTTGCCCAGCTCGATGGCGAGGGTCTTGGTGTAGCCCTGGATGCCGGCCTTGGCCGCCGAGTAGTTGGCCTGGCCGCGGTTGCCGAGGGCCGAGGTCGACGACAGGTTGACGATGCGGCCGAACTTCGCCTCGGTCATGTACTTCTGCGTGGCCTTGACGGTGTTGAACGCGCCGCGCAGGTGGACCGCCATGACGAGGTCCCACTCCTCGACGGTCATCTTGAACAGCAGGTTGTCGCGGATGATGCCGGCGTTGTTGACGACGATGGTGGGGGCACCGAGTTCGGCGGCGACGGTCTCGACGGCCGCGTTGACGCTCTCGGGGTCGGAGACGTCGGCACCGACGGCGAGGGCCTTGCCCCCGGCGGCGGTGATGGCGTCGACGACGGGCTGGGCCTGGGCGGCGTCGAGGTCGAGGACGGCGACCTGCAGGCCGTCGGCGGCCAGGCGCTGGGCGGTTCCGGCACCGATGCCACGGGCGGCTCCGGTCACGATGGCGGTGCGGGTCTCGGTCACGAGTTTCTCCTTGGCGTGGTCCTGTGCTAAGCGCTTGCTTAGTCCTCCTCGCACGGTAGCGCATCGAGGCGTCTCCCGTATACGGGTGCGGTCCGGGCACCGAACTGCGCGACCTCTAGGGTCGTCGGGTGAACGCCTACCGGCTGCCCATGCGCTGGGCCGACCTCGACCAACTGGGCCACGTCAACAATGTCGTGTATCTCGCCTACGCCGCCGAGGCCCGTGCCGCACTCGTCGCCCAGGGGGAACTCGACCCGGCGCTGCGGCCGGTGACGACCGCCATTGACTTCTACCGGCCTCTGCTGCTGTCGCGGCGACCGGTCATCGTGGAACAGCGCCTCGACGGCGATGTGCTGGAGCAGTCGGTCACCCAGGATGTCGACGGCGAGACGGTGGAGTTCGCCGCCGTGCGCAGCCAGCTCGGCACCCCGGCAGCCCTCGGCGCGCCACGGATCGACGGCCCGCGCGCCCGGTTCTGCGGTCGGCGCGGCGACGTGGACGAATCCGGTCACGTCGATGCGGTGCGGGTCTTCGAATACTTCCAGGAGGCCCGCATCATCGCGATGGCGCAGGGCTGGTCTTCCGGCGCTCTCGGGCGCATGGTCGTGGCCCGTCTGGAGGTCGACTACGGCCTGCCGGTCCCGTGGCGGAGCGAGCCGTGGGACATGGTCTCGACGATCACTCACATCGGATCGAAGTCGTTCACGCTGGAGTGCGAGTGGCGCGACGGGCCGCTGGTGCTGGCCCGCAACCGCGCGGTGTTGGTCGCCTTCGACGTCGAGACGCAGTCGTCGCGCCCGATGAGTGACGCCGAGCGCGCCTACCTGGACGATTTCTCCTCCCTCGCCGATCCCACCCCGTGAGCGAGGAGATGCCTGCCGAGGCAGGACTCGGCTCGCTTGCACCGCGAGAAGTCCCTTCGAGGCTCGCTCGTTCCTCGCTCGCACCTCAGGGACCCGGTACCGCCCACCGCCCGGTCCCTGAGGTGCGTAGGCCGCCTGCGGCCGGAGTGGGGGTACCTCCCTGCACGAAGTGCTCGGGGGATCGAAGGGTATACCCCAGCCAGCGGCTTTGCCGGCTCCGCCGTGTTGACCATGCGGTGCCGATCTTCAGGTCACCCCGGCTCCGCCGTGTTGACCATGAAGTGCGCCGCGCGGGCCACGTAGTTCCAGAACTCCGCGTCCTGCTCGGGGGGTAGGGCGGCGGCGTCGAGGCCGGCGCGGAAATGGGTCAGCCAGCGCCCGGCGGCCGACGGGGTCACGGCGAAGGGGGCGTGACGCATGCGCAGCCGGGGATGGCCGCGCTGCTCGCTATAGGTCGTCGGGCCGCCCCAGTACTGCATGAGGAAGAGCCGGAAGCGCTCCTCGGCCGGGCCGAGGTCGGCCTCGGGATACATCGGGCGCAGCACCGGGTCGTCGGCGACGCCCTCGTAGAAGACCCGCACGATGGTCGCGATGGTCTCCTCACCGCCGATGTCCTCGTAAAAGGTGGTCACTGCTGCTCCTGCACCGTGGTCTGGAAGGAGGTCGGGATGCGGATACCGGCCTCGTCGAAGCGGACCTTGATCCGCTGGCGCATCGTGCGCGCGACCGCCCACTGCTCCAGCGGCGCGGTCTTCAGGACCACGCGCACGACCGCGCCGTCCTTGGCGAACCGTTCCACGCCCCATACCTCGGGTTCCTCGATGATGACCCCCTGATAGCGCTCGCTGCGCCACAACGCTTCGGCCTCCTCGGCGAGGATCGCCTGCACCTGGTCCAGGTCGGCTTCGTAGCCCACCGTCACGTCCAGCACCGTGCGCGCCCAGTTCTGCGACTGGTTGCCGACCCGCAGCACCTCGCCGTTGCGGACGTACCAGACGGTGCCGTTGACGTCGCGCAGCCGCGTGACCCGCAACCCGACCGCCTCGACGGTGCCGCCGGCCTCGCCCAGGTCGACTGAGTCCCCGACCCCGTACTGGTCCTCCAGGATCATAAAGACTCCCGCGAGGAAGTCCTTGACCAGCGTTTGCGCGCCGAAGCCGAGCGCGACGCCCAAGATGCCCGCGCCGGTCAGCAGCGGGGCGATGTTGACGCCGAGCTGGTCGAGGATCATCACGACGGCGATGGCGACGATGGCGAGCGTGGCAATCGAGGCCAGCAGGTCGCCCATGGCCTTGGCGCGCTGCTTGCGGCGCTCCGAGGCCCCCGGCCGCAGGTCGGCGAGGATCTCGCCGGCCTTGGAGTTGGCTAAGACGCTCGGTACGCTGCCCTCTGCGGCCCGCCGGACGATGCGCGCGAGGAAGCGCTTGATGAGCCAGCGCGCGCCGAAGGCCACGGCGACGATGAGCAGTACCCCGCTCGGGCGCTCGACGAGATATTCGTAGAGCTTGCCCTCGGGCAGTGACAGATCGAGGTCCGGCATGACTCCAGCCTACGGGCGCTACGATGTGGCCATGTCGACTCCCGTGCGCCTGTTCGCCCTCGTCTCGTCCGTGCTCGTCATGGTCGCTGTGGCCCCTGCGGCCGCCCTGGCCGGCACCCCCGTCACCTGGGAGAGCGAGAAGGGCCTGGACTTCCTCGGCTACGTGACCTTGCTCGTCGGTATCCCGGCGGGCCTGTTCGTCGTCATCACGATCCTCGCCCTGGCCACCGCGCGGCGCAGTTACACGCCCCCGGCTCCCGGTTCCGAGATCCACGTCCCCAGCGATCTTCCCGACCACCACTGAGGTTCGGGTCCCTTCGAGGCGCGCTGCGCGGGTCCTGAGGTGCGAGCGAGGAACGAGCGAGCCTCGAAGGGCGCACCTCAGGGACCTGGGGGCCTCACCAGGTCTTGGCGCGGGCGCGCAGGGAGCGGGCGAGGTCGTCGCGGCCCTCCTTGACGTAGCGCACCGCCGCGGCCGGTGCCGTGGTCGAGGCCAGCCAGGCATCGACCCGCTCCAGCGTCTCGGCGCTCGGGTTGGCGTTCGGGAACAGGTTGATGAGCGCGATCTGGCCGATCCACACGCCCATCTCGTCGACCACCGTCTCGGCCATCGACAGGTACTTCTCGACGTACGGCGCGAGCACGTCGGCCTGGCCGGTGACCTGGATACCGCCGGCGATGGAGCGGCGCGTCTCGTTGGGGGTCGAGGGGTCCTCGACGGCCCGGTGCCAGGCCTCGGCCTTCGCCTCGGGTGTCGGTCGCAGCGCCAGTGCGCCCGCCGCACGTTCGCGGCCGGAGTTCGTGTCGTCGCGGTGCAACTCCTCGGCGATGGCGTCGGCGTCGGCCGCGCCGATCCGGGCCAGCGCTGACACCAGCGTCCAGCGCAGGTCGGCGTCGACCGTGAGGCCGTCCAACTCGCCGGCCAGCAGTGAGTGCAGGAACTCCGGCGACCGGGCCGCGCCCGCGTAGCCGCGCACGAGCGCGAGCTGGTGGTCGCTGCCCGGTTCGGCGGCCTCCACCAGGGCGCGCAGCCCCGATTCCCAGCGCTCGGCGAGCTCCTCGAACCGGGCCTGCGGCGTGTACAGGTTGACCGCGCCGAGACCCTGCCGCAGCAGAGAGCCGACCGCCACCAGGTCGGATTCGGTGCCGACGCCCGCTAGCACCAGGTCCACGAAGTCGCTCGACGCCAACTCGGCGTCGCGCGTCATATCCCACGCCGCGCCCCAGCACAGCGCGCGCGGTAGCGAGTCCGCGAATGACGCGATGTGCCCGACCAAGGTGGCGAAGGAGCGCTCGTCGAGCCGGATCTTCGCGTAGGTCAGGTCGTCGTCGTTGAGCAGCACCAGGTCGGGCTGCTTCGTGCCGACCAGCTCGGCGATCTCGGTGCGCTGGCCGCTGATGTCGGTCTCGACCCGACCCGTGCGCACGAGGGAGCCGCCTGTCAGGTCGTACAGGCCGATGGCGACGCGGTGACGACGCAGCGTCGGATGATCCGGGTGGGCCGTCTGGGTCACCGCGAACGATGTGAACGCGCCGTCCTCGCCGACCGCGAAGTCCGACGCCAGCGTGTTGACGCCCGTGGTCTGCAGCCACTCGGCCGCCCACGACTGCAGTTCGCGCCCGGAAGCCGCCTCCAACTCGGCCAGCAGGTCGGTCAGCGTCGTGTTGCCGTAGGCGTGCTTGGCGAAGTAGCTGCGCAGCCCGGCGAAGAAGTCCTCCTCGCCGACCCAGGCCACCAGCTGCTTGAGCGACGAGGCACCCTTGGCGTAGGTGATGCCGTCGAAGTTCGCCTCCACCGCGTGCAGGTCGTAGTTGTCGGCCGCGATGGGGTGGGTCGAGGGCAACTGGTCCTGGCGGTACGCCCAGTTCTTGCGGTTGTTGGTGAAGCCGGTCCAGGCGTCGCGGAAGCGGGTCGCGTTGACCTGCGCGTGATGCGAGGCGAACTCGGCGAACGACTCGTTCAGCCACAGGTCGTCCCACCACTTCATCGTCACGAGGTCGCCGAACCACATGTGCGCCATCTCGTGCAGGATCGTGTTCGCGCGCGACTCGTAGGCCGCGACCGTCTGACGGCTGCGGAAGATCATCTCGTCGCGGAAGGTCACGCAACCCGCGTTCTCCATCGCGCCCATGTTGTATTCGGGCACGAACAGTTGGTCGTACTTGCCGAACGGGTAGCCCATGCAGAAGGCCCCCTCGAAGAACTCGAAGCCCTGCTTGGTGATGAGGAAGATGTCGTCGGCGTCGAGGTGTTCGACGAGCGACTGGCGGCAGAACACGCCGAGGCCGATGTCGCCGAACTCGCCGGAGTAGGTGTCGCGCACGACGTGGTAGTCACCGGCGACCAGCGCGGTGATGTAGGTGGACATCTTCTTCGTCGGCGCGAAGTGCCAGGTGGCCGTATCGGTCCCTGAGGTGCGAGGAACGAGCCTCGAAGGGACCTCAGGGACCGGCTCCGGCGTGGGTGAGTTCGATACCACTTGCCAGTGCGCGGGAGCGGTGACGTGGAAGGTGAACTCGGCCTTGAGGTCGGGCTGCTCGAAGGTGGCGAACACGCGGCGGGCGTCGGGCACCTCGAACTGGGTGTAGAGGTAGACCAAGCCGTCGGCCGGGTCCACGAAGCGGTGTAGGCCCTCGCCGGAGTGCGAGTAGCGGCAGCGCGCCGCCACGACCAGTTCGTTGGTTGCCTGGAGGCCGGTCAGGGCGATGCGGCTGTCGGCGTAGGCACCTGGATCGACGGCCTCGCCGTTGAGGGTGATCGAGTCGATCTCGGCGTCGACTAGGTCCACGAAGGTCGAGGCACCGGGCGTGGCCGCGAACGTCAGCGTCGTGACCGAGCCGAATCGCTCGTCGCCGGTGGTGAGGTCGAGCGCGACGTCGTAGGCCGGGTCGGACACGACCGCCGCGCGCTGCTGGGCTTCTTCACGGGTGAGATTGGTGCCGGGCATGTCCTCACTCTTTCACGGGCGGTCGCGTGACACGGGTCAGCGGTCTGCTCATCGGTGCCCATGAGTGCGGTCGGCTGTGACGTAGACGAGCGCACCGGCCGGGGTGACCTCGGCCTCGGCGAAGCCCGCCTCATCCAGCCACTGCAGGATTTCAGGCAGTGAGCAGCCGGGGCCCAGCACGCCCGCCGCGCGGCCGAGCGGCCACACCCCGCGATAGCGCAGCGGGCAGTCGGTGGTGATCGTGCTGACCGCGAGGCGCCCGCCGGGAGCCAGCACGCGGCCGAACTCGGCGAGCGCTGCGCGGGGGTCGGGGAAGCAGTGCAAGCTGGTGAAGGCCATGACCAGCTCGACCGAGCCGTCCGGCAGAGGCAGGTCGCCGACGTCCATCTGGACCGTCTCGACGCCCGGCACGCCGAGTTCGCGGGCCTGGCTGCGGGTGCGGTCGAGCATCGCTGGAGAGATGTCGGCCGCGAGGTAGCGCAGCGGGTGCTCGCGCGGCAGGTCGCGCAGCGCGATGCCGCCACCGCAGGGGATGTCGAGCACCGTGGACCCGGCCGGGAGCCGGCGCAGTTCTGCGGCCGCGAGCCGGTGCAGGTGTGCCACGCTTGCTCCGGTGCCGATCCGCCACAGCAGCGCGCCGATCTGCGGGTCAGCGGAGATGCGGTCGTACACGAGCGCCCAGGGGTGGTCGCGCTGCCAGGCGCGGCTCGGGTTCACCATGACGAGAGCATAGGCGGCGAAGGCGGTTGGCCTTTCTGAGCGGTGCGCCTCCTCGGGAGCACCCGAGGAGTCCGGTGGGCGGACAGAGGCGCGTGGTGGCTCGGTGTCCGGCAGGATGGGGTCATGGCCATCGGTTTCGCCGCTTCGGAGCGGTCGACGCTCGGCATCGAGTGGGAACTGGCCCTCGTCGACGCCGACTCCGGCGATCTGCGCCAGGTGGCCGAATACGTCCTCGACGCGGTGGCACCGGTCGGTGGCGGCCAGCATCCGAATATCCGCCAGGAGTTGCTGGTCAACACCGTCGAGGTGGTCTCGGGCGTTTCGCGCACGGTCGCGGAAGCGGGCCGCGATCTGGAGCGCAGCATCGAGCTGATCCGCTCGGTCACCGACCGGCTGCGGGTCGAGTTGATGTGCGCGGGCACCCACCCGTTCTCCCGCTGGGATATGCAGAAGGTCACCGACAAGGAGCGCTACGCGACTCTCATCGACCGCACCCAGTGGTGGGGCCGGCAGATGCTCATCTACGGCGTCCACGTCCACGTCGGCATCGAGGACCGCGACAAGGTGCTGCCGATCGGCCGTGCCCTGCTCGGTCACTACGGTCATCTGCTCGCGCTGAGCGCGTCGTCGCCGTTCTGGGGCGGCGAGGACACCGGCTACGCCTCCAACCGGGCGTTGATGTTCCAGCAGTTGCCCACCGCCGGACTCGGCTTCCAGTTCGACACGTGGGCCGAGCTGGAGGGCTATGTCGACGACATGCTGCACACCGGGGTCATCGATGTTTTCGACGAGATCCGCTGGGACATCCGGCCGTCCCCGAAGTTCGGCACGCTGGAGGTGCGGGTCTGCGACGGGATCCCGACGCTTGGGGAAGTGCTGAGCATCTCGGCGCTCATCCATTGTCTCGTCGAGCACTTCTCTCGCGAACTCGATGCGGGCCGCGAGTTGCCGACCATGCCGCAGTGGTTCGTGCAGGAGAACAAATGGCGTGCCGCCCGCTACGGCATGGATGCCATCCTCATCGTGGACCGCGCCGGTGACGAACGGCTGGTCGGCGACGATCTCGCCGGTTGGCTGCGCGTGCTCGAACCCGTCGCTGTCGATCTCGGCTGCGCTGCGGAATTGGCCGGAGTCGCCGACATCGTGGCGCGGGGGGCCTCCTATCAGCGTCAGCGCGAGGTGGCCGCGCGCCACGGGGGAGCGCTCGACCGGGTGGTGTCGTCGCTGGTGGAGGAAATGCGCACGGGCCGTCCGGTGTTGCCGTCGACATGACTGAGACCGTCGACTTCTGGTTCGACCCCCTGTGCCCCTTCGCCTGGATCACCTCGCGCTTCATGCTGGAGGTCGAGAAGGTGCGCGACGTGCGCACCGTCTTCCACGTGATGAGCCTGTCGGTGCTCAACGAGGACAAGGACGTGCCCGAGCACTACCGCGAGATGATCGCGGCGGGCTGGGGACCGGTGCGCCTCGGCATCGCCATCGAGGCCCGGCACGGCTCCGAGGCGCTGCGCGACTACTACACGGCCATCGGCACCAAGCGCCACAACGAGGGCCGGGACTTCAGCCCGGAACTGTTCGCCGAGGTGCTGACCGAGATCGGGCTGCCCGCCGAACTGGCCGCTGCGGCCGAGGACGCCTCCCTGGACCAGGCGGTGCGCGACTCGCACCAGGTCGGCATCGACAAGGTGGGCCAGGAAGTCGGCACCCCGGTCATCGAGATCGGCGGCGTTGCCTTCTTCGGCCCGGTCCTGCAGTCGATCCCCAAGGGCGAGGTCGCCGGAGCGGTTTTCGACGGTGCGCGGGCGCTGGCCTCGTATCCGGACTTCTTCGAGCTGAAGCGCACCCGCCACGGCGACCTCGACTTCAGTTGATCGGCCCCGCCTCCTGGGCGGCGGAGGCAAGCGCCTGACAGGATGGACGCATGCGTGTTCACGTCGCGGCCGACCATGCCGGATTCGAGTTGAAGACCTACCTGCTGACCTGGCTGGCCGAGAACGGCTACGAGCCGGTCGACCACGGTGCCTTCGCCTACGACGCGCTCGACGACTACCCGCCGTTCTGCGTCGCTGCGGCGCAGGCGGTGGCCGACGAGCCGGGGTCGCTCGGCATCGTCATCGGCGGTTCGGGCAACGGCGAGCAGATCGCCGCCAACAAGGTCGAGGGCATCCGGGCGGCACTCGCGTGGAGCACCGAGACGGCATCGCTGGCACGTCAGCACAACAACGCCCAGGTCGTCTCGGTCGGCGCGCGCATGCACACGACCGAGGAGGCCACCGCCATCGTGCAGACCTTCCTGACGACGCCGTGGAGCGACGAGGCGCGCCACCAGCGCCGCATCGACCTGCTGCTCGGCTACGAGCGCACCGGCACCTTCGCCGGCGACGCGGGTGCCTGAGGGGCACACCCTCCACCGGCTCGCCCGCGACCTGACCGAGGCCTTCGCCGGTCGGCGGGTGTGCTCGCTCAGTCCGCAGGGCCGCTTCGCCGCGCAGCGGATCGACGGCCGGCGGCTCGGGCCGTCGCGGGCGTGGGGCAAGCACCTGTTCGTCTCCGTCGAGGACGTGCCGTGGTCGGTGCATGTGCATCTGGGCCTGTACGGGTCCTTCCGGATCGCGCCGGGCACCGGGCACCCGGTGGCCGGGCAGGTGCGCTGGCGGCTGACCGCCTCGGCGCGCTCAGGCCCGCCGGTCACCGCAGACCTGCGCGGCCCGACGATCTGCGAGATCCTCATGCCGCCGCAGGTCGCTGCGGTGCTGGGCCGACTCGGTCCCGATCCGCTGCGGGCCGACGCCGATCCGGACCGGGCGTGGCAGCGGGTGCGCCGCTCGCAGCGACCGGTCGCGGTGCTCCTGCTCGATCAGGCGGTGCTGGCCGGGGTGGGCAATGTGTACCGGGCCGAGGTTCTGTTCCGCCACGGCATCGACCCGATGACGCCGGGGAGTGCCCTCGACCGGGACACTTGGCAGGCGATCTGGGACGATCTGGTCGCGCTCATGGCCGTCGGGGTGGAGCGTAACCGCATCGACACCGTTCGCCCCGAGCACGAGCCGGAGGCGATGGGCCGGCCGCCGCGCGTCGACGATCACGGCGGCGAGGTCTACGTCTACCGCCGCGATCAGATGCCCTGCTGGGTGTGCGGCACGCAGGTCGCCACGAGGGACCTGGCGGGCCGCCGCCTGTTCTGGTGCCCCGCCTGCCAGAACGTGCGCGGATAGGCGCTGGCTGAGGTGCGTAGGCCGCTTGCGGCCGGAGTGGGGGCACCTCCCTGCACGAAGTGCTCGGGGGATCGAAGCCTGCGGTGGTAGGTCATTTCGAGGCTCGCAAGCTCGCACCTCAATGACCGGGTTCCGCCTATGCACGCATCCTCTAAGGTCGATCCGTGAGCAGCCGCCGGATCGAGCGTGCGCGCCGCGCCGTGCCCGACTATGTCAACGACTCGATCATGCGCTGGCGCAGCGGATCGCGCGAGGGGCAGCTCACGGTGCTGGCTGTGGTTTCGGGTATCGACGTGGCCTTCTTCGTGCTGTCGATGTACGACTACAACCGCATGCCGATCAGCGGCTTCTACGTGCCCCTGCTGCTGGGGATGCTGTTACTGCGGTTCTGGCCGCTGGTCTCGTTGGTGTCCCTGACCGCAGTCTTCATTGCGGTCACCCTGGTCCATCAGGGTGAGATGACGCTGCCGCGTACGACCTCGGTGTGCCTCATGGCGGTCTCGATCAGTCTGATCGTCTACCAGGCGAGCCGGCATCGTTCGGGCCTTCCCGGTCCGCTCGGCCAGGCGATGCTGGTCGACCTGCGCGACCGGCTGCAGTCGCAGAGCCGGGTGCCGGACCTGCCGCCGGGATGGCGGAGCCAGTCGGCGATGCGCACGGCCAGCGGGATCAACTTCGCCGGCGACTTCCTGGTGGCGAATCTCAGCAAGGACGGTCGTCGCCTGGAGATGATTCTGGTCGACGTGTGCGGCAAGGGGGTGGGTGCCGGGTCCCAGTCGTTGCAGTTCGCCGGGGCACTCGGGGGACTGATCGGCGCGCTGCCGCCCATCGGCCTGTTCTCGGCAGCCAATGACTTCTTGCTACGTCAGCAGTGGCACGAGGGCTTCGCGACTGCGGTGCATGTCCTGATCGACCTGGAGACCGGGGAGTACTCGATCCTCAACGCCGGTCACCCGCCGGCGATGCGCTGGGACGCGGTGGGCGGGGCGTGGAGCATCGACGGCGCTCGGGGCCTGGCGCTCGGTATCGAGGAACAGCCGGAGTTCGAGCAGACGGTGGGCCGTCTGAGCGACGGCGACGCGCTCATGTTCTACACCGATGGTGTTGTCGAGTCGCCTTCGCGCGATGTCGGCGCGGGCATCCAGTGGCTGCGCGAGGCGGCCGGGCACATCGCGGCGGTCGGCCTGGACGACGCGCCGCAGCGCATCTTGTCACTCGTCACCGCAGGCGGCGACGACCGTGCGGTGCTGATCGTGGAGCGCCGGGGCTGACAGCTTCGGCTTCCGCAGCGGGACCGGCCTTGAATGCGCCCGTCGCGGGGACGCGGTGGAGCGAACGACGGGACTCGAACCCGCAACATTCTGCTTGGAAGGCAGAGACTCTACCAATTGAGCTACGTTCGCATGCCAGCACAGCGGCACCCCCATGATGCCATACGCACGGCGTCGACCGGCCGCGACTAGACTCGGCCACCGGCCACGGGATGTAGCGCAGTTTGGTAGCGCATCCGCTTTGGGAGCGGAAGGTCGCAGGTTCAAATCCTGTCATCCCGACGAGCGCAGCGAGGAGCGGTGACGAGGATTTGAGGAGGAGGCGCGCCAGCGCCGACGGGGTCCTGTCATCCCGACGAGCGCTGTCGGTTTAGGAGGCGCACCCTTCGAGGCTCCGGCCGCAGGCCGCCTACGCACCTCAGGGACTGCGCAGCCGGCGCCTGAGGTGCGACGAAGGAGCCTCGAAGGGACTCAACCGCAGCTCATTTCGAGGCTCCGCTCGTTCCTCGCTGCGCACCTCAATGAGCGGCTTCGACCCAGTGGTTCAGCTCGCCCCTTGGGGACCCGTCACCCACGGCGGCGAGGTGATGCCTGACCAGCGCGAATACCGGTACGCTGTGCCTGACTCACGCCCGAATGGAGATGTCAATGACGGAAAAGAAGTCCGAGGGGACCTGGAAGGCCACCCCCGAGGCCGAGGCCAAGGCCAAGAAGTTGCGGATCTTCGCGGTCCTCCTGTGGCTGCTCGGCATCGCGCTGGAGGTCGGTGCGATCTTCGGCCTGCTGCTCAACAAGTCGATCCTCACCGAGAAGGCCAGCGTCGACGACCGGGGCGTGCTGTCGTCCTCGGAGTCGTTCCCGACGTGGGCGCTCGTCACGCTGATCGCGCTGCTGATCCTCGACGGCATCGTCGTCGTCATCGGTTCGATGCTCTGGAAGAAGGCCAATCAGTACGACCCGGCCTCGCGGGCGCAGCCGGTGAAGTTCTTCGTCCAGAACCAGCTGGGTGCCGCGATCCCGTTGCTGGCGTTCGTGCCGATCATCATCTTGATCTTCCTCAACAAGGACATGGACAAGACGCAGAAGACCATCGCCGGTGTCGTGGGCATCGTCGTGGCCCTCGTCGCGGCAGCCCTCGGTGCCGACTACGACCCGCCGTCGGTGGAGAAGTACACCGCCGAGAAGCAGGCCGTCATCCAGCTGCTCGGCGAGGACCAGGTCTACTGGGCCGGTGGCGGCGAGGTCTACCACGTGTGCGCCAACGTGTCGGACCTGAAGAACAGTGATCCGATCTCGGGTACGACCGCCGAGGCCGTCGAGGCGGGTAAGCCCCGGCTCACGCTGAAGATCGAGAGCGAGTTGGAGGCCTGCAACCGCGCGGTGCCGAACAACATCGAGGAGATCGTCGACGCGATCCGCGCCGTCCAGCAGGGCGAGAGCACCGAGCAGATCCTGCCGACGCCGGACTGGTCCGGTATCGACAACGCGCCCTCCGGTGGCGCGCTCGACACTCTGAATGACGTGCTCGAGCAGGCCAAGGACGCCGCCTGATTCGTGCGCTTCGCCCATGACGAGGCCCGGACTCCCGCACGCGCGGGGGTCCGGGCTTCGTCATGTGCTCCAGCGGTGCGGCGTCGCCGCTCGTGTCGTTCATCGGCGCACGGGGACGAACGAGGCTAGCCTGGGCGCGTCAGAACACTCCGGGGAAAGGTTCGTTCATGCGCGCGATGTCACTTGTCATGGGATTCCTGACACTGGGATTGGGGGCCATCGTCGCGATGGTGGGCCTGATCGTGCTCAGCAACGTCAACGATCCGGACTTCGTGCCCACGCTGGGCAAGGAGTACTGCTACCCGCCCGACGGCGGTAAGAACTGGCAGGAGTGCAGCTGGCAGGGCAGCTCCCCGGGGGACCTCGTCGCTGTGGTTCAGCAGACGGAGAGCGGCCTGGCCAATGATCGTGCGGGGGGTCTGGGCCTGACCATCGTCGGTGCGGCGCTGATCCTCGCCGGCGCGGTGCTGGCCGCGCAGGGGTTGAACGCAGGCGGCCGGGCCGGGGCCGCCCCGGCGGCGGCCGCACCCCAGCAGACGGCCGGGCACGGCGCCCCGCCGCCGCCTCCGGCCTAGCCGGACAGATCGGGTGCTCGGGCAGGCCGTAGACTGACCGGCGGCCCGCGTGAGGATGTCCGCGGGTCGCGTTTGTTCATGGCGCGCAGCCATCCCATCAGCACAGCACCGATCGCAGGAGTCAGCCACGTGAAGAGCACCATCGAGAACCTCAGCCCCACGCGGGTCAAATTGACCATCGAGGTGCCGTTCGAGGAGTTCAAGCCGGCTCTCGACAAGGCCTACAAGACCATCGGTGCGCAGATCCAGGTGCCGGGCTTCCGGCGCGGCAAGGTCCCGGCGGCCATCGTCGATCAGCGCGTCGGCCGTACGGTTGTGCTCGACGAGGCGATCAACTCGGTTCTGCCCGACTGGTACCGCGAGGCCGTGACGCAGGCCGACCTGCAGCCGCTGAGCCAGCCCGAGATCGACCTGACCAAGTTCGCCGACGGCGAGGACATCGAGATCACCGCCGAGCTGGACGTGCGCCCGGAGATCGAGCTGCCCGACCTGGCCGGCATCGCCGTCGAGGTGGCCGAGATCGAGGTCACTGACGCCGACATCGACGAGCAGCTCGACTCGCTGCGGGAGCGCTTCGCGACCTTCACCTCCGTCGAGCGGGCCGCCGCCGAGGGCGATCAGCTCGAACTGAACCTGTCGGCCGCCCACAAGGACGGCACGGCCATCGACGATGCGACGGCCGAGGGCCTGCCCTACCGCGTCGGCGGCTCGGAGATGCTCGACGGCCTCGACGAGGCCGTCACCGGTCTGGCCAAGGGCGAGACCGCGACCTTCGCCACGACGCTCGTCGGTGGTGAGCTGAAGGGCACCGAGGTCGACGTCACGGTCACCGTGACCGAGGTCAAGCAGACCGATCTGCCCGACCTCGACGAGGAGTTCGTGCAGATGGCCTCGGAGTTCGACACCGTCGAGGAGCTGCGCGCCGACCTGCGCGAGCGGCTGACCCGCGGCAAGCGCATGGAGCAGGCCGCCGAGGCCCGCGACCTCGTCCTGGACGAGATCCTGGCCCAGGTCGACGTGGCGCTGCCGGAGGATCTCGTGACCGAGGAGATCACCGCGCGCCGTCAGCAGATCGAGCAGCAGCTCGCCTTCTCGGGCATCTCCTTCGAGCAGTACCTGGACGACCAGGAGCAGACCGCCGACGAGTTCGAGGCCGAGCTGGAGAAGGCCGTGCGCGACTCCATCGTCTCGCAGTTCGTGCTCGATCAGGTCGTCAAGACCCGCGAGATCGGCCTGGAGGACAACGAGCTGATGCAGCACATCATGCGGCGCGCTCAGCAGTCCGGCGAAGACCCGAACTCCTACATCCAGCACATCATGGAGCACAACCACGTGCCCGAGATGATGGGCGAGGTGCTGCGCGGCAAGGCGCTCGCCTCCCTCGTCGAGGGTGCGAAGGTCGCCGACAAGGCGGGCAACGTCATCGACCTGGCCGCGCTGGCCGGCGACGGTTCCCTGAAGACCGACGAGGCCTGAGGATCCGCTGATTTATTAGGTCGATGCCGCTCATTGAGGTGCGTAGCGAGGAACGAGCGGAGCCTCGAAATGAGTTGCGGTTTGGGTCCCTTCGAGGCTTGCTCGCACCTCAGGGACCGGCCACGGCACACAACCCGAATAAATCAGCGCCCCCCGGCGGTGGCGGAGACGCGGCTCACGTGATGTAACGCTCGTTTACATTTACTTGGCAGGGACGCGGCCGACACCGCACAATAGAGGCATGCCTTCCGAACCCGCCCGCACGACCGACGTCGCCGCCCTCGCACTCGAATACGGCGACCGTCTCATCGTCGGCACCGTGCGCGACGTTCACCAGGCCGTCGCGCAGCGCGCCTTCCGGGCCACCCGCGTCGTCGGCAGCCGCGTCCCCGAATCCCTGCACGACGCCGTCGTCACCTCCGTCTACGGGGCGATCAGCGGCGTCCTGCGCGTCTCCAGCGGATCGGTCCGCGCCCTGTCGGCGCGCGGCATCGGCCGCCCCGTGGAGTCCACGCGCCTCGGCCGGGGCGTCGTGGCGGCCCTCAACGGCCTCGTCGGCGACGAGCTGCGCCGCCTCGACGACCCGCAGGCCATCACCATGTCGGTCCGCGTCGACGGTGCCGACGTGCCGGTCACGGGCTGGCCACTGCGCGAGGCATTCCGCGACGCCACCAGCCACCTGGTGATCTTCCTGCACGGCCTGTGCGAGGACGACGAGTCGTGGAACGCGATGCGCCGCACCCAGGGGACCACCTACGCCGAGCGCATCGTGGCCGAGACCGACGGCACGCCCGTCTTCGTCCGGTACAACACCGGCCTGCACATCTCCGAGAACGGCAAGCACCTCGACGCGCTGATCGGCCAGATGGTCGAGAACTGGCCCGAGCGGGTCACCCGGATCACCTTGGTCGGTCACTCGATGGGCGGCCTCGTCGTGCGCGCCGCCACCAACCACGCGACCGCTTCGGGCGGCACTTGGACGGGGCTGGTCCGCGACGTCGTCTGCCTCGGTACTCCCCATGCCGGTGCCGCGCTGGAGAAGGCCGCCCACGCCGGAGCGCGGGTCCTGCGCTTCCTGCCCGAGTCCCGTCCGTTCGGCCACATCCTCGACACCCGCTCGTCCGGCATCGTCGACCTGCGACATGGCTACATCAGCGCCGACGAGTGGGAAGGCCAGGATCTCACCGCGCGCTGGGGCCTGGACCGCATCGCCGCAGCACCTCTGGCGCACGCCGAATACCACTTCGTCGCCGCCACTCTTGGTGCCACGAGGAGGCACCCGCTGAGCGCCGTCCTGGGCGACTTGCTGGTGCATTTCTCCTCGGCCGCAGGCATCGGTCGGTCGGGTCCCGTCGTGGACGGCGCGCGCTTCGAGTATCTTCCGAGTTCGAACCACTTCGCCCTGCTCAACCACCCCCAGGTGGGCGACTGGCTGGTCGAGTGGGTCAAGGCGTCCTCGCGTGAGCGTCGCGCCATCGCCGCAGGCACCCCCTGACCGTCCCGGAGGATTCCATGACCAATCGTGATCTCATCACGGCCAGCATCGAGATCGAGGCGTCGCCCGAGCGCGTCTGGTCCATCGTGTCCGATCTGAAGCGCATGGGGGAGTGGAGTCCGCAGTGCCGCAAGATGATCGTCCGCGGCGGTGAGGTCAAGCAGGGCACCCGCACGATCAACATCAACCGGCAGGGCTGGAAGGTATGGCCCACCCGCTCGTACGTCAAGGTCTTCGAGCCGAACAAGACCCTCGCGATCAAGGTCGCCGAGAACGGCACGGTCTGGACCTACGACCTGGAGCCGACCGCGACGGGTACCCGCCTGACCGAGTCGCGCACCGCCCCGAATGGCGTCTCGGCGATCTCGAATGTGTTGACCAAGTATGTGCTCGGAGGCACCGAGCAGTTCGAGGACCGTCTCCAGGCCGGCATCGAGCAGACTCTGGCGCGGATCAAGGCCGAGGCCGAGGCCGCCTGATGGCGCGCGGCTACGTCGCGCCGCTGGAGGCCGCCGTCGACATCGCCGCCCCGCCTGCTGCGGTGTGGGCCGTCGTCAGTGACCAGCGTCGGATGAACGAGTGGAGTCCGGAGACCTGGAAGCAGAAGTTCTTCGGCTATCCCGTCCGCGAGGGCACCGTCAGCGTGAACCTCAACAAGCGCAAGGGCTTCGTCTGGCCGACGCTCAGCAAGGTCACCGCATTCGTGCCCGAGCGGCACCTCGCCTTCCGGGTCGTCGGGCCGGGCGCTGTGTGGAGTTACACCCTGGAGCCGACCGAGACCGGCACCCGCCTCGTGGAGCGCCGCGAACTGCTGAAGAACCGGCGCACTTTCGCCTCGCTCGTCACCGCGTCCACGGCGCTCGGCGGCATCGAGAGCCACGACGCCGAACTCGTCGCCGGCATGGAGCAGACGCTCGCGCGGATCAAGGCCGAGGTCGAGCAGGCCTGAGCCAGAAGGCGGACCTTGGTCCCTGAGGTGCGCCCTTCGAGGCCGCTCGTTCCTCGCGGCACACCCGGTCCCTGAGGTGCGAGGAGCTTGCGACGAAGCCTCGAAGGGGCCCGCCGCGCTGGGGTCCCTTCGAGGCTTCGGCCGTGACCGGCCTACGCACCTCAGGGATCGAGTTCCACCCGCCGCGAGCGCGAAGCGCCCTGGAATGCTGAAGCGGCAGGCGCGAAGCGGCCTGTCTGCCGTCAGCGAACAGGGCGTGTTCTCCCGTGTGTCGCGGCCGTCGGCCGTCTAGGGTCGAGCACGTGAATCCACAGCCCGACCTTTCTCCCCGCATGTCCGCGCAGGCGGGGCCGTCCGATCTGGACGGCCACATCTACCAACGCCTGCTCCGCGAGCGCATCGTCTTCCTCGGCTCGGAGGTGCGCGACCAGAACTCCAACGCGATCTGCGCGCAGATGCTCCTGCTCAACGCCGAGGACCCCGAGGCCGACATTTCGCTATACATCAACTCGCCCGGCGGCTCGGTCGATTCGGGCCTGGCGATCTACGACACGATGCAGTTCATCTCCAACGACGTCGTGACCGTCTCCTTCGGGCTGGCGGCGTCGATGGGCCAGTTCCTGCTGGCCGCCGGCACCAAGGGCAAGCGCTTCGCCCTGCCGAACTCGCGCATCATGATGCACCAGCCCTCCGGCGGCATCGGCGGATCGGCGGCGGACATCCGCATCCAGGCCGAGCAGAGCCGGCTGCTCAAGCAGCGGCTCAACGAGTTGCAGTCCAAGCACACCGGCCAGCCGATCGCCAAGATCGAAGAGGACGCCGACCGCGACCGCTGGTTCAGCCCCGAGGAAGCCAAGGAGTACGGCTTCATCGACCACGTTCTGACCAGCCAAGGCGACCTCCCGAAGGGCGGCAAGTGATGAGTTACTACATCCCGCAGTGGGAGGAGCGGACGTCCTACGGCTTCCGCCGGATCGACCCCTACGCCAAGCTGTTCGAGGACCGCATCATCTTCCTCGGCACGCCGATCAGCGACGATGTCGCCAACGCGGTCATCGCCCAGCTCCTGTGTCTGCAGGTCATGGAGTCCGACCGCGACATCAGCATCTACATCAACTCACCGGGCGGATCGTTCACCGCGATGACGGCGATCTACGACACGATGCGCTACCTCAAGCCCGACGTGCAGACGTTCGTCCTCGGCCAGGCCGCTTCGGCCGCTGCGGTGCTGCTGGCCGCCGGCACGCCCGGCAAGCGGTACGCGCTGCCCAACAGCCGCATCCTCATCCACCAGCCCTACACCGAGGGCACCGGCGGGCAGATCTCGGACCTGGAGATCCAGGCCAACGAGATCCAGCGCATGCGCACGCTCATGGAGGAGATGATCGCGAACGCCTCGGGCAAGAGTCCCGAGGACGTCAGCAAGGACGTCGACCGCGACAAGATCCTGACCGCCCAGCAGGCCCTCGAGTACGGCCTCATCGACCAGGTGCTCGACACCCTCAAGAAGCCGGTGTCCTGAAGACACGCGGCCCGAGGCGGTGATATCACCTCGGGCCGCGGTTAGTCTGGACGACACCCGAGGAAAGGAATCCCTGTGGCGCGTATCGGTGAAACGGCCGATCTGCTCAAGTGCTCGTTCTGCGGCAAGAGCCAGAAGCAGGTGAAGAAGCTCATCGCGGGTCCGGGCGTCTACATCTGTGACGAGTGCATCGATCTGTGCAACGAGATCATCGAAGAGGAGCTGGCCGAGAGTTCGGAGTTGACTCTCGGCGAACTGCCCAAGCCGCACGAGATCTACGAGTTCCTCAACGGGTACGTCATCGGCCAGGACGGCGCGAAGAAGTCGCTCGCCACGGCCGTCTACAACCACTACAAGCGCGTGCAGGCCCAGCAGGCCGGCGGTCGGGCCAAGGACGAGCAGGTCGAGCTGGCCAAGTCCAACATCCTCATGGTCGGCCCGACCGGCTGCGGCAAGACGTACCTGGCCCAGACCCTCGCCCGCATGCTCAACGTGCCCTTCGCCATCGCCGACGCCACCGCGCTGACCGAGGCGGGCTATGTCGGCGAGGACGTCGAGAACATCCTGCTGAAGCTCATCCAGGCGGCCGACTACGACGTCAAGAAGGCCGAGACGGGCATCATCTACATCGACGAGATCGACAAGATCAGCCGCAAGAGCGAGAATCCGTCGATCACCCGCGACGTCTCCGGCGAGGGCGTGCAGCAGGCGCTGCTGAAGATCCTCGAGGGCACCACCGCCTCGGTGCCGCCGCAGGGCGGGCGCAAGCATCCGCACCAGGAGTTCATCCAGATCGACACGACCAACGTGCTGTTCATCGTCGGCGGGGCGTTCGCGGGCCTGGAGGAGATCATCGAGCAGCGCCGTGGCAAGGTCGGCGTCGGCTTCAACGCCGAGTCGATCCAGGTCGTCAGCGACCTGCCCGCACCGGTGTACGCCAAGGTTGAGCCGACCGATCTGCTCAAGTTCGGTCTCATCCCGGAGTTCATCGGCCGCCTGCCGGTCATCGCGAGTGTTGAGAAGCTCGACAAGGAAGCGCTCATCCGCATCCTCACCGAGCCGCGCAACGCGCTGAGTAAGCAGTACCAGCGGCTGTTCGAGATCGACGGCATCGAGCTGGAGTTCACCGACGACGCCTTCGACGAGATGGCCGACCTGGCCCTGCGGCGCGACACCGGTGCCCGAGGCCTGCGTTCGATCATCGAAGAGGTCCTGCAGCAGACGATGTTCGAGGTGCCCGGCAACGAGCACGCGGCGCGCGTCATCGTCGACGGTGCCGTGGTGCGCGGCGAGGCTATGCCCACGGTGTTGACGCACGACGAAGCCGAGCAGAAGGCCTCCTGAGGTGGCCGCCGCGCGTGACATCACGCTGCTGGGGGCTACGGGCTTCACCGGTGGGCTGACGGCCGATTACCTGTCGACGGTGCTGCCGCCGGAGGCCACGTGGGCGATTGCCGGACGTAATGCCGCCACGTTGCAGGCGGTGGCCGACCGGGTAGAGCGGGCCGGGGGGCGGCGTCCTGAGGTCGTCGTGGTCGATGTTTCCGACGACGCGGCGCTGGCCGCGCTCGCGGGCCGGACGCGGGTGCTCGTCACCACGGTCGGCCCGTATCTGCGCCACGGCGAGGGCGCGGTCAAGGCCGCAGCCGAGGCCGGCATCGCCTACCTCGACCTGACCGGCGAGCCGCAGTTCGTCGACGAGATGTGGCTGAAATACCACGAGTTGGCCGTCGAGACCGGTGCGCGGCTGATCCATGCCAGCGGCTTCGACTCGATCCCCTACGACCTGGGCGTGCTGTACACGGTCTCCCAGTTGCCGGGCGACGTGCCGATCACGGTCAGCGGCTACATCCGGGCCGGCGCGGCACCCTCGGGCGGCACCTACCATTCGGCCATCGGACAGTTCTCGAGCTTCCGCGAGTCGGTGGCGGTCGCCAAGCGGCGGCGTCTGGCCGAAGAGCGCCCGACGGGTCGCCGGGTGCGCGGCGGGGCGAGCAAGCTGTGCCGCACGCCTCACGACACAGGGTGGGCCGTTCCGCTGCCGACGATCGATCCGCAGATCGTCCTGCGCTCGGCGCGGGCTATGCCCGTCTACGGGCCGGAGTTCACGTACGAACATTTCGCGCACGTGCGTACGACGCGCATGCTGGCCGCCGCAGGACTCGGCCTGGGGGCGCTGGCGCTCGGCTCGCAGATCGGCCCGATCCGCTCGCTGCTGCTCAAGGCCAAGGGTCCGGGTGACGGGCCGGACGAGGCTGCGCGCGCGAAGTCGTGGTTCAAGCTCGACCTGATCGCCGAGGCCGGCGGTCGCACGTTGCATACGCGCGTCAGCGGCAAGGACCCCGGCTACGGCGGGACGGCGCGCATGCTGAGCCAGGCGGCCCTCTGCCTGGCCTTCGATGACCTGCCGCAGGTCAGCGGTCAGACCACGACCGCCGTCGCGATGGGCCAGGCCCTCATCGACCGTCTGCACCCCGACATCGTGAAGTTCGAGACGCTCTCCCGTACCTGACCGGTCAGTCGGTGGGGGTGAGCCGGGCGTCGACGGTGACTTCCGGGGAGTCCGGTGACGGGGTCAGTACCAGATCGCCTACGACTCGGCCTGCGGCTTTGATGTCGTCCAGGGCGAGCGCGGCGAGGTCGAGCAGCGCCGCCGGTCCGGTGGCCGTGGCGGCCGCGACCTCGGTGCGCTGACTCACCTTCGCCACCGACTTCGCGCCACGGATGCCCGCCAGCACCTGACCGGCTGCGGCGAGCACGCCTGCGTCGGCCTCAGCCGTCGCCAACTCGTCGACCGCCGGCCAGTCCGCACGGTGGATCGACCCTTCCTGCCACCACGACCAGACCTCCTCGGTCACGTACGGCAGGTACGGGGCGAGCAGGCGCAACTGCGTGGACAGTGCCAGCACGAAGGCGGCCTTGGCCGACGTGCCGCCGGCATCGGTACGCCGGGCGCGCTCCTTGACCAGCTCCAGGTAGTCGTCGCAGAAGTCCCAGAAGAACTTCTCGATGATCTCCAGTGCCGAGGCGTAGTCATAAGCCTCCAACTGCTCGGTCGCCTCGGCCACCACCCGGCGCAGCCCGGCCAGCATTGCCAGGTCGAGCGGTTCGGTGACCTTCGCCGGATCGAGGTGGGAGGCATCGGCACCCAGGCCGTAGGCGTCCTCGGCGGCCAGCACGAACTTGGCCGCGTTGAGCACCTTCATCGCCAGTCGTCGGCCGACCTTCATCTGTGCCTCGTCGAACGGCGAGTCGGCACCCGGCCGCGCGCCCGCAGCACGCCAGCGTACGGCGTCCGCGCCGTACTTGTCGATGATCTCGTCGGGCACGACCACATTGCCCTTGGACTTGCTCATCTTCTTGCGGTCCGGATCGACCACGAAGCCCGACAGAGCCGCGTGGCTCCACGGCACGCCGCCGAACTCCTGGTGCGCACGCACGACCGAACTGAACAGCCAGGTGCGGATGATGTCGTGACCCTGCGGGCGCAGATCCATCGGGTACGTCAGCGCGAACAATTCCGGATCGCGCTCCCAGCCGGTGACGATCTGCGGGGTCAGCGAACTCGTGGCCCACGTGTCGAGCACGTCCGGATCGGCCATGAACCCGCCCGGCTCGCCGCGCTGGGACTCGTCGTAGCCCTCCGGTGCCTGCGAGGCCGGGTCGACCGGCAGCATGTCCTCGCTGGCGAAGATCGGGTCGTCGTAGTCCGGTTCGCCGTCTGCGTCGAGGCGGTACCAGACGGGGAACGGGATGCCGAAGAAGCGCTGGCGGCTCACCAGCCAGTCGCCGTTGAGGCCCTCGATCCAGTTCGTGAAACGGCTCTGCATGTAGCCGGGCTTCCAGTCGATCTCGTCGCCGCGCGCGACCAGGGCGGCGCGCAGGTCGGCGTCGCGGCCGCCGTTGGCGATGTACCACTGGCGGGTCGAGACGATCTCCAGCGGCTTGTCGCCCTTCTCGTAGAAGTTCGCCTTGCGCTGCGTCGGCTCCGGCTCGCCGTCGAGGTCGCCGCTGTCGCGCAGCGCGGCGACGATGGTCTCACGCGCCGAGAAGGTCGTCTTGCCGGCGAGTTCGGCGAACAGCGCGCGTCCGGCCTCGGTGGCGATCCACTCGGGCACTTCGCGCAGGATGCGGCCGTCACGGCCGATCACGGTGCGGTTGGGCAGCTGGTGCTCGCGCCACCACTGCACGTCGGTCAGGTCGCCGAAGGTACAGCAGTGGACGATGCCCGAACCCTTCTCCGGGTCGGCCAGGGTGCTGGCGATGACCGGCACCTCGACCCCGAAGATCGGCGAGGTCGCGGTGCTGCCGAACAGGTGGGCGTAGCGTTCGTCGTCGGGGTGCGCGATGAGTGCGACCGCCGCCGGGGTCAGTTCCGGGCGGGTCGTCTCGACATGGACCTTTGTGCCGTCGGAGAAGTGGTAGGCGACCCGGTGGTAGGCGCCCGGGTAGTCGCGTGCCTCCAGCTCGGCCTGCGCGACGGCGGTCTGGAAGGTGACGTCCCACAGCGTCGGCGCGTCCTGTGTGTACGCCTCGCCGCGCGCGACGTTGCGCAAGAATGCGCGCTGACTGGTGATCTGCGCGTCGGCACCGATGGTCGTGTAGGTCTGCGTCCAGTCGACGCTCAGCCCGAGCGTGCGCCACAGCTTCTCGAAGACTTTCTCGTCCTCGGCCACGAGTTCGTTGCACAGCTCGATGAAGTTGCGACGGCTGATCGGAACCTGCTTCTGACCCTTGCTGCTGGTTGAGCCTGTCGAAACCGCCGGCGGCGTGAAGTCCGGGTCGTAGGCGATGGACGGATCGCAGCGGACCCCGTAGTAGTTCTGCACGCGACGCTCGGTCGGCAGGCCGTTGTCGTCCCAGCCCATCGGGTAGAACACCTCGTAGCCGCGCATGCGCTGGTAGCGCGCGATGACGTCGGTGTGGGTGTAGCTGAACACGTGACCGACGTGCAGCGAGCCGGAGACCGTCGGCGGGGGCGTGTCGATCGAGTAGACGGCCTCGCGGGACTCGGGCGCGCGGAAGCGGTAGGTGCCCTCGTCCTCCCATACGGCGCTCCACCGCTCCTCAAGACCTTCGAGGACGGGCTTTTCCGGGACGCGGTTCGTTGTGGTCACGGGACCCAAGTCTAGGGAATCGCTGATTTACAGGTCGATGCCGCTCATTGTCCCCCGTAAGCGGGAGGTACCCCCCAGTGCGCAGCGCCCTTCGAGGCTCGCAAACTCGCACCTTAGAGACCGGGTTTCCCGCTGGCTGAGGTGCGAGGAGCTTGCGACGAGCCTCGAAGCCTGCCGTGGTGGGGTCCCTTCGAGGCTCCGGCCGCAGGCGGCCTACGCACCTCAGGGACCGGGGTGGTGCCGGGTCCCTGAGGTGCGGCGCAGCACACCTCGACGGGCGCACCTCAGCCGGCGGGCCTCTTTGCGGAACCTCTGAGCCGCGATGGCAAAGTTGTCATGGATGCTGAGTTTCCCCGGCGTCGCTGTCGGCGCGCGACAGGGCGCTGGGCCACCACATTGCGCGGCCGAGGTCGAGGTTGAGGGCCGTGACGAGCACCGAGCGCACGATGATCGTGTCGAGCAGCACCCCGAGCGCCACGACGAAACCGAGTTCGGCCAGGAACACCATGGGCAGCGTCGCCAGCACCGAGAAGGTGCCCGCGAGCACCAGGCCCGCCGAGGTGATGACGCCGCCGGTCGCCGCCAGCGCGACGAGCGCGCCGCGCCGGGTGCCGATCCGCAGCGCCTCCTCGCGGACGCGCGTCATCAAGAAGATGTTGTAGTCGATGCCCAGCGCCACCAAGAAGACGAAGGCGAACAGCGGGAAGGCCGTATCGGTGCCCGCGAAGCCGAAGAGGTGCCGGAAAGCCAGGGCGCTCAGCCCGAGGGCCGCGCCGAAGGAGAGCACCACGGTCCCCAGCAGGATCACCGGCGCGAGCAGGGCACGCAGCAGGATCATCAAGATCACCAGAACCACGAGCAGGACCAGCGGGATGATGAGCCGGTTGTCGTGGGCCGAGGCGTCGGTGATGTCGAGGTTGATCGCCGACTGGCCGCCGACGAGGGCCTCGGCACCGTCGATGCCGTGGACCGCGTCGCGGGCTTCGCGGACGAGATCGTAGGCGGCCTCGGAGTCCGCCGCAGCCCTCATGGTGCGCTCGAGGTACACCAGATCGCCCTGCTCGACAGTGCTGCCCTGCTCGGCCGGCTCCAGGCCGTCGATCCCGTCGAGCGCGGCCTCGACCTGCTCGGCGTGGTCGGCGCGGGCGATCACCTGCAGCGGGGAACCCTCGCCGGCCGGGAAGTGCTTGCCGATGGCCCGGTCCGCCACCGTCGACGGCTGCTCGGTGGTGAAGGTGTCGGCATTCGACAGGAAGCCGGGGTTCAACTGGCCGATGCCCGCGCAGGCCAGCAGCAGCACCGCCGTGGTGACCACCCAGACGGCTCGCGGGCGTCGGGCGACCCGCGTGCCGACGCGCCCCCACAGGCCCGTGCCTTCGGCCTGTTCTGGGCCGAAACGCGGGATGAACGGCCAGAACACCCACCGGCCGAAGGCGACGAGTACCAGCGGCAGCAGGAGCAGCATGACCACGAGCGCCACGGTGATGCCGGCCGCCGACACCGGACCCAGTCCCGAGGTCGAGTTCAGGTCGGCGAAACTCAGGCACAGCAGGCCGATGATGACCGTCGCGCCGCTGGCGAGGATGGCCGGGGCGGCACGGTGCAGGGCGTGTCCCATCGCCTCGAAGCGGTTCTCGTAGCGGCGCAACTCCTCGCGGTAGCGGGCGACCAGGAGCAGGGCGTAGTCGATGCCCGCGCCGAGTACCAGCACCGCCAGGATGCCCGCGCTCTGCCCGTTGACGGTCAGGTCGGCGTACTCGGCGAGCAGGTAGACCACGCCCTCGGCGGCGAAGACGCTGATGCCGCCGCAGAACAGCGGGATGAGCCACAGGAACGGGCTGCGATAGGTGAGCAGCAGCATGATGACGACGACCCCCAGCGCCGCAGCCAACAAGATGCCGTCGACGCCGGAGAACGCGGTGGCCTGGTCCGCGCCGAAGGCCAGCGGCCCGCCGAGATAGCCGTGCAGCCCGTCGCCGGCGTAGGACTCCACGACCTCGCGCATGGCGTCGACGGCATCGGGCAGCGCCATGAAGCCGTCGGTGTCGTTGATGCGGTAGGTGACGATCAGTTGGACGGCCTCGCCGTCACCGGAGGTGAGCCGGTCGAGCAGGTCGTCGGAGATGGCCTCGGCCGGTGCGCTCTGCAGCGTCGCGAGTTCGTCGGCCGAGAGCGCGGTGAAGGCGGGGGAGACGACGGCGACGACGTCGTCCATCTGGCTGAGTTCGAGCAGCGCGCTGCGGAGGGTGACGATGTCCTCGGCGGTGATGCCGCCGTCGCGCGCGTAGACGACGACGCCGGGTACGTCGTCGTCGTTGACGAACTCCCCGGCCTTCTCGATGACCCGAGTGGACTCGGCCTGGGCCGGCAGCCAGTTGGCGACGTCGTTGTCCTGGGCGCCGGTCAGTTTGCCGCCCAGCGAGGCCAGGGCACCGACAAGCAGCAGGGTGAGGACGCAGGCGATCCACCTCGTCGGTCGGTGGGTGATCCATCCGGTCGGCTGGCGGTTCATGGGGAGTCCTCGATCTCGTGACGGGTGCTTGGCAGTCACCATGTCGCAGGGGCGCTGGTCGGCGCAATAGGGGAGATCACGGAGCGGACCCTGAGGCGTCCGGCCCGCACCGCTGTGTCGGCGCTGGTGCCCGGCCTCGATACTGGAGGGGATGAGACCTTCCTACGCCGAGGTCGAGCGCGCTCTGCTGAGCCGCTGGCCTGAGACCCGCCTGGAGCCGTCGCTCGACCGCATCGCCGCGCTGTGCGAGCTGATCGGCGATCCGCAGCGCGCCTATCGCGTCGTGCAGTTGACCGGCACCAACGGCAAGACCTCCACCAGCCGCATGATCGACGCGCTGCTGCGGGCGCTCGACCTGCGTACGGGACGCTTCACCAGCCCGCACCTGCAGTCGATGACCGAACGGATCAGCCTCGACGGTTCGCCGGTCGGTGAAGAGGCGTTCGTCGACGCCTTTGCCGATATCGCCGCGTATGCGCAGATCGTCGACGAGGCCCAGCCGCATCGGTTGTCGTTCTTCGAGATGCTTGTCGCGATGGCCTATGCCGCCTTCGCCGACGCTCCGGTCGATGTTGCCGTGGTCGAGGTCGGCATGGGGGGTGCGTGGGATGCGACGAGCGTCGCCGACGCCGACGTTGCCGTGCTGACGCCCATCGCCGTCGATCACCGCCGGTACCTGGGCGACACGCCCGAGGACATCGCCCACGAGAAGGCCGGCATCACCAAGCCCGGCTCGCGGGTGGTGCTGGCCCAGCAGGAGCCGGGCGTGCTGGACGTCATCGGACGCCGGGCCGCCGAGGTCGGCGCGCCGATGGCCCGCGAGGGCGTCGACTTCGGGGTGGCCGCGCGGCTGGCCGCAGTGGGCGGGCAGCAGCTGGACCTGCAGGGGCTGTCGGGCCTGTACGAGGACGTTTTCCTTCCGCTGCACGGCGTTCACCAGGCACGCAACGCCGCTCTGGCGCTCGCGGCGGTCGAGTCGCTGCTGGGCGGGCGGGAGCTGGATGGCGAGATCGTGCGGCAGGCCTTCGCCTCGGTCACCTCGCCGGGACGCCTGGAGGTCGTGCGCCGAAGCCCGACCGTCCTGCTGGACGCGGCGCACAATCCGCACGGCATCGCGGCGTGCCTGGCGGCGGTGGCCGAGGAGTTCAGTTTCAGCCCGCTGATCGTGGTGACGGCGGTGATGGCCGACAAGGACGTCGACGAGATCGTGGCGGCCCTCGACGGTGTTGCCGCGCACCTGGTGTGTACGCAGAACTCCTCCGACCGCTGCCTGCCCGCAGCCGAACTGGGGGAGATCGCCGCCGATCTGCTCGGTGAGGACCGCGTGACGGTGGTCGCGCGCCTGGACGATGCGCTGGAGCGGGGTATCGCGCTGGCCGAGGCGCTGGAGGGTTTCGAGGACGCCATCGGCAGTGGCGGCGTGCTCGTGACCGGCTCGGTCGTGACCGTCGGCGAGGCCCGCACCCTCCTGCTCGGGGGAGGTGCGGCGTGACCCGGATACGGTTGTGCGCGGCGATGCTGTGCTTCGAGGCGATCCTGCTCGGGCTGTCGACGCCGGTGATGATCGCGGTGGAAAATATCGATAAATCGCTAGCGTTGTCCGTCGGCCTGGGGCTGATGGTCGCTTGCCTCCTGGTCGCCGGGATGCTGCGCCGCCCCGGCGGCCTGTGGCTGGGTCACGGACTCCAGGTGGCCGCCGTCGCGCTGGGTCTGCTCACCCCGGCGATGTACTTCGTGGGCGGGCTGTTCGCCGGCCTGTGGCTCGGGGCCTTCTTCCTGGGCGGGGCCATCGACGCCGACAAGGCCCGCTGGGCCGCCGAGGCGGACGACGGATCGGTAGGTTAGGCCGCATGACGCAACGCACGCTCGTTCTCCTGAAGCCCGACGCTGTCCGCCGCGGACTGGTCGGTGAAATCCTCGGCCGCTACGAGGCCAAGGGCCTGTCCATCGTGGCGATGGAGCATCGCGCCATCGACGCGGACATGGCCGACGCGCACTACGCCGAGCATGTCGCGCAGTCGTGGTATCCGCCGCTGCGCGAGTTCGCGGTGTCGGGGCCGCTCGTGGCGCTCGTCCTCGAAGGCGACGAGGCCATCGCCGTCGTACGGACCCTCAACGGTGCCACCGACGGCCGCGCGGCAGCGCCCGGCACCGTGCGCGGCGACCTGTCGCTGTCGAACCGCGAGAACCTCGTCCACGCCTCGGATTCGCAGGAGTCCGCCGCCCGCGAGATCGCCCTCTGGTTCCCCAACCTGTAGGGGGTCGGGGTTCGCGCTGGCTGAGCTGCGAGGAGCTTGCGACGAGCCTCGAAGCCTGCTGGGGTGGCTCATTTCGAGGCTTCGGCCGCAGGCGGCCTACGCACCTCAATGAGCGGGGTGCGCCTTCAGTCCAGAGGTGGGGCGGCGACCGATCCGATGACCGCGTGGTACTTCCCGCGCAGGTCGTCGGGCAGCCACACCACGTCGTTGTCGCGCGGGCCGAGCAGCACGTCGCCCTCCAGGCTGACCCAATCGACCGCCTGGCGCGGTGCCTCGCGCAGCCGCTTGTCGGTGTGCGGCGGCTCGAGTTCGAGCAGACTCACCCGGACCCGCATCTCGGCCTCGTTGTCGTTGGCCAGACCGATGCCCCAGAAGTCGGCCGGGTCGCCGACGAACTTCTTGTCCAGATTCACCATCACCGCAGTCGGCGTGATCGGCAGCTCCGAGGGCGGGTCCAGTTCGATCAGGTCGACGACCTCGGTGTCGACGAAATGCACCTGGCGGCAGCCCGGCCCGTCGAACCGCAGGACGTCGCGGGTCGAGGAGTGTGCCGGCACGACGACCTGGCCACGGGTGATGCCCTGCACCGACCGGACGGAGGTCAGCGGCAACTCCCGGCCGCGCAGGTCCAGGGGTCGCAGCCGCAGGATCGGCACCAGGTCGCTGTCGGTGTTGTTCGTCATCGTCAACACCTGGTCGGGACCCCCGTCGGTCGCTACGGAGCGGTACCCGACGGTCAGCGGGTGGGTCTTCTTCGTGAACAGGCCCATGCGCCGACTCTAGACACCGCCGTCGCCGCGCGGGCCGTTAGGCTTGAACCATGCCCGTCGAGTCGCTCTTCTCCCGCCTGGAGCCGGTGCTGCCCCAGGTGAGCAAACCCATTCAGTACGTGGGCGGAGAGCTGAACGCGACGCTCAAGGACTGGGATGCGGTGCAGGTGCGCTGGGCGCTAATGTACCCGGACGCCTACGAGGTCGGCCTGCCGAACCAGGGTGTTCAGATCCTCTACGAGATCCTCAACGAGCGCGACTGGATCCTCGCCGAGCGCACCTATGCGGTCTTCTCCGACATGGAGCAGGTCATGCGCGAGAACGCGATCCCGCAGTTCACCGTCGACGGACACCGCCCGGTCAGGGCCTTCGACCTGCTGGGCGTCTCGTTCAGCACCGAACTCGGCTACACGAATCTGTTGACCGCGCTCGACCTGGCCGGCATCCCGTTGCACGCCACTGACCGCACCGACGACGATCCGATTGTCCTGGTCGGTGGCCACGCCTCGTTCAACCCCGAGCCGATTGCCGATTTCATCGATGCGGCCGTGCTCGGCGACGGCGAGGAGATCGTGCTGGCGATCAGCGACATCGTGCGCGAGTTCCGGCAGGAGGGTTCGCCCGGCGGCCGCCGCGAGCTGTTGCGCCGCCTCGCGGCCACCGGCGGCATCTACGTGCCGCAGTTCTACGAGGTCGCCTACGACGATGCCGGGCACATTGAGGCCATCGTCGTGACCGAGCCGGCCGCACCGGACCGGGTCGCCAAGCACACGCTCATGGACCTCGACTCCTGGCCGTATCCGAAGACGCCGCTGGTGCCGCTGGCCGAGACCGTCCACGAGCGCTACAGCGTCGAGATCTTCCGCGGCTGCACGCGCGGTTGCCGGTTCTGCCAGGCCGGAATGATTACCCGGCCGGTGCGCGAGCGGTCGCTGCAGAGCATCGGTCACATGGTCGCCAATGGTCTGGAGCAGTCGGGCCTGGACGAGGTGGGCCTGCTGAGCCTGTCGAGCGCCGACCACTCCGAGATCGGCGAGCTCGCGACCCAGTTGGCCGACCGCTACGAGGGCACCAACACCTCGTTGTCGCTGCCCTCGACGCGCGTCGACGCCTTCAACATCAGCCTCGCCAACGAGTTCAGCCGAAACGGCCGCCGCTCGGGACTGACGTTCGCCCCCGAGGGCGGCAGCGAACGGCTGCGCAAGGTCATCAACAAGATGGTCAGTGAGGAGGACCTGATCCGCACCGTCGCGGCGGCGTATTCGCACGGCTGGCGGCAGGTCAAGCTCTATTTCATGTGCGGCCTGCCGACCGAGACCGACGAGGACGTCCTACAGATCGGCGAACTCGCCAAGCGGGTCATCGACACCGGCCGTGAGGTCTCCGGGCGCAAGGACATCCGCTGCACGGTCTCCATCGGCGGCTTCGTGCCCAAACCGCATACGCCTTTCCAGTGGGCCGCGCAGCTCGACCACCAGACGACCGACGCGCGCCTGCGCAAGCTGCGCGAGTCGGTGCAGGCCGACAAAAAGTACGGCCGCGCCATCGGCTTTCGCTACCACGACGGCAAGCCCGGCATCGTCGAAGGACTGCTCTCGCGCGGCGACCGGCGGGTGGGCCAGGTCATCGAGGCCGTCTGGCGCGACGGCGGCCGCTTCGACGGCTGGAGCGAGCACTTCTCCTACGAGCGCTGGGAGACCAAGGCCGCCGAGGCGCTGGCCGGCACCGGCGTCGATCTGGACTGGTACACCACGCGCGAGCGCGGTCCGGAGGAGATCCTGCCGTGGGACCACCTCGATTCCGGCCTGGACAAGGACTGGCTCTGGGAGGACTGGCAGGACGCGCTGGCCGACGATCCGGTCGAGGTCGAGGACTGCCGGTGGACCCCTTGCTTCGACTGCGGCGTCTGCCCCGAGATGAACACCGAGATCCAGATCGGCCCGACCGGCAAGAAGCTGTTGCCGCTGTCCGTGGTCTGACCCGCACGCATCTTTAGGCGCGCGGATCGCGGGGCGGGAGGGTGTCTTCGAGATAGACGTCGCGATTGAGGATCGTCCCGAAGAAGCCGATCAGGAGCGTGCCGAGCAGCAGCATCCAGACCGATGCGGTCCACGCGCCCGTGACGTCGTGCAGGACGCCGACCCCGAGAGGACCGAGGGCGGCCACCACGTAGCCGAGCCCCTGGGCGAAGCTGGACAAGGCTGCGGTGCCGTCCGGGGTCCGGGTTCGTTGGCCGAGCATCGTCAAGGTCCAGGTGAACGAGCATCCGCCGACGCCCAAGAGCACCGCCCACAGCCAGGTGACGTCCGTGGGGGAGGTCAACACCCCGACCCAGCCGCTCATCGTGAGGAGCGCGAACGACCACGGCAGGATCGGCCGATCGCCGGCCCAGCGCACCAGCAGGGGCATGGACAGGGTCACCGGCATGCCGACGGCGCCGATCACCGCCAGCATGACTCCGGCCTCGCCCCGGGACAACCCGCCGTCGGTCAGGATCGCCGGGAACCAGCCGAACTGGGCGTAGGCCTGTGCGGCCTGGAAGCCGAAGCACAAGGCGGCGGCCCAGGCGAGGCGGGACCGAGCGAGGACCCTCAACGGCAGATGCGTCGGAGCCGTCGGATCGACGTGGACGTCACGGCCGAGGAATCTGAGCCAGGTCAGTGCGGCGACGAGCGCCAGGAGGGCCCAGACGCCGATTCCGGCACGCCAGCTGCCGAACGCATCGGCGATCGGCACCGACACCACCGATCCGATCGCCCCGCCGCACATGATCGCGGCTCCGTACGCGGCGCTCATCAGAGGGACACGGTCGGGGAAGTGCGCCTTCGTGAGTGCCGGCAGGATGACGTTGCCGACGGCGCAGGCGCTGAGTGCCACGGCGGAGGCGAAGATGAACACGAACTGGTCGTCGACCACGGCGCGCAGGCCGAGGGCCAGCGCTGCGATGGTCAGGAGCGCGGCGGCCGAACGGTTGAGGCCCACGCGTCGCACGAGACCGTGTGTCGTGCCGCCGAAGACCGCGAAGCACACCACGGGCAAGGAGGTCAGCACGGCGGCGACGGTCGTGCTCATGCCGAGCTCGGCGCGCAGGGCGTTCAGCAGGACACCGACACTGCTGACGGCCTCGCGGAGGTTGAGGGCGAGCAGGATGATCGCCGCTCCGACCAGAAGACGTCCGGAGCGGCTGGGGGCGTCGGGCACCGGACCATTGTGCGCCCCGTGCCACGAGCCGTCGGTAGGCTCCACAGTGTGAGCACGACCCTCGAGGGCACCCCCAATCCGGAGGCCCCCAATCCGCAGTTGCCCATCGTGCAGAAGCTCCGCGTGCGCTACGCCAAGCGGGGGCGGCTGCGGTTCACCAGTCACCGCGATTTCGGCCGTGCCTTCGAGCGCGCGGTGCGCCGGGCGCGGGTCCCCATCGCCTACTCCTCGGGCTTCACCCCGCATCCGAAGATCTCCTACGCCAACGCCGCGCCCACGGGTGCCGCGAGCGAGGCGGAGTTCCTGGAGATCGGGCTGACACGGGTGTGCGACCCCGAGCAGGTGCGCGCGAGCCTGGATGCGGCGCTGCCGCCGGGCCTGGACGTCGTGGCGGTGGTTCCCGCGCCCGAGGGCGGCGGCAGCCTCGCCGACCGGCTGGAGGCCTCGCTGTGGCGCATCGAGCTGTCGGGGGCTTCAGGGGTCGAGGCGGCGGCCGGGGCCTTCCTCGCGGCCGCCGAGGTCGCCGTCGAGCGCATGACCAAGCGGGGTCTGCGCGATATCGACGTCCGGGCGGCCGTGGTCGGGCTGGAGGCGTCCGGCGAGCAGATCTCGGCCGTCGTCCGTGCCACCGTGCCCACCGTCCGGCCCGACGACGTGGTGGCGTCGCTGCGCCAGTTCGGGGCTGAGATTCCGGGCGCTCCGGTGGCGACACGCATCGAGCAGGGGCCGCTCGACGATGGCCGGGTGGCCGATCCGCTGGCGTAGGCCAGGTAGCCGAGTTCGGTGACACGCAGGTGTCGGGCCGGTGGCTGTGCGATACTGGCCTTCGGTCGTTCCTGCGTCACCGACGCTGTTCGACCGGGACGGCACGCCGGACCAGCATCGTGATGGCCCCCGCCTCGACCGCGACGCACCCACCAGGTGACGACCGCGGCGGTGGATTCAGCACCCTGACGGCCCGAACGCCGCCCGTCCGGCTTGGCGGCCGGATTTCGCACCAGACTTTGTAGCCCGCCTCGCGGTGGGCGTGACACTCCTCGGCGGCTGCGGCCGTCGAGGTGAATGGAGAGCACATGCTCGACGAGGACTCGACTCCGGCCACCAACGCGACCCCTGCTGAAGGCGAGGCGCCCGCCGTCACCACGCGCCGGCCCCGCCGTCGCGCGGCCGGGAGGCCCGCCGGTCCGCCGACCGCCGTCAGCGGCGATATCTTCGCGGTCCCCGGCAGCGTCGTGACGACCCCGGAGCCGCAGGATGTCACCGGCGACGAGGCCGAGGACACCGAGACCGAGGTGCCGCAGGCCGAAGAGTCCACGGTCGAAGAGCCTTCGGTCGAGGACGTCCCTGCCGTCGCGGCCCCCCTCGGCGGACTGCTATTCCAGGCACCGCCTGCGGGCCTGGCTCCGGCCCGCCCGGCAGACGAGGACGACGGCGATACCGACGCCGACGGCGATGCCGCCGAATCCGGTGACTCCGACGAGTCCGAGGACGCCGACGACGACGGAGCCGCCAAGCGCCGCCGCCGCAGCCGTGGCGGTCGCCGTCGCCGTAACAAGGCCGGAGGCGGCCAGGGCGGCGACGAGACCGTGGCCGACGAGGCCGCAGATGAGGACACCGCCGACGACGGCGAAGACGACGAGGCAGCCGGCCAAGGCGGCGGATCGGCCACGAGCCGCCGTCGCCGCAGCCGTCGCCGGGCCGGGGACAGCTCGAACACCTCGACCGACGATCCGGAGAACACCGTGGTCAAGGTCCGCGAGGGCCGCAGCGCCGAGGACGAGATCACCGGCGTCACCGGTTCGACCCGTCTGGAGGCCAAGAAGCAGCGCCGCCGCGAGGGCCGGGAGGCCGGCCGCCGCCGCGCGCCCATCGTCAGCGAGGCCGAGTTCCTGGCGCGCCGCGAGTCGGTCGACCGCTCGATGGTCGTGCGCCAGCACGACGACTACACGCAGATCGCCGTGCTGGAGGACAAGGTCCTCGTGGAGCACTATGTCGCACGGGAGTCGCAGACCTCGCTCATCGGCAACGTCTACCTGGGCAAGGTCCAGAACGTGCTGCCGAGCATGGAGGCCGCCTTCGTCGACATCGGCGCGGGCCGCAATGCCGTGCTGTATGCCGGCGAGGTCGACTGGTCGGCTCTCGCGGGCGGCAAGCAGCGCAAGATCGAGGAGGCGCTGACGCCCGGCCAGGTCATCTTGGTGCAGGTCACCAAGGATCCGGTCGGCCAGAAGGGGGCCCGGCTCACCAGCCAGATCAGCCTGCCGGGCCGCTTCCTGGTCTACGTACCCGGCGGCCAGAACAACGGCATCTCGCGCAAGCTCCCCGACACCGAGCGCGCGCGGCTCAAGACGCTGCTGTCGGGCGTGCTGCCGGAGGAAGCCGGGGTCATCGTGCGCACCGCCGCCGAGGGGGCCACCGAGGAGCAGTTGACCCGCGACGTCACTTCGCTCAAGGCGCGCTGGGACGACATCGAGCGCAAGGTCGCCGCAGGCGGCCGCGCCCCCGAGCTGCTGTACGCCGAGCCGGACCTGGTCATCAAGGTCATCCGCGACCTGTTCAACGAGGACTTCGCCTCGCTCGTGGTCGAGGGGCGTGACGCCTGGGACAACATCTCCGGCTACGTCAACCACGTGGCACCGGACCTGGCCGAGCGGCTGCACCGCTGGGAGCCGGGCGAGGACACTGCCGCAGACGCCTTCGCGGAGTTCCGTATCGACGAGCAGATCCACAAGGCCCTCGACCGCAAGGTCTGGTTGCCGTCGGGCGGATCGCTCGTCATCGACCGCACCGAGGCGATGACGGTCGTCGACGTCAACACCGGCAAGTTCACCGGTTCGGGCGGCAATCTCGAGGAGACGGTCACCAAGAACAACCTGGAGGCGGCCGAGGAGATCGTGCGCCAGCTCCGGCTGCGCGACATCGGCGGCATCATCGTTATCGACTTCATCGACATGGTTCTGGAGTCCAACCGCGATCTCGTTCTGCGCCGGCTGGTCGAGTGCCTGGGCCGCGATCGTACCCGTCACCAGGTGGCCGAGGTGACCTCGCTGGGTCTGGTGCAGATGACCCGCAAGCGGATCGGCACGGGCCTGGTGGAGGCGTTCAGCACCGAGTGCGAGCACTGCAAGGGCCGTGGCGTGCAGATCCAGGCCGAGCCGATCGAGCCGAAGAAGGATGACGGCCGGCGCGGTGGCCGAGGTAACCGCGGTGGCCGGGGCAACAAGGGCGGCAACGGCGGCCAGAATCAGGGCAAGCAGGGCCAGAACAAGCAGCAGAACAAGGCCGCAGCGACGAAGGACCCCGCCGACGAGCCGGAGGCCCCGTCCGAGACACCCACGACCGAGCCGGCCGCCGGGTCGACCCCGCCTCCGCCCCCGCCGCCCCCGGTGGCCGAGGACCTGCTCCAGTAGGCCCGCTGGGTCCCTTCGAGGCTCCTCGCACCTTAGGGACCGGGTACCGCCCGCTCGTTGAGGTGCGTAGCGAGGAACGAGCGGAGGCTCGAAATGAGCCAACGCAACGTCCCTTCGAGGCTCGGGCGCGGGGCGCCCTCGCACCTCAGGGACCGGGTCGCAAGTTCGCACCTCAATGACCGGGTTCCGCCTATCCGCGCGATCACTGAGCGCCGTGAACTGTTCGCGGTGGGAGCGATTCGGCCCACCCCGTTTTGACCGACGGGGGTCGGCCTCCGTAGACTGGGCCGTCGGTGTGCGTGCGGGTTCTCCTGCGCTGCACCCCCAACGATGTCGGTGCGCGGCCCACGCGCATCATTCCCGCAAGGCTTTCGACGAAGGATTTCCCGTGGTGTACGCAATCGTGCGCAGTGGCGGCGGCCAGCAGAAGGTGGCTGTCGGCGATGTCATCGAGATCGACAAGGTGGCGCAGGGCGCCGGCGAGTCCGTCTCGCTCCCGGCCGTGCTGCTGGTCGACGGCGACTCGGTCACGGCCGACGCCGACGCGCTGGCCAAGGTCAACGTGACGGCCGAGGTGCTCGGTGGCACCAAGGGCAAGAAGATCGTCATCCAGAAGTACAAGAACAAGACCGGTTACAAGAAGCGCCAGGGTCACCGCCAGCAGTACACCCAGGTCAAGATCACCGGGATCAAGTGAGGATCTGACACATGGCACACAAAAAGGGCGCGGCGTCCACCAAGAACGGCCGCGATTCCAACGCTCAACGGCTCGGCGTCAAGCGCTTCGGCGGCCAGGTCGTCAGCGCCGGCGAGATCATCGTCCGCCAGCGCGGCACGCACTTCCACCCCGGTACCAACGTGGGCCGCGGCGGCGACGACACGTTGTTCGCCCTCGCTGCCGGTGCCGTGGAGTTCGGCACCAAGCGCGGCCGCAAGGTCGTCAACATCGTCCCGGCCGAGTGATACGGCGCTGACGCAGAAGTTCTCCGACACAGGACGGTCCGCCTTCGCGCGGGCCGTCCTGTCGTCATTTCCGAGCCACGACCCCAGGAGTTGACCGATGGCCATTCCCAGTTTCATCGACCGGGTGACCCTGCACGTCGCCGGCGGTGCGGGCGGCCACGGCGTCGCCTCGGTGCATCGGGAGAAGTTCAAGCCGCTCGGCGGCCCCGACGGCGGTAACGGCGGGCACGGCGGTGACGTCATCCTCCGGGTGGCCGCCGACGTCACGACGCTTATCGACTACCACCACGAGCCGCACCGGGCCGCCGGCAAGGGCGCTCCGGGGGCCGGCTCGAACCGCAGCGGTGCCAGCGGAGCCGATCTCGTACTGCCCGTCCCCGACGGCACCGTGGTCATCGACGCCGCGACGGGCGAGCAGCTGGCCGATCTGGTCGGCGTCGGCACCGAGGTCGTCATCGCCGCCGGCGGACGCGGCGGCCTGGGCAACGCGGCCCTGGCCTCCTCGAAGCGCAAGGCGCCCGGCTTCGCGCTCAAAGGCGAGCCGGGCGAGGAGCGCACGGTCTCCCTCGAACTGAAGGTCGTCGCCGACATCGGCCTGATCGGCTTCCCGAGCGCGGGCAAATCCAGCCTGATCGCGGCCCTCTCGCGGGCGCGCCCCAAGATCGCCGACTACCCCTTCACGACCCTCGTGCCCAACCTCGGGGTGGTGACGGCCGGCGAGGTGACGTTCACCGTCGCCGACGTTCCCGGTCTCATCGAGGGTGCCAGCGAGGGCAAGGGTCTCGGCCACGATTTCCTGCGGCACATCGAGCGGTGTGCCGCGCTCGTCCACGTCATCGACTGCGCCACCGTCGAGCCGGGCCGCGACCCGCTGAGCGACCTCGACGTCATCGAGACCGAGCTGGCCCGCTACGCCGAGGCCACCGACACCGACCTGCTCGAACGGCCGCGGCTGGTGGCGCTCAACAAGACCGACGTGCCCGACGCCGCCGAGATCGCCTCCTTCGTGCGCGAGGACCTGACGGCTCGCGGACTGCGGGTCTTCGACGTGTCCGCCGCGAGCCATGCGGGCCTGCGCGAACTGGGCTTCGCTATGGCCGACCTCGTGGCGCGCCGCCGCGCGGAGGCCCCCGAGGCCGCGCCGACCCGTATCGTGTTGCGGCCCCAGGCCGAGGCCGGCGTGGGCGAGGAGTTCACGATCATCCGTCGCGGCCCCGAGGACGCCCCCGAGTGGGTCGTGCGCGGCGAGAAGCCGGCCCGCTGGGTGCGTCAGACCGACTTCAGCAACGACGAGGCCGTCGGCTTCCTCGCCGACCGGCTCAACCGGCTCGGCGTCGAGGACACGTTGCTGAAGCTCGGTGCTCAGGAGGGCGACGACGTCATCATCGGCGGCAGCGGTCCCGACGACGACGGCGCGGTCGTGTTCGACTTCGATCCGCAGACGCCCGTGGGAGCCGAAGTACTCGGCCCACGGGGCGGTGACTTGCGCGTTGATCCGTCGGACCGCCGGACCAACCGCGCGCGCCGCGAGGAGCTGGCTGCCAAGCGTGCGCAGGAGGCGCAGGCGCGTGAGCTGCGGGCCACGCAGTCCGACGACGACTACTTCGACCCTTCGACAGGCTCAGGACACCGCCTCGACGAGGAGTACGACGAGGCGGACCAGTGAGCCGCATCGTCGTCAAGGTCGGCTCGTCGTCGCTAACCACGCCGGACGGGCACATCGACCCCGAACGACTGGAGGGCCTGGTCGATGCCGTCGCGGCGGTACGGGCGCGCGGTGACGACGTGGTGCTGGTGAGTTCCGGTGCCATCGCGGCGGGCCTCGGTCCGCTGGGACTGCCCGAGCGCCCCCGCGACCTGCCCACGCAGCAGGCCGCCGCCAGCGTCGGGCAGAGCGCGCTCATGGCGCAGTATTCGGCGCGCTTCGCGTGCAGCGAGCTGACCGTCGGGCAGGTGTTGCTGACCGTCGACGACGTGACCCGCCGCTCGCACTACCGCAACGCCCACCAGACCTTTGCCAAGCTGCTCGAACTCGGCATCGTTCCCATCGTCAACGAGAACGACACCGTGGCCACGAGCGAGATCCGCTTCGGTGACAACGACCGGCTGGCCGCGCTCGTCGCCCACCTGGTTCAGGCCGATCTGCTCGTGCTGCTGTCGGATGTCGACGGCCTGTACACCGCGCATCCGTCCGAACCGGGGTCGCGGCTGATCGAGCAGGTCGCTTCGGAGGCCGATCTGGCACATGCCGACATCGCGCGGGTCGGCTCGGCGGTCGGCACCGGGGGGATGGTGACCAAGGTCGAGGCGGCGCGCATCGCCACGGCCGCGGGCATCCCCGTCGTGCTGACCAGCGCGGGACGGGCCGCTGCGGCGCTGGGCGGGGAGCCGGTCGGCACCCGGTTCGCCCCGACCGGCAAGCGCCGTCCGTCGCGGCTGCTGTGGCTCGCGCACGCTAGCCAGACCAAGGGCGCGGTACGGCTCGACGCCGGTGCGGTGCGGGCGCTGACCGACCGGGGGGCATCGCTGCTGGCGGCCGGCATCACCGGGGTCACGGGCGAGTTCAGCGCGGGTGATCCCGTCGACGTGCTCGGGCCGGACGGTGCCGTGGTGGCGCGGGGCCTGGTGAACTTCGACAGCGACGAGCTGCCCGGTCTGCTGGGCCGCTCGACCGACGACATCGTCGCCGAACTGGGTCCGGACTACGACCGCACGGTGGTCCACCGCGACGACCTCATGCTGCTCGGCCAGCCCGCTGGCTGAGGTGCGCCCTTCGAGGCACCTCAGGACCCGCGAGGAACGGCAGGCCGCCGCACTACGCTGCTGTCGTGACCCCCTTGCCTGTGCGTGCGCTGTTAGGCGGGGTCGTCGGCGCGGCCGACGTGCAGCGACCCGAATGGCCCTACGCCCTCCTGCTGGCGCGGCGCTACCGGGAGGCCGTGGCCGCCCTGCCACGAGAGTCGGTCGGTGCGGAGTCCGTGGCCGTGGCGGTGCGCGATCTGGTCGAGTCGGCCTGCCTGGCGCGGGCGCCGCGGCACCTATCCGGTCCCCTGCCGCAGGACCCCGATGCCGCGGCCTTCGTCCGCTACCTGCGCGCGGAGACTGCGATGACCGCCGGGCTGGTCGCCGAGTCGGAGAAGCTGGCGGCGGCCGCCGTTGACGCCCTCCCTGCGGCGTCGGTCTGGAGCCTCACGGCCCGGCTCGTGCGGGCGCGGGCACTGGTGTTCCTCGGGCGGCTGCCTGAATCGCTGGCCGAGGCCGCGCGGGTGCGCGAGCGGGCGCACCGCCAGGGATGGGCGGCCCCGCTGCTCGTCGTGGAGTCCGTCGAATGCATGGCTGCGGCCTTCGCCGGGGACGTCGAACGGGTCGAGACGTGGGCGGAGTCGCTGCGGGTCCGGGTGCCTCGTCCGGCGACGTTCGCCGAGCAGATGACTTACCTGATCGCGGCGCTGTCGCTGAGCGGGGCGGGCCGGCCGACGGCCGCAGCCGAACTACTCTTCACCTCCTGCGGCGGCCGCGGCCTGCCGGACCTGCCGCTGTTCGCGCGGGCCTACGCCATCGACGTCATGGTCGAGGGGTCCCTGGCGACGGCCCAGGTGGCGGTGGCCGCCGAGTACGTCGCCATCGCCGACCGGCTCGACGTCGAGGCGCATCCGATGGCCGCAGCGGCCCTGCATCGCGCGCGGGCGCGCCTGGCGGTGGTCCTGGGAGACACGCCGATGGCGCTGGCACAGGCAGAGGCTTCCGGGAACCGGGCCGGTGACGTCGGCGGCGAGCTGTATGTGATCCGGGCCGCCCTGTTGCAGGCGGTCGCGCGCGCCGAGGGCAGCGAGGTCCCGGCCGAGGCCGCGCGCGATGCGAGCCGGGCCGGGCCGCAGGACGTCACCGCTTGGGCCGTCGGCGAACTGACCCGGTTGGGCGCGGTGCCGCGACCGGTGCCCGGCATCGGCTGGGATCGGCTCACTGCCCGCCAGCAGATCGTCGCCCGGCTCGCGGCCCTCGGGCGGCGTAATCGAGAGATCGCCGAGGTGTTGCGCATCTCGGTCAAGACCGTGGAGCGCGACATCTCGACGGTGCTGCGACTGCTGGCCGCGCCGAGGCGCGTCGACCTGGCACGGGTCGTGCCGATGGGGGTGCCGGAGGTGTCGGCAGGAGCGGCGACGGCGCTCACGCCGCGACAGGCGGAGGTGGCCGGACTCGTCGCGCAGGGACGCACGAACGGCGAGATCGCCGAGGCGTTGGGCATCGGCGTCAAGGCCGTCGAGAAGCACCTGACTGCCGTCTTCGACCGGCTTGGCGTCGACTCCCGGACCGCCGTCGCCGCCGCCCTGCGCGCCTGAGCGGCGGCCTCGGCCTCCTAGGATCGGGGCATGAGCACGCAGATGCGCGACGAGGTCCATGCGGCTGCCCGGCGGGCGCGCGAGGCGTCGATCCCGTTGGCCACGGCCACCCGCGCGGTCAAGGACGCCGCCCTCATCGCGGCCGCCGAGGCGCTGGTGGCCGCCACCGACCGGATCGTCGAGGCGAACGCCGCCGATGTCGCCGCCGCGCGGGAGGCCGGTACCGGCGAGCACGTCATCGACCGGCTCCGCCTGGACGCCGGCCGAGTCGCCGCCTTCGCCCAGGGGGTGCGCGACATCGCGGCGCTGCCCGACCCCATCGGCGAGGTCGTGCGCGGCTCGGTGCTGCCCAACGGTCTACGCATGACGCAGATCCGTGTGCCGATGGGCGTCATCGGCATGATCTACGAAGGCCGCCCCAACGTCACCGCCGACGCCGCGGCGATCTGCCTCAAGGCCGGCAGTGCCGTCCTGCTGCGCGGGTCGGCTTCGGCGGCCCAGTCCAATGCGGTGATCGTCGACGTCATGCGGGGGGCCGTCGAGGCCGCGGGACTGCCCGCCGACCTCATCAGCCTGCTGCCCAGCGACGACCGCGCCTCGGCCACCGAGCTGATGCGCGCCCGCGGCCTGGTCGATCTGGTGATCCCTCGCGGCGGCGCCGGCCTCATCCGCGCGGTGGTCGAGGAGTCGACGGTGCCCGTCATCGAGACCGGCACCGGGAACTGTCACGTCTACGTCGACGCCGATGCCGATCTGGACATGGCCCTCGGCATCGTCGTCAACGCCAAGACCCATCGCACGAGCGTCTGCAATGCCGCCGAGTCGCTGCTCGTGCACCGCGACGTGGCCGGTGAGTTCGTGCCGCGAGCCGTCGCGGCGCTGCGCGAGCACGGTGTCCTGATCCACGGCGACGCTGCCTTCCAGGCCGCCGATCCGGCGGTCGTGCCGGCGACCGACGAGGACTACGCGACCGAGTACCTCGACCTGGAGATCTCCGCGCGCGTCGTGGACTCCGTGGACGACGCCATCGCGCACGTGCGGCGGTTCTCCTCGGGACACACCGAGGCCATCGTCACCGCCTCGGCACCGACGGCCCGTCGTTTCACCCTGGGCGTCGATTCGGCCGCCGTCATGGTCAACGCCTCGACCCGGTTCACCGACGGCGGGGAGTTCGGTTTCGGCGCCGAGATCGGCATTTCGACCCAGAAGCTGCACGCCCGCGGCCCGATGGGCCTGCAAGAGATGACGACCACGACGTACGTCGTCGAGGGCGACGGCCACGTGCGCTGATGGACGGCGCCTCGGCCGAGTGCGCCAGAGTCGCGGGACGGTGATGCGCGGAGGCGATCAGCTCGCCCAGCGGGCGACCTCGTCACCTGTCGGAGCCTCGGGGATGTCGGCGTCGTCGTAGCCGAAGGTGAGGTCGTCGCCCTCCTCGCCGGAAGTCCCGAGCATGATCGGGCGAGCGTCGTCGAGTGCGACCCAGAGAAGGCGCCCGCCCCCGCTCAGCTCGAGGCATTCGACGCCGGCGATCTTCCGGGTGTCGCCGGCGGTGACCTCTCCCTTCAGTTCGAGGGCCTTATCGACGAAGGCGTCACGGTCGGCCAGGTCGGTGAGGTCTTCCATGTCCGGTTCACCGGTGACGTCGATCCAGCGGTCGCCGACGGTCTCCATGAACGCCTGTGAGACGTGGTCGAGTTCGCGGTCCCAGAACGCCTCGTTACCGCGGAGGTAGGAACTGCCGCCGATTCGGAGCACTTCGAGTTCCACGTCGCCCATGGTCAGGAGGCCGTGGCCGTCTTCGCCGTCGTAGGAGAGGGCGACCTCCATCTCTTCGCCGTCATCGACCATCTCGCCGCTCACGGTGAACTGGTCGATGTCGAGGAGACGGTCTGTGGAGAGGTGGCCGATCTCGTCGGGCGGGAGGTTCTCGATCGCCGAGTCGCCGCCGGAGCCGCAGGCACCGGCGAACAGGAGCGCGGTGCCGATCAGGATCGCTGCCGTGCGCTTCATGGCAGGAGCCTAATCAGCACCGCCGGCATCCGCCGATGAAAGCGGCCGGTTGCCTCGTGCGGGGTTCTCTCTCGCGCCGGTGTCGGCACCTCGACGCGGAAACCGCATGCCGGTGGGCCGGTGGGCCTGCAGGAGATGACGACCACGACGTACGTCGTCGAGAGCGACGGTCACGTGCGCTGGTAGGTTGACCCCATGCTGACCACGATTCTCGCCTCGGCCGAGCACGCCGAGGAGGCTGCCGTCAGTCCCTACGTCATCGGTGGCGTGGCGCTCGGCATCCTCATCCTGCTGCTGTTGATCCTGCTCGCCTTCGGCAAGGGCCGCGAGCACACCTGAGCGTGAGTCAGCCGACGCCCGGTGCCGGCGAACGCCGCCGGATCGGCGTCATGGGCGGCACCTTCGACCCGATCCACCACGGACACCTCGTGGCGGCCAGCGAGGTCCAGGCGACCTTCGGCCTCGATGAGGTCGTCTTCGTGCCCACCGGCCAGCCGTGGCAGAAGGCCGGGCGCGACGTGTCGCCGGCGGAGCATCGTTATCTGATGACGGTCATCGCGACGGCGGCCAATCCCCGGTTCGAGGTCAGCCGCGTCGACATCGACCGCGACGGCCCGACCTACACCATCGACACGCTGCGCGATCTGGTCGGCCGGTACCCCGATGCGGACCTGTTCTTCATCACCGGTGCCGACGCGATGGCGCAGATCCTCACTTGGCGCGATCACGACGAGTTGTTCGACCTGGCGCAGTTCGTCGCCTGCACCCGGCCCGGACATGACCTGGACGAGGCCATGATCGCCGCGCTGCCGGTCGGCCGGGTGACCATCGAGGAGATCCCGGCGCTGGCGATCTCCTCGACCGACTGCCGCGACCGGGTGCGCAGCGGCCAGCCCGTCTGGTACCTCGTGCCCGACGGCGTCGTGCAGTACATCGGCAAGCACCGCCTCTACACCCCGACCGACCAAGGGACGCCATGACCGCTTCGGACCTCGCCCTGACGCTGACCCGCCTCGCCGCCGAGGCCGCGACCGAGAAGGCCGGTACGGATGTGCGGGCCTTCGACGTATCCGAGCAGTTGTACATTACCGATGTCTTCGTCATCTGCTCGGTGACGAGTCCGCCGCAGGCGCGCGCGGTGCAGGACGAGGTCGAGGACCGGCTGCGCGAGCACGGGGCCAAGGCGGTGCGACGCGAGGGTTCCCGCGAGGGGCGTTGGATCCTGTTGGACTTCACCGACATCGTCGTACATATCCAGCACGTCGAGGAGCGCGAGTTCTACGCGCTGGAGCGGCTGTGGCGCGACTGTCCCGAGGTCCCCACCACATGAGCGAGCGGCGGGTCGCCCGATGGCAGGTGCCGACGGGCCGATGCCGACCCGATGTGACGTGTCGGGGCGGCGTGCTCTAGGATCGGTGATCGGCCTTCGGGCCACTCCCACTACGGGGCATTGGCGCAGTTGGTAGCGCGCTTCCATGGCATGGAAGAGGTCAGGGGTTCGAATCCCCTATGCTCCACCCAAAGTGCCTTACGGGAACACGCGACATCGGAAGATGTTGAGTGTTCCCGTTTGGCTTCCCTGTCCACGACGGCCTCGTTGATGATCGTCTTGAACGGTTCCGTGAGTCGTGGACGTAGCTGCTCGTCCTCGCTGATCTCCAGCCGGTCGTAGAACGCTTGGTTCGCGAGCCTGCGGTTCCCGTCGTCCGAGTGCGCATACGCCCGGTGTGCGTCGGTGAGGAGTCGCAGCGAGTCGTGGAGGAACGCCCGCGCCCCGGTGTGGTGTTCGTCGTGATGGGTGAGGCGCTGTTCGATGTCGGCGAGTCCTGAGCGGATGCGGTCTTGATGCCGCTTCAACGTCGAGAGGTCGATGGCGTCGGCGAAGTGCGCGGCCAGCAGTTTGTCGCTCTCTGCTTCGAGCCCGGCGCGGTTGGCCGTGAGGTCGGCGAACTCTTGATCCCGTCCGGCGCTCCGCTCATCGAACGCGGCATCGATTTCGGCGGCGAGGTGCAGGTAGTCGGCCTCGCTGATCGTGATGCCCCTGTACGAATCCTCGACCAGTCGTTCGGCGACCTGGACGGGCACGGCCCGGCGGGTGCAGGTCGTCTTCTTCGCGGCTCTCCCGGAGCAGATGAAATAGGCGTAGGTCGTGCCGCGCGGATTCGTTGCGAAGTCCAGCAGCATCCGCGACCCGCAACTTCCGCAGTGCAGCAGCCCTTTCAGGTGGTGCACGTGCTGCACATGCCGGGTCATCCTGGCGTTACGCGCCTTCAGCAGCGACTGCACCTGATCGAACAGCGTGGGCTCGATCAGCGGCTCGTGTGCGTCGGGATGCAGGGCTCCCTTGTAGCGGATCACTCCCGCGTAGTACGGGTTTGTGAGCAGCTTGTAGAGCGTGTTCTTCCCCAGCGGCTTCGACGGCCGCTTCGGAGACGGCACCGTCGTCAACCCGCGGGCCGTGAGGTCGCGCAACAGCCCGGTGACAGACGTCTCACCCTTGGCGTAGGTCTCAAACGCCCACCGAATCAGCGGTGCACGTTCGGGATCGACCTCGACAGTGCGCATCTCGCGGCCCGCATCGTCGGTCTGGCGCACGTTGAGGTAGCCGACCTGGGCGCGCATCGGCGTTCCACCCTGAGCGAGCTTCTGCGTCAGACCCTTGGTGACTTCGGTGGCGAGGTTGCGGCTGTAGAACTCCGCAATGGACGACATGATCCCGTGGACAAGCATCCCCGACGGCGTCTGATCGATCGACTCCGTTGCCGACACCAAGGTCACCCCCGCTGCGAGGAGCGCTTCGTGAATCTTCACATCATCAGCCCGGTTGCGAGCGAGCCGGTCGAGCTTATGCACGATGCAGAACGTCACCTGGGACGCGGCGATGAACGCGAGCATGTCCTGCAACCCGTCACGATCCGCCGAGCGTGCCGACTCGCCCGCGTCAACGAACTCCCGCACGACCCGTGCCCCGAGTTCGTCGGCCTTCCTCGCGTTCGCCTCACGCTGCGCGGGGATGGAGAAGCCCTCGTTGGTGCCGCCACGCTCGGCCTGCTCCCGCGTCGAGACACGCAGGTAGGACACCGCAAGCAGCACCGGGGCGTCCGCCTCAACGGCAGTGTCGGTGGTGACTGTGGTGCTCATGGTGGGCCTCCTTGCGGGTGTGGTGCTTGGTCTCGATTCTCTCGCGCACCCCTGACAAACCGAAGGGGCAAGGGCGCCTCCGCGAGGCCTTCTGGCGGCGGGAGGCTGTAGGGGTCGGGCTCACCAGCGACCCAGGCGCGGTGTCGGGCTTCGGCGATGCCGAGCACCCACTCGATGAGCTTGCCCAGGTCAGGCTCATCACGCCGCGTCACCCGCAGCCGTAGATTCCTCGTCTCGCTCGCCATGAAGGACAGGTGCACGCCCGCCCGCACGATGCACGAAACTCTGCTTCAAGATCGTTCCCCCCAGAGACGACACGCCTCTTGCACATCAAGGACTCGCCACTTACGTCGGTGACGAAACCGACGTACCGTAGAACATGGCTCTCAAACGCTATGACCCCGACGAGGCAGAGTTCGATGCCCGTTACCGGCGTTGGCTCGCCGCTCTCGAATCCGGCGATGAAGCCGAACTCCTGGAAGCCACGGCGGCGATCCCCACCCTGAACAGCCAGGTACTCGATAGGTTCTTCGCCGTCCAGAGCGACGACCTCGAACGGCCCGGGCAACGGGCTATGGAGCAACGTCTGATCGTGCTCCTCAGTGAGCTTCGCCCACACGAGGCGGCCAGGCTCCGTGAACTGCATAAGGCCAGGCAACGGCGTCTCGACCGCACCACCCGCGTTTCGCGCACGGTTGAACTGCCGACGAAGTGCGCGCGCTGCGGCAGCAAGCTCAAGGATGTGAAGCCGACGGGCAGGCCGCGCATCTACTGTTCCCCTGCTTGCCGGAAGGCCGCGTACGAAAACCGCCGCGCTCGCCGTGACGGGGCTGCCAAGGTTCAGGTGGTCGAGCGCGTGGTCACAGACGTCCGGGAACGCCGCATCGAGGTACCCCACCCGCGAATCGACTGCATCAAGTCGGTACTGGCCGACGAGGACGCGATGATCCGAGTGATCTGGACGCTCGCTGTCCTTGTACAAGACCGCAGCCGCAAGGAGTACGACCCCGGCCAGCCGGAGTTCGAGAGGCTCCGCCAACACGCAAGGAGCCTGCACGAAGCCCTCGAACACCGCACGGTCAACGATCAGTCGTAGGACTGCTCGCCTGGTCTGCGTGTTCCCGGCGGCGTGTCAGTGGCCCCGGATACGATGGGAGGGTGTTGATGGTGGACCTGCTGAGCGTCGCCGAGAGCGAGCGAGTCGCCGCCCTCGGTGGGCTTGATGCGCGCACGCAGAGCGAGTTTGGGCAGTTCTTCACGCCCGCAGTTGCCGCGCAGCTGATCGCCTCAATTCCCCGCCTGCCCGAGCGCGGGACGTTGCGTGTGCTCGACCCAGGCGCAGGCTCAGGCGTGCTTGCCGCCGCACTCGTCAGCCGCGCCCTCACAGAACAGCCAGAGCTGTCGATTGAGATCGTCGCGGTCGAGCGCGACCCTCTCGTCCTGCCAAGCCTCCGGGCAACGCTTACGGCATGTGAGCAAGCGGGTGGTGGCCGAGTCCACGCCAAGGCAGTCGAAGCGGACTTCATTCTCGACTCCGTCGGCCTGGATGCTTCGCTCCACCTCGACGGCCAGTTCGATCTCGTGATCGAGAACCCTCCGTACGGAAAGCTTGCGGTATCGAGCGCGCATCGGACGGCCATGCGTGCCGCCGGTGTCGATGCGCCGAACCTGTACGCTGCGTTCCTCTCCCTGTCTGTCGCTGCCCTCAGGATCGGTGGGCAAGTGGTGGCGATCACTCCCCGCTCGTTCTTCAACGGCCCGTACTTCGGCGCGTTCCGTGCTCACCTGCTCGACTCGATCGCTCTCGACCGAGTGCACGTTTTCGACTCCCGCTCCACGGTGTTCGCCGACACCGACGTCCTCCAGGAGAACGTGATCTTCGCTGGAACGCGCGGCGCGGCCTCGGGTGTTGTCGAGCTTTCCGTCAGCCGTGACCACACCGACGATGTCTCAACCCGTCCCGTCGCGTACGAGCAAGTCGTCTTCCCAAACGATCCCAACCGATTCATCCGGCTTGCGACCGACGCCGACGACACGGCGGTCGCCGAGGTTGTGCTTTCTCAGCCTTGTTCCCTGACCGATCTCGGTGTGCAAGTCTCAACCGGTCGCGTGGTCGATTTCCGGTCGCGCCATGCGCTCAGTGCTGTCGAGCAGCCTGGCGCTGTACCGCTGATCTATCCAGGCAACCTTCGAGACGGCGGTGTGGTCTGGCCGAGAGAAATCCGCAAGCCGCAGTGGTTCCACCCGACTGACGACAAGGATCGTGGGATGCTCCTGCCGGAGGGCTGGTACGCAGTTGTCAAGCGGTTCAGCGCGAAGGAGGAACGCCGACGAATCGTTGCTTCGGTCTGGTCGCCGCTGGACAACCCCGGTGAGGTGGCGTTCGAGAACCACCTCAACGTCTTCCACATCGGCGGGCACGGTATGGACGAGGACCTTGCCAAAGGCATCGTTGTGTGGCTCAACTCGTCGGTCATCGACAAGTTCTTCCGCACGTTCTCCGGTCACACCCAGGTCAACGCCACCGACCTTCGAACCCTCCGGTTCCCCACCGCCGACGCACTGCGCGACCTGGGACGCAACTCCGTCGCGTCCCAGTCGGAGGTTGACTCCCTGGTCAAGGAGTTGATCGCGGCGTGAGCGAGCTGAACGACGCCGCCCATGAGCGCGTGGAGGATGCTCGGATCATTCTTGAAACGCTCGGTATGGATGCCGAGCGCAGCAACGAACGATCAGCGCTCGTGGTGCTAGCGCTCCTGAAACTCACCCCCTCCGAGTCCTGGGCCGAAGCTGCCAATCCGATGCTCGGCACGCGCGCGATCATGGACTTCATCCGCGACGAGTACGGCAAGGACTATGCGCCGAACACCCGTGAAACGGTTCGGCGGTTCACGCTGCATCAGTTTGTGGAAGCGCAGCTCGTCGTGCAGAACCCCGATGAGCCGCAACGCCCTGTCAACTCGCCAAAGTGGAACTACCAAGTCACAGCCGAAGCGCTGGACGTTCTGCGCACGTACGACACCGACGAGTGGCCGTCCGCTGTCGATCGGTACCTCACCGAGCTGCCCGGCCTCAAGGCCCGGTACGCAGCAGCGCGCGAGATGGATCGCATCCCGCTCACCCTAGCCGATGGATCGGTCTTCACCCTGACGCCGGGCGGCCAGAACGTCCTCCTCAAGGCGATGGTCGAGGACTTCTGCCCGCGCTTCACCCCCGGTGGACAGGTCCTCTACATCGGCGACGCAGGCGACAAGTGGGCGCTCTTCGAACGCGATACCCTCGCGTCGCTCAACGTAGAGGTTGACGAGCACGGCAAGATGCCCGACCTCGTCATCTACCTACCAGACCGCAACTGGCTCGTGCTTCTCGAAGCCGCCAGCTCCCACGGCCC
>NZ_JASGDU010000017.1:0-14768 GCF_047607065.1 Aeromicrobium sp.
CGGATCCTCGCGCTCACCACCGTCATCTGGCACAACGACCGCATCGGAGCACCCGTCCTACGCTCCCTGACCCCCTACGACCACTAAAACCACAGACCAGACCCCGCCCCGCATCAATCATCTAGGCGCAAGGACTCCCGCAAGGGTCAAACTCAGTCCGCGTCGTGATCCGTGACGACTCGACCACGTCGACTCTCCTGAGCGCGCTCAGGTACATCGGTAGCGTCGTACCCCGTGAACGGTGTGGTCAGCGGACGGGTCTCATCGACCAGACAACAGAGGCTGCGGTGGAGGTACGTGCTTCGGGCACCGGTTATCGCATTCTCCTGCTGAGAGCGACATAGGCCAGTCGGCGCGCCCGAGCTGCCATCGCCGCACGGGCGTTGCCGATACGGACATCGGCAGCCGAGACGACGTCGGGGTGGTGGTGGCGCATCCACTCGTGGAAGCCGCGGGCCTGACTCGACTGATTTTTGACGAGGGCGACACTCCATTGCTCGTTGCTCATGCGGAAGGTGGCACCGACCTCCTGGTCGGGAACGAAGTCACCGTGAAGGAGCACGCGGGCATACGACGCCTGGTCGATGAGGTAGGGGAAGTCGCCGAACCATCCGCCGACGTTTTCAAGGACGTCGCGGCGCATCGTGACCGACGCGGGTTCGCCGAACGGGTTGATCCCGGCTCGGACGGCTCGGCGCACAGCCTCGGCACCGGGCAGAGGACGATCAATCTTCTGCAGTCCACGACCGGCAATCAGGGTCTTGCCGGAGGCGTCGATGACGTCACGGCGACACGCGGTCAGCACGGCACGCTCGCTGGCTTGCAGCAAGCCGACTTGGCGCGCCAGGATGCCGGGCCGCAGAATATCGTCGCCACACACGAGCTTGAGATACTCGCCAGTAGCCGCCTCCGTGACACGACGCCAGTTGGCCGGCGCTCCGCCACCGGCCGGCGTGTCGAGCAGCGTCATCCGGGGGTCGTCGAGGTACCGCTCCGCGACGGATCGCGTGTCGTCAGGCGATGAGTGATCGGCGACGATGAGTTCGAAGTCGATGCCTTCTTGCCGCAGAATGCTCTCGATCGTCTCACCGAGATATTTCGCGTTGTTGTAGGCGGGCACCACGACGGATAGCGTGGGAGGAGTCATCCAATCGGGTCCTTCTTCGTCGGTGTGGCTAACGTCCAGGGTACCCATGCCTTCGCGCGAGTCGACGGGTGCGGCGTGACGAGGGGTCGACATACCGCAAGGTGAAAGAAGGGGTGCGCCCGCACCGACTCCGTGCTTATGTGACCATCAACCATCCCGTCGACGCCGACACATACATCACGGCTTCCACGTGGCGTAGGAGGAACCATGCGTGACATCACATATCCACCGGTCATCGTGACCGCCAAGACCCTGTTCAAAGTGCTGGGCATGAAGTTCCAGATATCCGGCACCGAGCACATCCCGCGCGAGGGCGGTGCCGTGCTTGCGGCCAATCACATCGGCTACGTCGACTTCATCTTCGACGGCCTCGCCGCCCAGCCCAGCAAGCGGCTCGTACGCTTCATGGCCAAGAAGGAAGCCTTCGAGGGCACCACAGGCCGTCTCATGCGCTCCTTCCACCACATCAGCGTGGACCGCGATCAGGGCGAGGAGTCCTACAACACCGCCGTGGAGTATCTGCGCTCCGGCGAGGTGGTGGGCATCTTCCCCGAGGCGACGATCAGCCGTTCGATGGAGATCAAGGAACTCAAGACCGGTGCCGTGCGCATGGCGGCCGAGGCCGGGGTGCCACTCATCCCCATGGTCACCTGGGGCACCCAGTTGCTCAAGACCAAGGATCATCCCTCCGATCTGTACGGCCGCGGCAAGACCATCGCCTTGCACGTCGGGCCGCCGCTACAGGTCACCGGCGAGGATCCTGTCGCCGAGACACAACGGTTGCGCGAGGAGATGGCTCGTCTGCTCGACAAGGCGATCACGGAGTATCCGATCAGTCCGGTGGGGCAGTGGTGGGCACCGGCCCGGTACGGCGGCCTCGCGCCGACGCCGCAGGAGGCCGCCCGCCTCGACGCCGAGGAGAAGGCCGCCAAGGCCGCCCGCCGCGCCGCCCGCAACTCCTAAGCACATCGCCCCCGCAGGGCTGCAACACACAGCATTCGCCAAGGGCGGAATGTGCCCCGCCACAGCACCCTCCAAGACTCTCTCACTCCTCGGACAGCCGGACCTCTGACGTGCTCACTGCGGGTTGACCCGCGCCCGATCGCACGGTTGTCGGTGAGCCAGATTCCGTGATCCAATGGCCCCGGATCGTGCGGCAGGACCGGGGGTTGAGGCTCGCATATCGCGCGAAGCCTTGCCGTCCACACGATTCTGCGAGCGAGGAGTCGAACATGAAGCACTGGTGGGGAATCGGAGTGGCCGCGATGCTACTCGCGGTCGTCACGACGGCCAGCGGCGCGCCGCAGACCCGCGCGCCCGAAGAGGCGACGACGTCGGCACCGCAGGCCACCGCCACGAGTCAGTCCGCATCACCGCAAGCCACATCCGAGGCGGCGGACACGCCAGAAGTTCCGGCGTCCGAACTCGACCTCGACCTCGACGCGCCGGTCTTCGGCGACGAGGCGGTCGAGGCCCTCGGTGACGATCTCGCTGCGGTCGCCGAGCGCAACGGCCTGACCAGTGAGCAGTTGACCCAGAGCCTCGAAGAGGATCCCGGCGTCGGTATCGACACGACCGGTGCCGTCTTCATCGTTGAGGCGGATGAAGCAGAGGCGGCGGAGACCGAGGAGACCGCGGACGAGAGTTTCGAGACCGCCGAGTTGTCCACGTCGCTGGACGAGACGTTCACGCTCAACAGCAAGCCCGGCTCGTCACGCACCATCTTCCTCGACTTCGACGGCCGCACCGTCAGCGGAACCTATTGGAACGAAGACCACGATGTCGCCGAGGGCTTCGTTTCGGGCTACTCCATCGACTCCGACTACGACACCTTCTCCGACGCCGAACTCACCGTGATCCAGCAAGTGTGGGCCGCTGTTGCCGAGGACTACGCACCCTTCGACGTCAACGTGACCACCGAGGACCCCGGCGACGCGGCCATCACCCGCACGAATGCGGCGGATCTGATCTACGGCGCTCGGGCGCTGATCACGAGTGGGTCGACTTTCCCGTCCAGTTGCTCCAGTTCGTGCGCAGGCATCGCTTACGTGGGCAACATTGATGCGACCTACGAGCACGCCAAATATCAGAATGCGTGGATCAAGGCCTCGCTCTATCCGAGCAATCCGCCGGCGCTAGCCCTGATCATCAGTCACGAGATCGGCCACAACGGCGGTCTCTACCATGCCCAGGGCACCTCGACGGAGTACTACGGCGGCCACAGCAATTGGGGTCCGATCATGGGCGCGCCGTACACGCGGGCGCTCACCCAGTGGACCGACCACAGCAACTCGGCGGTGATCCGCAGCAGCAGCCAAAGCGGCGCGGACCTCACCGTCCTTGCCAGCAACGGCCTCACGGCCCGCAGTGATGAGGCACCCAGCAGCATCACCGACGCCCCGAGCGTCGACTCCTCGGGGTCGGCGACCGGCTTCATTACCTCCGGTTCCGACGCCGACGTGTGGGAACTGGGCAGTTGCCCGGTGGCGGCCAGCGTCAGCGTCACTCCCGCAGCCGTGGGTCCGAACCTCGACGCCAAGATTTCGCTGCTGAATACCCTCGGCGGGGTCGTGGCGACGAACGACCCGACCTCCAGCCAGTCCGGAAGTTGGAGCGCCGGAACACTCGTAGCCACCGGGCTGGACGCCACGACCTCGGGCACCGCATCGGGCACGCTGTACGTGCGCGTCGAGCCGACCAGCGTCAGCGGGGTCTACCCCACGTACGGCAGCCTCGGTGCCTACACCGTGTCGTGGACGTGCAGTTCCTTCACCGATGTCGCGAGCACTCACCCGTTTGCTGCGGACATCGAATGGTTGGCCTCGGAGGGGATCAGCACCGGTTATCCCAATGGCGACGGCACCTACTCGTTCGATCCGGCCTCACCGGTACTGCGTGAGCACATGGCGGCGTTCATGTACCGGTACGCCCACGATGGGACGAATCCCGAGTCAACCACCGCAGCGAGCGGATTTGTGGACGTGGCGGTGTCGCATCCCTTCAAGGAACATATCCGGTGGCTTGGGGTGAGCGGGATCTCAACGGGGTATGTCGTTTCCGGGGGCAAGGCGTTTGATCCGGCGGCTCCGGTCATGCGTGAGCATATGGCAGCGTTCATGTACCGGCTGGCCGGTTCTCCGGACGTCGGAGACCTTCCCACGGTGTCGCCCTTCTCCGATGTTCCTACGTCGCATCCGTTCTACAAGGAGATTGTGTGGATGTCGCAGACCGGGATCAGCAAAGGTTACGCGCAGTCCGATGGAACCTATGCGTATGATCCGGCGTCACCCGTATGGCGCGAGCACATGGCCGTCTTCTTGCATCGTTTCGACCAAGCCGGACTCCTCCCCGAGTAGATGGGTGGCGCGCATTCTGGCCGGAGTTGAGCACATGTGCCAAGAAGAGGTTGCGCTAGTAGGTTCCGCTGGCTGAGGTGCGGTGAGCTTGTGACGAGCCTCGAAGGGCGCACCTCAGGGACTTCGGTTCGCCCATCCGCGCACCGTCTCAGCAGACTCGAAAGTGCCCTCTGCCACGCGAAGAGGTCACCCGATGGCCGACCTCCGCAAGTGGCAGATGACCGAAGCGTCTTTCGGGGGTCGGTAGCCAGTACCGCCGCTATCTCCACTCGCCAAGTCCGATAGCGTCACGGGGTGAGCGCGACATCGACCTATCCGCACTTGTCGAGGCCCCCGTCCGCAGCCGAGTTCGCCGTGGGCAACGAACGCCTCGACGTGAAGGCCCACAGGAGCATCGGCCACTACCTCGTTTTCGTCGGACAGGTCACGGAGGTGCGCCGATGAGCACCGGAGAAGAGCAGCCGCACGTCACCATCTCGACCGACGGAGCCTGCCTCGGCAACCCCGGACCGGGCGGGTGGGGGGCCATCTTGCGCTGCGGTCCGCACGAGCGCGAACTGTCCGGCGGCGAACCGGACACGACCAACAACCGCATGGAACTCATGGCGGCGATCAAGGCACTGGAAGCGTTGAAGCAGCCCTCGCGCGTCGATCTGCGCACCGATTCGACCTACGTGCGCAACGGCATCACCAGCTGGGTGGCGAACTGGCAGCGCAACGGCTGGCGCACGGCGGCCAAGCAGCCGGTCAAGAACGCCGACCTGTGGCGCGCCCTCGTCGCGGCGTGCGAACGGCACGATGTCGAGTGGCACTGGGTCAAGGGTCACGCCGGCGACCGCGACAACGAGATCGCCGACCGCCTCGCCTCCGCCGCCGCCCGCGCACTGACTTCCTAGAACGTGCGCCAGTAGGCGGACCTCGGTCATTGAGGTGCGAGCGCAGCACACCTCGAAACGACCCCCACGCCGCCGCAGACTTCGATCCCCCAAGCACTCGCAAGCTCGTGCAGGGAGGTACCCCCACTCCGGCCGCAAGCGGCCTACGCACCTCAGCCAGCGGGACCTATCCGCTTACGTCGTTAGTCCTCCTCCAGGACGTAGGACCCGGAGGCGTCGGTGAATAGCGCCGTCTGCCCCGGCCGGGCCTCGCGGACGAAGTCCGCGAGGAAGGGGAAACGGTCGACGAAGGAGTCGACCGACCACACTTCATGATTGGCGGCGTCGTCCATGTATTCGTCGGATTCCAGTCCGGTGACCGACTGGAGTTCCCCGCCCGTGAAGGTGACCCAGCGGGGCGGGTGTTCCGCGTGCAGCTTCGACAGGAAGACCGGCGCGTTGCCCGGCACGCCCCCGCTCTCGACCGCACCGGCACGGGTGACGTCGAGCAGTGCGTCGACCGATCCGGCCTGGGCGACCAGCGCCTCCCAGCCGTTCGCCGACGCGAAGGCCGCCTCCGCGTCGGTGAGCAGGCGCAGGGTCCGTACATGCCCAGCCAGGGTGCCGTCGGCGGAGCGCACCTCGTCGAAGGAGGCACCCCAGCGCGACGGGGTCACCATGATCGCCGAGATGCCGGTGCCGTTGAGGAAGGGTTGAGCGTTGCGCCAGGGGGTTCCCACCGGAGGGACCCGCCGGTTCGAGGCCATGTCGTCGCAGACGATCTCCAGCGCGACCCGCGCCGCGCCCTGCTGGCCGTCGATGACCTCGACGGCCAGTTCGACGCGCTCCCCGGAGTCGATCGGCAGCCGCGACGCGCCGAGCGTCATCACCGTGATTGGACCGTCGGCCGGGCGCTTCTCGACCACCCGGACCATTCCGCCAATCGGGTCGGAGAACATCGCCGGATCGACGCCCAGCGCGTCGAAAACGTGCTCGGGGAACGCCTGATCCTCTGTCATGTCGGCAGCCATGCGCTCATTGTCGCAGACCCTCACGCGGGATCGAGGTGGAAGGTCGCGGCAAAGCGCTCGAACAGGTCTGCCGCTCCCGCCTTGATCGAGACGAGACCCGTCTCCACGGCTTCCCCAGGCGAGACGGTTCCGGCGATCACCTCCCGGACTCCTGGACCGCAGACGAGGACGAGATCGGCGTCCGCCTCGGGTGCGAGGTCCCCGTCGACGCCGCGCACGAGCGGTCCGCCCGCGACCGGACGTACCACCAGAGTAGATTTATCGATAGAAAGATTCAAGGCCGCCGGACCGATGTGAACCTCGTAGCGCGTCGGCGGCAGCCCGGCCGCTACCTCCGGGCGGAACGCGGTACGGAAGGCCATCGTCATCGAGTCGAGCGTGACGACGTCCTCCGGTCCCGGCTCCCCCATACCGCCAAAACCCCACTCCCCGAGCGCCAGCAGCACCGGCTCCAGGGCGCGACCGCGCTCGGTGAGTTCGTAGACGAGTCCGCATCGAGCCAGCGGCACCCTGCGGACGACTCCGGCCTCCTGCAACTCCTTGAGCCGCTTGCTGAGGATGTTCGTGGGGATGCGCGGCAGGCCGTTCTTGAGGTCGGCGTAGCGGCGCGGACCCACGAGCAGGTCGCGGACGATGAGCAGCGCCCACCGCTCGCCGACCTGCTCCAGCGCGGTGACGATCCCGCAGTACTGACCGTAACTGCGACTCGCCACCCGACCTCAGGCCCCCTGCTCGGCCAGGTACGCCTCGGGGCCGACCTCAGCGGCCTTCGGGTCCATGTAACCGACCTCGATGATGTTGCCGCTGGGGTCTTCGATGCTGCGCTGGTACATGAAGCCATAGTCCAACGCCTCGCGCGGCTCGCGGCCGCCGCAGGCCAGCGCGGCGGTGACGAAGGTGTCGACCTCTTCGCGCGAGTCGAGCATGAAGCAGGTGATCGCCTGGGCGGCCTCTGCCGGATCGACGATCGGCTTGTCGGTAAAGCTCGCCATGAAATCGGTACGCAGGACCATGAGGTAGATGTCCTCGGTGAAGACGAGGCAGGCGGCATTGTCGTCGGTGAAGTTCGGGTTCACGGTCGCCCCGACGGCGGTATAGAAGGCCTTCGAGGCCTCCAAGTCGTGACTCGGCAGGTTAAGGAAGATCTTGGTGTTCATGGCGCTCTCCTGGGTGATCGGCGATGACTGGATACTTGAAAAAACAAGTTCGCTTGTCAAGAGCAAGCACTCCCGTTTTCCACAGATTCCGGAACGGGCGCATTCGCGGCGTCCACAGGCAACCTTTTCGCCATCGCGCGGACTGCAAGCCGGTCGGCACAGTGCTGGTCAGAATCCCGCACGGGCCTCACACTGAAGGAATGATGGACATGGACCTCGACACCTGGGTGTCCCTGGGCACGCTGCTGGCCGCGCTCGCCAGCCTCGCCGTCTACATGAACCGCTCTCTCGACACGCTGCGGACCGAGCTGCGCAACGATTTCACGACCGAGATCACCGGCCTGCGGACCGAAATCAGCGACCTGCGTACCGAGACCAAAATCGACGCTGCGGCGCTCCACGCCGAGTTGAAGTCCGACCTGACAGCGCTCCGTCACGAAATGAAGTCCGACCTGACAGCCCTCGGCACCGAGCTGAAGTCCGACACGGCGGCCGTCCGCACCGAGCTGAAGTCCGACCTCACGGCCCTCCGCACCGAAATGAAGTCCGACCTCACGGCCCTCCGCACCGAGCTGAACGAATTCCGCACGGAAGTCAACACTCGGTTCGACGGGGTCTACCATGCACTCCTGCGTCAGACGGCCGCCCCCGCCGCGAGCGAGGCCATCGGCTGACCATCGGCGGACAGCGCCGACGATCCCGGTATCGGCCAGGGTGGCTCTTTACCCCTTGGGCGCGTCCGACGGCTTGCGCTTCTTCTTCGTCGCCGGCGTGATATGTACCTGGTGCTTGGCCACGACGTACGGGGTCTCGCCGACGATCGCGTTATGGCTGCCACTGAACAGGTACTTGCTGCCGAGGTTGATGATCGTCGCGGCCCGGTTACGGCCGCCGAGCAGCGTCGCCACATGCAAGGCGACCCAGATGATCCATGCCGGGAAGCCCTTCAGTCGCGGCAAGTGGGTAATCTCCGCGACCGCCGACGACTTGCCGATGGTGGCCATCGTTCCCTTGTCAGAGTACTTGAACGGCTTAGGTCGGCTCTTGCCGGAGATGTCGGCCTTGATGACCTTCGCCACGTGCTTGCCGCCCTGAATAGCCGGCTGCGCGAGCTGCGGCAACGGGTCGGGGCCGATGGAGATGTCACCGATGGCGAAGGTCTTCTCCAGGCCCGTGACCTGCTGGTGTTCGTCGACCTCGATCCGGCCGCCGCGACCCTGCGGGACGTTCCAGTCCAGCACCGTGGGGTGCGAGGTGACGCCGGTGGCCCACACGACGATGCCGGCCTCCAGGAACTCCTGCTGACCGTCGGCCTCGATCAGCACGCCGTTCTCGCGGACCTCCTTGACGGCCGTGCCCAAACGCAGGTCGACATCGCGCTTCTCCAGAGAACGGCGCGCGTAGTCGCGCAACTTCTCGTGGAAAGGCGCAAGCACGTGCGGCCCCATCTCGATCAGCGTGACGTGGATGCGCGCCCGGTCCAACTCGGGGTAGGTCGTCGGCATGTCGTTGTTGCGGAACTCCGCGAACGCACCGGCGGTCTCCACTCCGGTGGCACCGCCACCGACCACGACCATGCGCAGGTCGGCGTCCTGGCCGTTGATGGCGAACTCCTCCAGGTTCGCGAACAACTTGTCGCGCACCTGAAGCGCCTGGGACCGCTTGTAGAGCGGAATCGCGAACTCTTCGGCACCAGGCGTGCCGAAGAAGTTGGTGGTCACCCCGTTGGCGAGCACGAGGTAGTCGTAGGAGACCGACACGTCACCGTGCAGGCTCAGCAACTTCTTCTCGTGATCGATACCCGTGACGATGCCCTTGAGGAAGCGCACATTGCGCTGCCGCGCGCGCACCGCCCGCAGGAACCAGGTGATGTCACCGGGATTCAGGCTCGCCGTGGCGACCTGGTACAGCAGCGGCTGGAAGGTGTTGTAGGTATGCCGGTCGATCAACGTGATCGAGACATTGGCGCGGCGCAATTTGCGGACGGCGGCCAGACCACCGAAACCGCCACCGACCACGACGACATGCGGACGCTTGGGAGCAGACGACTCACTTTCGGCCATGCACAGAGTCTACGGTCGTACCGGCCCTTCGAGCGAGCGGTCCGGGCTTCGGTGACGGAAGTCTCAGCGGGCGGCCCAGGCCCGCACCGACGCTTGCCGCAGCAGGACGAGCGTGGCCAGGCAGGCGGCGAAGATCGGCGCGGCCACTGGCAGCGCCGCCGCCGATCCGACCAGCCCGACCGAAGCCAGCATCCGGGCCGGGCCTAGCAGCCGCGATCGGCCGAACAGTAATGCGGCCCCGACAACCCCAGCAGCCAGGGCCAGCACGGTCACCAGCGCCAGCACCGCGACGGTGAACGCGACCGTGCGCGGCGCGTCAGACAGCCCGTACATGACCTCGGGCAGCAGCGGTTCGGAGCCGGCGACCGCCGCGTAGCCCTCGGGGTCGGCAGCCCGAGCGAGGTACATCAGCGCCACCAGGGCGGAGAACCCGGCCGTGATGCTGCTGCCGACGATCATCGTCACTGCTCCGCCCACGAGCGCGCCGGGCAACGTCGAGCGGCCCGGGATCGGCCACGGCGACATCGGCGGAAAGGGCGGAGGCACGGCGGAGATCGGAGCAGCGCGATCCCCGAGCGGCGGCGCTACCGAGCCGAGGCCCGGCTCGGGTGCCAGGCCCTGCCGGGCGCGGGCGCGGGCAACCAGGACGGGCGACGGCGTGCGGCCGTTCGTGAGGTCGAACCAGACCCGCGCCTCGGGCGTCCACAGCACGAAGACCACCGAGACGAGCACGACCGCCGGGAACAACGTCACCACGGACCCGACGAGCGTCAGGCTCACTCCGGCCAGGGCGCACAGGATCGTCAGCCCCCACCGCGACTGGCGATCCCCGCGTAGCGCGAAGGCGGCGAACACCGCCATTGCCACGGCGGCCACGACGACGATGTACAGGACCACGCGCATCGCCGCCAGCGTCGCATCGAGCGTGAGGTTCTCGGCTGCCGGGCCGGCGTCGTCGAGCGCCTGCTGGACCGTCTCCTGCAGTTCCAGCGAACCCCAGTCGGCGAGCACCCTCACCGTGCTCGCCAGCACGAACAGCGCCACGAAGCCCGCCCCGACGCAGGCGAGCGTGACTGCGGTCGGGCGGCGGGGTTCGTCGGTCATGCCTCCATCCCATCACGCCACGGCAACCCGGAGCGAACGGCGGCAGCCGGACTGGCTTCCTCGCACCTCAAGGCCGTCAGACGGGGGTGACGGTCAGGCCCTCCAGCGCCTCGTCGCGGTCGACGCGGACGCTCTGGCCGTCGCGTACCTGTCCGGCGAGCAGCTCCTTGGCGAGCCGGTCGCCGATGGCCTGCTGCACGAGACGGCGCAGCGGCCGGGCGCCGAAGGCCGGGTCCCATCCGGTCAGCGCCAGCCACTCCTTCGCTGCGGGCGTCACGTCGAGGGTGATCCGGCGGCCCGCCAGCCGCTTCGCGAGCGAGGCGAGCTGCAGGTCCACGATGTGCGTCAGCTCCTCGGTGCCGAGCGGATCGAAGGTGACGATCTCGTCGAGCCGGTTGAGGAACTCGGGCTTGAAGGCGGCGCGCACGGCCTCCATGACTGCGGTCTTCTTCGCGTCCTCGTCGAGCGCCGGATCGACCAAGAAAGCCGAACCCAGGTTGCTCGTGAGGATGACGATGGTCTGCCGGAAGTCGACCGTGCGACCCTGGCCGTCGGTGAGGCGTCCGTCGTCGAGCACCTGCAGGAGGATGTCGAAGACCTCCGGGTGCGCCTTCTCGACCTCGTCCATCAGCACCACCGAGTACGGGCGGCGGCGGACTGCCTCGGTCAACTGACCACCCTCGTCGTAGCCGACGTAGCCCGGAGGGGCGCCGACGAGCCGCGCGACGCTGTGCTTTTCGGCGTACTCGCTCATGTCGATGCGCACGATGGCCCGCTCGTCGTCGAACAGGAACTCCGCCAGTGCCTTGGCCAGCTCGGTCTTGCCGACGCCGGTCGGCCCGAGGAACAGGAACGATCCGGTCGGGCGGTCGGGGTCGGCGATACCGGCGCGGCTACGGCGCACCGCATCGGAGACGGCGGTAACGGCGGCCTTCTGGCCGATGAGCCGCCGACCCAACTCCTCCTCCATGCGCAGTAGCTTGCCGGACTCACCCTCCAACAGGCGGCCGGTCGGGATGCCGGTCCAGGCCGCGACGACCTGGGCGATCTCGTCGGCACCGACCTCCTCGCGCACCATGAGGTCGTCGCGCCCTGCCTCGGCGGCCTGGGCATCGGCCAGCTGGGCCTCCATCGCGGGTAGCTCGCCGTAGAGCAGGCGGCTCGCGGTGGCCATGTCGCCCTCGCGCTGAGCGCGTTCGGCGGCGATGCGCACCTCGTCGATGCGCTCCTTGATCTCGCCGACGGCATTGAGACTCTGCTTCTCGGCCTCCCAGCGCACCTCCAGCGCGCGCAGGGTCTCGGCCTTGTCGGCCTTCTCGGCGCGCAGCTTCTCCAGGCGTTCGACGCTGGCCTCGTCGGTCTCGTTCTGCAGGTGCAGCTCCTCCATCGTCAGCCGGTCGATGCTGCGCCGCAGCTCGTCGATCTCGACCGGGCTGGAGTCGATCTCCATGCGCAGGCGGCTGCTGGCCTCGTCGACGAGGTCGATGGCCTTGTCGGGCAGCTGCCGCCCGGCGATGTAGCGGTCCGAGAGCGTGGCGGCGGCGACAAGAGCGGCGTCGGCGATCTCGACCTTGTGGTGCGCCTCGTACTTCTCCTTGATGCCGCGCAGGATCGCGATGGTGTCCTCGACGCTCGGCTCGCCGACGAGCACCTGCTGGAAGCGCCGCTCCAGGGCAGGGTCCTTCTCGATGTGTTCGCGGTACTCGTCCAGCGTCGTCGCGCCGATCATGCGCAGTTCGCCGCGCGCCAGCATCGGCTTGAGCATGTTGCCGGCGTCCATCGCGCCCTCGCCGCCAGCACCCGCGCCGACGACGGTGTGCAACTCGTCGATGAAGGTGATGACCTGGCCGTCGGATTCCTTGATCTCGGCCAGGACCGCCTTGAGCCGCTCCTCGAACTCGCCGCGGTACTTCGCTCCGGCGACCATCGCGCCGAGGTCCAGGCTGATGAGCCGCCGGCCGCGCAGACTGTCGGGCACGTCACCGGCAACGATGCGCTGGGCCAGGCCCTCGACGACGGCCGTCTTGCCGACCCCAGGCTCCCCGATGAGCACCGGGTTGTTCTTCGTGCGGCGGCTCAGCACCTGCACGACGCGGCGGATCTCGGCGTCGCGGCCGATGACGGGGTCGAGTTTGCCTTCTCCGGCGATGGCCGTGAGGTCGACGCCGTACTTGTCCAGCGACTGATAGGAATCCTCGGCGTTCGCGCTCGTGGCGCGCGCCGAGCCGCGCACCGCCGCGAAGGCGGCCTGCAGCGTGTCCGGGGTGGCCCCGGCGCGCGCGAGCAGCTGACTCGTGGGCGAGTCGACCGTAGCGATAGCCACGACTAGATGCTCGGTCGAGGTGAAGTCGTCGCCCAGGCTTCTGGCGAGTTCCTGGGCCTGCCGCAGCACGGCGTGACTCGACCGCGACAGACCGGGCGAGGCGACCGTGCTGCCCGAGGCGCTGGGCAACGCGGCGAGTTCGCGCTGCAGCGCGGTCGCCACCGCAGCCGGATCGACGCCTGCAGCCCGCAGCAGCGGCGCGCCGGTGCCTCCTTCGGCCTGCAGGAGCGCCGCCAGCACATGCACGGGCTCAACCGCCGGATGGCCGGCCACGGAGGCGGCGCTGATCGCCGCCGCGAGCGCCTGCTGGCTGCGCGTCGTGAAGGTGTCGAGATTCATGCATGACCTCCCCAGATGATGACGAACCTGTCTGGTTCAACCGCATCAAAGTTGAGTCTATTCCACTCAAGTCATCCTGAGGTCTTTGAGGCCTTGAACTCTCTGACCGAGCGGTGTCCCTCGAGGGTCATTGCTCGGAACTCGCAGGGCGGCGAGTCGATGCCGGGGTCGAAGTCGATAGCCTGCTCTTACGACTGAGCCTCTCGGTCTTTCCCTACTCCGGCGGCGAGCGCCTGGAAGACTCCTTCTACACCTGGAGCTGGAGTCCCCGTGGCTTGCTCAACTTTTTACTTCCTTGAGAACTCGCGCGGATAGGATCCGTCGGCTGAGGTGCGAATGAGGAACGAGTGAGCCTCGAAGCCTACGGTGGCGGGTCATTTCGAATGTACTGCGCTCGCATTGCGGGCACCTCCCGCTTGCGGGGAACGATGACCGGGTTCCGCCTATCCGCGCAACCTCTTACTCTTCTGCACTCTCGCTACCGTCGAGCAAAGGAGCGTCAACCGGGTTAGTATGCATCACGCAATAAGCCCTCTTGGCATCCCATCGACCTCCATCATCCAGACATTTATCCTTCTCGTGGGAAGAAATAATCAGTCCGAAGATTATTATGGCGACGAGGATGGCGGGGACGATCCAAGGCGCAATTTTATTCAATCGGTTTCTCATTCCTTCTGATGGTGCACGAAAGGCCGATAGTTGCCCTTATAGCGAATGGACATCCGTCAATCCATAGCGGAGCGGCCGCAGTAGCATCGCGGTAAGGAAAGACCTCCGGCCCGAGGAGGAGGGTTTTCCCCTCGCCCTCGGGCCGGAGCCACCTGGGGCACCTCAGGCGCGGCGGCGGCGGATCAACAGTCCGCCGGCCACGGCGAGGAACAAGCCCGCCCACACCGGCAGCCACGAGAGTCCCGACCCCGTACCCGGCAACACCCCGGCCACGGTCGTCGTGTCCCCGGCAGCAGCCTCGATCACCAGAGCAATCGAGGCCCCATACATCAGGCCGTCTTCACCGGTCACCACATACGTCACCTCGGGCACCTCACCGGTGAAGCCGTCGACCGGATAGAACGTAATCAGCCCCGTCGTCGTGTCGACCACCCAGCGGCCCACACCCAGCACCACCAGCTCGGTCACCAGATCACCCGTGGCCGGGTCCACCAGCCGCACGCTCGACGGGATCAACGTCGTCCCCACGCTGTCGTTCGCCAGCGGGTCAATCACCACCGGACCGTCACCGGAGGACGTCACTTCGTCACCGGTGGCCGCACCGACCGCCGTGACCGTGATCGTCGCCGCATACGTACGACCATCCCCACCATCGACCAGATACGTCACCGGATCGGGCGTACCCACGAAACCCGCCACCGGAG
>NZ_JASGDU010000018.1:0-54092 GCF_047607065.1 Aeromicrobium sp.
CCAGGTTAGCGTCCATCGCAGGTGCCCCCTACAGGGGTTCGGCGTTCGGGTAAGCAACGCTGAGTCTGGACACCCTGGTCTCTGAGGTCACGCAGCCACGCCGAAGGCCTTATCTCCCCGCATCAATCATCTAGGCCGCGCGTTCCTCGCGCCACCTCAGGACCCGGTGTGCTGCGCTCGCACCTCAATGACCTGATCGACCCGTTCCCGCAGGACCCCGCTCAGGTGCGGGGGGCGGTACCGATGGCGGCGGCGATGGCGGCGGTGGCCATGCCGATGTGCTCCAGGCGCGGCCCCGGATGCGCGTGCGCTCCGGCGTGGAACAGCCCGCCGGCCGGGGCGACCCCAGGACGACGGAACATCGAGGTCCAGCCGGTCCACATCCAGCCGTCGTCGACGTACTCGGTCATGCGCGCCGGGCGCAGGTCGTGACGCTCCAGCACCCGGTCGCGCAGGTCCAGGCCGAAGCGCGCGAGGGCGTCGAGCACGTCCTCGCCGCTGCGGTGTTCGAGCGTCCACCGCCTCGGCGCGGTGCGGTAGGCGACGACCGGGGGATTGGCGTGCAGCAGGGCCTCGGAGGCCAACTCGGGCGGATCGCCGTCGAGTGCCAGCAGGGTTCGTGAGGCGGGGACGACCGGGATGCCCGCGGTGTGCGGCCGGCCCAGGGGCGGGGTGCGGTTGCACCAGACGACGGTCTGCGCGTCGAGGAATCCCGCATCGGTCTCGACGCCCTGGACGTGTCCGGCGCTGTCGAGACGCACCTCGTGGGCGCGGGTGTTCAGCCGCACGTCGATCTTGCGTTCGGTGACGCGCTTGCCGAGTGCGGCGGCCAGGCCCGGCCAGTCGCCGTCGAAACGCCATCGGCCGAAGGTGCGTTCCACGTAGTGCCACACCGACAGGAAGGCCGGGGTCGCGCCTCGGTCGAGGCCGCTGTGACGCACCGGGTCGAGTACGAGTTTGCGCAGCCGGGGGTCGGCGAAGGACCGCTTGCCGAACGACGACATCATTCGCCGTGGGTGCAGCGTGGCGCGGGCGGTGCGGTCGAAGGCCGCTGGGCCGGTGAGGATCTGGTCATAGGCACCTCGGCGCAGCACCTCCCAGACGTCGGCCAGTGAGTCGACCCAGGGCGACCAGGTGTCGAAGCCGACCAGTTCGCCGATGGCGTCGTGCTGGTCCCCGCGATGCCCGTGGGGCAGGTCGAGCACCGAGCCGTCCTTGAACATATGGCGACGCGGCGGTGCCGGTTCCAGGCCGAGGCTGGCCTCCAGGGTGCGCCCGGACTTGCGGAATAGGTCGCGGAAGACGCCCGGTGTCGTGACGGCCGGCGGGTGGAGGTTCCAGCGGCTCCCGTCGATCTCGATGCCGTGCAGGCCGCCGCCGAGCCGCCCGGAGGCCTCCAGGAGGATCACCTCGTGCCGGGCTTTCGCCAGCCGGACGGCCGCCGATAGGCCCGCGAAACCACCGCCGGCGACCACGATGCGCGTCATGCCAGCACCTTAGTTGTGTCTCGGGGGCCGGGTCCTGGGTGGTCTGCTGACCACCGGGCACCTAGACTTTGCCTACGCCCCATCCCTATGGCGTCCACTGTTTTCCGGGAGGCAATCGTGCCGCTGTCAGACGAAGAAGCCCGACTTCTGCAGCAGTTGGAGCAGTCGCTGGCCGCTGAAGACCCCGATTTCGCCTCGACGCTGCGGGGATCGGCCTTCGAGGCGCGCAACCGTCGCTGGGCCGCGCTGGCGGTGTTGGGCTTCTTGGCGGGCCTCGGCGTGCTGTTCTACGGCACGATGCTGACCCTGACCTGGCTCGCGGTGGCCGGCTTCGTGCTGATGGTCGCCAGCGGCTATCTCTTCATCACCGCGTGGCGGCGCGGCATGGGTGCCGACGCCGACGAGGCCCCCCGCGCCCCGCAGGGTCCCCGCAGGGTCTCGCGCGGGGACCGGGGCCGTTCGTCCGGCTCCTTCGTCGAACGGATGGAACAGCGCTGGCAGCGTCGCCGCGACGGCGATCACGGGTTCTGATCCCTCCCTTTTCCACCACGCGCCGGCCGCCCTCCCCCTCGGGGGAGGCGGCCGGCGCGTTTTTCTGGCCGCTCCCGCTCCACCACGCTCCACGTCGCCCCGGATGAGGCTCCGCCCGGCTCCACGCGGAGCGTCTGGGGCGTGAGTAGGGCGCTTTTCGCCTGGAAATAAAGGGGAACGGCGGGCCGCAGGCCCGGTCTCTCCGCGCGCCGGTGGCCATCCCTCGCCGCGACACGCCCCAGTGTCGCGGCGGTAATGCCGTGCGGGGCTAGGCCATGTGGTGCAAAGTGGAGTACTGTGGAGCGAAATGGAGCAGCCGGGATGACCGCCCGGGCGATCCCCGAGGAGGTGCGCCGTGACCGTGGAGTCCGCGCAGTTCTTCGGTACGTTCACTCCGAAGCTCGACGAGAAGGGGCGCATCTTCTTGCCGGCGAAGTTCCGGGCGATGTTCCACGAGGGCGTCGTGCTGGCCAAGGGGCAGGAGAACTGCATCTACGGCTGGAAGCCGGAGACCTTCTCCGAACTCACCCAGAAGCTGCGGGCCGCCTCCTTCACCAACCGCCAGGTGCGCTTCTTCCAGCGCTCGCTGTACGCCAGCGCCTCGACCGAGGTGCCGGACAAGCAGGGCCGGATCGCCATCCCGGTGCTGCTGCGCGAGTGGGCGCACCTGGAGCGCGACTGCGCCGTGATCGGCGCGATGGACCGGATCGAGATCTGGAACGCCCAGCGCTGGGCACAGTTCACTGCCGAACAGGACGAGGCCTTCGCCAACCTCAGCGACGAGGAGATGCCCGACCTGTTCTGACCTCCGTCCCGCCCGTTCGGGCCGCGTCCGTGGAGCGAGATCTTCGGCCGAGTGGTTCTGGCGCACTTCCCCGGTGCCAGACCCATCCGGCCGGGGCTCTGGCTCTGCGGACCGCCTCGGGCCACCGATCCCCGTTCCCTCAGCATCCGGCCTTGGAGCACCGATGACCGCCGCCAGCCCCGCAGCCTCGGCACCCCTGCACGTCCCCGTGGCGTTGGAGCGGGTGCTCGACCTGCTGACCCCCGCAGTGGCCTCGGCCACCGACGACGGCCCCGCAGTCGTCGTCGACGCGACGCTCGGGCTGGGCGGGCATAGCGAGGCCATGCTGGAACGGCTCGGACCGCAGGTCCGCGTCCTCGGTATCGACCGCGATCCGCACGCCCTGAGGCTGGCGTCGCAGCGGCTAGCGCCCTACGGAGATCGGTTCACCGCCGTCGAGGCGGTGTATGACGACCTCGACCGCGTGCTGGAGGAGGCCGGGGTGGCCCGCGTCCACGGCGTCTTGTTCGACCTCGGGGTCTCCTCGATGCAGCTGGACCAGGCCGATCGGGGCTTCGCCTACGCGCAGGACGCGCCGCTCGACATGCGGATGGATGCCGGCGGCCCGCTGACCGCAGCGGACATCCTCAACACCTACGACGTCGCCGACCTCGCCCGGGTGCTGCGCATCTACGGGGAGGAGAAGTTCGCCCGGCGGATCGCCGAGAACGTCGTTCGCGAGCGTGAGCGCGAGTCGTTCACCACGAGCGGTCGGCTCGTCGAGTTGATCCGGGCTAGCATCCCGCAGGCGGCGCGCCGCACGGGCGGGAACCCGGCGAAGCGCACCTTCCAGGCGTTACGGATCGAGGTCAACGACGAACTGCGCGTGTACGAGCGCGCGCTGCCGGCCGCCCTCGCCGCGCTGGCCGACGGCGGCCGGGTCGTCGTGCTGTCGTACCACTCGCTCGAAGACCGGATCACCAAGAGGGCCTTCGCCGCAGCGACGACCAGCCCGGCCCCGCGCGACCTTCCGGTGGTCCCGGCCGACCAGCAGCCGGGCTACCGCTTGGTGACGCGCGGTTCGGAACCCGCCTCGCAGGCAGAGATCGACACCAACCCGCGGGCCGCCTCGGTGCGGCTGCGGGCCATCGAGAAGAGGAGTGCCACGGCATGAGTGCATCCCCGGTGCGATCCGCGATGCGGTCGGCCTACCAGCCGGTGCTCCCGGACCGCGAACTCCGATCCAGGGCGGAGAAGGCGCGCGAGCGCGCCTTCCTGCGCCTCGTGACGCCGGCACAGGCGCGGGCGCGCCGTGCCCCCTTCGTCGTGGTGATCGTCGCCATTTTATCGGTGGGGCTGGTCGGCCTCATCGTCATCAACACCGCTCTCCAGGACCAGGCCTTCGAGTTGGCCAGGCTGCAACAGCAGGCCGCCGCGCTGGAGATGCAGCAGCAGCAGTTGGCCTACGAGGCAGACCGGATGGCCAATCCGGCCTCACTGGCCGATGCCGCTCGCTCACTCGGCATGGTGCCCAACGAGAATCCGGTCTTCCTCAAGCCCGACACCGGCGAGATCATCGGCGTGCCGACACCGGCCGGAACGCAGCCATGACGCCCGCCCAGCGGCGGCGGCAGCGGGTCGTCCGCGCGCGGGTCAGGTTCAGCCTGCTCACCGCATTCGCCGTCTTCGTGGTCTTCGGGGCGCGCCTGCTGCAGATCCAGGGCTTCGACACCGGTGCCTACGCGGCGCAGGCCACCGACGCCGGCACCCGTTCGACCATCGTGCCGGCCGAGCGCGGCGAGATCCTGGACCGCAACGGCGTGGCCCTGGCGACGAGCTACGACGGCGTCACGCTCACCGCAGACCCGGCCTTGACTGCCGAGAACGCCCCCCAGATCGCCAGTATCGTCACGGAGGTCATCGGATCGGACGCGGACTACTTCGACCTCATCGACCGCTTGCGCAAGCCCGATGACCGTTTCGAGTACGTCGCCAAGGACCTGCCCGCCTGGCAGGCCGACCAGGTGATCGAGGCGCTGAGCAAGGCGGGGCTGAACGGCGTGTTCGTGCAGCACGAGAGCCTGCGGTCCTACCCGAACGGTTCGGTCGCGGCGAACCTGCTGGGCCATCTCAACGACGACGGCGACGGCGTCGGTGGGCTGGAACAGCAGTACAACTCGATCCTGTCAGGCAGTGACGGCTCGGCGACCTTCACCGTCTCGCCGAAGGGGGAGAAGATCCCGCTGGCCGACAGCCAGATCGTCGAGATGGAACCCGGCAGCGATGTGCTGACGACCATCGACAGCGATCTGCAGTGGTACGCCGACAGCGTCCTGGCCGACACGGTCCAGTCGACCGGTGCCGACTGGGGTCTGGCGGTGACGCTGGACGTGCAGACCTGCGAGATCCTGCAGATGTCGCAGGTGCCGACCTTCGACGCCGATGCGGGACTCGACCTCACCGACGCGCTGACGGTCAACCGGGCGATGCAGACGGTGTACGAACCGGGGTCGGTGATGAAGACCATCACCATGGCGGCGCTGGCCGATCAGGGCAAGATCGAGCCGACCACACCCATCGTGGTGCCCTCGCAGATGTCCATCGACGGCTTCACCATCGGCGACGCCTGGGACCACGGCACCTTGCACCTGACGGCCGCCGGGGTCATCGCCAAGTCCTCCAACCTGGGCACGATCATCGCCTCGCAGCAGATGGACGACGAGACCATGTACGACTACCTGCGCGCCTTCGGTTTCGGCGAGAAGACCGGTGTCGGCCTGCCGGGGGAGTCCTCCGGCCTGTTGAGCGACGGCTCGGAGTGGACCAAGGCCAATCACGCCACGATCTCCTTCGGCCAGGGAATCTCGGTGACCGCGCTGCAGATGGTGCGCGCGGTCGGTGCCATCGCCAACGGGGGCCAGATGTGCGATCCGACCGTGGTCAGCGGGGTGCAGTCGCCGGGCGGCTCGGTCACGCCGACGGTCGCCGACGCCCCCCGTCAGGTGGTTTCCACGGAGGCGGCGAAGGCGGTCACGACCATGATGGAGGCGGTCGTGACCCCGGAGGGGTCGGCTCCCGTGGCGCAGATCCCGGGTTACCGGGTGGCGGGCAAGACCGGCACGGCCTGGCGGGTCGACCCCGACACCGGGCGGTACGTCACCGGCTCACACACGGTCTCGTTTATGGGCTTTGTCCCGGCCGACGCCCCGCGCTTCCTGACCTATGTCGTCATCGACAACCCGAAGGGGAATGCGAGCGGCGGCGGCACCGCAGCACCGGTGTTCCGCGACATCATGTCGATGGCGCTGCAACGTTTCGGCATCGTGCCGACCGGTGCTGCGGCACCGGGCACGCCGACGACCTGGTAAGGCGCGCCGCCGAGGCCGGTTCGAGTCAGTGGGCGGCGGCAAAGGCGTCCTGCACGGCCGCCGGGATACGGCCGCGGGTGGGCACGTCGAGTCCCTGAGCCTCGGCCCATGCGCGGATCTCCTTGGGCGAGGGACCGCCGCTCTTGGCCGCCGCTCGGCGCGCACCGCGCGTGCCGGTGACGCGCTGGCCTGCGGCGATGTAGGGGGCGAGGACCTGGGCGAACTCCTCGGCCTCGGCCTCGGTCAGGTCGATCTCGTAACTCGTGCCGGCGAAGGCGAAGTACACGGTCGGGGAACCCGATTCGATTTCGACTGCGCTCAGATCCGAGAAATACTTGTCAATGGTTCGTTTAGCCATGCGTGAAGAGTAGGAAAAGTCGCCCGATGATGCAATCTGCGCTCGGAGATTTCGAGATAATGGCGCAAGGAGGAGATAGAAGATCGCGGCTCAAGGACTGATCCTCCGATCATAGGAGCTTCCTGCGCGCCCCTTCGACTTCGATTCAATACCAGAAGGTCCGTTCCCTGAATCCTGCCTCAGGAGCAATGGCGGGCTGCGGGGCCATAGTGCTCACCGTGAAAGGCGCGGTGCTTGCTCGGGTGAGTGGGTGATCGTGAACGAAGCGGGGATGCCCAACCACGACATTGCCCGCGCCATCGGTTTCTTGGCGGGATCGCGGTCGAATGCCTCGTCGAGGAGTAACGTGCTCGGGAACCGACGGCAGTGACTCCGGGCGATGACGTGAACATGGTCAAATCCACGGGCCGCTAGAGTCGGGGAGTGGCCGAGCAGATGAGAGATCGCCCGCGCGTGGGTCCCGGTCGCACGCTCGGCTGGATCGCCGATCACCTCGGCGTCCCGGCCGGGGTCCCGGCGGATCCGGCGCTGCCCGTCGCGGGCATCGCTCTGGGCAGTTCGGACGTGCGCCCCGGTGACCTGTTCGTCGCACTGGCCGGCGAGCGCAGCCACGGTGCCGACCACCTCGACGCCGCAGTGGCTGCCGGAGCCGTGGCCTTGCTGACCGACGAGCAGGGTGCGGTTACGGCCGCCGGCCGGCTCCCGGCTTTGGTCGTGCCGGAGCCGCGCGGCGTCCTCGGCAGACTGGCCAGTGCGTTCTACGGCGACCCGAGCGCCGCCTTTACCACTGTCGGCGTGACCGGGACCCAGGGCAAGACCACGACGACCTACCTCGCCGAGGCCGCCGCCGGACAGCCCGCTGCGGTCGTCGGGACCATCGGCACACGCATCGCCGGGCAGCCGGTTGCCTCGGCGCTGACCACGCCGGAGGCCCCGCGCCTGCAGAGCCTGTTCGCCGTCATGCGTGAAGAAGGCGTCCGCACCTGCGCGATGGAGGTCTCCAGTCATGCACTGGTCCAGCGCCGGGTCGACGGATTCGTCTTCGACGCCGCGATCTTCCTCAACCTGGGCCGCGACCACCTGGACTTCCACCGCGACCTGGAGGACTACTACGCGGCGAAGGCCCGGCTACTGACCCCCGATCACGCCCGCCTCGGCATCGTCAACATCGACGACGAGCACGGGCGCCGGCTCGCGGCGGAGGCACCGGTGCCGGTCACCACCTTCTCGACCGAGGGGCACCCCGCCGACTGGCGCGCGGTCAACATCCGGGCGCACCGGCTCGGCTCGCAGGCCGATCTCGTCACCCCCGACGGGCGAACGGTGCCGGTCTCGGTGCCGCTGCCGGGGGCCTTCAACGTGTCGAACGCGGTCGCGGTGCTGGTGGCGCTGGCCGAGGCGACCGGCCGTGATCTCGCCGACCTCGCGGCGGGCCTGGCGAACGCCCCCGGCGTCCCCGGACGCATGGAGCGGGTCGAGGCCGGCCAGGACTTCACGGTCGTCGTCGACTACGCCCACAAGCCCGACGCGATCACCGCTGTCCTGAGGGCGCTGCGCCCGGTGACGCCGGGCCGGCTCGTCATCGTCCTGGGTGCCGGGGGGGACCGCGACATCGGCAAGCGGCCGCTCATGGGCGCGGCTGCGGCAGGCCTCGCCGACATGGTGGTGGTCACCGACGACAACCCGCGCTCGGAGGATCCCGCGCTCGTCCGCCAGGCCGTGCTCGCCGGCGCGCTCGGTCACGCCGCCGATGTGGTCGAGATCGGCGACCGGGCCGAGGCCATCGCGCACGCCATCGGCCTGGCCGGGCGGGGCGACACCGTGGTGATCGCCGGCAAGGGCCACGAGACCGGACAGGACATCGACGGCGTTGTCCATCCCTTCGACGACCGCGAGGTGGCGCGGGGCGTGCTCGGCGAGGCGCGGGGGCGCGCATGATCGCGCTGACGGCCGCACGGATCGCCGAGGTCGTCGGCGGCAGAGTCGTCGGCGACGATACCGTGCTGGTCACGGCCCCCGCCGTGATCGACTCGCGACAGGCCCAGGGCGGCAGCCTGTTCGTCGCGCTCGTGGGCGAGCACGCCGACGGCCACGACTTCATCGACGCTGCCGCGTCACGGGGGGCGACTGCGGCCCTGGCCGAGCGCGAGGTGGACTCGCCCATCGCGCTCGTCGTCGTCGACGACGCCCAAGCGGCGCTGGGCCGCCTGGCCCGTCACGTCCACCGGCAGCTGACCGCCGCCGGGCTGACCACGCTCGCGCTGACCGGTTCGGCCGGTAAGACCAGCACCAAGGACCTGCTCGCGCACATCGTCGAGGCCCACGGTCCGGCGGTGGCACCCACCGGATCGTTCAACAACGAACTGGGCGTGCCGCTGACCGTTCTGCGCGCTACCGAGCAGACTCGGTATCTCGTGATCGAGATGGGCGCTCGCGGCATCGGCCACGTTGCCGCGCTGTGTGAGATCGCGCCGCCGGATGTCGCCTCCGTGCTCAACGTCGGTACCGCCCACGTCGGCGAGTTCGGGGGTGTCGAGCAGATCGCGCGGGCCAAGGGGGAGATCGTCGAGGCGCTCGGCAGTGACGGCGTGGCCGTGCTCAATGCCGACGACCCGCGGGTGTTGCCCATGTCCTCGCGCACCCGTGGCCGTGTCGTGACCTTCGGCACGGCCGACGATGCCGATGTGCGGCTCGCCGGCCTGACACTCGACGAACGGGGATTCCCCGAACTGCTCCTGACCCGTGGCGAGGAGTCCGTGCAGGTGGTGCTGCCGCAGCCCGGCCTGCACCACGGGGCCAACGCCGCCGCTGCGGTGGCGATGGCGGAGTCCGCCGGAGTGCCGTTCGCAGATGCGGTCGCCTCGCTGGCAAGCGCGACCGCCCGCTCGCCGCACCGCATGGCGCGTTACGACCTCCACGGCGGTGCCACGGTGGTCGATGACGCCTACAACGCCAATCCCGAGTCGATGCGGGCCGCACTGGGCTGGCTGGCCGAGGCCGCGCCGGGCCGGGGGATCGCGGTGCTCGGCGCGATGCTGGAACTTGGCGACGACGCGGACCGCCTGCACCGCGAACTCGGTATCGCTGCCGCCGGACTCGGGCTGCGTGAGCTCATCGCCATCGGCGAGCAGGCCGCGCCGATGGCCGATGGCGCGGGGCGGATCGGTCACCGCGTCGCCGATGTCGGCGAGGCCGTCGAGCGCGTGCGGGCGGCCCTGCGACCCGGCGACGTGGTGCTCGTGAAAGCATCCAGAGGCTGCCGCTTGGAGCGCGTCGTGGACGCGTTGCGGGAGCCGACCGGGCATACTGCGCAGTGACCCGATTCGACCGTTGCCCTTGTCTTTGACGTCTGCCTGAGAGGAACACGCTTTCCGATGTTGGCCATCTTGATCGCCGGAGCCGTCGCCCTGTTCAGCACGCTGCTCGGGACGAGGGTGGCGATCACGGTGCTCGTGTCCAAGGGCTACGGCCAACTCATCCGCGACGACGGCCCGACCTCCCACCACGTCAAGCGAGGCACGCCGACGATGGGCGGACTGGTTGTCATCTTCGCGGTGCTGCTCGGTTACGGGGCGGCCCACCTGTTTATGAAATCGCCGCCCACCGCGTCGGCGCTGCTGCTGCTGTTCCTGTTCGCGGGCTTGGGCGGCATCGGCTTCCTGGACGACTGGATCAAGATCTCTCGCCAGCGCAGCCTCGGCCTGCGCAGCAAGGCGAAGATGATCGGTCAGATTTTCGTCGGTCTGGTGTTCGCGCTCATGGCCATCGGCTGGGAGAACGAGAATGGAGACACGCCGATCACCCATGTGGTCAGCTTCACCCGCGACCTCGCTGGCTGGGAGCTGCCGACGGTGCTCCTGGTCATCTGGGTGTTGCTGCTCATCGCGGCGACGAGCAACGGCGTCAACCTCACCGACGGCCTCGACGGCCTGGCCACGGGTGCCTCGGTCATGGTTTTCGGTGCCTTCGTGCTCATCAACCTGTGGCAGAGCAATCAGAACTGCACGACCGTCCCCGGCCCGAAGTGCTACGACGTGCGCGACCCCATCGACCTGGCCGTGGTGGCCTCGGCCCTGACCGGCGCGTGCTTCGGCTTCCTGTGGTGGAACACCTCCCCGGCGAAGATCTTCATGGGTGACACCGGCTCGCTCTCGTTGGGCGGCGCGATGGCCGGGTTCGCTTTGATGACCCGCACTGAGTTGCTGCTGGTGATCCTCGGCGGCCTGTTCGTCATCATCACCGCGTCGGTCATCTTGCAGGTCGGGTACTTCAAGATCAGCGGCGGCAAACGCATCTTCCGGATGGCACCGCTCCAACATCATTTCGAGTTACTCGGCTGGGCGGAGATCACCATCGTCGTGCGTTTCTGGCTCATCAGCGGCCTGTGCGTGGCGACCGGCCTGGGCTTGTTTTACTGGGAATGGGTCACGGGCCTGTGAGCGCCGGCCCCCGGCTGCCCGAGCACGGAGAGTCATGGGCGGGCCGCCGGGCGGTCGTGCTCGGCTACGGTGCCGGCGGTCATGCGGTGGCCGACGCGCTGCAGCATCTCGGTGCTGAGACGGCGGTGTTCGGGCAGTCTCCCGCAGGGCCGGAGTGGCCCGAGCGCGCACGGCTGTTGGAAGTGTTGGGGGTCGACCTGCGCCTGGGCGAGAAGCCCGAGGACGCCCGGTTCGACCAGGCCGACCTGGTGGTCGTCGCGGCGGACGAGCCGCAGTGGTCGGTGCCGTGGGCGGCGCGGGCCGCCGGACGCGGCGTCACCGTGTGGGGCGAGGCCGAGTTCGCGTGGCGCTTGCGCGCGCCGGACGCGCCTGCCTGGCTCGCGGTCGCCGGGAGTCGCGGCGTGGCAACCACGGCTCGTCTGGTGCAGGCCATCGCGCGGGCCGAAGGGTTGAGCTGCGATGTCGCCGGTTCCCGGAACCGTCCGCTGCCCGAGGCGGTCATGGACCCGCAGCCCTGCGATGTGCTGGTGGTCGAGGCCTCCGCCGCGTTGGCGGCCGGCATGGCGAGCGTGTCGTGCCGGGCTGCGGTCGTGCTCGATGTCGCACCGGGCGAGCGGGACACCGGCATCGGCCGGGTCTACGAGAACGCGCAGATCGCCTGCGTCTACAACGCCGCCGACGCCGCGACCGAGGCGCTGGTGGCCGAGGCCGACGTCATCGAGGGCTGCCGGGCCATCGGATTCACCCTCGGGATGCCCGGACTCAGCATGATCGGCCTGGTCGAGGACATCATCGCCGACCGCGCCTTCGTCGTGGACCGGCATTCCAATGCCGCAGAACTAGGCACGACCGGTGATCTGGAGCGCGACGGCCGTGCCGCGACACCGGACCTCGTCGAGTGCGCCCTCGCCGCCGCAGCCCTGGCGCGCGCCCACGGGGTCTCCCAGCGTGCCGTCCGCGACGGCCTGCGCACCGCGCTCCTGCCCGCCGCGCCCTGAGCCGCACCGTTCGATGCTCGGCCGCAGGCGGCCTCACACCTCAGCCACCGGCGACACGCGCCCGGACGTCCCGCTCTCGGCCGTTCCCAGCGGCCAGACTTGACCCATGCTCTGCGATGAGGAGGTCTGTCCGCATGGGCGCGACATCTGACCGCCGACCGCCCGCCGAGGCCGTGGGCGGCCTGCTCGCCCGGCCGCTGGCCTCTTATCAGCTCGTCCTCGGCGTCTCGGCCATTCTCGTCGGACTCGGACTCGTCATGGTGCTCAGCGCGAGTTCGGTGCTGGCCTACCGCTCGAACGGTAACTCCTACGCCATCGTGATGAAGCAGGGCCTGTTCGCGGGCCTGGGCCTTGCCGGTGCCCTGGCTGCGCTCAAATTGCCGCTGACTTTCTTCCGCCGGATCGCCGGTCCGCTGCTGATCGCGGTCACCCTGCTCATCGTGGCCACTTTGATCCCCGGCATCGGCGTCGAGGTGGGCGGCAACCGCAACTGGCTGCCGCTGGTCGGCGGATTCCGCCTCCAGCCGTCGGAGTTCGCCAAGCTCGCCGTCATCATCTGGATCGCGGCGCACTACGCGGACCACCAGAAGGCCCTGCACGGACCCCGCGCGACCCACGCGATGCTGATGCCGGTCGTGCCGGTCGCGGGCGCCATCGGCTGTCTGGTCGTGGCGCAGAAGGACCTCGGCACGGCGGTCGTCCTGTTCGGCGTGATCTTCGCGATGGTGTGGGCCGCCGGGCTGCCGCGGCGGCTCGTCGCTACCGGTGCGGTGCTCCTGGGCGTGGCTCTCGTGCTGTTGGTGACGACCGCACCGCACCGCATGGACCGGCTCATGGTGCTGCTGGACCCCATGAGCGACCCCGACCGCACCGGCTATCAGTCGATCCACTCGATGATGGCGCTGGCCACCGGCGGATTCTGGGGGGTCGGTCTCGGCGGCAGCCGCCAGAAATGGGGGGCGCTGCCCAACGCGCACACCGACTTCATCCTCAGCGTCGTCGGTGAGGAACTCGGCCTGCTGGGCACTTTGGTGGTCCTGGCGCTGTTCGTGCTGCTGGCTATCGCGGGGGTGCGCATCGCCCTGCGCACCACTGACCGGTTCGCTCAGTACGTCGCCATCGGCGTGACCATCTGGATCACCGGGCAGGCCGCGATCAACATCGGCATGGTTCTCGGACTGCTGCCGGTCATCGGCATCACCCTGCCGCTGATGTCCTACGGGGGATCGAGCCTCTTGGTGACCATGACAGCCTTGGGGTTGTTGGCGCGTTGCGCCTTGACCGAACCCGGCGCGTCGCGGGCGCTGCAAGCCCGTAAGAAGCGCGACCAGGAGCCTGAGCGAGGAGCGCGACTATGACACCACGGATCCTGCTCGCCGGCGGCGGCACTGCGGGACACACCTCGCCGCTGCTGGCGACCGCCGAGATCTTGCGGGAGGCCGGTGCGGAGATCACCTGCCTCGGCACGCCGCGCGGCCTGGAGGTCACGCTCATCCCGCAGGCCGGCTACCCGCTGGAACTCGTCCCGCCCGTGCCGCTGCCGCGCAAGGCCGGCGCGGACCTGGCGAAGGTCCCGACGCGGCTGCGCCGCTCCGTCGCCGCCACGCGCGAGGTCATCGAACGAGTGCAGCCCGACGTCGTGGTCGGCTTCGGCGGCTACGTCTCGGTCCCGGCCTACCTGGCCGCGCGCAAGAGGCTGCCCCTCGTCGTCCACGAGGGCAACGCCCGGCCCGGCATCGCCAACAAGCTCGGCGCGCGCTTTACCCCATACGTCGCCACGAGCTTTCCCGATACCGATCTGCCGCACGCGCAGTTCGTGGGCCTGCCGATCCGCCGGCTCATCTCCGGCCTGGACCGCACGGCACTGCGCGGCGAGGCTCGGGAGTTCTTCGGCCTGGACGCCGATCGCCCCACCCTGCTCGTCACCGGCGGATCGCAGGGGGCGCGGCGGATCAATCACGCCGTCTCCGGTGCGGCCAAGGCGCTCGCCGAGGCCGGCATCCAGGTGCTGCACGTCGCGGGACGGGTCGAGGAGGCACAGCCCGAGCGTGGTGACGACGACCCGCCTTACGTCGTCGAGGGATTCGTCGACCGGATCGACCTGGCCTATGCCGCAGCCGACTTCATCGTGTGCCGAGCCGGTGCCAATACCGTCACCGAGGTTGCGGTGACCGGGCTACCTGCGGCCTTCGTGCCCCTGCCCATCGGCAACGGGGAGCAGGCGGTCAACGCCCACCCCGTCGTCCAGGCCGGGGGAGCACTGCTCATCGACGACGAGGCGTTCTCGACACGCTGGGTCGAGCAGGTGGTGGTGCCGCTGCTGGCCGACGCCGAGCGCCTGGCGGCGATGAGCGATGCTGCCGCCCACGAGTTGCCGCGCGATGCCGATCAGCGCCTGGCCGAGATGGTCCTGGCCGCTGCGAAGGGGCAGTGATGCACGTTCCCGTGCCGGAGGTCGTCGAGCCGGCCGCCTCGCTTCGTCACGTCCACCTCGTCGGGATCGGCGGCGCGGGCCTGTCGGCCATCGCCCGGCTCCTGCATCAGCAGGGCGTGTGCGTCAGCGGCAGCGACCAGGCCGACTCGGCGCTCACCCGTGCTCTCTGCGACGAGGGGATCACGGTCCACATCGGCCACCGGGCCGAGAACCTGGGCGACGCGGACACGGTCGTCGTCTCGACGGCGGTCCGCGAGGACAATCCCGAGGTCGTCGCCGCGCAGGCCGCCGGAGTACGCCTGTGGCCGCGGTCGGCGGGCCTGCAGTCGATCCTGATCGGCCGGCGGGTCATCGCCGTCGCCGGTACCCACGGCAAGACCACGACGACGGCCATGATCGTCTCGGGCCTGCGCGCGGCCGGCCTGGACCCGACGTTCGCCATCGGTGCCGAAGTCGCCTCGCTCGGCACCAACGCCCGGCTGGGCGGCGACGATCTCGCGGTCATCGAGGCTGACGAGAGCGACGGTGCCTTCCTGGTCTACACGCCGGACTTCGGCGTCGTCACCAACGTCGACGCCGACCATCTGGACTACTGGGGGTCGGCGCAGGCCTACGCGGAGGCGTTCGTCCGGTTCGTCGACGGCTGCGCGGCCGGTGCGGCGGTGGGACTCGACGACGAGGGCGCGCGCGCCCTCGTCGGCCGCCGCCGCGTCGTGACCACCGGCTTCGCCGAGGACGCCGACCTGCGCGGCACGGACCTGAGCGCCGACGCGGCGGGCACCCGGTTCCGCGTGCGGTGCGCGGGTGAGGCGGACCTCCCGGTGGAGTTGGCGGTCACCGGCCGCCATTACGCCCAGGACGCACTACTCGCGCTGGCCGCCTGTCGGTATGTCGGTGCCGATCTCGACGGTTTCGTGCGCGGTCTCGGCGAGCATCGTGGGGCCAAGCGCCGGATGGAGTACCTCGGCGAGGCTGCGGGCGTGCAGGTCTACGACTCCTATGCCCACCATCCCACCGAGATCGCTGCCGATGTGGCCGCCGCCCGTGCCATCGCCGGTAAGCGGCGGCTGGTGGTGGCCTTCCAGCCGCATCTGGTCAGCCGTACCCGGATCTTCGGGGCTGAGATGGGACGCGAGCTGTCGGCCGCCGATGAGGTTGTCGTCGCCGACATCTACCTCGCGCGCGAAGACCCCGACCCGCGGGTGAGCGCGCAGCTCGTCCTTGACGCCGTGGACGGCCCCGCCGCGCTGGCCGGCGGACCGGTCGAGGGCCTCGACGCGCTGCTGGCCTGCATCGTGCGTGCCGGCGACCTGCTCGTGACCTTGGGGGCCGGCGACATCACCGCCGTCGGGCCGCGGGTGCTGGAGCGGCTGCGAGCCGATGCCTAGCCGGCATGACCCACGGGAGCCGTTGTCGTTCCGTGCCCGCCGTCGGCGAGAGCGTCTGCGCCGCACGCTCCGGGTACTCACGGTGCTGGTCGTCGTGGCGATCCTCGGAGCCGGGGTGTGGCTGGTGGCGTTCTCGTCGGTGCTGGCCGCCGACCGGGTCAAGGTCACCGGCGTCGACCTGCTCTCGACTCAGGAGGTGCTGGCTGCGGCCGACGTCCCGCTGGGCACCCCGTTGGTGCGCCTCGACGTCGACGGTATCGAGGAGCGTGTGAGTTCCCTCGCACCGGTGGAGTCCGTCGATGTCTCCCGGTCGTGGACCGGCACGGTGACCGTCGCGGTGACCGAGCGCACGGCGGTTGCCTGGGTCGATGACGGTGGGGAGATTCGCGGGGTGGATCGCTTCGGCGCGGACTTCCGCACCTTCGACGAGCCGCCGGCGCTGACCGAGATCCGGGTACCGGCCGAGCAGGGCCGGGACCGTCGTCAATCGCTGGAAGGGCTGGGTTCGGTGGTCGACACCCTGGCGTCGTCGGCACCGGAGCTGCTGGGCCAGATCGCCTACGGCGAGGCCCAGAGTCAGGACTCGATCACCTTCCAGCTGGTCGACGGCCGCCGGGTGCAGTGGGGGAGTGCGGAGGAGTCCGAGCGCAAGATCGAGGTCATCGAGGCGCTGCTGGCCTCGGTCGAGGCGACCGAGTATGACGTGAGCGCCCCCGAGCAGCCGACGACACGAGCCTGAGCCTGGTCGGCGTGTCGGCTGGGGCCTGCTCGCTTCGCCCCGTACCGTCATACGTGGACGAGGTTGACATAACTATAACTCTCTACATGAGGGTCAGAGTTTGAACGAGCCTCCTCCCCTACGTACCTGCTGCACTTCGCATGCTCGCCTCCTCGGGAAGGAACACCATGGCGGTCCAGAACTATCTCGCCGTGATCAAGGTCGTCGGCATCGGCGGCGGCGGCGTCAACGCCGTCAACCGCATGATCGAGGTGGGGCTCAAAGGTGTCGAGTTCATCGCGATCAACACCGACGCGCAGGCGCTTCTGATGAGCGACGCCGACGTCAAGCTCGACGTCGGCCGCGACTCCACGCGCGGTCTCGGTGCCGGTGCCAATCCGGAGATCGGCAAGCGTGCCGCAGAGGACCATGCCGAGGAGATCGAGGCAGCCATCAAGGGTGCCGACATGGTTTTCGTGACGGCCGGCGAGGGCGGCGGCACGGGCACGGGCGGCGCGCCCGTCGTGGCCCGCATCGCTCGTTCACTCGGCGCGCTGACGATCGGCGTCGTGACCCGCCCGTTCAGGTTCGAAGGACGCAACCGTTCTCTCCAAGCCGACGCCGGAATCCAGGCGCTGCGCGAGGAGGTCGACACCCTCATTGTCATCCCGAATGATCGGCTGTTGTCGATCAGCGACCCCAATGTCAGCCTGCTTGACTCTTTCCGGCAGGCCGATCAGGTGCTCCACCAGGGCGTATCGGGAATCACCGACCTCATCACGACTCCGGGCCTCATCAACCTCGACTTCGCCGACGTCAAGTCGGTCATGTCCGACGCCGGCTCGGCGCTCATGGGCATCGGCTCGGCCCGCGGCGAGCAGCGCGCGGCAGTCGCTGCCGAGATGGCCGTGTCCAGTCCGCTGCTGGAAGCCTCTATCGAGGGTGCCCGCGGCGTGCTGCTGTCCATCGCGGGAGGCTCTGACCTTGGCCTGTTCGAGATCAACGAGGCGGCCGGGTTGGTCTCGGACGCCGTCCACCCCGAGGCCAACATCATCTTCGGCGCAGTCATCGACGACGCCCTCGGTGACGAGGTCCGGGTCACCGTGATCGCCGCCGGGTTCGACGGGGGAGAACCCAAGGTGCGCGACGCCTCCCAGCCGGTCCTGCGCAAGGAGCCGGGGGCCGCATCGCCGGCCCATGCGGCCGAGGCGCGCCCGGCCGAGCGGGTCACCCCGGCACCAGGGGAGGAGCCGAAGTACCTCAAGCCCGACCCGCACCTGGACGGCCCTCTGGAACCGGTCGAGGTCGCCTATGACGACGACCTGGACATCCCTGACTTCCTGCGCTGAGTGGATACCTGGCCTCTCGACTGGCGGGTGAACGACGGTGATCTGGATATCGCGGTCGTCAACCGCGCCGTCGATCTGACCGATCGGGCCGATGTGGCGCGGGTCGGTGCGGTTCTGGGGGTTCGCCGCATCGTCACCATGACTCAGATGCACGGCGCGGAGGTGGCCTGGGTCGGAGTCGGCGAGGAGCCGCCGCCGCGAGCCGACGCCCTGCTCACCGACACTCCCGGCGTTGCCGTGGTCGCCCGCGCCGCCGACTGCCTGCCCGTGGCGCTGGCCTGCGGTGACGCGGTCGGTGCCGTCCATGCGGGCCGCGCCGGCATGACGGCCGGCGTCGCGGCGGCAGCGGTCGAGGCGTTGCGCGAGCGCACCGGTCAGCAGCAGGTGCGCGCCTGGTTCGGACCGTGCATCTGCGGATCCTGTTATGAGGTGCCCGCCGAGCTGGCGGCCGAGGTCGAGCGGCTTGTGCCCGGGAGCCGGTCGCGGACCTCCTGGGGCACCGACGCCCTCGACATCGCTGCGGGCGTGGCCGCGCAGCTGCGTGACCTCGGCGTTGAGGTGCACCCGCGCGCCGCACGTGCCTGCACCTTCGAGGAGGAGCGCTTTTTCTCCCACCGCCGCAGCGACACCGGGCGTCACGGCATCGTGGTGGTGCGTCATGGCTGAGCGGCGCGATGAGCTGGCTCGCGGCCTGGCGGCCGTCGAGGAGCGGATCGCCGCTGCCTGCGCTGCGGCGGGGCGTGACCGCGCGGAGGTCACGCTGATCGCCGTGACGAAGACCTATCCGGCCGCCGACGTCGATCATCTGGCGGCCCTCGGCATTACCGACGTCGGCGAGAACCGGCACCCCGAGGCCGGGCGCAAGCGCGAGGAGTCACAGGCCGGTCCGGGCCTGCGCTGGCATTTCCTCGGCGGGGTCCAGACCAACAAGGCCGGGGCCATCGCCCGGTATGCCGATGTCGTCCATTCGGTCGACCGGGCCAAGCTCGTCGCCTCCCTCGGGCGCGGGGCCGTCGCGGCCGGGCGCGATCTGGAGGTGCTGCTGCAGGTCGACCTCGGCCCGGAGTTCGAGCGTCCGTCTGACGGACGCTCCGGTGCTGCACCGGGGGAGTTGCTGCCGCTGGCCGATGCCGTGGCTGAGCAGGAGTGCTTGCGGCTCGGCGGGATCATGGCCGTGGCACCGCTCGGCGTCGACCCGGCACCCGTCTTCGCGCGACTCGCCGAGATCTCCGCGCGCTTGCAGGAAACGCACCCTCAGGCCGCCGCGCTCTCGGCCGGTATGAGCGGTGACCTGGAACAGGCCGTGGCCGCCGGCGCGACACACCTGCGTGTCGGGCGCGCCCTTCTCGGCGAACGCCCGTCACTCGGGTAGTGTGACTGCTGTGACTTGAGTGAACTCTCAGGTCTCTTCATCGAACAGCACACAATGAGGGGCAGTCATGGCTGGCGCAATGCGAAAGATGGGCGAGTACCTCGGCCTCGTCGAGCAGGCCGACTACGACGAGATGTACGACGACGAGGTGAGTGCCGCTCCGGCGCGCCGCGAGGATTCCGCGACCCGTGAGGAGTCCCCGGCGCCGCGCGCGTCGCGCACCCCTGCGGTGATCCGGCCTGCGGCCGTGGCCAACATCGACGACCGCCGTCGTCGTGTGGCCCCCGCTGCTGCGGACACCGACGTCGCACGGATCGAGACCGTCACCCCGCGCAGTTTCACTGACGCGCGCGTGGTCGGCGAGAACTTCCGCAGCGGGGTCCCGGTCATTATGAACCTCACCGAACTCGACGACGCCGACGCGCGCCGCATGGTCGACTTCGGTGCGGGTCTGGTGTTCTCGGTCCACGGCGCGATCACCCGGGTCACCTCGGGTGTCTTCCTGCTCACCCCGGCCAATGTGGTGGTGTCCGACGAGGACAAGCAGCGCATCGCCGGTGGCGGCCTCTACGACGCCGACTGACGTATGCCGCTTGCGGTCGCCAGCGTCGTTATCCTGATCCTCTGGATCGCGATTGTCCTGCTGCTGGCGCGTTTCGTCATCGAATGGATCGGCGTCTTTGCCCGTTCGTGGACCCCTCGCGGCTGGATCGCCGTGCTGTGCGAGGGGATCTACGTGGTCACCGATCCGCCTCTGCGGGCTATCCGGCGGCTGATCCCTCCGCTGCGCCTCGGCCAGGTGTATCTGGACTTATCCCCGCTCATCTTGCTGATCGTCTTGCAGATTCTCATCAGCGTGGTGCGCGCCACGGCGTTCTGAGAAAGTTGTGAGATCCCACGTTCCGGCGGCAAGGTAGCGTAGGGTTGATCGCAAGTCACAATCCGAGACCCCTTCTTTTCTGAGGTGAACCGATGCCCCTGACACCAGAGGACGTGCGCAATAAGCGCTTTACGCCCGTGCGGCTACGCGAGGGCTACGACATGGGCGAGGTGGATCAATTCCTTGACGAGGTCGAGGCCGAGTTGGAGCGCCTCACGGTCGAGAACGAGGAGTTGCGCGCCAAGGTTGCGGCCGCGTCTTCTGGTGAGCCGACCGGCCTGATCCCGCAGGTGGCCCCGCCCGTGGTGGAGCAGCCGCCCGCACCGGCTATCGCCATTCCCGAGCCGACCCCGCAGCCTGTGGCCGCCCCGGTGGCGTCCGCGCCTTCGGTCGCCGACGCCTCCTCGGCTGCGGCCCGGCTGCTGGAGATCGCTTCGTCCAATGCCGATCAGCTCATGGAGGCCGCTAAGGAGGAAGCCGACCGCATCGTCGGCGAAGCCCGGGTCAAGGCCGACCGCCTCGAGAGCGAGTCGCGCGGCAAGGCCGACCGCCTTGAGACCGATGCCCGTATCCGCGCGCAGAAGCTCGACGACGAAACCAAGCAACGCCGTGAGCAGGCGCTGGCGAGCATCGAGCGCGAGCGCTACGAGATGCAGCGTGAGGTCGAGCATCTGCGGGCTTATGAGCGTGAGTACCGCGCCCGGCTGAAGAACTACTTCCAGACCCAGTTGGAGCAGTTGGCGTCCACGGACAACTCCCCGGAGTCGGTCTCCGTGGGGGCACCGGTTGAGGCCGCGCACCAGCCGCGCCGCATGCGCACCCTGTTGAGCGACGAAGAAGTCTGAGAATCTCCTTCAGATCGAAGCGGGGGTTCTGGTCATCGCGACCGGGACCCCCGCTTTGTCGTTGGGGGGCGCTCTTTAGGGTCGGGGTGTGGACCACCTCGCCTTCGACGACTTCCCGGACGGCCTGATCGTCGCCGGTCCTGACGGGCGGGTGACGTACGTCAACGAACGGGTCCGCAAACTGGCTCGCGCCGAGGGCGACGAGATGATCGGGATGCCGCTCGCCGAGGCCATGCCGTTCGATGACCTCAACGGGCACACCTGGATGGAGTGCGTGCGGCCCTACGACGGCCTCAACACGCGCTCGGCGATCCTGGAACAGTCCTGGTATTCACCGCGAGGCTCGGAATACCTCATCACGGCCTCGCTGAAACGCGACCGGCCTGGCGGCCGGGTGCAACAGGTTGTCATCGGCATCCGCAGTGCCCGCGTCCGTAACCGGCACGATCGCGAGCGTTCCGATCTCGTGGCGACCGTCGCCCACGAGTTGCGCTCCCCGCTGACCGGCATCAAGGGCTTCACCTCGACGCTGCTGACCAAGTGGGATCGCTTCACCGACGAGCAGCGCCAGTTCATGCTGGAGACCGTCGACGCCGAGGCCGACCGGCTGACCCGGCTCATCATCGACCTGCTCGACGCCGCCCGTATCGATTCGGGCCGGTTGACGCTCAAACGTGGGCCAGTGCGCCTCGACGAACTGACCGAACGTGTGCTGCGCAGTATCTCGGCGGCCGGCAGCGAGCCGTCCTGGCGCATGGACATCGGTGCGGTGCAGACCGTCTGGGGCGACGAGGACCGTCTGGTGCAGGTCTTCACCAACCTGGCCGAGAATGCGATGCGCCACGGTCACGGGCTGCGGCGTGTCGAGGTCGTGGAGGCCGAGCGAGAAGGTGTTCACGGGGTGCGGGTGCGGATGTGTGACCGTGGACCCGGGATCCCGCCGGAGGCGCGGCAGCGGGTCTTCAGTCGCTTCTGGCGGTCCGGTCCGGGTGCCGGGAGCGGCCTGGGCATGTACATCGTCGGTGGCATCGTCACCCAGCACGGCGGCCTGGTTGACATCGATGATGCCGCCGGGGGCGGAGCGCAGATCGACGTGTGGCTCCCCGTCAACGAACCCGAAGCCCTGCGTGACGGGGACGATCGCGGTAGCGTGATCGGGTCAGGAACGACACGGGGGTGAGGCGGTGTCTGATCAAGGAGGCGACGGGATCCTGGAGCAGGTCGGGATCGGGTTCGCGCTGTTCGCCCTGATCGTGCGTGACCTGACCCTCGTCATCGCGGCGCTCGCGGTGGTGACGATCACTGCTTCGCTCGTGGTGGCCGGATCGGTTCCTGGCTTGGCCGAGAACCTGCCTGCCCTCGTGACCCTGGCGGTGCTGGCCGGCGCGGCCTTCTGGGTCGAACGTCAGGCCGAGCGGCGCGGCGGACGCTGGACGAGCGACCCGGTGGTGGATCGCGCGAAGCGGGCGATCCGGTTCTGTCTCGCCCTGCTGGTGGCCTTCGTAGGCAATGCCCTGGCCGTGATCGGTGCGGGCATGGTGGTGCTCTCGGTGGTCGTCCTGGCGGTCGCCGCCGTCAGGGGCGATACGCCCGGCTTCGGCGACGCCGCTGCTCCGCTCCTGCTGTTCGCGGTCTCGGCGGTGGTGGGCTGGCTGCTGCTGCGCGTCTGTGGTCAGGGTGTGCTGAGGCCGCGACTGGAACGTTTCACCGCCAGCGGCTCCTGACGCCCCGGAGCGCCCACTAGACTCGTGCCTCGTGTCCGCTCCGAACTCCGATTACGACCCCGTTGAGGTCACCCCGCTGCATCCCGACGAGATCGCCCGCGTGGTCCGTGAGGCGCTCGATGCCGTCGCGGGCGCGGTGACGCTGGCCGAGCTGAAGCAGGTGCGCCTCGACCACGCGGGCGACCGTTCGCCGCTGGCGCTGGCGAACCGGGAGATCGGCGCGCTGCCGCCGCAGGCCCGCAAGGAGGCCGGTCAGCGCGTCGGGCAGGCGCGCGGTGAGGTCAACCGCGCCATCGCCGAGCGCACCGCCGCCTTGGAGGTTGCCGAGAAGGCCGCTCGCCTGGCCGCCGAGACCGTTGACGTCACGCTGCCGGTCGACCGCGAGCCGGTCGGCGCGCGCCACCCCATCACCACGATCCAGGAGACCGTCGCCGACATCTTCGTCGCGATGGGCTGGGAGGTCGCCGAAGGGCCGGAGGTCGAGGCCGAATGGCTGAACTTCGACGCCCTCAACCTCGGCCCGGACCACCCGGCGCGCACCATGCAGGACACCTTCTGGATCAAGTCCGGCGAGAGTGCCTCCCAGGAGTCGGGCATGGTGCTGCGCACACACACCTCCCCGGTCCAGGCGCGCACGATGCTGACTCGGACGCCGCCGATCTACGTCGTCTGCCCCGGCCGGGTGTACCGCACCGACGAGGCTGACGCGACGCACATGCCGGTCTTCCACCAGGTCGAGGGACTCGCCATCGACCGGGGCCTGTCGATGGCCCATCTCAAGGGCACGCTCGACCACTTCGCCCGCGCGATCTACGGCGCGGGCATGACCACGCGCTTTCGGCCGTCGTACTTCCCGTTCACCGAGCCGAGCGCGGAGGTCGACCTGCTCTGCTATGTCTGCCACAACGATCCGGGGGCGGTCGCCGGCTGCCGGACCTGCGGCGGCGAGGGCTGGGTCGAATGGGGCGGCTGCGGCGTGGTGAACCCGCGCGTGCTCGTCGCCTGCGGCGTGGATCCCGAGGAGTTCTCCGGCTTCGCCTTCGGCATGGGCCTGGACCGCACCATCACCAGTCGTTACGACATCGCCGACCTGCGTGACCTGTGGGACGGCGATATCCGTTTCACCGAGCCGTTCGGAGTTGGTCTGTGAACGAGCGTCAGCGAGTGAGCCATCGAATGAACGCGAACACCTTCCCGTACTCTTGCGGTCTTTCTGTGACGGGGAGGTGGTCGTGATGCGAGTCCCTGTTGAGTGGCTGCGGTCCTTGGCGGAGTTGCCCGAGGGCGTCACGACGGCCGAGCTGGCCGAGCGGCTGACGATGTACGACCTCAAGCTGGAGGAGATCCTCGGCGGGGGTGTCAGCGGACCGCTCACGGTCGGCCGGGTGCTGGCGATCACCCCCGAGCCGCAGAAGAACGGCAAGGTCATCAACTGGTGCCGGGTCGACGTCGGTGCCCAGAACCTCGACTCGGTGCCGGATGCGCCGGGTGAGGACGTGCCGTCGCGCGGCATCGTCTGCGGTGCGCACAACTTCGCCGTCGGCGACCTCGTGGTGGTGTCGCTGCCCGGTACATGCCTGCCTGCGCTCGCCCATGTGATTCCCGGCGGCGAGATCGGCTCGCGCAAGACCTACGGTCACGTCTCGGACGGCATGATCTGTTCGGTCGCCGAACTGGGCCTGCCCGGTGCCGCCGACGGCATCCTCGTCCTGGAACCCGGCAGCGCAGAACCCGGTGACGACGCCATCGCGCTGCTCGGACTCGCCGACGAGACCCTCGACCTGGAGGTCAACCCCGACCGCGCCTACGCGCTGAGTATGCGCGGTGCGGCGCGTGATGCGGCTCTCGCTTTCGGCGTACCTTTCGTCGATCCGATTGAATCGATTGCGCTGCCATCGGGTTCCGGTGGCTTCCCGGTGCGGGTCAAGCACGCGGAGGCCTGCCCGGTGTTCACGACGCTCGTGGTGACCGGCATCGACGCGAGCCGTCCGACCCCGGCGTGGATGGCGCGGCGGATCGAGCAGGCGGGCATGCGTTCGATCTCGCTCGCGGTCGACATCAGCAACTACGTGATGCTCGAACTCGGTCAGCCGAACCACTGCTACGACCGCGCCAAGCTCGACGGCGAGATCGTGGTGCGGCGGGGGCTTTCCAGTGAGACGATCACGACCCTCGATGGGGTCGAGCGGATGTTGAGTGCCGAGGATCTGATCATCGCCGACCGCTCCGGCCCTATCGGATTGGCCGGCGTCATGGGTGCTGCTCGTGTCGAACTGGACGAGAACAGCACCGATGTCGTCATCGAGGCCGCGCACTTCGATCCGGTGACGATCTTCCGGTCCGAGCGCCGCCACAAGTTACCCACGGAGGCCGCCAAGCGGTTCGAGCGCGGCGTCGATCCGGCGTTGACGGTGCCCGCTGCCGCGCGGGTTGCCGAACTGCTGGTCGAGTTGGCCGGGGGGACGTTGCAGCCGGGCCTGACGCACGTCGGCACGGTTCCGTCCCGTACACCGGTGACCTTTGGCGTTGATCTGCCCGCCCGCATCAGCGGTGTCGATATCAGCGCGGAACAGGCCCGTGCCACCTACGAGGCGAACGGGTGTGTGGTCCAGACCGACGGCGAGACGTTCACCGTCACCCCGCCGACCTGGCGTTTCGACCTGAACGACCCCTACGACTTCGTCGAGGAGGCGCTCCGCTCGGCCGGCTACGAGAACGTGCCGTCGGTGCTGCCGACCCCGACCGGCGGTCGCGGCCTGACCCGCCATCAGCAGTTGCGTCGCCGGGCCGGGCACGTGCTCGCGGGGGCCGGTCTGGTCGAGGTCACCACGTTGCCGTTCGTCGGTCAGGGTGACTTCGACAAGTTGGGGCTGCCTGCGGACGACGCCCGTCGCCGCCAGGTCCTGCTGGCCAATCCGCTCTCGGAGCGTGAACCCGGTCTGACCACGACGCTGCTGACCGGGCTGCTGCGCGCTGCCTCGCTCAATGTGAGCCGCGGTCACGAGAGCGTGCAGATCAGCGAGGTCGGGCGGGTGTTCTGGCCCGTCGTTGGCGATGAGGTCGCCCCCATCTATGGTGTCGAGGCACCTCCGACGAAAGAGGAACTGGCGGCATTGGATGCGGCGCTGCCCATGCAACCCTTGCACGCCGGCATCCTGCTTGCGGGAGAGCGTCAGCGCGGCGGTTGGGACGGCGCGGGTCGTGCTGTCGAGTGGACCGATGCTGTCGCGATCGTGCGCCGTCTCGCCGAGGCGCTGCACGTCGAGCTGGGGATACGTCAGACGCAGAAAGCGCCGTGGCACCCAGGACGGTGTGCGATGTTCACGCTGGACGATGGCGTCTTGGTCGGCTACGCCGGCGAGTTGCATCCGGACGTCGCGGAGACGTACGGCTTGCCGGGCCGTGTTGCGGTGGCCGAGATCGACCTGGAAGCGTTGCTGGAGGCAGCGCCCGCTATCGGTCCGAAGCCGGACTTCTCACCCTTCCCGGTGGCCAAGGAGGATCTGGCCTTCCTGGTCGACGAGGCCGTTCCCGCCGAGCAGGTGCGCGTTGCCCTGGCCGGTGCGAGCGAGTTGATCGAGTCGGTGCGCCTGTTCGACGTGTACACCGGTGACCAGGTGCCCGACGGCCAGCGGTCGCTGGCGTTCGCCCTGCGCCTGCGCGGCGCGGATCGCACCCTGGCCGAGGCCGACATCAAGGCGGCCCGCGACGCCGCCGTCACCGCCGCCACGGCCCTCGGGGCCACCCTGCGCTGACGCCGGGCGGAACGGTCAATCCGCCTGCGAGGACTCGCGGTAGGCGGGGACGCCCGACTCCAATGCCTCCAGCAGTTCGATCGTGGCGGCGGTGGCGCGCTCGCGCACGGTCGCGGGGTCGCACCAGTGGACGTCGGCGATCTCGGCGGCTTGCAGGGTCAGCGCCTCGCGTTCGGGGACCGGCGTGCCTCCGAGGTCGAAGACGAACACGCAGGCGTCGTCCCAGCCGCGCCAGGCGGGCAGCCAGTTGACTGTCACGAGGCCGCCGACCTCCACCTCGATCCCCAGTTCCTCGGCGAGTTCGCGGCGCAGCCCGACGGCTGGCGACTCGCCGACCTCGATGACCCCGCCCGGCAGGTCCCATTCGGACTTGTAGGTCAGCTCGCACAGCAGCACCCGGCCGTCCGGATCGCGCCAGAGGCCCTGCGAGATGACCCGTTTGGTCGGCAGCCCGGCATTCAAGATGGCGATGAAGCCGTCACGCGACTGCACCGGAGGATCGGCGAGAAGCCGGGCCATGAGCACGCGGTCGGGTTCGCGCCCGGGGCCGCGCGTGACGCCCTCCTTGCGCAGGCCGCAGATCGACGCGGCCCGGATGTCGGTGTCGCGGCCGACCGGGATCCGCGCCTCGACGCGCCGGCCGCCGAGCGTGCCGAGGACGTGATCGACCACGAGTCGCACGACGTGGATCGCTGGGCGCAGCGCACCTGGTCCGTCGCCGACATTCCAGCGGACCGACCATGTGGAAGAGGATTCCTGGTGCAGCGCCACCGAGCCGATGCGCTCGCCGTCCATCCACACGCTGTACCCGTCGAAGCCCGCGTTGGACCGCTCGGGGCGCAGCCGGACGAAGTCGTCGGCCAACTCGTGTGCGTCCATCGCTCCCTCTCGTCGCGGCCGGACCGAGACACCCGCCGGCCCGGCACCACCGTACGCGGTCAGCGACCCCGGCCGGTGTCCGCCGGGTCCGCCCAGGAAGGATCGTCAGACATGGAATCGGTGACCGTGCGCCCTGCCTCGCCCACTGACGTCGACGACCTCGTCGAGCTGATCGGCCAGCTCGCCTCCTATGTGCGCCAGCCGGACAGCTGCCGGATCACGCCCGAAGTGCTCGATGCGGCCTTGTTCGCCTCGCACCCGGCGGTGTTCGCCTCCGTGGCCGAGGGCGATGAGGGGCAGGTCGCCGGCGCGGCGATCTGGTTCCTGTCGTTCTCCACCTGGGAGGGTCGGCACGGCATCTTCCTCGAAGACCTCGTCGTGCGCGAGGAGTGCCGCGGCCGGGGGATCGGCACCGCGCTGCTCGGATCGCTGGCCGCCCTCTGCCGCGAGCGGGGTTACAGCCGCCTGGAATGGTCGGTTCTGGACTGGAACGAGAACGCCATCGCGCTGTATCGCTCCGTGGGTGCGCGGCCGATTGCGGGGATGACCGGATACCGGCTCTCGGGCGAGGCGCTGGCCGCAGCCGCCCCGAGTCGGTGACGCCGCGAACCAGGTGCCGCCTATGCTCGTGGCGGCCGCTGTGGGAGCGGTCACAACGACAAGGAGAAGCGCGTGGGTGAGTTCGTCCGCCTCGAAGTCAGCGACGGTGTCGGCACGATCCGGCTGGACCGTCCGAAGATGAATGCTCTCGACGCCCAGATGCAGCGCGAGATCGCCGAGGCCGCGCAGGAGGCCGATGCGCGCGACGACGTTGCGGCGGTCGTCGTCTACGGCGGCGAGCGGGTCTTTGCCGCCGGTGCCGACGTCAAGCAGATGGCCGACATGTCGTATCAGGACATGGTCCGCCACGGTCAACTCCTGCAGTACTTCACCCGGTCGCTGGCGGCCATCGGCAAGCCGACGGTGTCGGCGATCACCGGGTTCGCGCTCGGCGGCGGCTGCGAGGTCGCGCTGGCAACCGACGTGCGCTTCGCCGCCGAGAACGCCAAACTCGGCCAGCCGGAGATCCTGCTGGGCATCATCCCGGGTGCCGGCGGCACGCAGCGGCTCGCCCGCCTGGTGGGGCCGTCGGTGGCCAAGGACCTCATTTACACGGGTCGCTTCGTCGACGCGGCCGAGGCGCTGCGCATCGGACTGGTCGACCGGGTGTTGCCCGCCGACGAGGTCTACCCGGCCGCGCTGGCGTGGGCCGCGCAGTTCGTGGGCGGCCCGGCGCTTGCGCTGCGGGCCGCCAAGGCCGCCGTCGACCGCGGTCTGGAGGTCGACCTCCAGACCGGCCTGGAGATCGAGCGGGCCGAGTTCACCGGGCTTTTCGCCACCGAGGATCGGCTCGCCGGCATGACGTCCTTTGTCGAGCAGGGGCCGGGTAAGGCGACCTTCTCGGGCCGCTGACCTAAATGCTCGCTCAGAGTCCTCGCAGGGGCCTGGACGAGCACGACAATTGAGGCATACTGATGCGGGCGTGGCTTTCGTGTCACCGTCACTGTGAGGAAAGGGAGTCATGAGCGACTCAGACGAGAAGTCGACTGTGCGGCGGGGTCCAGCCGATCCGCTGCGTATTGCCGCAGAGATGATCGAGGATCCGTCTGCTGGGGGCATCGGTTCGGACTCTCCGATCAGTTCCGGCAGGCCGATGACGGCGCGTGAGCGGCGCGCGGCGGCCAAGGCGGCTCGGCTCGCTGCGGCACAGCGCCGCCGCGAGGAACGGGCTTCACGCCGTGGCGGGGAGCCGCGCGATCCCAGCGCGGATGCGCCGGCTGTCGTCGAGGAGGAGGTCGATGAGCCGGTTGCCACGTCGGAACCGGCGACCAGCCCTGCGCCGCAGACGCTTGCCCAGCGGTTGGAGGCCGCTCGCCTCGCTGCGACGCAGCGCAGTGACGAGTACACGAGCGGTCGTGACGAGGTGGCCGAGGAGATCACGCGCGGCCAGGGCGACAGCTTCGCCGAGAGGTATTCCTCGCCGGTGAGCGCCGCCGAACCCTCCACGCCCACTGTCGAGGAGACGCACGTCTTCGATCCCCTCGACGAGCCGCAGGGTTCGGTGTTCGGGCGTCTGTGGACCGCCGCGACGGCTGCAGAGTTGGCGGCTGACGGTGACGGCTCGGCGAATGAGGCCGAACCGGTTACCGACGCGCTGAACTCGCCGGAGGTCCCTGGGGTCGATCCTGATCCGGTGCGCGAGAGCGTCGGGTACGAGTTTGAGGCCGCCGACGACGTGGACCGGAGGCCGACCTTCGGTAGCGAGTCCGGATACGAGGCTGCCTCGACCTCTTACGAACCCTCGACGCCGTCGTACGCCTCCTATGAGCCGGAGCCGATCTTCACGCGGCGTTACGAGCCGGACCCCTATGTTCCGTTGGTACGCGAGTCGGAGGCGGTGGTCGAGCCGGACCTGGACCCGGAGCCGGCGGTCGAGCCGGTCGCGGCGATTTCAGAGCCGGAACCCGCGCCGGAGCCGGTCAGCGAGGTTCCGTCGGTCTACAAGTCGGCGGAGGTCGAGGAGACCCCTGAGCCGGAGCCGGTCGCGGTGTCTTCGAGCATCGATGACGAGCCGGAACTCGATCCGGTCGCCTATGCGGCCTCCACTCCGGACAGCGCCTCGGCGATCCGAGCGTCCTTCGCCGAGAAGCTGGCTGCGGCGAGTGCGGCGGCGCAGGACCGCGTGGCGAATGCCCGTGCCGAGGCCCAGCGTCTCATGGACGAGGCCGCGCGGGAGCGTGCCGAGGCGGTCGCCCGTCTGGAGGCCGATGAGGCCCGCCAGCGCGAGATCGCTGCCGAGAAGCTCCGGGCTGCCGAGGAGGCCGCCGAGGAGCGGGTCGCCGCCGCGCGCGCCGAGGCCGAGCGGGTCACCCGCGATATCCAGAGCGAGCGAGCGTCCGCAGCCGCACGAATCGCCCAGTTGCAGCGTGAGTCTGACGAGCGCGTGGCGCAGGCCAAGGCCGAGGCCGAGCGTGAGGCCGCCGCCAGGATTGCGGATGCGGAGGCTGAGGCTCGCCGGCTGGTTGCGGAGGCTGAAGCCGAGGCGGTCCAGCGTGCTGAGCAGCGCGTGATCGCCGCAGAGCGGGCCGCCGAAGAGGCCGCCCGCGAACGGCTGGCTGCGGCCGAGGCCGACGCCGAGCGTCGTATTCAGGCCGCCCGCGACGCTGCCGAGGAGGTCGCACGCCAGGCCGCCGAGGAGCGTGAAGCGGCTCGGGTGCAACTCGTCGCCGAGCGAGAGGATGCCGAGCGTCGCCTCGCCGAAGTGCGTGCCGAGGCCGAGCGCATTGTGGCCGAGGCGGAGGAGACCTCCGCCAATCATGTGGCGGCGGCGAAGGCCGAAGCCGAGAAGTACGCCCAGGAAGTCGCTGCCGAGCGTGTGGCCATTGCGGTTCGGGTCGCTGACGCCGAGCGCGCTGCCGAAGAGAAGCTCGTCGCGGCCAAGGTCGAGGCTGAGCGTGTGGCCTCCGAGGCTGCGGCACGCCACGAGGAGGCCGCTGCCGAGTTGGCACGTGAGCGAGACGAGGCTCATGCACTGGTTGCCGAGGCCGAGACGAAGGCCAAGGCGCTTGCCGAGGAGGCCGAAGCCCAGCGTCAGGAGGCGATCCGTCGTTTGGCCGAGGCTGAGCGTGTTGCCGAGGAGCGAGTGCGCTTGGCCCAGGCGGAGGCCGAGCGGGTAGCTGCGGAGGCCGCAGAGGCCGCCCGTGTGGCGGCCGAAGCGCGGGCCGAGGCCGAGCGGCAGCAGGAGAAGGCCGCCGAGGAGGCGCGCCTGGACGCCGAGCGCAAGGTCGCCGACGCCGAGCGGGCTGCGGCCGAGAAGGTCGCCGCTGCCCAGGCCGAGGCCAAACGGGTTGCCGAGGCCGCCGAGGCCGAGGCCAAGCGCCGGATCGCGGCGGCCGAGGCTGAGGCCGAGCGGGTCACTGCGGCCTCCAAGCGCGATGCCCAGGAGCGGCTGAGCAAGGCGGTCGCGGCAGCACGGGAGGCGGCCGAGATCAAGTTGCAGGAGGCCGAACGGACGGCGATGGAATGGGTGGCGGCGGCCGAGGCTGAGGCCGAGCGGGTCGCTCAGGCTCACATCGTCATGGCTAACAAGGTCGCCAAAGGGACGCCGCTGACGCCCGCTTCCGCACCCACTGCCTCGGAGTTCGTCGATGATGGGGAAGAAGATCCAGACGACACTGCGGCGACGGCGCCCCAGGGGGTGATCGGTGAGTCTGGGGCACCCACCACCCCGATCAAAAAAAGAGTCGTCCGACGTAGTTGACGAGATCATCGCCTCGACCTTCCCCGAAGCCCCGGAGCTGACGGAGGTCGAGCAAGGGGTGGCCGACGAGCCGCAGACGCCGGGTCTGGTCGATCCGGCGGCCGGCGAGGAGAGTTCGTTGCGCCGTGCGCTGGCGGGGTTCAAGTCCGTGGGCGGGCGGCCGGTGGACGAGCCGTCGGCCTCGGCTCCCGAACCGGTGCCCGCAGAGTTGGCCGTGGACACGGCTCGGGCCGCCCTCGAAGAGGCCGAAACGCCGCCCGCGGCACGATCGGCAGCCGAGAGCGAAGAGGGTCTGTCGCCGCGTCAACTGGCTAAGAAGCAGCGGGCCGAGGCTAAGGCCGCCCGGCGCGCAGCGCGTCTTGCTGCGCATAGTCAGCAGCCGGTGATCGAGGCCGAGGAGACCGGCGACCCCGTCGCCATAGAGGCGGCGACGGTCGAGGTGCCGCAGGCCGAAGAGGTGCCGGGCGGCGAAGCGACTGAGGAAGCGGCAGCAGGGCTTCCTGAGGAAGCGTCGGCTGCCGTGGCGTTGGCACATCCGCGTGACATCCGCCGGGCGGCTCAGCAGAAGCGACGCCGCGCCCGCGCCGAGGCTCGTCAGCGTCGCCACGACGGCGTGGTACCGGAGGCCGAGGCCGCCGAGGCCGCGCTTGAAGTGCAGGTCGCCGAGCAGGAAGCCGAGATCGTCGCGGCTGTCGCGCCGGAGGTCGTTGAGGTCGATGTCGCTGAACCCGAGGCGGAAACCCCGGAGCCGGAGCCGGAGGCCGACGACGAGCCGACGATCATCATTTCGCAGGAGAGTGCCGAGGCAGAGCCGGTCGCCGAGACGACTGACGAACCCACGGCGATCATCGACCTGACGCTCGAGCAGCCGGTCGAGAGCAAGGCCGACCTCCGCCGCCGTAAGGCCGAGGAGAAGGCAGCCGCACGGGTTGCCAAGATGGCCGCGAAACAGCAGGTGTCCGCGCGACCGGCCGATGATGTGCCCGAGCCTCCCGCCGAGGTGGGGCCTTCCTCGGCGGGAGGCTCCTCGCGGGTGACGACCATCGCGGCCGTTGTCAGCGCCCTGGGCCTGATCCTGTCGGTCGTGCTGGCTATTGGTGCCCTGCTGGTGGCACTCGATGCCGGCTCCGGTGGTGCTTTCTCGGTGCTGTCGAGTGTCTGTGATGTGCTGACCGCGCCGGTGGCCGGGTTTATCGACTTCTCCGGAGCCAACGCCGATCGCAAGGAGGCGCTGGTGACCTGGGGACTCGGCTCGATGGTTTACCTCGTCATCGGCCTGGCAGCCCAGTCGCTCGTCCGCTCTCGGCTCGACGACGACTGATTCCGCCCCATCACCGTCATCACGCCCCCGCATCTCTGCGGGGGCGTGATGGTGTCTCGTGGCCTGGATCACACTGGCGACCCGTCGCCGTGCGTGCGGCGAATCGGTACCATGCAGGTGCTGAGGGTCGCCTCACCGCCGTGTGCAGCACGGTGGCACAGTGGTCCTCAGGCGTCATCATTCAGATGACCACGGTGCCGGAGACCCGGCGGCGTGATTCCCGAATCTCCAGGAGGGTCCTCGTGACCAAGATCGTTGTGGCGGTCAAGTACGTCCCGGATGCGACGGCCGACCGTACCTTCACGTCCGACAACACCGTCGACCGCGAAGGCGTCGACGGCCTGCTGTCGGAGTTGGACGAGTACGCGGTCGAGCAGGCATTGCAGGTTGTCGAAGCGGGAGAGGGCGAGGTCACCGTGGTGACCGTCGGCCCCGACGATGCCGCTGACGCCGTGCGCAAGGCGTTGCAGATGGGTGCCGATGCCGGTGTCCATGTTGTCGACGACGCCATCGCCGGCTCCGATGCGTTCCAGACCTCGCTCATCCTCGCCAAGGCCATTGAGAAGCTCGAGTACGACCTCGTCTTCTTCGGCATGGCTTCGACCGACGGCGGCATGGGCGTCGTCCCGACCCTTGTGGCCGAGCGTCTCGGCCTGCCGGCCGTGACCTTCGCTTCGGAGGTCACCGTCGACGGCGACACCGTCAAGATCCGCCGCGACGGCGATGCCGCCACGCAGGAGATCGAGGCCACCGGCAAACTCGTCGTCTCGGTCACCGACCAGACCGGCGAGGCTCGCTACCCGTCCTTCAAGGGCATCATGGCGGCCAAGAAGAAGCCGATCGACGAGTGGTCGCTGGCCGACCTGGGCGTCGACGCCACCGAGGTGGGCGGTAGCAATGCGTGGACGGCCGTCGAGTCGTTCACCCCGCGCCCGCCGCGCACGGCCGGTGAGATCGTGACCGATGAGGGAGACGGCGGCGTCAAGCTGGTCGAGTTCCTCGCCTCCAAGAAGTTTGTCTGAGAAGGAGATCGAACATGTCTGAAGTTCTCGTCCTCATTGACGCCCCTGGGGGCAAGGTCACCAAGCCGTCGCTGGAGTTGCTGACGATTGCCCGCCGCATCGGCGAGCCGTCGGCTGTCGTCTTCGGTGCCGAGGTGCCCGCGCAGCTCGCCGAGTACGGTGCCGAGAAGATCTACCAGCTCGACGACGCGGTCTACGACGAGTACCTCGTCGCGCCCAAGGCCGAGGCCCTGAGCCAGCTCGTCGCCGATAAGAGTCCCGCCGCAGTGCTCGTGCCGTCCTCGAGCGAGGGCAAGGAGATCGCCGCCCGTGTCGCGCTCAAGGCATCCTCGGGTCTCATCACCGATGCCGTCGACGTCACGGTCGACGGTGATGCCATCACCACGACGCAGTCGGTCTTCGCCGGCAACTTCAGCGTCGAGGCCAAGGTCACCAATGGGGCACCGGTCATCGCCGTCAAGCCGAACTCGACGACCCCCGAGGCTGTGACCGGTGCCGGTGCGGTCGAGGCGGTCTCCGTGGCCGTCTCCGACGCCGCCAAGGGTGCCAAGGTCGTCTCCAGCGAGCCGCGCCAGAGCACCGGTCGCCCCGAGTTGACCGAGGCCGCCATCGTGGTCTCCGGCGGTCGTGGCACCGGCGGCGACTTCTCCGAGGTCGAGGCCCTGGCCGACGTCCTCGGTGCCGCCGTGGGTGCCTCGCGCGCTGCGGTCGACTCCGGCTGGAAGCCGCACACCTTCCAGGTCGGCCAGACCGGCAAGGTCGTCTCGCCGCAGTTGTACATCGCCAACGGCATTTCCGGGGCGATCCAGCACCGCGCCGGTATGCAGACGTCCAAGACCATCGTCGCGGTCAACAAGGACGAGGAGGCGCCGATCTTCGAGCTCGTCGACTTCGGCGTCGTCGGCGACCTCAAGACGGTGCTGCCGCAGGCCGTCGAGGAGATCACCAAGCGCAAGGGCTGATCGACCAGCTCGTTTCGCCCGCAGGCCCCGGACCCGACGGTCCGGGGCCTGCGGCGTTGGGTAGTCGCCCGCTTCACTGCTTGACATCCTCGAACATGTGTTCGAGGATGTCGGAATGACGGATCTCGACGAGTTGCGACGCCGGGTGGCCCGGCTGGAGGGACGGCCGGTCGATACGGCTGCGGTGCCGGTCCACCCGGCGCTGCGGGGCGTGGTGACGCCGCGAGCCGGTGGCGTCTACGGGGTGGATGCCGCCTCGCTCGCCTTGGCGCTGCTGGCCGGCCCCTCGGCGGCGGGGGCCTGGTGCGGGGTCGTGGACTGCCCCGACCTGGGGTTCGCGGCGGCGCGCGAGTTCGGTGTCGAGACCGAGCGGCTCGTGGTCGTGCCCGATGCCGGACCCCAGTGGTGGGAGGTCGTGGCGGCCTTGATCGACACGCTGCCGCTGGTCGTCGCGCGTCCGCCGGAACGGGTGAGTCAGCGCGACGCGGCTCGGCTGGCGGCTCGGCTGCGCAGCCGTCAGGGCGTGCTCGTCACCTGGGGGGCATGGCCGCGCTGCGAGGCCCGGCTGTCGCTGATGGCTTCGCAGTGGTCGGGCCTGGGCGAGGGGCACGGGTATCTGCGGGCGCGCCGGGCGCTGGTCGAGGTGCGCAGCGACGTCACGCTCGCCCGGCGGCACGAGGTCTGGCTGCAGCCGCTGCCGGGCGAGGCGGAACCCCCGGACGGAACGAGTGGCCTCGAAGGGCGAGATGACCAAGCACTCCTGCGGGGGGCATCGTGAGGACCCTCGTCCTCTGGTGCCCCGACTGGCCGGTGGTCGCCGCCGAGCAGCCCTCCACGGTGCCGGTGGCGGTGCTCGCCGGAGGCGAGGTGCTGGCCTGCTCCCCAGCGGCACGGTCCGAGGGGGTGCGCCGCGGAATGCGCCGGCGCGATGCCCAGGCCCGGTGTCCCGAACTGCGGCTCGTCGACCGGGCGCCGCAGATCGAGCAGCGCCGCTTCGAGGAGGTGCTCGACGCCGTCGAACAACTCACGCCGGGCGTGGCCCCGATCCGTCCCGGCCTGTGCGCGCTGCGGGTCCCGCCACGGTATTACGGGGGCGAGCGCGAGACGGCTGCGGTTCTGGCCGAGCGGGTCGTCGGCCTGGGGGTGTGGGACGTCCGCTGCGGTGTCGCCGACGGGGTGTTCGCGGCCGAGCACGCGGCGCGGCGCGCCCTGACGCAGGACGTCTGCATCGTCCCGCCGGGCGGCTCGGCGGACTTCGTCGCCGACCTCGGCGTCGAGGTGATCGAGGACGTGGCGCTCGCCGACCTGCTTCGGCGCCTCGGGGTGCGCACCTTGGGTGCCTTCGCGCGTCTGGAGGCCGGGGAGGTGCGCACCCGCTTCGGCGACACGGGGGCGCTGTTGCACCGCCTGGCCCGAGGGGAGGATCCGCAGCCCGTCACGCGCCGGGCGATGCCGCCTGACCTGCTGGGCGGGGTGTCCTTCGAGCCGCCGCTGGAGAGTGCCGAGGCGGCGGTCTTCAGCGCCCGCCGGGCGGCGGAGGACTTCGTTGCCGACCTCGCGCATCACGGGCTGGTCGCCACCGGGGTCCGTATCGAGGTCGACTCGGGGGAGAAGATCACGGCTCAGGCGCGCACGTGGCGGCATCCCTCCTGGTTCGATGCGGCAGCGCTGCTCGACCGGTTGCGCTGGCAGCTGGCCGGCGCGGGACGGCAGCAGGATGCTGCTGTGTGGCGCGAGGGCATCGCGGCGATCCGCTTCGTGCCCGAGGAGACCTCGGCGGTGGGCGATCACGCCGAGACCCTGTTCGGCGCGGGGCCGGACGCGGCCACCGAGCGCGGGGTGGCACGGGTGCAGGCCCTCGCCGGTGATCCGGCGGCGGTGCGGTCGCTGCGGGCGCAGGGAGGTCGCGGCCCCGGCGATCAGGTCCACACCGCGCTGTGGGGGGAGCGTGTTCCCGTGGCCCGGCCCGCCGAGCGGCCGTGGCCGGGGCAGATCCCGGCCCCGGCTCCGGCCACGGTCTTCGCCGCGCCACGGGCTGCCGTGGTGGCCGGTGCCGAGGGGCAGCGCATCGTCGTCACGCCGCGCGGCGCGGTCTCAGCCGCACCGGCTCGCTTCCGGGTCTCGGCGAACGAGCCGTGGCAGCAGGTGGCGGCCTGGGCCGGCCCCTGGCCCGTCGACGAACGATGGTGGGACGAGCACACCGCCCGGCGGATCGCGCGTTTCCAGGTGGTCGGGGTCGACGGCCGGGCCTGGCTGTTGATGCTCGACGGTGACACCTGGTTCACCGAGGCCCGCTATGACTGACGTCATTCGGTCCCTGAGGTGCGAGCTTGCGAGCCTCGAAGGGACCCCACCGCGAGTCCCTTCGAGGCTCCTCGCTGCGCTCGTCGCACCTCAGGGACCGGGGTGCGCATGAGGTGGAACAACTCGAACCTGACCTGGCGGGAGATGGAGCGCCGGCTCAGCGGCCGGCCGCTCGCCCCCGATGAGGTGCTGGAGGCCCCGCGGTCCCGTCGCCCCCGGCGTTCGGTTCCCGGCGAGGCCGTGGAGCGCCCGGCGAGCGCCGTGCCCTATGCCGAACTGCACTGTCACAGCAGTTTCAGTTTCCTCGACGGTGCCAGCGATCCCGGTGACCTGGTAGCCGAGGCGGTGCGGTTGGGGCTGGAAGCGCTGGCGATCACCGATCACGACGGATTCGCCGGGGCACCGGCCTTCGCCGAGGCCGCTCAGGAGCACGGGCTGGCGACGGTGTACGGCGCGGAACTGACCTTGGACCTGGCGCGCCCGCAGAACGGTATCGCCGACCCCGAGGGCACCCACCTGCTTGTCCTGGCGCGCGGGCCGGAGGGCTACCACCGGCTGTCGGAGGCGATGACTCAGGCGCATCTGCGCGGCGGGGAGAAAGGGCGTCCGGTCTACCTGCTGGACGAACTCACCGAGATCGGCCGCGACCATTGGGTCGTCCTGACCGGCTGCCGCAAGGGTGCGGTGCGCCAAGCGCTCGCGGCGTCCGGGCCGGCAGCAGCCGAAGCCGAGCTGGCCGGACTCATCGAGCGGTTCGGCCGCGAGCACGTCGTCGTCGAGCTGACCGATCACGGACGGCCCGACGACTCGGCCCGCAACGACGTGCTCGCCGAGTTGGCCCGGCACCTGGGGGTTCCCGTGGTCGCCACTCAGAACGTGCACCACGCCACCCCCGCGTCGGGCCGGCTCGCCGCGGTCATGGCGGCGGTGCGCGCACGACGCAGCCTGGCCGAGATGGACGGATGGCTGCCGCCGTCGGGAACGGCCCACCTGTGTTCGGGGGCCGAGATGGCCGCGCGCTTCGCGCGATATCCGGGCGCGGTAGAGACATCGGTGCGCCTGGCCCGCGACCTGGCCTTCGGCCTGCGGGCGGTCACGCCGCGGCTGCCCGTCGTCAGCCCCGAGGGCGTGAGCGATCACGACCACCTGCGCGCGCTGGCCGAGAAGGGGATCGCCGCGCGGTACGCCCCCGACCGGCAGGCCGCAGCCCGCGCACGCATCGACCGCGAACTCGCGGTCATCGCCGAGAAGGGGTTCGAGGGCTACTTCCTCATCGTCCACGCCATCGTGACCGAGGCTCGGCGGCGCGGCATCCTGTGCCAGGGGCGCGGCTCGTCGGCGAACTCGGCCCTCTGTTACGCCCTGGGCATCACGGCCATCGACTCGATCTTCTACGACCTGCCCTTCGAGCGGTTCATCGCCGCCACACGGGAGGAAGAGCCGGACATCGACGTCGACTTCGATTCGGCGCGCCGCGAGGAGATGATCCAGTGGGTCTACGACACCTACGGTCGCCACAACGCCGCCCAGGTCGCCAACGTCATCACCTACCGGCCGCGTTCGGCGGTCCGTGACGCCGCGAAGGCGCTCGGCTACTCGCCCGGGCAGCAGGACGCCTTCAGCGCGGGCATCGAACGATGGTCCGGCATCGGTGACGAGGTAGACCTGCCCGGCCCCGTGCGCGCCCTCGCCGAGCAGTTCCTCGGCCGCCCTCGCCACCTCGGCATCCACTCCGGCGGCATGATCCTGACCGAGCGGCCCATCGGCCAGGTGTGCCCCATCGAGTCGGCGCGTATGCCCGGCCGCACGGTTCTGCAGTGGGACAAGGACGCCTGCGAATGGATGGGCCTGGTCAAGTTCGATCTGCTGGGGCTGGGCATGCTCGGCGCGCTCGATCACTGTTTCGCTCTGGTCGGGCAGCACCTGGGGGAGGAGTGGGAGCTGGCCACGATCCCGCAGGAGGAGCCGGGCGTCTTCGACATGCTCTGCCGGGCCGACAGCATCGGGGTCTTCCAGGTCGAGAGCCGCGCCCAGATCGGCACGCTGCCCAGGCTCACACCGCGGAGTTTCTACGACCTTGCGGTCGAGATCGCGCTGATCCGTCCCGGCCCGATCCAAGGCGGCGCGGTGCATCCGTACATTCGCCGGGCCACCGGGGCCGAGCCGGTGACCTACGCCCACCCGTTGTTGGAAGACGTGCTCCGGCGGACCAAGGGTGTGCCGCTGTTCCAGGAGCAGCTCATGCAGATGGCGGTGGTGCTCGGTGACTGTACAGGCGACGAGGCCGACCTGCTGCGCCGGGCGATGGGGTCCAAGCGAGGCATCGAGCGGATCGGCCGGCTGCGCCGCAAGCTCCTCGACGGGATGCTCGCCAAGGGGTTGACGCCCGAGGAGGCCGAGGCGATCTACGTGACCATCGAGTCCTTCGCGGACTTCGGGTTCGCCGAGAGCCACGCCCTGAGTTTCGCGCTGCTGGTCTATGCGAGTAGTTGGCTCAAGCTGCACTATCCGGCGGCCTTCCTTGCCTCGTTGCTGCGCAATCAGCCGATGGGCTTTTATTCGCCGGCCTCGCTGGTGGCCGATGCGCGACGTCACGGCGTGCAGACGCGACGCCCCGATATCGCGCTCTCGCAGGCTCAGGCCGATCTGGAGCCGCTCGATGACGGGGGCAGGCGGCAGCCGACCGGGCTGGCGTCGTGCCTGGACCGTTCGCAGCCGGCGCCGGGCCGGTTCGATCCCGACGGCCCCGACCCGACGCTGACGCATCGCCGTGACGGCCGTTTCGCGGTGCGGCTGGGCTTCGACAGCGTGCGGGGCATCGGCCTGGAGGCGGCGCGGCGCATCGTGGCCGCGCGCGAGGAGCGTCCTTTCGCCGACATGGCCGACGTGGCGTGCCGGACGGGGCTGACGCCGGCGCAGATGGAGGCGCTGGCGACGGCGGGGGCCTTCGACGGTTTCGGGCTGAGCCGCAGGCAGGCGCTGTGGAACGCCGGTTTCACCGATGCGGCCGACATGCTGCCGGGTACGGCGGTGAGTGCGGCGGCACCGTGCCTGCCCGGCCTCACCGAGGTCGAGGAGACGCTAGCCGACCAGTGGGCTACGCGCATCACGCCGCAGCGGCATCCGATGGAGCATGTGCGGGAGGTGTTGCGCGCTGCAGGGGTCTGCTCGGTGGCCGAGGCGATGGCGGCGGAGTCGGGCAGCCGGGCGTGGGTGGCCGGGCTCATCACCCACCGCCAGCGGCCTGGAACGGCCAGCGGCGTTACTTTCCTCAATCTGGAAGACGAGACGGGCATGCTCAACGTGGTGGTGTTCGGCACCGTGTGGCAGCGATATCGCCGCGTCTTCCGCAATGCCGCCGGGGTGGTGATCTTCGGCCGGGTGGAGGTCACCGATGACCGGGTGGTCAACCTCGTGGCCGAGTGCGTCGACCGCATCGAGTCTCGCTACCCGGCGGCCGCCCAGGCCGGCGCGGGTGCCCTGACGGCCCGCCACCGCAGCCGCGACTTCCAGTAGCGGAACTGGCCGTGGCTCACTATCTCGGTATCACCGCCGTCGCGCCGCCCGGAACGTCGTCGAGGAGACGCCGATAGGCCCGCTGGCAGGGACCGTGACCGGCTGCTACAGGTCCCGCTGGCTGAGGTGCGAGCGAGGAACGAGCGAGCCTCGAAGCCTGCAATGGCGGGTCCCTTCGAGGTGTGCTGCGCTCGCACCTCAGGGACCGAGCGGGGCCTACTGGCGGAACCACTTACACGACTCCGAGGGCGACTGCCAGGGTGACGGCGAGCATGACCAGCGAGATGGCCGCGGCGATCTTGCCGCTCTTCAGGTGGACGCCGTCGAACGGCTTGATCGGCAGCAGCGACACCGTGACCATGGCGAGCGCAGTCAAGCCGAGGGAGCGCACGAAGGGGGTGCCCTGCCAGAGCGCCAGGACCAGGGCGACGGCGGTGACGACCGCGGTGATGAGCGTGCCGAGCCAGCGGTCCCGCCAGCCGGCCTGCTCGTCGTCACAGGTCGGCACCGGGACGAAGCCGTAGCCGAACAGCATGCCCGCGCCGCCGACCGCGATGCTGGGAACGTATCCCTTGCGCGGCGGCAGGTCGGTCACGGGCCGCGGGCGAGCCGCGGTGCTGAACAGCCAGGCGAGCGACGCGCCGACGGCGGCACAGGTGAGCACACTGAACCAGGAGCCGCCGGTCTCGCGCAGCACCGTCCAGGCGACGAAGGCCGCAGTGACGCCGAGCGCGATGCGCAGGCCGGTGAACCGGTGGAGGTGAGACCACCACGAGGACTTCCGCAGGGCATCGGGGCGGTCGGGATTCATCGCGCGGACGGCGAGACGTTCCAGGACGAACTCCTTACCCACGGTCACGCTCAGGCTGAGCATCGCCATGGCGACGAGGATCCAACTCATGCCCCGGCTGGGCACCGAGGCAGTATCGGAGAAGGTCCAGTCGCGGTCCAGGGCGCGCGAGACGTCCAGCCCGGTGTCGACCGAGGACAGGTCCGAGGTCAGTTCGGGATCAGCCCCGCGGTAGGAGTGGTCCAGGCGCACGGCGTGGGCGAGGTAGCCCTGGGACCGGATGAAGTTGCCCAGGCCGCCTTGGTCTGCGGTGTGGACGCCGAGATTCCACCAGGCCAGCGCGTAGTCGGGCTTGGCCTGCAGGGCGGCGGCGAAGGCGTCGACGGCCGCTGCGTCGTGGCCCGCCCGCGAGGCGATGACGCCCAGGTTGTTCTGCGACTGGTAAGAGGAGGCGTCCATCTCGGTGACTTCGGTGTACAGGTCTTCGGCCTGTCCGGTCTCGTCGGCCAGCTCGTAGGCCTGGGCCAGGGTGTCGGTGTAGATGGGGCTGAGGGGGTCGCAGGCCCGCGCGGTCTCGGCCATCTCGACGGCGAGTTCGGGATTCTCCCCGAGTGCAAGTAGGCTGACGGCCAGGTTGTTGTGGGCTGACCCGTCAGAAGCGATGCCCTCGTCGTTGCAGGGCAGCGACCACGCGACGGCCTTCTCCAGATAGGGCAGTGCTGCGGCATGGTCGTTCTCGGCGGTGTACGTCGCCGCGGCCCCGGCTGCCGCAGCCCGGTAGACGAAGGTGTCCGTACCGGCGTCGCCGGAGGCGATCTGCTCGAGTTCGCTGGCGAGTGATTCCTCGTCGATGCCGTCGAAAGAGTCGGCCACACGCCGGTAGTGCGCGCGGGCGCCGTCGAGGTCTCCGGCACGCTCCTGACTCAGTGCCCACTGCACGGTGACCCGGTCGGTGAGACTGGGTTCCTCCTCCGATGCGGCGTCGATGGTCGGGTTCCAGCCGCCGTGGTCGAGGCTGTCGCGGAAGCTCGCGGCGGCCTGTTCGTACTCGCCTTGGATGAACTGCACCTCGCCCAGCAGAGCCGAGACCATGGTCGCGTTTCCGGGGGTGCGGTGTTCGATGAGGAAATCCTCGGCGGCGGCCCACTCGCCCTCGTAGCGCAGGAGGTCTTGTACCGAGGCGGTCCAGGCGTCTTCGTCGTCGGCATAGTCGAGGACGGATTGAGTGTTCCACGAATCGGTCTCTTGCTCCTGGCTCGACCAGTCCTCGAAGGAGAGGTCGCGGTCATCGCCGTCTTCGATGGCCCGCAGGGCGTCCTCCACGAATGCGGCGCGCCGCTGGCCGAGGTCGGTGAACGCCGGCAGCGTTCTGATGGCCGGATACCGGTGGAGCGGGATGAGGGCACTCGAGGTCACGAAGCCGCCGCCGCAGCCACCTTCGCGGTAGCCGATGGAGGAGGCCAGCGCCTCCTCGGCACCGAGGTAGCCGGGGGTCGACGACTCCGGGTTCATGCAGGCACCGTCGCCCACGGCTCTGATGCTTGGGACGAGTGTCAGGCTCACGGCCGGCTTCTGGGCGGCGGTGAATGCTTCGGCGGCCCAGGCGTAGTCGCCGTCGCGCTCCCGTGCGACCGCCGCCCACTGGTTGACGGCCGGTGAATCGGGAAGATCGTCACGAAGGTCGTCGGCGATCTCTCGTGCTTCCGCGGCCTCGCCGAGGACGAGGAGGGAGCGGGCCTGTCCCAGGCGTGCCGCGGCGACATCGGGATCGGCGTCGAGCACGAGTTCGTAGTGCGCCAGTGCCTGTTCGGCGTTGGCGCGCACAGTGAAAGGGGCGAGGCCCTCGCGGTGCGCGATCTCGGCCTGGGTGAGGAGTTCGTCGGCGTAGCCCAGATGGGCCAGCAGCGACAGCGGCTCCTCCTCCAACCAGGTGGAGAAGGGGGTCTGCGAGGCGGCGACCTCCAGCGGCTCGTAGAAGCTGAACTCGTCGATGGAGTTGTAGTCGGCCGCGTACGTGTCGAGCACCAGCTGCCCGGCGAGCCAGCGGGCTGTCGGCTCGTCGTCGCAGGCCGACGGCAGGTAGTCCATCGGGTCTTTCGGGTTCGTCGTGTCGGTATGGCTTGTGGCGATGATCGACTCGCCGGTGTTGTAGTCACGCCAGGAGGCTGTTTGAAGCTGGGTGAACCACCAGCGCGACAGCTCCAGGTCGCAACTCGGCTGAAGGGCGTTGGCTTGGTCCATCAGTAGCCCGGACACCTCACCGACAACGCGCGACGGGGTCGTGGCATCTGGCGGCACGACGGCCGAGGCGAGGGCGAAGAGTCCGGCCAGCTCGATCAGTGTCGACTCGTGCTGACTGACCATCTCGGGGGTGAGCGACGCGGTGAGGAAGGCGAACGTCGACTCGATGGTCGTAGAACTGGAGGTGAGGTTTCCCGAAGCGTGCACTCCGTCCAACACCGGCCATAGGCCGCGGATCTGGTCGCCGATGCCGATCTGGTCGCCGAGCTGCTCGGCGACGGCGCGTACCTGGGCGAAGTTGGTCAGGCCTTTGCCGCCGGGGAAGGACGTCTCGACCGGGCCGTTCTCGATGAGCAGCGGAAGCCGGCGCAGGTCGTCGTGGTCGTGGCTCAGATCCTCGGGATCGGGCAGGGACAAGCGCTCACCTGCCTGCGGCTCCGGCGGGGGGGGGGAGAGATGAATCCCAGGGAGAAGGCGAACGCCAGGACCGCCACCGAGGCCAGAGTGAGGAGCGTACTCACGATCCGTTGGAGGCAAGGCTTGCGCACGGGGAGGTCTCCCTTGGGCGAAACGACGACGCTCGGGAGCCTAGCGTGAATGCGACGCTTCCGTGGCCGTTTCACGGATTCGGCAGGGAACGGCTTGCGAGGGACAATCGGCGCGCCGATTGGCGCCTCCCTAAAGGTTGACCTGACTCTAAGGGGGAGTTAGAGTCAGACCTACCCAAAGGAGGTGAAGCATGACGATCCACGCCGAGGCACCCGCCGACCGCGTAACGCCGACTGCCGTCGAGGACGAGCGCGTCTCGCTCGCGGTCTCCACGGTGATCTTCGCGCTGCGCCCCCACCCCGTGACCGGGGAACCGACGATCTGGCTGCCGCTCGTGCGCCGCATCCGCGAACCGCACCTGGGCCGCTGGGCGCTCCCGGGAGGGCCGCTGCGTCCCGACGAAGACCTGGCCGCCTCCGCGCGGCACACGCTCGAACGCACCACCGGCTTCGCCCCGCGCTACCTGGAGCAGCTGTACGCCTTCGGCCGGATCGACCGCTCGCCCGACCGCGTCGTCTCCATCGTCTACTGGGCGCTCGTGCGCGCCGAGGAGGACGCCCACGGCGTCGTCGGCGACAACGTGGAGTGGTTCGTCGCCGACGAGGTTCCGGCCCTCGCCTTCGACCACAACGAGATCATCGAGTACGCGCTGACCCGGCTGCGTGCCAAGATCACCTACTCACCGATCGCCTACCGGTTCCTGCCCGAGGAGTTCACCCTCGCCCAGCTGCGCGAGGTGTACGAGGCCGTGCTCGGGCGTCGCCTCGACCCGGCCAACTTCCGCCGGCAGGCGCTGCGCCACCTCGAGCCGACCGGTCGATGCCTGTCCGGTCGCAACCACCGGCCCCCGGCCCTCTACCGTTTCCCTGCCCCTGCCTCCCCATCGCCGTTGACCTTCGCCAAGGAGGAGTCCCGATGACCATCTCTGTCAACGAACTCATCACCACCGCCCCCGGCGCCACCTGCGACGCCGACCTGGCGAAGGGTCCCTGGGCCTTCGACCTGAGTCCCGGCTACGGCCCCGGTGCCTCCGAGCACGACCTCATCCCCGATCCCGTGGTGCGCCCCGGCCAGCTGCCGGTTGCCTACCAGCGCATGAGCGAGGACGAGCTGCACGCCCGCATCCGCGCCGCCAAGGAGACCCTGGGTGACAAGCTCGTCATCCTCGGCCACTTCTATCAGCGCGACGAGGTCGTGCAGTACGCCGACTTCGTGGGCGATTCCTTCCAGCTCGCCAACGCCGCGCTGACCAAGCCCGACGCCGAGACCATCGTGTTCTGCGGCGTGCACTTCATGGCCGAGACCGCCGACATCCTCGCGCGCCCCGAGCAGCACGTGATCCTGCCGAACCTGGCTGCGGGCTGCTCGATGGCCGACATGGCCGACGAGGATTCGGTCGAGTCGGCCTGGGCCGAGTTGATGGAGCTGTACGCCGGCGAGGACGACTCCGAGCTGGCCTCGGTCATCCCGGTCACCTACATGAACTCCTCGGCCGCGCTCAAGGCGTTCTGCGGTCGCAACGGCGGCATCGTCTGCACGTCGTCCAACGCCGCGACGGTGCTGGAGTGGGCCTTCGAGCGGGGCCGCCGGGTGCTGTTCTTCCCCGACCAGCACCTCGGACGCAACACCGCCAAGGCGATGGGCGTGCCGCTGGAGCGCATGCCGATGGTGAACGCCCGCAAGCCCGGCCTCGGCGTGGAACGCCACGAGTTGCTCGACGCGAAGGTGTTGCTGTGGCCCGGCTTCTGCTCGGTGCACAAGCGGTTCACCGTCGCGCAGATCGAGCAGGCGCGGGCACAGTTCCCCGGCTGCAAGGTGATCGTCCACCCGGAGAGTCCCATGCCGGTGGTCGACGCTGCCGACGCCTCCGGCTCGACCGACGCGATCCGCAAGTTCGTGATCGCGAGCGAGCCGGGCGACGTCATCGCCATCGGCACCGAGATCAACATGGTCAACCGGCTCGCCGCCGAGTTTCCCGACCGCACGATCTTCTGCCTCGACCCGGTCATCTGCCCCTGCTCGACGATGTACCGCATCCATCCCGGCTACCTCGCCTGGACGCTCGAAGGCCTCGTCGAGGGCGAGATCCGCAACGAGATCGTCGTCGACGACGAGGTGGCCGCCAACGCCAAGATCGCCCTCGAGCGCATGCTCGCGGCCCTGCCCAAGTAACCCTGCCCACGTTAGGGACCAAGAACATGACCCACATCCTCGTGATCGGCAGCGGCGTCGCCGGGCTGACCGCAGCCCTCGACGCCGACGGCCGCGACGGCGTCTCGGTGACCCTGGTCACGAAGTCGACGCTCGACCAGTCGAACACCTGGTACGCCCAGGGCGGTGTCGCCGTCGTCACCTCCGCCGACGACACCGTCGCCTCGCACGTCGCCGACACGCTGGTCGCCGGTGCCGGCCTGTCCGAGGACGAGGCCGCACGGGTGCTGTGCGCCGAGGGGCCGGAGGCGGTGCAGCACCTGATCGACCGCGGCGTGCTGTTCGACGTCCACGACGGCGAACTGGCGCGCGGGCTGGAGGCCGCCCACTCCCACCAGCGCATCCTGCACGCCGGAGGCGACGCGACCGGCGCGGCCATCGCCGCCGCGCTCATCGGCCGCCTGCGCGACTCCGGTGTCGCCGTGCGGGAGAACGCCACGGTCGCCGATCTCGTGGTCGAGCACGGCCGTGTCGTCGGTGTCACCCTGCTCGACGGCAGGCGCATCGACGCCGACGCGGTCGTGCTGGCCACCGGCGGTGCCGGGCAGTTGTACCCCTACACCACCAACCCCGCCGTGGCCACCGGCGACGGCCTGGCGATGGCGCTGCGGGCCGGTGCCTTCGCCGCAGACCTGGAGTTCTACCAGTTCCATCCGACGTCGCTGGCCGTGCCGGGCAGCCCGCTGGTCTCCGAGGCCGTGCGCGGTGAGGGCGCGGTGCTCATCGACGCCGACGGCCGGCGGTTTATGACCGACGTCCACCCCGACGCCGAACTGGCACCGCGCGATGTCGTGGCCCGTGGTTGCGCCGCGCAGATGGCCAAGCAGGGCGGCGTGCCGGTGCGGCTCGACGCCACCGCGCTCGGCGGACAGTTCCTGGCGAAGCGCTTCCCGACCATCGACGCGGTGGTGCGCAGCCACGGCTTCGACTGGGGTACGACGCCGATCCCGGTGTCTCCGGCCGCGCACTACTTCATGGGCGGTATCCGCACCGACCTGTGGGGGCGCACCTCGCTGACCGGGTTGTTCGCCATCGGCGAGGTGGCCTGCAACGGCTTGCACGGTGCCAACCGGCTCGCCTCGAACTCCCTGCTGGAGGGAGCGGTCTACGGCCGCCGCGTGGTTGATGCCGCCCTCGGTGCTGCGGGTGCCTCGGAGGGCTTCGACAGCGAATGGGCCGAGCCGGTCGTGCTGCCCGCCGACGCGCGGGGGTTGGCCGTCAGCCGCGCCGATCTGCAGCAGATCATGTGGGACGCTGCGGGTCTGGTGCGCACCGGCGCGGCGCTGCGCGAGGCGAGTGAGACCCTTCTGCGGGCCGCCGTGCCCGTGGTGAGTGATGTGAAGTCCGTCGAGGACGCCAACCTGTTCGTCGTCGCGCAGGCCGTCATCGCCAGCGCCCTCGCCCGGCGCGAGTCGCGCGGCGGCCACTATCGCAGCGACTTCCCCGACACCGACAGCGCGCAGGCCGTGCACAGCACCGTGGTGATGGCCCGTGCTTGAGCGCGATCAGATCCGCCCGGTCGTGCGGCTCGCCCTGGTCGAGGACGCTCCGGCGGGCGATGTCACCTCCCAGGTGTTCATCCCGGCCGAGGCGCGGGCTGCGGCCGACTTCGTGGCGCGCGGGCCGGGCGTCATGGCCGGGGTCGACGTGGTCGAGGTCGTCTTCGAGGAGGTCGACCCGGAGGTCACCGTGGCGTGGCGGGTCGCCGATGGCGACTCCTTCGGTCCCGGAGACGTGCTGGGGACGCTGAGCGGGCCGGCCCGCTCGATCCTGCGTGGCGAACGCATCGCGCTCAACCTGATCCAGCGCATGTGTGGCATCGCGGCCATGACGGCGCAGTTCGTGCGGGCGGTCGCACATACCCCGGCTCGCGTGGTCGACACGCGCAAGACCACGCCGGGGCTGCGCGCGCTGGAGCGTCACGCGGTGCGCTGTGGCGGGGGTCACAACCACCGCTACTCGCTGTCGGAGGCCGTCATGGCCAAGGACAACCACCTCGCGCTGACGGGCGACATCACTGCGGCCATCCGCGCGGCGCGTGAGCAGATCCCGCACACGATGCACCTGGAGGTCGAGGTCGACCGGATCGAGCAGATCGAGCCGGTTCTCGCCGGGGGTGTCGACACGATCATGCTCGACAACTTCTCGGTCGAGGAGTTGCGTGAGGGGGTCGCGCTCGTCGGCGACCGGGCCATCGTCGAGGCCAGCGGCGGCGTCACCCTCGACACGGTGGCCGCCATTGCCGAGACCGGCGTCGACGTCATCAGTGTCGGCGCACTGACCCACAGCGTCCGCGCCCTCGACATCGGGTTGGATGTGCGGATCTTGTGAACGTTTGGTCCCTTCGAGGCTGCTTCGTCGCACCTCAGGGACCGAAATGGTCGACCCCTGAGGTGCGAGGAGGAACGACGAGCCTCGAAAGGTCGAGACAGAGGAGCACACATGACCATCTACCTCGATGAAGCCGCGACGACGCCGGTGCGGCGGGACGTGCTGGAGGCCATGTGGCCGTACCTGACCGGCACCTTCGGCAATCCGTCGAGCCGTCACGAGGTGGGGGAGCTGGCGCGGCGGGCGCTGGAGGAGGCGCGTCGCGCGGTGGCCGACTTCCTCGGGGCCAGGCCCGGTGAGATCACCTTCACCTCCGGCGGCACCGAGTCCGACAACGCCGCAGTCAAAGGCATCGCGCTGGCCTCGACGCGCGGCAATCATGTGGTCGTGAGCGCCGTCGAACACCCGGCGGTGCTCGAATCGGCCGCCTGGCTCGCGCGACAGGGCTTCGAGGTCACCGAACTGGGGGTCGACGAGGCCGGCCGGGTGTCACCCGAGGCTTTGGCGGCGGTCTTGCGCGACGACACCGCGCTGGTCAGCATCCAGCACGCCAACAACGAGGTCGGCACGGTGCAGGACATCCCGGCGCTCGCTGCGGTCGCGGCCGAGCGGGGAGTACCGTTCCACACCGATGCCGTGCAGTCGGCCGGCTGGCTCGACCTTGACGTGACCCGGCTCGGCGTGCAGGCGCTGAGCCTGTCGGGCCACAAGCTCGGCGCCCCTAAGGGGGTCGGCGCGCTCTTCCTCGCCCGTCGCACTCCGGCAGAGCCGCTTTTGCACGGGGGAGGGCAGGAGGGGGAGCGCCGCTCCGGTACCGAGAACGTCGCCGCAGCCGTCGGCTTGGCGGCGGCCGTACGGGCTGAGCGTCCCGACGCGGCCGCAGTGGCCGTGCTGCGCGACGAGTTCATTGAGCGGGTGCTCGCGGGGGTTCGGGAGGCCCGCCTCACCGGCGATCCGGTCAACCGGCTCCCCGGCAACGCCTCCTTCGTCTTCCCCGGACGTTCGGGCGAATCGATCCTGCTCGACCTGGAGCGTCGCGGTGTCGTGGTCTCCAGCGGCTCGGCCTGCCACGCAGGCAGCGACGAACCCAGCCATGTTCTGACGGCGATGGGCCTCGACCGCGAGGTTGCCCAGACGGCCGTCCGCTTCACCTTCGGCACAGCGATCACGGCCGAGATGCTCGCCGAGGTCGCCGATGCGGTCATTGAGGTCGTCAGGTGATCGTTTCCTCCGCCGCACCGGCCCTCACGATGCGGCACCGGTCGTCAATATCTCCGTCGAGGACGTCGATGCCGCACCGCCGAGGTCGGAGGGGCGGTGGCCCAGCCTCTCGATGGGGCTGTTCACCGACCCCGAAGGCAACGTCCTGGGCGTCTACTCGGCGCTGCAGGGCCGGTGAAATGACAGTGACCGTAGCGCGGATAGGCGGCATTCCGGTCATTGAGGAGCGAGCGCAGCACACCTCGAAATGACCCACCACTGCCGGCTTCGCCCTTCGAGGCTCGTCGCAAGTTCCTCGCACCTCAGGACCCGGCTCGCTCGTTCCTCGCTCGCACCTCAGCCAGCGGGTCTATTGGCGCGCGTTCCAAGACCCGGAAACGTGCCGCCGAGAGTCTGGAGCGCTGCCACGGCATCGAAGCGGTTGAGTCCGTAGCCTCGTACATGGTCGGCGCAGGGCGACTGCCGGGTCCTCGGTCATGGGTGCCTGGCTTCGATGAGGGTGCGGAGCCGGGCGAGGTCGTCGCGGACCATCTGGGCATCGGAAAACAGCATGTCTTCGGTCATGCCCGGCCGCCGGTAGAGGGTGAAGGCGACCTCGCTGCCCGCATCGTTGCGCAACACTCGCAGTGGATTGTGGACGACGGTGCCGTCCGGGAGCGTCACATCGTGGTCCAGCACGCCGGCCGCAGTATCGCCGGTGAAGGTGATCTGGACCCGTCCCATCGGGGAGTCGGCGAACCACCGGCCCTCTTCGTGACGGATGCCGGTGCTGAGTCCAGCCGCCCAAGAGGGCAGGTTGCGCGGGTCGGCGGCGAAGGCGATGACCTCTTGCGGGACGGCCTCGATGGACTGCGAGACGTGCAGCGCCGGCCAGGTCATGCGTGCAGCGTATCGTCGGGTCATGGCCGAACAGGTGCCGGCGGTCGGCAATATCCTCAGCCTGATCGAGCGGCGCGACTGGGATCGGCTGCAAGCCGCGCTGGCGCCGGATATCCGCTGGACCACCGCGGTCGAGGAGGACCTGCGCGGCCCCGAGGCGGTCATCGAACGGCTTCGCCGCGACCCGGTTCCCGGTCCGCCGGCATTCCACGAACTCCGCGACGGTCTGCTGGTCCGCTGGATCGACAAGGTCGGCTAGCGTCGCACGCATGATGACCAAGGACGAGTACCTCGCACGCGCTGCCGCCGAGGACGACTGGTCGCCCGGCTGGGCCGCCGTCGACGAGGCCTTCGCGAGCCTGTACACCGGCGTCAACCCGCCGCATCTGGCGACGCTCCTGCCCGCGCGAGCCATGTTCGGCGGCCCGGAGCACCTCGACGGATGCAGCCTCTACCCGAGTCCGAACGGGTATCAGCACCTCCTGACCTACGGCATGTCCACGCTCTACGTCGACGAGGAGTCCTTCGGCGGCGAATTCAGCGGCTGGGGTTATGAGATGACCATGAAGGTCCGCTCCGACGATCCCGACGACTGCCAGTGGGCCGTCAGTTCGCTCGGCAATCTCGCCCGCTACACCTACACCTCCAAACGCTGGTTCGAGCCGTTCCAGTTCATCAGCGGGCAGGGCAACCCCTTGCGGATCGGCAGCGACACCCGTCTGACCAGCTACCTGATCGTGCCGGACACCGAGGTCGGCGGCATCGATACGGTCCACGGCCGGGTCGACTTCCTGCAGCTGGTCGGCATCACTCAGGACGAGCTGGACTGGGTCGCCGGCGACTCGCCGGAAGGGTCGCTGGAGCGCTCCCGCGAGCTGGCCCGGCGCATGGCCGACAGTGGCAACCCGCACCTCGTCACCGACCTCGCCCGCACCGAGAGCCTCGTCTGAGCCGGCGGCCTCACAACAGCCTGAAACCGAGCTTGGCCGACGCTCTCTTGTCGAAGGTCACCGTCTCGTGCGCCCCGGCGCTTCGGGCGGCCTCGGCGACGAGTGCGTCGGCGAAGTCCGCGCCGTCCTTCACCGCCGCGATGGCGAACCGGACGGCAGCCGGGTTCTCCGTCACGATGTCGTCTGATCCGACGAACTCGGCCAGATGCCCGGCGGCCTCACGGGGAGCGACGCGATAAGAGCGGGTCAGCACCCAGAACAACTCTGCCAAGACGATCGATGACACGAAGCCGGGCGAGGAAGGGGTCAGCGAGTCCATCACGGCATCAGCGCGCGAGGCCTGGTCGGGGTCGTCTCGCACCAGATATCGGACGACGACGTTGGTGTCGAGAGCGATCATCGCTGGGATTCGGCAGCGGCTTCGGCGATGGAGTCGTTCATCTGCTCGACGGTGACCGGCGGGCCGTCGTAGGCGATGGCGCCGCGCAGCCGCCGCACGGACCGGGAGGCCCGCCTGACGATGAAAGCACCGTTCTCGGTGGGCGTGAACGACAGGTGCGCGCCCGGTTCCAGGCCCAACTCGTCACGCACGTCTTTCGGGATGGTGACCTGACCCTTGGAGGTGACGGTGGCGATTGACATGCCAAAATCTTACCTGTCGGTAAGGCGATAGAAAAGGCCGCTAACCGCCGTCCACCGGGTGGTCAGCGTGACAGCGGCGACCCACGCTCTCGCTCCTCCTCGTCTGAGTGCATCTCGCCGACCGATAGCGTGGGGGCATGTCGGTTCTCGATGCCCGCCGCGACGGTGACGTCGCCGTGTTGACCCTGACCCGCCCGGATCGGCGCAACGCGCTGAACATCGACCTGTGCCGTGCCCTGCACGCGGCGGTCGACGAGGCGGTCGAGGCCGGGTCGCGGGTCGTCGTCATCACCGGTGAGGGCACCGCTTTCTGCGCGGGAGCCGACCTGGGCGGCGTCTACGGCGAGGAGTTCCTGGAAGCCCTGTACGGGATGCTCCACCGGCTGACGCAGGTGCCGGTACCGGTTATCGCCGCAGTCAACGGCCCGGCTATCGGTGCTGGCACCCAACTCGCGATGGCCTGTGATCTGCGGGTCGCTGACGAGACTGCACGTTTCGCGGTGCCGACGGCCAAGAACGGCATGGCCGTCGACGCTTGGACCATCCGCACGCTCGGCAAACTTGCCGGCATGGGTCCGGCGCGCCGCCTGATGCTCGCCGCCGACACCCTTGACCGCGACGAGGCGCTGGCCTGCGGGCTGGTTGACCGCGCCGGGACTCTCGCCGATGCCCTGGCCTGGGCAGGCGAGATCGCCGTGCTGGCCCCGCTGGCGCTCGCACACAACAAGCTCGTGTTGAACTCCTCACGGGCCGATGATGCGGCCATCGAGGAGAGTTTCCGGTCGGTCTGGGCTTCCGAGGACGTCCGCGAGGCCGCACAGGCGCGCCTGGACAAGCGCCCGCCGGTCTTCCGGGGCGTCTGATGGCTCGTCCGTCGAGCCTGGCGTTCCGCGCCCTGGACGCGCAGGTGATCGCCGGGCGTGCCGACGACATCGCGCTGGTCGACGACGCGGGTGAACTCAGCGTCGCGCACCTGCTGCACGAGTCGGCGGTCATCGCCGGTGCGTGGCGGCTGCTGGGTCTCGCAGAGGGTGACGGCCTGCGGATCGAGGCCGACGGCCGGTATCGGGTCATCGCGGTGCTCGCTGCGCTGCGACGCCAACTCGACTGCGCCGCGCCGGGACCGGCGAGCCTGACCGGTCGGCCGCCGGTGGCCGCCATCGGCGGCGAGGAGATTCCGTGGGACGCCCTGGTGCGGTTGGGGCGCACCGATCCGCTGCCCGCGCCCCTCGCCGACGCTCCGCACGTCACCGCCTGGGCGCGCGAGTACGGCGACGTCATCGAACCGCTGCTTGCCGGCACCGCCATCGGCCTCTAACCGCAGGGGTGCTGGGCGCGCGTTTACAGGCTCTTCACAATCGAGGGTGTAGAGGCTGACGGCGCGTCGGTCCGGGGATAGACGTCGAGGTCTCCCGAAGATGGAAGTTCTGACGCTCGCCATCTGGAAGACCTCGACGTGCCTGACGCTACCTTCTCCACGCCTGATCTGACGACGTTCGCCCGTCTTGACGAGCTCGGGTTGGAGGTGGTCGGGCAGCGGCTCG
>NZ_JASGDU010000019.1:0-2915 GCF_047607065.1 Aeromicrobium sp.
GACGAGGGGATACTCGAAGACGACGTGCGTCTCGATCAGATTCTGTCCGCCGACGGCGACCGTCTCTGGTACGACTACGACTTCGGCGATGACTGGAAGCACCTCCTGCGCGTCGAGAAGGTGCTCGACAGCCCTCCCCCTGCCCCGGTGTGCATCGGCGGAAAGCTCGCCTGCCCACCGGAGGACTGCGGAGGCGTCTGGGGTTACGCCGAACTCGCCGACTGGGTGCGCAGCGACTACGACGACGCGCTCCGCCCCGAGGTGTTCGAGAACGCAGCGGAAGGGCACGCGTGGCTGCCCGACGGCTGGCATCCCGACGCCTTCGACATCGATGAGACGAACGAGCTCATCGCCGCCGTCACTGCGGAGCCGATCCCCGTCGTCGAAGAGCTCGCGTCTCTGCTGGAGGTGGCACGGAACCGAGGCGCACGCGGTCTGCGCGACGCGCTTGCTCATCCGTCCGCTTCCGGCACGACGAACGTCAGCGTCGACGAGGCCGCCGATCTCACCGAGCCGTTCCGTGTGCTCCTCGACGTCATCGGTGACGGTATGGCGCTGACCAGCGCCGGGTATCTGAGACCCACCGCTGTCGAGCAGATCGCCCACCGCACGGGCATCACCGAATGGTGGATCGGCAAGGCCAACCGTGAAGATCTCACCTGGCCCGTCCGGGAGCTGCGCGCCGCGGCGCGAGCGCTCGGACTCGTGTCGGTGCGCAAGGGCCGCATCGCTCCCACGCAGGTCATCGCGAAACGTCGCGACGACCCGCAGGCGATCCTGCGGCACATCACCGGGCGACTCCCACTCGGAACGACCCCCGCCGAACGGCACGCCGGCTGGATGGCGCTCACCGTCGTCGCGAACGAGGAGCCTGCCGAACTCTGGGAAGCAAGCATCAGCGAACTCATGTACGACCTCGGCTGGCGCGACCGCGAGGATCCCTACCGCCTGCCCTCGCCCGAGAGCCTCACGCTCGACGCGCTCCGCGTGCTCGCGGGGGCGATGCGCACGAACGGGCAGCCCACGGGTGTGACCCCGGCTGTCGCAGCCATCGCCCGGGCCGCCATACGGGCCTGACTGCTATGTGGCCCGCAGGAGGGTTTCTGGTCACCAATCTGGTCACCAGATCACGTGCCGCGAGGTCCGGCAGAAACCGTCACAGGCCTGCCCAACCTTTAGCCGGTTCGGTCGGCTCAGACGGTGCGCCGGATGCCGTGTTCCACTTCCGTTCGACGGGGCTCCACAGGGCGTTGGCGTCGAGCCCGTCCAGGGCCGGGTCGACGAAGTCGGCAGCCGCAGCAACGGTGTCGGAGAACCTCTCCGGCAGACTCGCGCCCGCCTCACCGAGCCCCTTCCGGTAGGCGACATAGGTGGAGTTGCGCAGCACTGCGAGCCCCTCGGCGGCCTGCGTCAACGGAATCAACGTGGTCCCGCGGAAACCTGCGGTGGCCGTGAGCGCTTCGCGCAGTGCTCCGCACTGGAGCGCCTGTGTGCCGGTCAAGAGATGGATGTCAGCGAAGTCACGCACGCGCGTATTCGCTCGTCCCAGTTCTATCGCGGTGACGAGTTTCTCTGCGAGCACCGTCTCGATCGGGTAGCCCAGGATGCGGATCGGCGGAGCGTCCGGCCGCAGCGACGGCAGCTCAACTGGTCGCGGGGCCGGAGTGACGGGGTCGCCGAAGTTGATGTCGAGCCGCAGCTTGACCTGCGCTGTCGCGAGCCGTGCCGTCATCGTCACCCGCACGCCGGAATACAGCGCGTCATCGCGGATCACTGCGGTGGTGACCGTGTCGGGCAGGAACTCCACGCCGTCGTCTGGGTCTTCGATCGCGACGATCTCGGCCACGCGGCGGGCCACGGTCTCTTGATCAGAGGCCATGTTGCGCGCGAGGGCGTCGGCGTCGACCGTTGGACGGCGGGTGCCGAAGGAAGCCAGCAACATCCCGCCCTTCAGGATGAAGTCCGCGGCGTATGGTGAGCGCGACATGCGCGACAGCCAGCGCTCGACGATGTACATCGTGAGCAGTTCCTGCGTGCCACGGTTCTGGCGGCGAGCCTGGTTCTGCAAGTCGAGGTATGCGCGCCCTGCGGCGCTCTCTCGCGTGGGCCGACTCATCGGGCACTCGCAACATCGAGCGCAGCGCGCATCGGCCCGAACGTGCCCAGCGCCTCCGCGTACTCCAGCAGCAGTGCCGGTCTCGAATTCGGTGCTGCCAGGTATCGGTAAAGCGCGGCGTGCGCGATCGGCTCGCCAAGGCGCTTCCGGAACCGCATGAGATCCACCACCGTCCTCGCCGCGTCGTAGATGCGGACCGGCTCCCCCGGCCCCGCCTCGAACGCGGTCACACCGAGTTCAAACGTGGCCTCCTCGAAGCGAAACACCATCACGGGCGGGTAAGCGATCACCGGCGTGTGCGACCGTTTGGGAACCGCGATCTGCACCGACCCCGGCATCTCGTCCGTCAGGTCATGGATCGCTGCCGCCGAGATACAGCACACGATCGCGCGAGGAGCGCGGTGCGCCACGGCGATCATGTCGGGGTACGACGCCGGGGGCGCGTCTGCCCGACGGAAGACCCCGCGCGAGAGTTCGATGATCTGCCCGCCATCTCGCCAGGCATACAGATCTCTCGGATGCACACCGTGCGCCCGTGAGGTCTCCGTCGTGAACGTCGACGGGAGCGACTCATCCAACTCCTTCATGGATACAATCCTCGCACAGGCCACTCAGCCATGTGTGGTTTTTATCCATCTCTGGTCACGCGTTCTTCTCGCTATGGTCAGCCGACCTTCACTCAAACCTCACGAAGAACAGAGACGACGGTTTGAGTAGACCGGAATTGGCCAGGGTGCTTGGACTCGAACCAAGAACAACTGAGACGTATTCCTCGATCCCAGAGATGGATAAAAACCAC
>NZ_JASGDU010000020.1:0-38429 GCF_047607065.1 Aeromicrobium sp.
CCAGCCGGACGGCGGCGCGGCGCTGGCCGGCAGCACGCCGACGGCCAGCGCCGAGTCCATCGCCACCGGACCGCCGCAGAACACCCGTCCCGGCGAGGTCACCGCCGCGCCCCATGCCGGAAGCACGTCGCGGACCTCGGTGTCCATCGGCCGGTTGACGATCACGCCCAGCGCCCCGTCGTCATCGTGGTCGAGCACATAGACGACGCTGCGCGCGAACACCCCGCCGGAAATGGCCGGGGTGGCGACCAGAAGCCGACCCCGCCAGACGCTCATACGCCTATGATGCCCGCATGTCCGATGCATCGGCGACGAGCAGCCCCGAATCCGACGAGACCGAGTTCACCATCGACGAACTCGCGGCCCATGTCGGGATGACCGTACGCAACGTGCGCGCCTACGCCGGGCGCGGCATCCTGCCCCCGCCGCGGCTGGAGGGACGCACCGGCTACTACGGGCGCGAGCACGTGCAACGGCTCCAGCTCGTGCGCGAACTGCTCGACCGGGGCTTCACTCTCCAGGCCATCGAGGCCAACGTCCGCGAGGCCCGCCCGTCCGTGGCCGGCCACACGCTCGACCTGTTGCGCATCCTCGACGAACCGCACGACGTCGAGCCGGAGATCATGACGCGCGACGCGCTCGCGGCGCTCGCCGGCGTCGACCGGGACAACCAGCTCATCGACGACCTCGCCACCCACGGCCTCGTGCGCTGGATCGACGGTGACCACGTGGAGCTGCTGCAGCCCCAGATCGTCCGGATCGGGGCGACCGTGGTGAACCTGGGACTCGATCCGTCGACGACCATCAGCCTCTACCCGCTGCTGCGCTCGCGCCTGCGAGCCATCGCCGACGCCTTCGTCGCCTCGGTCTCGAACGAAATCATCGACCCCTTCCTCGATGCGGGCATGCCCGAGGGCGAGTGGACGCAGATCCTGGCCATCGCCGAAAGCCTGCTGCCCATCGCCGGGCAGATCACGCTCGCCATCTTGCGCGAACAGCTCGGCCAGGCCATCGACACCGAGCTGACCGCGAAGCTGGAGCGCGCCCGCATGGCCAATGAGAGCCACGCCTGAGGTCCGATTGAGCGATTCGGCAGATACGTGCCGTTGGGTGAGGGGCACCCTTCGAGGCTGGGGGCGTCTCCCTGAACGGGGCGCTGCGGAGTTCTTGGGGGACTGGTTCCTCGCGGCACCTCAGGACCCGCGAGGAACGAGCGAGCCGGTCCCTGAGGTGCGAGGCCGCCTGCGGCCGGGCCTCGAAGGGTGCGAGGAGCCTCGAAGGGCGCACCTCAATGACCGGGTTCCGCCTATCAGCGGAATCTCTTGCTCCTCGGGGACCAGACAAGGCAGAAGCCTCCTCGGGTCACCGAGGGAGGAAGTGACCCGAGGAGGCTTCCGGAACGGGGACGATCAAGCTGGTCAGGCCGCCAGTGCGTTGCGCAGGCGGGTGAACAGGTTCGGCACCTCGGCCGGAGCCGGAGCGATCTCCGGCAGCACGGCCTGATCGCGCGCGCTGTCGGCGATCTCCTGGCCGCGGTCGAGCAGTGTCGGCGACATCGCCGGCACGCCGGCCGCGCGAGCGAGGATCTCGTTCTCCTTCTCGATGGCTTTGGCCATCTCGGGCAGGTGACGACCGGCGTCGAGTAGCCGACGAGCGCCGGGCAGAGCCGCAGCGGCGTCACACCAGGCGTTGATGACGCCGATCTCGGGGGTGTCGGCACCGTCGCCGACCAGCACGTCCAGGCGGGTGCCGAGCTCGGTGGCCCAGCGGATCTGAATGTCAAGCAAGAGCAGGGCGTCGTCGGGGTAGGCCTCACGGGCCTCCGGCACAGCAGCCACGGCGTCGGCGAGCGTGACACCGGCATCCGCGTCGGCAATAGCCAGAACTTCGGAAACGACAATCTTGCGACGTCGGTAGGCATCCCAGGTCATGGTCGCGATCCTTTCGTCGGGGGGAGTACGTACCGTCGGTACGTACTTCGAGTATGGAGCATTTGCGCAGGTCAGACCACTTGAGCGCATGTGATTCGCCCCACGGCACCACCACGGGTCTACGATGTGATCCATGACTCACCCGGCCTCGAAGGTTCTGCGCGCCGCCCGCAGCAAGAGCAGTTCGGGACGCCGTTATTCCTCGGAAACCAAGGCAGCACTCATCGCCAGCGCGGCCCGGTTGTTTGCCGATCACGGCTACGCCGGGACGTCCCTCGACGAGGTCGTCGCCGCCTCGCGTGTGACGAAGGGCGCGTTCTACCACCACTTTCCGAGCAAACTCGCACTGTTCGAGGCGGTCTTCACCGGACTGCAGGAGTCCGCCATTACCCGGATCGGCGAGGCGTTCGCCAGTGAAAGCGACCCGTGGGATCAGGCCCGCATCGGCCTGCGCGCCTTTCTCGACGTCAGCCGCGAGGCGCAGTTCCGCCGCATCTGCATGCAGGAGGCCCCCGCAGTGCTCGGCCAGGAGGCCTTCGCCGAGGCCGAACGGGCAGCCTCCCTGGGCTTCATTCACGACGTCGTGAACCGCATCGTCGACGGCATTGGTGCCACCGACATCGACCGCGAGGCACTATCGGCGGTGTTCTACGGTGCGATCCGCTCCTCGGCCGAGTTCGTCGCCGACGCGAGCGATCCGGACCTCGCCAGCGAGCGGGTCGAGGAGTCGATCAACCTCATCCTCATGGGCCTGCGCAGCCTCGGCCAACTCTCCGCCGAGTCAGAGGACCGCTGACTGAACTCGGTCATTGTCCCCCGCAAGCGGGAGGTACCCCCAGTGCGAACGCAGCACACCGGGTCCTGAGGTGCTGCGACGAAGGAGCAGCCTCGAAGGGCGAAGGGACCCCAGCGACAACCGCTGCCTGGGTCATTTCGAGGCTCGTCGCAAGCTCCTCACGCCTCAATGACCGAGTACTGCTTCGCCCGGAACCGCACGACCGTCGAACTTACTCGAAGGTGGCGGCACCGTCGTCTTGGGGCACCAGCTCGATCCAGGTCTTGCCCGCCGGGATCGCGACCGACTCACCTGCCGCGTCGACGATGCTCAGTACGTCACTCTTGGAGTCCTTGCTCCAGGTGCCCTCGAACACAGAGCCGCCGATGGCCACCACGGCCCGGCCGGTTCCTTCGAAGACCGTCTCGGGAACCTCCGAACCCCCGCTGTCGCGATAACCGGCGTCCTGCACCGGCGCGAACACCACGACGAGGTTGTTGGCGACGAACTCCTCGCCGGGTGCCGCGTGACCGTTGACCCTGGTCCAGCCGCCGTCGGCGAAGGCGAACTCGGTGGTGTGGCTGCTCGAGAAGGTCACCGAGGCGGAAGTGACCGCATGGGCGTCGCCGGGCAGCGTGATCTCCTGTCCGACCGGGAGGAACTCGAAGTACGGGCCGGGCACCGGGCTGTCGGCAGCCTCCGCAGCAAGTTCCGTCAGGTCGAGCAGACGATTGTAGGGGCGCTTCTTGGCCGAGTCGCTGCTGAAACCGGGAGCGTTGTTGTCCTCGGTGTAGGTAGTCAGTCCTTGCGCCTCGATGACCTCGTAGGACGGTTCGGCCCCACCGGAGGCAACCACGTGGGCCGCGACCGGGGCGGCGATGCCCGCGTCGGTGCCGCGCAGCGAACGCACGTGACCGACCTTCGTCGGCAGCGTCGAGTAGTAGAAGGCGGCCAGGCGGGTGATGCCCCCCTCGACCAACTCCTCGACCACGAGATCGGCCTGGTTGACGGCGTACTGCGGCTCCCCGGCGTCGCTGTTCTCGATCTTGACCACGAACACCGGGTTCGCGGGCGGCTCCTCGGGGAACTCCAGGCCGGTCAGCGGCGAGACCTGCACGACGGTCGTGCTCTCGCCCTTCTTCGCCTCGTCGTCGGACTTCTTGTCCCCGCCGCAGGCGGAAGTCAGCACGAGGGTGACGGCGGTCACAGCGGCAAGGAGGCGGAGCTTCATGCCCGCCAGGATGCCCCACGGGCCGGCCCCCACGAGCGATGACACGCGGGGCGCATCGAATCCAACCAGGGCGGTGTCGAGGATGCCCGCCAGAACCTCGGCCCTGTGTCCCTTCCCCGCACAAGGCATTGGCGGCACCTCCCGCTTGCGGGGGACAATGACCGGCTCCGCCTATCTGCGGAATCTCTTATTCGCGCGACACACGAAATGAACGCCGGCACGTGATGTCAGGCAGACTGTGAGTCATGTGCGTGACCCACTCACTCACTGCTCTGACGGATGCTCCCGCGCACTGCGCACGGATTCCACGATGTAGAGCGGTCGACCTTGCACCTCGGTGTATACCCGCCCGATGTAACTGCCGAGCACACCAAGCACGATGAGTTGCACCGCGCTGACAAAAAAAACCACGACGACGAGGAACGTCCAGCCCGCCACGGCCGACCCCAGCCCGAACAGCCGCGCCCCGGCAACGTACATCGCCCCCACGATGCTCAGCGCCGCGAACAGGAAGCCCAGCCGGGTGATGACACGCAGCGGGAAAGTCGAAAATCCGATGATACCGTCGCCGGCGAGTTTGAGCATCTTGCGCAGCGGATAGCCGGTCTCCCCCGCATGGCGATCATGCCGGTCGAACTCGACGGCCACCTGGCGAAAACCGAGGCTGGCCACCATTCCCCGAACGAACCGGTTGTGCTCGGGATAGCGCTTGAGCACGTCGACCACGCGCCGCGACAGCAACCGGAAGTCACCGGTATTGCGGGGGATCTCGACCTCGGCCACGCGACTGAGCATGCGGTAGTACGCCGACGCTGTCGCCTTCTTGAACGCCGAGTCCTGGCGGCTGCGGCGCTGCGCGTAGGCGACGTCGTAACCCTCCTCCCAGCGCTCGATCAACTCCAGGCTCACCGCCGGCGGGTCCTGCAGGTCGCTGTCCATGATGATGACCGCATCACCCACGGCATTCTCCATGCCGGCGGTCACCGCGATCTGGTGGCCGAAGTTACGAGCGAAGTTGACCACAACGATCCGGTCGTCCGCAGCGCGCAACTCCTCCAGCAGGTCAAGTGAGCCGTCAACGCTACCGTCGTTGACGAAGACGAACTCGAACGCGTACCGGGCGGCGATGGGTTCGATCGTCCGCAGCAGCGTGTCGTACAAGACCGGGATGTTGCCTTCCTCGTTGAAAATCGGGAAGACGTACGACACGGTTTTCACGAGATGTCTCCGTTCATTCAGCGATAGGCCCGCCCGCACTCCTCCTCAAGGAAGAAGTGGACACAAGTGTTGTGGCTAAGCGGCCAGCGTAGTGCTGGTCGTGGTGGAGGCTGCGGGGGCCTGCTCGCCGACGGCTCACGAGAGGTAGCCGCACACGAAGTGGTGCCGTCGGTTGATGTAGCCCATGATCCGCGTCCGCAGGTCTCGACATCAGCCCAGGCAGGCGTGGTCGGCCGAGCAGTAGGCCGACCGCAGGCGTGACTACACCTTTGCGGGGGCGGTGTCCCAGATCATCGCCTCGTCGAGGTCGGTCCGCTTGTAGTCCCAGGAGTCCAGCCACCAGTTCTGCCGGATCGTCCAGGGCCGCGTGCTCCCCTGCTTCGGCAGCAACTGCGCGACGCGCTGCACGTAGCCGGAGGTCAGGTCCAGCAGCGGGCGGTCGTTCCCGCCGGGGCCGTCCGGGTGCGGTGCGCCGAAGCGGCGTCCGGTGGCCCGCAGGTGCTCGACGAATCGGGCCACGTACTGCGAAGACAGGTCGGCGCGCAGCGTCCACGAGGCGTTCGTGTAGCCCACGCACCAGGCGAGGTTCGGCACGCCGCTGAACATCATGCCCTTGTAGACGAACAGTTCGTGCGGATCGAGCAGCTGTCCGTCGACCTCGATCTCGGAGGTGCCGAAGGTCACCAGTTGCAGGCCCGTGGCCGTCACGACGATGTCGGCCTCCAACTCGCGGCCGTCGGTCAACCGGATGCCGGACTCGGTGAACCCGTCGATGTGACCGGTGACGATGTCGGCCTGGCCCTGCCGGATCGCGCGGAACAGGTCGCCGTTCGGCACGATGCACAGGCGCTGGTCCCACGGGTTGTAGGACGGGTTGAGGTGGGTGTCGACGTCGAAGTCCTGCGGCACCGCGCGCCGCGCCCGCGCGAGCAGCAGCCGCCGGGCGAGCTTGGGGAAGCGCTGGCAGAACTCGTAGAAGCCGACCGCGAGCGAGGCATTGCGGAACCGGGTGATCCGGTGCGCGAGGCCGGCCGGAAGCAGCTTGCGGGTGATCGGGACGAGCGGGTCCTTCTGCGGCAGACTGGTGATGAAGGTGGGCGAGCGCTGCAGCATGGTGATGTGCTCCACCTCGTCGGCCATCGACGGGATGAGGGTGACGGCTGTGGCCCCGCTGCCGATCACGACGACGCGCTTGCCGGCGTAGTCGAGGTCCTCGGGCCAGAACTGCGGGTGGACCACAGTGCCGCCGAAGTTCTCAAGGCCGGGGAACTCCGGCGTGTACCCGGTGTCGTAGGAGTAGTAGCCACTGCAGAAGTAGACGAACGAGGCCGTCAGCGCGGTCACGCCGTCGCCGGTCATCGCCGTGACCGTCCACTGCGCGTCGTCGCTGGACCACGACACCTTCGTCACCCGATGACCGAAACGGATGTGCGGCATCACGCCGTCCTCGGCAGCGGTGTCGGCGATGTACTGACGGATGTCAGCACCGTCGGCGATGGATTTCTCGTTGGTCCACGGCTTGAACGGGTAGCTCAGCGTGTACATGTCGCTGTCGGAGCGGATGCCCGGATAGCGGAACAGGTCCCACGTGCCGCCGATGCGGTCGCGGGCTTCGAGGATCGTGAAGGACGACGACGGCGAGATCTCGCGCAGCCGGTGCGCCGCGCCGATGCCGGACAGCCCGGCTCCGACGATCAGGACATCGACATGATCGGTGAGGCTGGGTGCTGCGCTCATCGGGACTCCTCGGATCGACCGGCGATCCGCCGGTGATGTGACATGGCCGGTGTCACGATACCGCCTCCGCTGCCCTCTTACACTGGCGGCGTGACCGATACGACAGTCGGCGATCAGCGCCTCGCAGCCGAGACGGACCTGCGCGGCCTCGGGATCTTCTGGATCGTCGCAGGCACCATCGCGCTGGCCTCCTCCCTCATCTTGACCGTCGAGAAGATCCATCTGCTCGAACACCCCGGCGAGGACCTGAACTGCGACATCAGCGCCTTCGTCAGTTGCGGCGGCGTGGTCAACCAGTGGCAGGCAAGCGCCTTCGGCTTCCCGAACACACTCATGGGCATCGTCGGCTTCACCATCGTCGTGACGCTCGGCGTGCTGCTGGCTGCGGGCGTCGCACTGCCGCGCTGGTGCTGGGCCGGGGTGGCGGCCGGAGTGACCTTCGGCATCGGCTTCGTCACCTGGCTGCAGAGCCAGAGCATGTATGTCATCGAGGTGTTGTGCCCGTACTGCATGGTCGTGTGGACCATGATGATTCCCCTCTTCGTCGTGTCCATCGGCCAAGTGCTGCGCGTCTACGCGCCGGCTGCGGCGCTGACGCGGGTGGTGACCGAGTGGCGGGTGCTCATCATCTCGCTGTGGTACCTCGCTGTGGCGAGCCTGATCTGGTTCCAGTTCGGCGAGACCCTCTGGGCCTGAATCGGCCGGGCGCTTCAGGACTGCTCGGCAGCCTCTGACCTGAGGCACACCCGCCGGAGCCACACCGGACACACGTAGTGTCTGAGCATGTATCCCCCGACCGTCGCCACCCTGGCTGACGCGGATGTGCAGGCCGTCCACCGCCGCACGCTCGCGACGGTCATCGCCTCGCAGACGCTCGGCGGTGCCGGGCTGGCTGCGGGCATCACCGTCGGAGCCCTGCTGGCCCAGGACATGCTCGGCAGCGAGAGCAGCGCCGGCCTGCCCGCCGCCTTGTTCACCCTCGGCTCGGCGCTGGCCGCGTTCAGCGTCGGCCGGTACTCGCATCGGGCCGGTCGTCGCCGCGGCCTGGCCGCTGGATTCGCTGCGGGCGCACTCGGGGCGGCGGGCATCGTCGCCGCAGCGACGCTCGACAGCCCGGCGCTGCTGTTCGCGTCGCTGTTCGTCTACGGCGCGGGCACCGCGACTAATCTCCAGGCGCGCTATGCCGGAACGGACCTCGCCCCGGCCTCCCAGCGGGCCACGGCCGTCTCCATCGCGATGATCGCCACCACGCTGGGGGCCGTTGCCGGACCGAATCTCGTCGAGCCGATGGGCGAGGTCGCCGAGGCACTCGACGTACCGCGCCTGGCCGGGCCGTTCATCCTCGCCGCCGCGGCTTACGGCCTGGCGGCGCTGGTGCTGTTCGTGTTCCTGCGGCCCGATCCGCTGCTGACCGCCCAGGCCGTCGCCCGCCAGGAGGCCGCCGACGCCACGACGACCGCCGCAGAGACGGCCACAGCACGCTCGGGTGTGGTCATCGGTGCCGCCGTCATGGTACTGACGCAATGCACCATGGTCGCGGTGATGACGATGACGCCGGTCCACATGCGCCACCACGGGCACCAGATGGGCGATGTCGGCCTGGTCATCGGCCTGCATATCGCGGCGATGTACCTGCCCTCGCTCGTCACCGGGCGGCTGGTCGACCGGGTCGGGCGCATCCCCATGGCGATGGCAGCCGCCGTGACGCTGCTGGCCTCGGGCCTGCTGGGCGCTCTTGCACCGGGTGAGTCGATGCCGCTGCTGGCGGTGACGCTCATTCTGCTCGGGCTGGGCTGGAACTTCGGCCTCATCTCCGGCACCGCGCTCGTCGCCGATGCCACTGCGGGGGCAACGCGGGCGCGCACCCAGGGTGCCGTCGACGTGCTGATCGCTCTGTCGGGTGCCGGCGGCGGCGCGCTGTCGGGCATCGTCATGGATGCGACCAGCTACCAGGCCCTCGCCATCGGCGGCGGCGTGCTCTCTCTCGCGCTGCTGCCGGTCCTCGCCTGGTACGCCCGCCGGTGAACCCCGGCCCCTGAGGCGCGAGGCCGCCTGCGGTCGAAGCCGGGTCTTGAGGCGTTGCGACGAAGGAGCAGCCTCGAAAGGCGAAGGGCGCTCCGTTCAGGAGGGGCCCACTCGATTCACGGTGCCCTCAATAACGGCCTGTGGCCCCACCCCAAAGAACGGGGCGGGGCCACAGACCGTTGTGGAGCTGCGGGGAATCGAACCCCGGTCCTATGACGTTGCATCAGGGCTTCTCCGGGTGCAGTCCGTCTGGCGCTTTTCTCGGCCCCGGTGCTCGGACGAACGCGTCACCGACAGGCTCAGCCACAGTTGAAGTCCCGATCACGCCCTATGACACAGCGTGGCCGGCAAGTCCCCTGAATGAGACAGACGATCCGGGACGGGGACGCTCCCGGGTCTGCCCTTCACCAGTCGCCTCAGGCGGCGAGGGCGAAGTCAGTGCGCTTGGAATCGGCACTTATTGGGTTGCAACGATCGTTTGAGAGATGACGTTGCCTTCTCTACCCGCTTCACCTGATCCGAACGACCACAGTCGAAACCGATCAGCCCCTCTTGAGTTGTCAAACACCGCCGTGGCGGCACACCCAGCATAACGCGCCGAACCGGCCACGGCATTCCCGTCAGCCGGGAAGCAGATCGGCTCGACCCGACAGGGCGAGGGCCAGCGATTCGGCGGTGGCCTGCACCACCGGCCCCTCCTCACCGTGGGACCAGTCGACGTCGGTCGCTTCCAGACGCACCGCCGGCAGCGCCGCTCCCCCGAAAGCCTTGCGTGTCTTCGGGGCGACCAGCAGATCCAGGACGATCGGCCAGACCTCCGGGGAGCTCTCGATCTCGATACCCAGCGGCACCGCGGCGTCACGTCGGTGAATGACGATGTCGGCCAGCGGCGCACGCCAGTCCATGCCGGGCGGGCTGAAGTGCGACTCTGCGTGGTCGCGCATCGCCGCTGTCAGCTCAGCCACCGGGCGGCCGACCCGTGCCTCCGCCAGGGCGGTGTTGGCCCGGTCGAAGCTGAACCGGGCCCGCACCATCGCCATCGCGACCTCCCGCACACTCGCGGTCGGCCCCACCATGACGTGCGCGGCGACGTGCTTGACCGTCCACTCCCCACACAGCGACGGCGAAGCGAGCTGCTCCGGCGTCAGCGAGTCGATCAGATCGGCGAAGGCACGCCGCTCGGCGGCGATCAGGTCCCAGCGTTCCATGAGCGGAACGCTACCGGCTCAGAGCTTGTAGTCCTTCAGCAGCGAACGGCCGATGATCATCTTCTGGATGTCGCTCGTGCCCTCGCCGATCAGCATGAACTTGACCTCGCGCATCAGCCGCTCGATCTCGTACTCCTTGGAGTAGCCGTAGCCGCCGTGAATGCGGAAGGAGTCCTCGACGACCTCGTTGGCGTACTCGCTGGCCAGCATCTTGGCCATACCGGCCTCGACATCCATGCGCTTGCCGGTGTCCTTCAGGCGCGCGGCGCGGACCATCATCGTGTGGATCGTCTCGACCTTGGTGGCCATCTCGGCGATACGGAACAGCACCGCCTGATGGTCGGCGATCTGCTTACCGAAGGTCTTGCGCTGCTGCGCGTAGGCGACACCCAGCTCGAAGCCGCGGATCGCCAGGCCGCAGGCGCGAGCGGCGACGTTGACGCGGCCGACCTCGACGCCGTCCATCATCTGGAAGAAGCCCTTGCCGGGCGTGCCGCCGAGGATCTGGTCGGCCGAGATCTTGTGATCTTCGAGGATCAGCTCGGTCGTCTCGACACCCTTGTAGCCCATCTTCTCGAGCTTGCCCGGCACCGTGACGCCCTGCGCGGTCTCGCCGAATCCGGCTTCCTTCTCGACCAGGAACGTCGTCATGTTCTTGTAGACGCTGTCGGCGCCCTCGTCGCTCTTGCACAGCACCGCGACCAGCGTGGACGTGCCACCGTTGGTCAGCCACATCTTCTGGCCGGTGATCGAGTACGAGCCGTCGTCGAGCTTGGTCGCCTTGGTCGAGACCGCCGAGACGTCCGAGCCCAGGCCCGGCTCCGACATGGAGAAGGCGCCGCGCACCTCGCCCGTGGCCATCCGGGGCAGGTACTTCTGCTTCTGCTCCTCGGTGCCGTGCTGCATCAGCAGGTAGGCCACGATGAAGTGCGTGTTGATGACGCCCGAGACGCTCATCCAGCCGCGCGCGATCTCCTCGACCACGAGCGCGTAGGTCAGCAGCGACTCACCGAGTCCGCCGTACTCCTCGGGGATCGTCAGACCGAAGACGCCCAGTTCCTTGAGGCCGTCGACGATCTCCTGGGGGTATTCGTCGGCGTGCTCCAGATCCTGCGCGACCGGGATGATCTTGTCCTCGACGTACTGGTGAATCGTCTTGAGGATCTCGGACTGGACGTCGGTCAGTCCGTCGGTCTGGGCAAGGCGTCCCATGCGTGGCTCCCTGTGAGAAAGAGGCGGGCGAACAGGGGCGACTCTAGCGCCCGCGCTTCCCGCAGCCCGCGCCGTGTCGGGCGTCAGTCGGTCAGCGGTGCTTCTCCGGCCGCGACCTCGGTGGCCGCCCTCCGGGTGACGACGATGACCAGGCCTCCCAGGATCAGCGCCAGCCCGGGATAGATCCCCAGGTGCGGTGCCTGGCCCAGGAACGCCGCTGCCAGCAGCGCCGCACACGGCACCTCCATGAGCAGCAGGAGCGACACGACGGTCGGACTCATCACTGCGAGCAGATGGTTGAACAGCGAATGGCCGAGGAACTGCGCGGCCACGGTCACTGCGGCGATGAGGCACCAGTCGCGGACACCGAAGCCGGTCAGGCCGACGCCGCCGACCGCGCTCGCCGCCAGCAGTGCCACCGCGCAGACCAGATAGCAGATCGCGGTATAGGTGGTCGTCGAGACCTCCTCGCGTACCGCGCTGCCGGCCAGCAGGTACAGCGCCGCGAACACGCCGCCGGCGACGGCGAGTCCATCCCCGGCGAGCGCCCGTGTCGAGACCTGGAAGTCGCAACCCGAGACGACCGCCACGCCGGCCACTGCCAAGGCCGAGCCGAGCAGTGCCTGAGCTGGGACGCTCACTCCGCGCAGCCGGTCGATCAGCAGAATCCAGACCAGTTGGGTCGAGACCAACGCAGTGGCCGCAGCGACGGAGGTGAGTTTCAGGGAGGCGACCCAGGTGCCGAAGTGCAGCGCGAGCATGATGCCGGCGACCACCGCGAGACACCGGCCGCGCGGTGACAGCCGGGCCAGTTCGTCACGTCGGCGCAGCAACGTCAGCGGTGCCAGGACGGCGGCGGCCGCCGCATTGCGCCAGAAGGCGATGGCCAGCGACGGCGCGGCCGAGGCCGCCATGAGCGGCCCGGAGGCCGACACGCCGCACAACCCGACCACCACCCAGAGCACCGTCACCCGGCCCAGTCTGGACCAGGCCGGTGCCACTCAGAGCATCCGCATCGACACCGGAGAGGGAACAGGCCCGGACTCGAAAGCGGTACCCGGTCATTGAGGCGCGAGGAGCTTGCGACGAGCCTCGAAATGACCCACGCAGCGAGCCGTTACAGAATCCCTTCGAGGCTCCGGCCGCAAGCGGCCTACGCACCTCAGGGACCGAGGTCCACCTGCTCGCGCCGTCAGCCCCAGGTCTGCTCGAGTTCGGCGAGCGCGGTCTCCAGGTGCAACAAGATGCGCTGCAGGTGCGGCACGCTGCGGCGGCAGCCGATGACGCCGAAGTCGAGGTATCCGGCCCGACTGGTCAGCGTGATGTTGATCGCCTGCCCGTCCAGCGCGATGGACACCGGGTACAGGCCGTCCAGGCGCGCACCGTTGAAGTACATCTCCTCGCTCGGCCCCGGAACGTTCGACACGATGACGTTGAACGGCGGGTGCGTGGCGTTGACGAAGCCCGGGATCGGCGACAGCGCCAACGGCAGCATCTGCAGCGCTGAGAACGCCAGGATCTGTGTCGGTGAGAGGTCCCCGAGGATGCGCTTGGCCTGCCGCGCCGAAGCCGCGATCTCCTCCAGCCGGGTCGAGCCGTCGTCCTTGTCGGTCGCCAGGTTGACGATGATCGCGCCGACCTGGTTGCCGCCGGCGTCCGCGCTGCCCGAACGCAGGGACAGCGACACCGGCACCATGGCGGTCATCGACTGGCGGGGCAGCGCGTTGTTCTCGATCAGGTAGTCCCGCAGCGCGCCGGAGACCATCGCCAGCACCACGTCGTTGAGGGTCGTGGCCGACGACTTCGCCACCCGCTTGATCCGCTCGATCTCCCAGGACTGGGCCGCGAAACGGCGAGCACCGCCGACCGGCACGTTGAGCATGGTCTTGGGCGCGCGCGGCAGGGTCAGGTCGTTGGAGCCGATGGCCTCGGCCGCGATCCGCACCGAGGCCGGCACCAGGCCGGCGACGTCACCCACCGTCGACGCGGCAGTCCGCGCCACCGACCGGGCCAGCCGCAGCGGGGCGAAGCCACCGCTCTCCTCGCCCTCAGCCGAAGGGCGGCGGCGCTCGTGCAGCCACGGCGGCAGGCAGTCGGTCGCCGACGGGTCGGTGCTCAGCGAGCGCCGCATGAGCCGCACCGCCGACACCCCGTCGACCATCGCGTGATGGACCTTCGTGTAGACCGCGAACCGCCCGTCCTGCAGTCCGTCGACCACGTGGCACTCCCACAGCGGACGGTGCCGGTCGAGCAGCGAGCCGTGCCACAGCGACGTCGCTGCCAGCAACTCGCGAACGCGCCGCGGCTCGGGCAGCGCCGAATGCCGCACGTGATACTCGGCGTCGATGGTGTCGTCGGTCGCCCACCACGTGCTGCCGACCGCAGCGACCGGGTCGGCCGGGCGCTTGCGAAACAGCGGGTTGACGTTCTCGCTGGTGCGGAAGGTCTCCAGCAGCTCGCGCACGAACTCCGGCCCGGCACCCTCGGGACGTTCGAACAACTGCAGCCCCCCGACGTGCATCGGGTGCTCCCGTGACTCAGCCAGGAGGAACATCGAATCGGTCGGCGGCATAAACGGCATGTGGGGTTCCTCGGACAGAAGGGGCGGGTATCGAGTACGCTAGCGCGCGGCTGTGAAGCACGTCACAGGATGTCAATTTTTGGTGAACTCTCGGGTGCCGTCGGGCGACACCCCAGACATGAGGAACGAGCCGTCAATGGGAAGTCATCTCACGGTCGCTGCGGATGCCGAGTTCCGCGCGGGAGCCAGCGTTCGGTCCCAGGCGCTCGCCTTCGGCCTCAAGCACACCGTACGTCCGCTGCTCGACGTATGGGCACGACTGCCCTTCGACCTGTTTCCGCCCAACGTGCTGGAGCACGCCGCGCGACTGCTTCCGGCACCGACCGGCACCCGCTGGCGTTCGGTGCGCCTGGAGCACTGTCGCAGTGAGTACGTCATCGGCGCGGGCGTCGACGACGTACCCGGCAGCGGCAACGTCATCCTCTACCTGCACGGCGGCGCGTTCCTCACCTGCGGCATCAACACCCACCGCCGCATGGTCTCGCGCATCTCGACCGCAGCCGACCGACCGGTGCTGAACGTGGGCTACCGGCAGATGCCGTACGCGCCGGTCACCGAGTCCATCGCCGACGGACTGGAGGGCCTGAACTGGCTGCTCGCGCAGGGCCACCGGATCGAGGAGATCACCATCGCCGGCGACTCCGCAGGCGGCTACCTCGCCTTCGCCATCGCGCGCGCGGCGCTGGACGCCGGTCTCGGTCGCCCCGCAGGCGTCGTCGCGCTGTCGCCGCTGCTCGACTTCGACACCAGTTCCAAGGCCGTTCACCGCAACGCCGACCGCTGTCAGACCTTCTCGCTGCGCACACTGGTGCGGTTCGGGGAACTCACCCACCGGCTCGACTCGCGTCGCGGCGTCGCGGGCCGCCGCACCTGCCCGGTCGACATGCCCCTGATCGACATGCCGCCGGCCCTGATCCACGTCGGCTCCCGCGAGATCCTGCTCGCCGATGCCGAACTCATGGCCAACCGGCTCGTCGCTGCGGGCGTGCCGTGCGACCTGACGGTCTGGGACCGTCAGGTTCACGTCTTCCAGGCGGCCGCCTCGTGGGTTCCGGAGGCCCGCAGCGCCATCGCCGAGATCGGTGACTTCATCACGGCACTCGACGAGCAGCAGGGCGGGGCCACGGCCCGCCCGGCGGCACCGCAGGCCCCTACCGGCACCGCTCGGCGCTCCGCCGCCCCGGCCTGACCACCGCCCCACGGTGCCCCGACCCGCCGGGTGTCGTGGCTAGGGTTCAGCCATGAGCACCACCCCCGGACGCATCTTCGTCTCGCGCATCGTCGGGCAGCCGGTCTTCGACCCGGCCGGCGACCGCGTGGGCAAACTGCGTGACGTGGTCGTCTCGGTGCGCTCCTCGGCCCGGCGGCCGCGAGTCCTGGGCATCGTCGTGGAGGTCCTGGGTCGGCGCAAGGTGTTCTTGCCGATCACGCGCGTCACCTCGCTCGACGGCGGCCAGATCATCACGACCGGCGTGGTCAACATGCGCCGCTTCGAACAGCGCACCCACGAGACCCTGGCCGTCCACGAGCTGTTCGACCGCCAGGTGAAGATCCGCGACGGCGCCCACGGCACGGTCTTCGATCTCGCGATGGAGATCGACGCGCGCCGCGACTGGTATCTGACGCATGTCGCCGTGCAGGAGTCCGGCAAACGCTTCGGGCGGCGCGGGGCCACGCACACCCTCGAGTGGTCCGACGTCATCGGCCTGGCCGACGACGACTCCTCGGCCGTCCAGGGTGCCCAACACCTGCTCAAGACGATGGGAGAGATGCGCGCAACCGACCTGGCCAACGCGCTGCTCGACGTCACCCCGAAGCGCCGCCTGGAGATCGCCTCCGAGCTGGGCGACGACCGCCTGGCCGACGTGCTCGAAGAGCTTCCGGTGCGCGCCCAGGTCGAAATCCTCGGGGTGCTCGACCCCGAGCGTGCCGCCGACGTGCTCGGCGAGATGAACGACGACGACGCCGCCGACCTGCTCGGCTCGCTCCCGCCGACGACCGCCGAGCAACTGCTGCAGCGTATGGAACCCGACGACGCCGAGGACATGCGTCGCCTGCTCACCTACGAAGAGGGCACCGCCGGGTCGATGATGACGACGGAGCCGGTCGTGCTCGCCCCGGACGCCACCATCGCCGAAGCCCTCGCCCGCGTGCGCGAACCCGACCTCATCCCGGCACTCGCGTCGATGGTCTACGTATGCCGCCCGCCGGTCGAGACCCCCTCCGGGCGCTTCCTCGGGGTCGCGCACCTGCAGGCGCTGCTGCGTCATCCCCCGTCGTCGCTGGTCAGCGCCATCGTCGACGACGACATCGAGTGGCCGCGACCGGAGTCCTCCCTGGCCGATGTCGCCAACCTGCTCGCGGCCTACAACCTCGTCGCCCTGCCGGTCGTCGACGAGTCGCAGCGGCTCGTCGGCGCGGTGACCGTCGACGACGTGCTCGACCACCTGCTGCCCGAGGGCTGGCGCGAGTCGTCGGCCGAGGCGGTGCGTCATGGCTGAGCCGAACCGCCGGGGCGGCGGCACCCAGAGCCGCCTCGACCAGCCGCGCGACCGCCGCCGGGGATGGCGTCGCCGGGCGGACTTCGACTCGGAGCGCTTCGGCCGCTTCGCCGAGTCCTTCGCCCGCTTCATGGGCACGGCCACCTTCCTGGCCTGGATGACGGTGTTCATCGTGGTCTGGCTCGCCTGGAACTGCCCGGTCGGCCCGGACCGGCCGCAGTGGGACCCTTATCCGTTCATCTTCTTGACGCTGATCCTGTCGCTGCAGGCCTCCTATGCGGCACCGCTGATCCTGCTCGCGCAGAACCGCCAGGAGGCGCGCGACCGGGTCCAGCAGCAGCAGGACCGCAACGCCAACGCCCAGTCACATGCCGATATGGAGTTCCTCGCGCGCGAGGTCGCCAGTTTGCGCCTCAGCGTGGGAGAGGTCGCCACCCGCGACTTCCTACGCAGCGAACTGCGCACCCTGCTGGAACACCTCAACGAGGACAAGCCCGCCGGCGACCGGTCCGACTGAGACGTCTCCGGCGGCACGAAGGAGCAGGTCAGGCGACGCTCAGCGCGGGAGGCTCGCGGTGTCCCCGTAGCATGACGGCATGGCCGTCGTCACCGAAGAACAGGTCCGCGAGGCGCTCGCGCGCGTCAACGACCCGGAGATCAAGCGTCCCATCACCGAACTCGGCATGGTTGACGCCATCGAAATCGGTGACACCGAGATCGCCGTCCGCATCCTGCTCACCGTCTCGGGGTGTCCGCTCAAGGACACGCTGACCCGCGATGTCACGCAGGCCGTCGCCCAGGTCGCCCCGGCTCACCTGGTCCGCGTCGATCTCGGCGTCATGAGCGACGAGCAGCGCGCCGAGATGCGCGCGACCCTGCGCGGAGGGGCCGCAGAGCGCGAGATCCCCTTCGCCCAGCCCGGCAACCTCACCAAGGTCTACGCCATCGCCTCCGGTAAGGGCGGCGTCGGCAAGTCCTCGGTCACCGTCAACCTGGCCGCCGCCATGGCGCTGCGCGGCCTCAAGGTCGGTATCGTCGACGCCGACATCTACGGCCATTCGATCCCCGATCTCGTCGGTGCCGGCGACTCCCGTCCGACCCAGGTCGACGACATGATTATGCCGGTTCCTGTGCCGGTCACTGGTGCCGAGCACGATCTCAAGGTCATCAGCATCGGCATGCTCAAGCCCCGCAAGGATCAGGTCGTCGCCTGGCGCGGGCCGATGCTCGACCGCGCGCTCGTGCAGATGCTCAGCGATGTCTACTGGGGCGACCTCGACGCCCTGCTACTCGACCTCCCGCCGGGCACCGGCGACATGGCGATCAGCATCGGCCAGCACCTGTCGACGGCCGAAGTCGTCGTCGTCACCACGCCACAACAAGCTGCGGCCACGGTCGCCGAGCGGGCCGGGACGATGGCCTCGATGCTGCACCAGCGGGTCGTCGGCGTCATCGAGAACATGTCCTACCTCGAACTGCCCTCCGGGGAGCGCGTGGAGATCTTCGGCAGCGGCGGTGGCCAGCAGGTCGCCTCGACGCTGGCCGAGCGGCTCGGACACGACGTGCCGCTGCTGGGCGAGGTGCCGCTCGACGAACGGCTGCGCATCGGCGGCGACAAGGGCCAACCCATCGTCGTCTCGCACCCCGACACGACGGCGGCAAAGGTGCTTCAAGGGGCCGCCGACCGACTCAGCGGACGTTCGCGAGGCCTGGCCGGGATGCAGCTCGGACTCACTCCCGCCGGGCGACTCTAGAGCGCGGCAGACCGCATCATGTTCGGGATGGGCTGGGCCGAGATCGGGGTCGTCGTGGTCGTGGCGATGGTGGTGTTCGGGCCGGAACGGCTACCGGAGTTAGCTCGTCAAGCCGGGCGTTTCGTCCGCACCATCCGCCAGATGGCCGAGAACGCCAAGAACGATCTCGGCAAGGAGATCGGCCACGACCTGTCGGGCGTAAACCTGCGCGACCTCGACCCGCGCGAGGCGGTCCGTCGCACGCTGCTGGACGATCCCGCCCCGGCCTCCGCCCCCGCGCGCCCGTCACCGGCCGCCTTGCGCCCCGGCGATCGCCCCCCCTTCGACCCCGAGGCCACCTGAGAAGTGCTGATGTAGAGACTCCGCAGATAGGCAGAGCCGCTCGTTGAGGTGCGTAGCGAGGAACGAACGGAGCCGGGTCCTGAGGTGCTGCGACGAAGGAGTCCCCCGAGAACTCCGCTGCGCTCCGTTCAGGGAGGTGCCCCCAGCCTCGAAGGGCGAAATGAGCTACGGTTCTGGTCCCTTCGAGGTGTGCTGCGCGGGTCCTGAGGTGCGAGGAGGAACGACGAGCCTCGAAGGGCGCACCTCAGGGACCAGCCACGGCACGCCACAACACCGCCGGCAGGAGCACCGCACCGTAACTCGACGCCCCCGTCGGCAGCGCGGACCGGCTCAGGCGGCCGAGGCCCAGGAGGACATACGATGCAGGCCGTCCTCAATACGGCCGACCACCGAGCGGGCCGGCGTCGACGGCAACTCCTCAAGGACTTCCGCCACACGGTGCAGCGAGGCGTTGGTGACGACCGTGTACACGACCCCGTCAGCCTGCCACGTGACCACCGTCGGCTGTCCCTCGCGCACCCAGACCTCCGAGCCGGCCAGCGCCTCCCGGTCGAATCCGTCCAGCGCTGCGGTATCCAGCGAGCCGACTTGCTCGATGAGATGCAACTGGGCGTTATCGCCGGAGTAGTGCAACGCCACCGCAGCTCCATCTTCGACGAAACGCCCGTCGACGCGGGCCAGATCGACTGCCAGATACTCGTCGCACGGCCATCCGGCGGCGGCCAACTCCTCCAGATCCTCGCCGGTCAGGGTGACCTCAGCCTCCGGCGACGACACGCTCGCGGTCAGTGCCGTCTCCGATGAACGACGACTGTCCGCATCGCTGACGAAGGAGGCCGCATAGGCGTCGTAATCCGGACGCACCGGGTCACCGGGGGTGTCGTCGACGGGAGGTGCCAACAGGTAGGCGAGCACCAGGACCGCTGCGGACGACCCCAGGATCGCGCTGGCGACGGCACCGGCGCGGCCGGCTCGCGAACCGGCGGGGGACGGCGGCGCGGCTGGCACCGCAGCCAGGGCGGCGACGAGGTGTGCCGGCACCACCGGAGCCGGCCGACCGAGCGCCATGCGCCGCTTGACCTGCTCCTGCTCGGCCGCGCGGACACGACAGCGCTCGCACCCGTCCAGATGACGACGCACGGCCTCGGCCCGTTCGGGCGAGAGCTGTCCGTCGACGTACGCCGCGACCTCGGCACCCAGATGTGTCATCCGACCCCGACCGGTCCCCACACCCGCGAACGCCCCCGGCTCGGGGCACGGTGCGCCAGCGCGGTACGCAACTGCGTCCGCCCGCGATGGATACGCGAACGGACCGTACCCAACTTCACGCCGAGCACATCGGCGATCTCCTCGTAACTCAGGCCCTCGACATCACACAGCACGACGACGACCCGGAAGTCCTCGGGCAACGCCTGCAACGCCTGCTCGATATCGGGGTCGAAGCCCGCGTCGTGGACCGCGTCCTCCGGACGCACCTCACGGCCCAGCAGCCGGTCCTCGGCTCCCTCGGCGAAACGATCCATACGGATACGCGAGGCGCGCCGGGCGCGGTCGAGGAAGAGGTTCGTCGTGATGCGGTGCAGCCAGCCGGGGAAGTTGCCCGGCTCATAACTGTCGAGGGAGCGCAGAACCCGCACGAAGACGTCCTGCGTGAGGTCCTCGGCATCGTGCGGGTTGCCGGTCAGCCGTAGCGCGAGCCGGTAGACGCGCGCCGAATGCTCGGACACGATGGCGTCCCACTCCAGACTGGGATGCGGTTCGCTGGTCGCCACGGGGTTCCTGTCGCTGGTCATAGGTCGATCGTGCAAGTCCTTACTGAGAGAACGCCCAGCACCCACTGACGGTTCCCCGTGGGCGTAGCTGTTTACGGCGCTCCCGGTGTGGTGCCACCTGACGGCGGCGTCGCCGCACTACGCTGACGCCGTGGTTTGGAGAGCAGCATGACCAACGCGGCCAGCCTGGCGTACGCCGAGGGCTACGCCGCCGAAGACGCCCTCGCCGCCGAGGCCCGCCAGCGCGCCGAAGTCGTCGGCGTCGCCCCGGTCGGTCCCGCGTGCGCGTCGGTCCTCGGCTTCCTGACTGCGGCCATCGGGGCTCGGGCCGTGGTAGAGATCGGCACCGGCACGGGCGTCTCGGGCCTGTGCCTGCTGCGCGCGTCGAAGGAGGTCGTGCTGACCTCGGTCGACCGGGAGGCCGAGCATCAGCGGCACGCCCGCGAGGTGTTCACCGTGGCCGGTATCGCGCCGCAGCGGTTCCGCCTCATCGCGGGGTCCGCGCTCGATGTCATGTCGCGCCTGGCCGACGGCGGCTACGATCTGGTCTTCCTCGACGGCGACAAGGTCGAATACGGCGAATACCTCGACGAGGCGCTGCGGTTGGTGCGCCCCGGCGGGCTGATCTGCTTCGACAACGCCCTGTGGCACGACCGGGTTGCCGACCCCGACCAGAACGACCCCGAGACCGCCGCGATCCGCGACCTGCTGCAGCGGGTTCAGGGCGACGAGACCCTGCACGCCATCGTGCTGCCGGTCGGCGACGGCCTGCTCGTCATCCGCTCGGCCGCCTGACCCGGCCGGCCGGGTCAGGACTCGAAGCGGGCGGCGGAGCGGAATCCGGCCGGGCCGCGGACGGCGGCCACGATCTCGCACGGCTCGATCAGGACCGGTGCCGAGCCGATGATCTGTGATCCGCGCGCGGTGGCCGCGACCGCCTCGAAGTCACGCTGGAACACCGCCCGCGCCTCCTCGGAGGCGAAGACGTAACTGCCCTCGAACCATTCGCCTTCGCGGGCGCGCCAGGTCTTGTACCGCAGGCCGTCCAGACCGGCGAAGCGCCCGAATGACTCCTCCTCCACATAGGCGTGGAGTCGTTCGAGGGTCCCGGCCGGTGCGTCGGCCAGCGACCAACGCACCGTGAGGCCGAACATCAGACGGCTTTGAGTGCGTCGCCGAGCGTGGCGGCTTCTTCGTTGTTGAGTTCGACGACCAGACGACCGCCGCCCTCGAGCGGAACGCGCATGACGATGCAGCGCCCCTCCTTGGTGACCTCCATCGGACCGTCGCCGGTCCGCGGCTTCATGGCCGCCATGCGTACCCCTCTCGTCACGCTCGCCGGTCCGGCAAGCCGTGTGCCTATTATCTCTCATGCCCTGCGGGAGCGCGAAACCGCGTCGGTTCAGCCCTGCGGCGGTGCCGTGACGCATCCGGCGAGGTGGTCGTCGACCAGGCCGGCGGCCTGCATGAGCGCATAGGCAGTGGTCGGTCCGACGAAACGAAAGCCCAGGACACGCAAACGCCGAGCGAGCGCTGCGGACTGTGTCGTGACCGTCGGCACGTCGGCCGCGCGCACCGGCCGCAGACGCCCTGCGGCTGCGGCGAAGGACCAGACCTCCTCATCGAGCCGGCCGTCGAGGCCCAGCACCGCCTGGGCGTTGACGATGGTGGCCTCGATCTTCGCCCGATTGCGCACGATGCCGGCATCGGCGAGCAACCGGCCGACGTCGCCGGGGCCGAACCGGGCCACCCGCGCCGGGTCGAAACCACAGAAGGCCGCTCGGAACGCCTCGCGTTTGCGCAGAATCACCGCCCATGACAGGCCGGACTGGAAGGCCTCCAGGCTGATCCGCTCGAATAGCCCCGCATCACCGTGGACCGGCCGCCCCCACTCGCGGTCGTGGTACTCAGTCATGTCCGGCGCGGCACCCCACGGGCAGCGCGGCAGGCCATCGGGTCCGGGCAGGGTGTCCACACCGTGATCCTGCCAGCCGGGACCGACCTTTTCGCCGACATGCCCTGGCGGTCCCCGGCCACTAGGCTGAGCCGCGCCGTGTCCCGCGAGCGACGAGGAGTTGTCGTGTCCCCCCTGCGCCATCGTGTCCGAGAACTGGTCGATTCCCGGCGATTCCAGTGGTTCATCATCGTCGTCATCGTGCTCAACGCGGCGCTTCTCGGACTCGAAACCTCCCCGCGCGTCCTCGACGCGGCACCCTGGCTCGCCGTCATCTCTCACCTCACCGTCGCCGTCTTCGTCGTGGAGATCGCCCTGCGCATGTATGCCCACCGCACCGCCTTCTTCCGCGACGGATGGAGCCTGTTCGACCTGTTCGTCGTACTGATCGCGCTGGTGCCGGCCTCGGGCGGCCTGGCCGTCTTGCGGGTACTGCGCGTCCTGCGGGTGTTGCGCCTGCTCTCGACGGTGCGCTCGATGCGTCAGGTCGTCGCAGCGCTCGGCGCGACGATCCCCGGCATGGCCTCCATCGGCACCCTGCTGACCATGCTGATCTACGCCAGCAGCGTCATGGCGACGCACATGTTCGGCGCGACCGATCCGGAGCACTTCGGCGACCTGCCCAGCTCGCTGCTGAGCCTGTTCCAGGTGATGACCGGGGACGACTGGGCCAACGTCGTCCGGCCCGTTACCGACGCCCATCCGGCTGCCTGGCTGTTCTTCGTCTTCTACATCCTCGTCTCGACCTACATCGTCTTGAACCTGTTCATCGCGGTCTCGGTCGAGGCGCTGGACCGTCAGTCCGACGACGAGGCCCAAGGGACCGAAGGCGACGTGCTGACCGCGATCCAGCAGCTGCGCGACGAGATCGCCGCGCTCCGACGGGCGGCGTCGGACATCATCGTGAGCAAGGAGACGACCGTCGAGTTGGCCGACGACTTCCCCGTGTTCTCTCGCGTACCAGGCCACGTCATCACCCCTGAACTCGTCGATGAGTTCCGCGACGATGACTGATCGGCCGAGCTATCTGCTCGACGTCGGAGTCCTGATCGCCCTGACCAACGTCGAGCACGTCCACCACGTCCGCGCCCGCCGATGGTTCCGCGACGTGGAACAGTGGGCCACGACGCCGTTCACCGAGGCTGGGTTCGTCCGGCTCATGCTCAACCCCGTCGTGGCAGGCACAACGCGCAGCGCCAGCGAGGTATTCGACGCGCTCCGCGCCATGCGCGCCCGCCACGGACACCGTTTCGTCGCCGACGACACGAGCCTCGCCGATGCCTCCGTCGATCTCAGCGGGCTGGTCGGACACCGCCAGGTCACCGACCTGCACCTCGTGAATCTCGCTTCGCGCCACGGACTCGTCCTGGCGACTTTGGACGCCCGACTGGCCAAGGCACTGATCGGCAAGGATCAGCCCACCGTCACCTTGATCTGATCGCGGATCGACAGGATCTACGACAGCCCGCACTGGTGGGGTCCCTTCGAGGCTCGGCCGCAGGCGGCCTCACACCTCAGGGACCGGGAGGAACGACCGAGTTCAGGACGTGAGCCAAGCGCGGAGGCGGTCCTCGACGCTGTGCAGGTGGGCCACCGGCACGTGCTCGTCGGCCTTGTGGGCGTAGACCGGATCACCGGGGCCGTAGTTGACCGCCGGGATGCCGAGCAGGGTGAACTTGGCGACGTCGGTCCAGCCGAACTTCGGGCCGACCTCGGCTCCGGTGGCCTCCACGAAGGCCGCTGCGGCCGGCCGTCCGAGACCGGGCAGCGCCCCCGGTGCCGAGTCGGTGACCGTCAGATCGAAGCCGGCGAAGGTCTCGCGCAAGAAGGCGAGCGCGTCGTCCTCGCTGCGGTCGGGGGCGAAACGGAAGTTGATCGACAGCGTGGCCTCGTCGGGGATGACATTGCCGGCCACCCCGCCGGACACGCCCACCGCGTTGAGTCCCTCGCGGTAGGTGAGTCCGTCGATCTCGACCTCACGCGGCTCGTAGGCCGCGAGCGTCGCCAGGGCGGGTGCGAGCGCATGGATCGCGTTGCTGCCCATCCAGGCGCGGGCCGAGTGGGCGCGTTCTCCGTGCGTCGTGAGATCGACGCGCATGGTGCCCTGGCAGCCCGCTTCGACGCCGGCATTGGACGGCTCCATGAGGATCGCGAAGTCCCCGGCGATCCAGTCGGCATGTTCCCGCGCGAGCCGTCCGAGTCCGTTGTGGACCGCCGCAATCTCCTCGGCCTCGTAGAAGACGTACGTGACGTCGCGCGTCGGCTCGGGGAGCGTCGCGGCCAGCCGCAGGGCGACCGCCACGCCCCCCTTCATGTCACAGGATCCGAGGCCGTGCAGCAGCTCGCCGTCGCGCCGCGCGGGCAGGTTGCCGTTGACCGGCACGGTGTCGAGATGCCCGGCGATCACGACCCGCTCCGGCCGGCCGAGGTCGGTCCGCGCGATGATCGAGTGACCGTCGCGCACCACCTCCAGATGCGGCAGCGACCGCAGCGCCACCTCCACCTCGTCGGCGATCCGCTGCTCGGCCAGGCTCTCCGAAGGGATGTCCACGAGGGCAGCGGTCAGCGTGACGACATCAGCGGTCAGGTCGAGCGGCATGCCCCCACTGTGTCACGTCGATTCAGCGGGACTCGAAGGCGAGCCGAGCACCGAGCGCGGCGAACGTCGCGGCGAACACCCTGCGCATCCAGTCCATGACCTGGGGACGGCGCAGCACGCGATCACGCATCGCTGCGGCGCACGCACCGTAACCCGCGAACACCACGAAGGTCATCGCCATGAAGACGGCCGACAACCCCACCATCTCCCCCACCGCGCCAGACGGGGCGAACTGCGGAAGGAACGCGAAGAAGAACAGCGTGAGCTTCGGGTTGAGGAGGTTGAGCGTGATCCCCGTCCCGATGACTCTCCACACCGAGACCGTGGCCGCCGCCTCCACTGCGATCTCACCCCGCTCCCGCCAGGTCGACCATGCCATGTAGAGCAGATAGGCGACGCCCGCCCACTTGATGACGGCAAAAGCCACGCCGGAGGCCTGGAGCACTGCGGCAAGTCCCGTGATCGCCGCGAGCAGATGCGGGACGATGCCGAGCGTGCAGGCGAAGGCAGCGATCACGCTCGCTCGCGCACCCCGCCCGAGGCCCGTACCGATCGTGTAGAGCGCGCCCGTGCCCGGTGTGGCCACGATGACCAGGCAGGTCAGCAGAAAGGCGGTTCCCATGAACCGGACTGTAACCCCTGCCGCGCCCTACGCCCTGCGGGGCTGTCAGATCGACGACTGGATGCCGGCGAGGAGCTGGCGGGCCATGACGATGCGCTGGACCTGGTTGGTGCCCTCGTAGATCTGGGTGATCTTCGCGTCGCGCATCATGCGCTCGACCGGGTAGTCGCGGGTGAACCCGTAGCCGCCGAGCAACTGCACCGCATCGGTCGTGACCTGCATGGCGACGTCGGAGGCGAAGGCCTTGGCAGCGGCGCCGAAGAACGTCAGGTCCGCATCTCCGCGCTCCGAACGCCCGGCGGCCGCATACGTGAGTTGGCGGGCGGCCTCGATCTTCATACCCATGTCGGCGAGCATGAACTCGACACCCTGGAACTCCGAGATCGCCTTGCCGAACTGCTTGCGCTCCTGGACATAGCCGAGCGCGTAGTCCAGCGCCCCCTGGGCGACGCCGACCGCCTGCGCCGCGATGGTGACACGGGTGTGGTCGAGGGTCTTCATCGCGATGGTGAAGCCCTCGCCGACCTCGCCGATGATGCGGTCGCCGGGGATGCGGACATTGTCGAAGTACACCTCGCGCGTCGGGGACCCCTTGATGCCGAGTTTCTTCTCCGGGGCACCGAAGGACACCCCCTCGTCGGACTTCTCCACGACGAAGGCGGTGATGCCCTTACTGCGCTTTTCAGGATCGGTCTGCGCGAGCACCGTGTAGTACTCGGACTCGCCGGCATTGGTGATCCAGCGCTTCGTGCCGTTGATGATCCAGTCGTCACCGTCGCGCACGGCCTTGGTCTTCTGGTTCGCGGCGTCGGACCCGGCATCCGGCTCGGACAGGCAGTAGGAGAAGCCGCCCTCGCCGCGAGCGAGCTTGCCGAGGTACTTCGCCTTGATCTCCTCGTTGCCGCCGATCTGCACCGGCAGCGAGCCGAGCTTGTTGACCGCAGGGATCAGCGAACTGGACACGCACACCCGCGCGACCTCCTCGATCACTAGCACCGTCGCGAGCGCGTCGGCACCGGCACCGCCGTAGGCCTCGGGCACATGCGGCGCGTGGAAGTCCGAGGCGAGCAGCGCTTCGGCGGCCTCCTTCGGGAAGCGCGCCTCCTCGTCGACCGCGGCGGCGTGAGGGGCGATCTTAGCCTCGGCGACGGCGCGCACGGCCTCGCGGATCGCGCGATGTTCCTCGGACAAGGCGAACATGTCGGACATGGGTGTCTCCTGACGACGCGGGATGGGCCGGCCACGCGAGTCGAACCGACGGGCCGCCCGGTCATCGTAGGACGCGACCTCGGTGCAGGCAGCGGCCCCTCGGTGACTCATCGGTAACCGCCGGGGCGACCCCGATGACGCATTTGCCTGGGACTTCCGGCACAGTGGGACGTGCGGCCCGTGCCGATCAGCCGCCTTGCATCCGCCCCGAGGAGTGTCGAGCGTTGCCCGAAAACGTGAATCTTCCCGCCCCGACGGCATCGCCGCTGCCCGACCGCGTCACGACCGACGTGCTGCTCGTGGGTGCCGGCATTATGAGCGCGACCCTCGGCGCCCTCCTGCGCGCCCTGGAACCGGACTGGTCGATCACGCTCCTGGAGCGGCTGAGCGAGCCGGCCCTGGAGAGTTCCGGTCCGTGGAACAACGCCGGCACCGGACACTCGGCCCTATGCGAACTCAACTACACCCCGCTGCTACCGAACGGGGATGTCGACATCTCCAAGGCACCCGTCGTCAACGAGCAGTTCCAGCAGTCGCGCCAGTTCTGGGCCAGTTGCGTCGATGCCGGGGTGCTGACCGATCCGTCGCACTTCATCAATCCCGTGCCGCATGTGAGTTTCGTGCGGGGCGGCGAGAACGTCGAGTACCTGCGCAAGCGCTACGACAAACTCGCGGCCAATCCGCTGTTCTCGGAGTTGGAGTTCATCGACGACGAGACCGAGTTCGCCCGCCGCCTGCCGCTCATGGCCCAGGGCCGTGACGCCGCCGAGGACGTCGCGGTCAGTTGGACCGAGTCGGGCACCGATGTCGACTTCGGCGCGCTGACCCGGCAGTTCGTCAAGAACCTCGCCGCGTCGGGTGCCGACATCCGCTACCGCCATCACGTCAAGAACCTCACCCGTGAGTCCGACGGCACCTGGCGTGTCAAGGTCAAGGACCGCGACCACGGCAAGACCGTCACGATCAACGCCAAGTTCGTCTTCGTCGGCGCGGGCGGCGGGGCACTGACCCTGCTGGAACGCTCCGGCATCTCCGAGATCAAGGGCTTCGCCGGCTTCCCGGTCAGCGGCCAGTTCATGCGCTGCCTCGACCCGTCGGTCGCCGAGAAGCACGAGGCGAAGGTCTACGGCATGGCCGCAGTCGGTGCCCCGCCGATGTCAGTGCCGCACCTCGATACCCGGGTGATCGACGGCGAGCGGTCGCTGCTGTTCGGCCCGTTCGCCGGTTGGACCCCGAAGTTCCTCAAGGAGGGGTCCTTCACCGACCTGCCGCTGTCGGTGCGCGCCCACAACCTGCTGCCGATGGCGGCCGTCGGCGTCACCTCGTGGGGCCTCATCAAGTACCTCGTGCTGGAGCTGGCCAAGGGCCGGAACAAGAAGATCGACGAGTTGCGCGTCTTCGCCCCCGAAGTCAACGGCGACGACTGGGAGATCATCACCGCCGGGCAGCGCGTCCAGGTCGTCCGCAAAAAGGGGAAGATGGGCGGCTCGCTGGAGTTCGGCACCACCGTCGTCAACTCCGCCGACGGCTCCATCGCGGGCCTGCTGGGCGCGTCACCGGGTGCTTCGACGGCGGTGGCAGCCATGATCGACGTGTTGCAGCGCTGCTTCGCCGACCGCTTCCAGGGCCAGGCCTGGCGCGGCAAACTCGCCGAGTTGGTCCCGTCCTACGGCACCTCGCTGGAGGAGAACCCCGCCCTGCTCGCCGAGATGCGCGCCTGGACCGACGCCTCTCTCCACCTCGCCCGCTGACCGGAGAACACGGTCTCGGTCAGGCGTTGCGGACGGCCGCTCCTTTGGCGCGGGCGGCGTCGGCGAGCCGTCCCTGGAAGTCGACCATGCGGGCGGTCAGGTCGGGGTCGCCGACAGCCAGGATGCGGGCGGCCAGGAGGCCGGCATTGCGGGCGTTGCCGATGGACACCGTCGCCACGGGAACCCCCGCAGGCATCTGCACGATCGATAGCAGTGAATCCATGCCGTCGAGGTACTTCAGCGGCACCGGCACGCCGATGACCGGAAGCGGTGTCACCGCAGCGAGCATGCCGGGCAGATGGGCCGCTCCCCCGGCTCCGGCGATGACGACCTCCAGCCCGCGCGCGTGCGCCTCGCGCCCGTAGGCGAGCATCTCGTCAGGCATGCGGTGCGCCGAGACGACATCGGCCTCGTAACCGATGCCGAACTCCGCCACGGCCTCGGCGGCAGCCTGCATCGTGGGCCAATCCGAGTCCGACCCCATGACGATGCCGACGCGCGCGCTGTGATTCATGCCGGAGATCCTACGGTCAGCAGCGCCGCGGCCCGGCGGGCGTCGGCGAGCACGTCGGCCAGGTCGTCGCCGACAACCGTGACGTGCCCGACCTTGCGTCCGGGCTTGACCGCCTTGCCGTACAGGTGGACCTTCGCATGCGGCACGTCGCCGAGTACCACCGGCAACTGCGCGTCCAGGTCGGTGACCGCACCGCCGAGGACGTTGACCATGACGCTCCACGGGGCGAGAGGATCGGCCGGCCCCAGCGGCAGATCCATGACCGCGCGCAGGTGGTTCTCGAACTGACTCGTGACCGCGCCGTCGATGCTCCAATGCCCCGTGTTGTGCGGCCGCATCGCCAGCTCGTTGACGAGGAGGCGACCGTCGGCGGTCTCGAACAGCTCGACGGCGAGCATGCCGACGACATCGAGTTCGGCGGCGATCCGCTCGGCGAGGTCCGCCGCCTCGCTCGCCAGCGCGGCATCGAGGTCCGGTGCCGGCGAGACGACCTCGGCGCACACGCCGCCGGCCTGCCGCGATTCGACGACCGGGTAGGCCACGACCTCGCCGTTCGGGCGGCGGGCCACCTGGGCCGACAGCTCCCGGCGGAAGTCGACCAGCTCCTCGGCGATGAGACGCGCGCCCGACGCGAACGCCTCGGCGGCCTCGGCGGCCTCCCGCACGACCCAGACGCCCTTGCCGTCGTAACCGCCGCGCGTGGCCTTGACGACTGCGGGGAAGCCGAAGGCGGCCAGGTCGCCCGGAGTCTCGACGAACGCCCAGCGCGGGCAGGGGGTGCCCAACCCGGTCAGCCGCGCGCGCATCTCGCCCTTGTCCTGCGCGTACAGCAGCGCGTGCGGACCGGGGCGCGGCGCGTGCCCGGCATCGGCGAGCGCGCGCAGGTGCTCCGGCGGCACGTGCTCGTGGTCGAAGGTCACGACGCCGACCCCCTCGGCCACCGCCTCCAGATCAGCCAGCACCGTGTGATCGCCGATGATCGAGTCCGCGATCACCTGGGCGGCCGAGACATCCGGCCCCTCGGCCAGCAGCCGGATACGCAGGCCGAGCGCGATGGCCGGCTGCTGCATCATGCGGGCTAACTGCCCACCCCCGACGACGGCCAGATGCGCATGAGACATGCCGCCGAGCCTATCGCTGTCAGGCCGAGGGCGAGGCCGAGCGCATCATCTGGCCCGGAAACCGCGGCGCTCGGTGACGGTGATCGGAGAGACCGTGCCGAAGCCGCGCAGCGGACGCGGCGGCAGCGCCCGCGTGCTGAACTCCGGACCGAGCGCCTGCGCCGTCGTGTCGTCGACGAGCACCCGGTTGCTGCGGGCCACATGCGACAAGCGCGCGGCCAGGTTGACCGGCGGGCCGAAGACGTCCCCGAGCCGGCTCACCACCGACCCCGTGGCCAGCCCGACCCGGATCGCCGGTACCTCGTCGCGCGCACCGACCTCCGAAACCAGGTCGAGAGCGATCCGGGTGGCCTTGACCGGATCGTCGGTGACGTACAGGACGGCGTCGCCGAGGGTCTTGATCGCCCGGCCGCCCCCGGCGGTGATGACGTCGGCCCCGCGCTCCTCGAACCGCTCCACCAGCGAGCCGAGCGCGGCGTCATCGAGTTGATTGGACAGCGAGGTGAACCGGCTGAGATCGGCGAACCCGACGGTCATGGTCGTGGTGCGCAGTTCGGTGTCGTGGGCACCGATGGCCTCCATGCGCGCCGCGGCGGCCGCCAGATGACGGCGCCACGCCTGCAGCAATAGCTGCTCGAAGCCCGGTGCCACCCGGTCGGCCAGCCGCAGCGCCACGTCAAGACGGCTCTGCGCCCGCCCGGCGGCCACATCGCGCTCCATCTGATCGACGAGCGTGGCGACCTCCCAGTCGGCCAGGCGCGCCATCGTGACACCCAGGGCGCGCACCAGCCGCAGCGCGGTCTCCTCGGTGAGCAGGTCGGCGTCGACCGCCGAACCGACGAGCGAGAACGTCTCGACGTCGGCGTCACCGAAGGTCTGCCGGCCAGCCGGCTCGGGGAAGCCGAGCGCCCGCCACAGCCGGCGCGCCAGATCGGCCTCGATACCCGCAGCAGTGGCCGCCTGCGCGATGTCGTAGGCGAGGTCCTCGCGCAACAGCAGCGTCAGCAGCAACGAGCGCAACTCCGCACGGTCGGACTCCGGCTCGGAGTCCGGAGGGGGAGCCGGTGAGGACGGCCTGCTGGTCATCGCGGCACCGCTCGCCTAGTCGTCGTTGCGGTGGTGCTCGAAAACCAGGTCGCTGATCGCCCGGTGAAACTGCTCGATCTGCGGGATGTCGTCGAGCAGCAGCCCGGCCTCGTCGGAGGCGTTATGGATGATGAGCGTGCCGGAACCGAGGATGCGGTCGTTGAGGTTCTTCTCGTACGAGACGTCGTTGATGCGGCTCAACGGGATGACCCGGCCGGTCCGGGTCAAAACACCCTTCTGCTCGACGATGCGCCGGTTGGTCAGCGTGTAGGTCCACAGGTACCACCGCAGGAACGGGAGCACGACGAACCACAGTGCGAGCGCGACGGCCACTGCGATGATGCCCCAGCGCACCCAGCCGCGGCCGACGTCACCGACCTTCGCCGCAGCGAACGTGCCGACGAAGGCGATGACCAGCAGTAGCAGGAACGGCACGATCAGCGCCTTGACGTGCGTGCGGGTCGTCTGCAGGTTGTGCTCGCCGGACATGAGCATCTTCTCGGACAGCGCCATGAGGCGATCTTGTCATGGAGTGGCCGCGCACGGCAGCAGTTCTCACCTCTGAGGGCGCACGTGGGTCACATCGCCGGCGCTCAGCGGCTGGCCGTCGACCACCAGACGGCCGGCGGCGTCGATGTCCTCGGCCAGGCCGGTGAGCAACCCCTCGGGTCGCTCGACGCGCACCTGCTGGCCCACGGTCGCGCAATCGGCCCGATAGGCGGTACGCACGTCGGCACCGTCGATCCACCGGCGGTACCAGGAGTCCAGATGGTCCAGCAGCCGCCGCAGGACGTCGGTGCGGTCGGTCGACGCGGCACCTTCCAGCAACAACGAGGTCGCGGTCGGGACGGGCAGGTCGTCGGCCGTCACGCTCACGTTCAGGCCGATGCCGATGACTGCGGCGGTGCCGTCGACCGCTTCCAGCAGGATGCCGGAGATCTTGCGTCCGCCTGCGAGCACGTCGTTGGGCCACTTGAGACGGGCGTCGACGCCGAGGTCGCGCACCGTGTCGAGCACGGCCAGCCCGGTGAGCAGCGGCAGCCACGACCACGCCGCCAGCGGCATGTGCGGCCGCAGCACCACCGACACTGCGATGCCGGTGCCCGGCGGCAACTCGAAGGAACGTCCCAGCCGCCCACGGCCCGCGCTCTGGTGGCGGGTCGTGAAGACCGTGCCCTCGGCCGCCCCGGCGCGGGCGGCAGCCGCCGCGTCGGCGTTGGTGCTCGCGGTGGTGTCGGTGACGACGATGTCGCCCCAGATCCAGTTGCCGCCGGCCAGGCTCGCCGGGTCGAAATCGTCACCGGTGTGTTTTTCGTCGATCACGGTGACACCCTCACACACCGCACCTGTCGGGCGTGCCGGGCGGCGCGCTCGATACGCTGGCCCGCGTGACTGAAGCGCAGACCACCGACGATGTCGTGACCCAGACCGACCCGCACACCACGGCCGGCAAGCTCGACGAGTTCCGCCGCCGTCATCACGAGGCCACCGTCGAGGTGGCCGAAGCCGCCGCGACCAAGCAGCACGGCCGCGGCCGCAAGTCGGCCCGTGAGCGGATCGAGCTGCTCTTCGACGAGGGCAGTTTCGTCGAACTCGACGCGCTGGCCCGGCACCGCAGCCACTCCCCGTCCTTGCAGGGCAAGCAGCCGCTCGGCGACGGCGTCATCACCGGCTACGGCACGGTCGACGGCCGCCAGGTGTGCGTGTTCAGCCAGGACTTCAGCGTGTTCGGCGGCAGCCTCGGCGAGGTCTACGGCGAGAAGATCACCAAGGTCATGGACCTCGCACTCAAGACCGGCTGCCCGATCATCGGCATCAACGAGGGTGCCGGCGCACGCATCCAGGAGGGCGTCGTCTCGCTCGGCCTGTACGGCGAGATCTTCAAGCGCAACGTCCACGCCTCGGGGGTCATCCCGCAGATCAGCCTCATCATGGGCAACTGCGCCGGCGGCCACGTGTACTCCCCCGCAGTCACCGACTTCACGATCATGGTCGACCAGACCTCCGGCATGTTCATCACCGGTCCGGACGTCATCAAGACCGTCACCGGCGAGGACGTCTCGATGGAGGACCTCGGCGGTGGCCGCACGCACAACACCAAGAGCGGCAACGCCCACTACCTCGCGGCCGACGAGGACGACGCCATCGAGTACGTCAAGGCGCTGCTGAGCTACCTGCCGCAGAACAACCTCGAAGAGGCCGAGGTCTACGACGAGGCTGCTGACCTGGAGCCGACCGACACCGATCTGGCGCTCAACACGCTGATTCCCGACTCGCCCAACGTGCCCTACGACATCCGCACGGTCGTCGAGTCGGTGCTCGACGACGGCGACTTCCTGGAGGTCCAGCCGCTGTTCGCGCCGAACATCGTCATCGGCTACGGCCGGGTCGAGGGGCGCAGCGTCGGCGTCGTCGGCAACCAGCCGATGCAGTTCGCCGGCTGCCTCGACATCGACGCCTCCGAGAAGGCCGCCCGCTTCGTGCGCACCTGCGATGCCTTCAACATCCCGGTGCTGACCTTCGTGGACGTGCCGGGCTTCCTGCCGGGTACCGAGCAGGAGTGGAACGGCATCATCCGCCGTGGTGCCAAGCTGATCTACGCCTACGCCGAGGCGACGGTCCCGCTGGTCACGATCATCACGCGCAAGGCCTACGGCGGCGCATACGACGTCATGGGGTCCAAGCACCTCGGTGCCGACGTCAACCTGTCGTGGCCGACCGGTCAGATCGCCGTGGTCGGTGCCTCGGGCGCGGTCAACATCCTGTATCGCAAGGAGGTCGCGGCCGCCGACGATCCGGAGGCCAAGCGCGCCGAGCTGATGGAGGCGTACGAGGACGAGCTGTGCAATCCGTACATCGCGGCCGAGCGCGGCTACATCGACGCGGTCATCGAGCCGGTGCAGACCCGCGCCGAGGTCGTCAAGGCGCTGCGCCTGCTGGCGACCAAGCGCGAGACGCTGCCGCCCAAGAAGCACGGGAACATCCCGCTGTGAGCGCCGAGCCGGTGGCTGTCCCCCGCAAGCGGGAGGTACCCCCAGTGCGAGGAACGAGCCTCGAAACCACCCCGAATGCCGAACCCATCGCCCCCGTGCTGCGGGTGGTCAAGGGCGACCCGACGCCGGAGGAGCTGGCCGCGCTGGTGGCCGTCGTGGCCGCGCGCTCAGCGGTGGCTTCTGCCGCTGCGATCGGCGAGCGCCGTCCGCAGCGTTCGGAGTGGGGCCATCCGGCGCGCGCCGTCCGCACCCCGCACCGCCCCGGCCCAGGCCAGTGGCGGCGCTCCGCCTGGGGCTGAGTCACCGCCCATGCGCCTGGGCCAACGCCCGCAGGCGCGCACAGCGCGGATCGTCCTGACCGACGATGCGACCGAGCCACGCGACCGCATCGGTACTTCGACCGACCGTTCTCGCACCACCTCGTGCAGCGGCGACACCGCGAAGAACAGATCCAACAAAGTGCGGAATCTATTCGGGTTGTGTGCCACCTGCCGGTCCCTGAGGTGCGAGCTTGCGAGCCTCGAAGGGACTCAAACCGTAGCTCATTTCGAGGCTCCGCTCGTTCCTCGCTACGCACCTCAATGAGCGGCATCAACCTCGCTTACACCTCAACCGCTCGCGAGAGGACGATCTGCTCCATCATCACGCTTTCACGCCCGTTTCCAAGGTCCGAAAGGGCGGGAAGCCCATCTTCCCCTGAGCGCGGTCGCCGTCGCATCGCCGTCGCGGTGGCCACGACACGCTCGAGTACCTCGGCCCGCTCCTCGATGGTCAGCGGCGGTGCCTCCATCAACGGGTTCGGACGCGCCCACTGCGGCGTCTCGACCTGCAACGGCGCGGTCCACACGAGGTCGAGGCGCAGCCCCGCAGCCTCACCCAGCCGTGCCACCTGAGCGACCGACGGCTGACGCCGACCCTTGAGGTAGTCGTCGAGCAGCGACCGGCTCACACCCGAACGCGCGCTCAGCTCGGATTTGCTCAGACCAGAACGCTCCAGCAGTTCGGCAATCGCTTTCTCTGCACCCATAGGCGCATGCTATGTACGCAATCCAGTACACGCAAGGACTTCGATAGGGTCACCTCCATGAAGATCGTGCTGGCATCGCAGTCACCGGCGCGCCTAGCCACCCTTCGCGCGGCCGGCATCGAGCCGGAAGTCGTAGTCTCGGGGGTCGACGAGTCGCAGATCAGCTCGCGCGATCCGGCCAATCTGGCCGCCGCGCTGGCCCAGTTGAAGTGTCGCGCCGTCGCCGCCGACCGACCCGACGACCTCGTGATAGGCTGCGACTCTGTCCTGGCTTTCGAGGGAGACGTCCTCGGCAAGCCCGGCGATGCCGCGACCGCGACGGCCCGCTGGCAGCGCATGCGCGGACGGTCGGGCGTGCTCCACACCGGTCACTGCCTGCGGCTGCGCGGCGAGGAGGTCATCGAGGCGGCCTCGACCATCGTGCATTTCGCCGACGTCAGCGACGCGGAGATCGCCGCGTACGTCGCCACCGGGGAGCCGCTGCAGGTGGCCGGCGGCTTCACGCTCGACGGCTACGGCGGCGCGTTCGTCCGGGGCATCGAGGGCGATCCGCACACGGTCATCGGCATCAGCATCCCGTTGCTGCGCGAACTCGTGGCCGATCTCGGCCTGCGCTGGACCGACCTCTGGCAGGTCAGCGCGTCTGGCCGCTGAGGTGTTCGGCGGCCTCGTCGAGGCTTCCGGCCCCGTAGACCCGCAGTATCGCGGCAATCTGCGGGTGGCTCGCCGCGACGAGATCGGCGGCGGCGAGGTGGTCGGTGGCCGAGGCGACGCTGCGGAACATCGCCTGCACTGCGGCGGCCGTCTCGCGCGTGGAGCCGCGCCGTGTCGTGCCGGTGAGCGCCTCAGAACTGTCACCGGCTTGCTCGACTCGCGCCAGCGCGTCATCGACGCGCACCTGCCCGGCAGCCACCTCGTCGAGGACGTCGACCATCGCCTGAAGGCGGCGCACCGCCACGGGGTGCCCGATCTTGATGCGCTGAGCACTCATCACCTGCGACAGCATCGGGGCCGAGATGCCGAGCACCGCAGCGAGGCGGGCCTGCGTCAGACCCAACACCTCGCGGCACCGCGTCAGGATCTCGCCCAGCGGCTCGCCATAGAGTTCGCGCTGAGCAGCCCGATTCGCTTCGACGTCAGCCATGACACCTCCCAAAAAATTTTGCATCTGCGAACCGATTCATCTTGACACCCGTGCCACTAAGGGGCAAAGTTTCCTTCAGGATTTGCAACTGCAAAGCACTTGAGGACACCGACCGCCCAGGGGAAATCATGCGCCGCCTACTTCTCGCCATCACACTCACCGCCATCGTCGCAACCACCGCGCTGCCCGCCCATGCGCGCGAAAGTACCGAAACCGAAGCAGCACCCGGCCGACTCATGCTGGTACTGGATTCGTCAGGATCGATGGCCGAACCAAGCGGCGACGGGAACGCCCGCATCGAGGCCGCCAGAGAGGCGCTGCACACGGTCATCGACCACCTCCCGGCGGACCAGCCCGTCGGCATGCGGGTCTTCGGTGCCACCGTCGATCCTGCCGTGGCCGGCGGCACCACCGAGTCCTGCACGGACTCACAGAACGTCGTCGCAGTCGGCACCGACAACCGCGATGACCTGTCCGATGCCGTCGACGCTTACGAACCTCTGGGCGAGACACCCATCGGCTACGCCCTGCAGCAGGCCGCCGACGATCTGGGTGACGACGGCCAGCGCACCATCGTCCTAGTGAGCGACGGGGAGCCGAACTGCGATCCCGACCCCTGCACGGTGGCCGAGGATCTGTCCGATCAGGGCATCGACGTGCGCATCGACGTGGTCGGACTCAACGTCGACCAGGCTGCGCGCGACAAGCTCTCGTGCATCGCCAAGGCGGGCGGCGGCCTGTACTACGACGCCACCGACACCCAGAGTCTCATCGACACGCTCACCACCGTCCAAACCCGGTCCACGCGGCCCTTCGACCTGACCGGAACGCCCGTCACCGGTGCCGAGGACCCCGCCGACGCCCCGACCTTGACCGCTCCGGGCCAGTACCTCGACACCGTCGCCTCGAACGAGGGTGCCTGGTACAAGGTCCAGCGCACCGTGCCCGGATCGACGATGCACGTCGGTCTCACCCACAAGTCCGACGGTATCGGCAACTTCGGCGACAAGGCGACCGCAGCAGTGTACGCCGGACCGGACGAAAACCTCTGCGACAGCCAATCGAGCTTCGCGCGCGGCAACATCGGCTACGTCTCGGCGATGTCGTACGAATCCGATCCTGAGAACATCTGCAACACCGTCGACACCCTGTGGATCAACGTGTCCGAGTACAGCGGCGAACTCGTCGGCGAACCCGTCGAGATCGTCGTCTACGAGGAACCGCCGCTGGCCGACGACGCCGAGCGCGACCTGGCACCGCAGCCCGACCCGCCGACCTGGAAGACGCTCGAGGTTGGTGACCCGGTGACCGATGTCGTGCCCGGCTCGTCGATCTCCAGCGCTCCCGTGGTCGAGGACGGCACCTATGCCTTCGACATCAACCCCGGCGAGACGCAGGTCGTGGCGGTCCCGCTCGACTGGGGCCAGAACCTCCAGGCACAGTTCGACGGCACCGTGACGCAGGCTCATCACGACGGCGACTTCGCCGAACCGTGGGTGCAGGTGCTCGGCCCACTGCGCCAGGCGGTCGACACCGACGAGTACGGCGTGGACACCAAGCCCGAAGACTGGACCGACTTTCCCGGCCGCCTGCTCGACGACACCACCGAGTTCCGCACCGGCTCGCAGTCATACACGGTCGGGTACCTCAACCGCACCGTGTACGAGCAGCACCAGCGGGGTTCGTCCATCGCCGGGCTGCGTTACGTACAGGTCTCGTATCCGGACGGCAACAGCGCGCCGATGACCTACACGCTGACGCTGAAGACCAACGGCAAGGCCGAGGACGCCCCGGAATACGCCACCTCGGACCTGACGGTGCCTACGGCCGACTCGCCGCTCGTCGGCAGCGCGGTGACCGAGACGGACACCGAGAAGACCAGCGCAGACGGCCAGGACAGCGGAACGTTCCCGCTGCTCCCGGTGGCACTCGGCGGTGCCGGAGTGCTGGCGCTGCTGGGCGCGGGAGGCGTCGCGGTGCGGTCGCGGCGGGTCAACGCAGGCCGGTGACGGCAGCGGCCGCGAGCAGTCCCACCCCGATCAGCGCCAACGCCCATGCGGCGAGCGGAGCGAGCGACCGGGGGCCGGGCGGCTCGCGGCCGACCGGCGGCGCGGGCGGCGGC